>NZ_CP106736.1:2004000-2672000 GCF_030035605.1 Silvimonas soli | reverse complement strand
CCAATGCTGTTGGTTTCATCCCGCCGATTCCGGCCCAAATGCCTCACATCAAAACGGTATGACCAGACTGGAGTAAAACTCCACTCCCGTTGCATTGAGGGAGGAAACTTTGAGAGTAATTATGGCAACCAAAATCACGGTCTACAGAATCCGTTTCTGGGACATCAATACCAGTCAATACGTCCTTTCCGAAGGATTCCTGACCAGAGAGGCGGCTCAGGCAGAGCATCTTGAAATTGACCCGAGAAGCAGAATCGACGTAGAACGTCGCACTGTTTTTAACGGGCGCTACCCACCATCCAGAGCGGTTCATCAAACATTCTGAAAACCGCCGCCAACTCGCGTGTGAGCCGCGTATATCCGGTATGTACTCATCACTGAATGCGCAAGGAGTCGGCTCTGATTCGGACGCAACTGTTTGCGACTGGTTCATATCGGATTGGGGACCAACCTCGCCGAGCTAATCATGAAAAGCGTCGCACGGGGAAACAGGAATGTCCGGAATCAAGGAACTGCGTACGAAGATCAAAAGCGTAAAAAACACGCAGAAGATCACCCGCGCTATGGAAATGGTCGCGACATCCAAAATGCGCAAGGCGCAAGAACGCATGCGTTCGGCCCGTCCTTACGGCGAAAAAATCCGCAACGTAGCGGCTCACCTTTCGCAAGCATTTGTGGACTACCCGCATCCATACCTCCAGAAGCGCGAAAGCGTTAAACGGGTTGGCCTGATCGTGGTTACGGCGGACAAAGGCCTGTGCGGTGGTTTGAATACCAACGTACTGCGCCAGTCCGTCACCAAGATGAAAGAACTGCACCAGCAAGGCGTCGAAGTTGCTGTTACCGCAATTGGTAACAAGGGCTTCAGCTTTATGACCCGCAACGGCGCCAAGGTGATTTCTTCTGCAGTAGCTCTGGGCGATACGCCTCACCTGGAATCCTTGATCGGACCGGTCAAGGTGATGGTAGATGCGTTTATCGCGGGCGAAGTAGACGAAGTCCAGCTGGTGTATACCAAATTCGTCAACACCATGAAGCAAGAGCCGACGGTAGAACAGCTGTTGCCCCTTTCCGGTGATGCCTTTGGGCAACCGGCACACGGCTACAACTGGGAATACCTGTACGAGCCGGATGCAAAGACCGTCATTGACGAACTGATGAATCGCTACGTGGAAGCGTTGATTTATCAAGCCGTGGCGGAAAACATTTCATCCGAGATGGCTGCGCGCATGGTGGCCATGAAGGCTGCAACCGATAACGCCGACAAGGTGATCGGCAATCTGCAACTGCTGTACAACAAGACGCGCCAGAATGCGATCACGACTGAGTTGATGGAAATTGTTTCCGGCGCATCTGCGGTTTAGCTAAAAACGGCGATCAGCGAGTCTGAGCGGCAATTGCCATCTCTGCGGCAGGCACCTCTCAAGTGATCGGCGCCATGGTCGGTTATCCGTTGCGTCGCTGATTACGAGGGCTGTTCATGGCATTGAAAGACTATTACCACGTGCTCGGTTTGGCCCCCTCCGCCACTCAGGACGAAATCAAGCGAACCTATCGCAAGCTGGCCCGCAAGTATCACCCTGATCTGAACAAGGCCACCGATGCCGAAGCCCAATTCAAAGAGGTTGCCGAGGCTTATAAAGCGCTCAACGACGTTGAAAAACGCTCCGCCTACGATGCGGCCATCAAGCATGAAAAGAATGGAAACCAGTCATTCAGTCACCCGCCCGAATGGGGGCCTCGTAGCGACTACAACGGAGGCAGGACTGAGGATGCGGGCGCGTTCACCCGGGCGGCATTCTTTGAGGACTTGTTTGCAAGCCATGGGCAGGGAGGTTATTCCGCTGATTCGTTGCAGGCAGGCACAGACCAGTACGCGCGGATACAGATTGCGCTACGCGATGCCTATCTGGGTGCACGCAGGCGCATTGTGCTGCAGGTGGAACACGCGGATGCCAATGGGCATATGCAGATGCAAGAGCGACAACTGGATGTGACCATTCCGAAGGGCATCAGAGATGGTCAACATCTGCGATTCGCCGGGCAAGGCAATCCGGGGCGCAACCAATCGCCCGCAGGTGATCTTTACCTGGAGGTTGAACTGGCACCCCATCCGCATTTCAGAGTGGATGGCCGCGATGTTTATCTTGTTATGCCAGTGGCACCGTGGGAGGCCGCATTGGGTGCCAACGTGGCCATGCCGACCCCCGACGGCAGTGTCCAGCTAACGATCCCGGCTCATTCTCAGCCAGGCCGCACTTTGCGGCTCAAAGGCAAGGGCATTCCAGGTGCGCCCGCCGGTGATTTGTATGCGGTCCTGTCGATTGTGCTCCCGCCTTCGGAAACGGCTGCTGCGCAGATGGCATGGCGCGAGATGAGTAACCATTTCGAGAGTTTCAATCCGCGACAGTCACTGGGACGAGCCACCCATGAGTGAAACGAATCCGACGGTGATATACGGCGTATTGGTCGAAGAAAATGTCCTGTTTACCTTGGCCGAACTAAGCCAGGCGTGCCAGGCTGATGTTTCGCAATTAGTTGCGCTGGTAGATGAAGGCGTACTGATTCCGCAGGGAGATGCGCCCACCGCCTGGCGCTTTGGTGGCACTACCCTGAAACGCGCACGGATTGCCCTGCGGCTTATCAACGACCTTGAGTTGCGGGTGGTAGATACCGCGCTGATCCTGGATTTGCTCGATCAGATTGACGTCTTGACCCTGCAGTTGCGCCGATTTGATGTTCACTAAGTACTAGCCCGTCACGGCGCACCGCTCCCGCCATTTAACAAATTGATGACCCGCAAGTTGGGGTGGTTCTTTGAGTGCCCGAGGATAGCGAGAGATGCGGGGTGAAGCTCGAAGTGTTGCCCTGCAATGATCGGCAACCCGATCCAGCGCACAACCAGCGCCGCGCCAAACTGGCCATGGGAGAACAACGCAACGTTGCCTCGCAGCGCATAGATTCGGGCAATGAGCCTGTCCGCACGATTGGCAACCTGGTGTGGTGTTTCTCCCTGCAGACAGCCATCACGCCAGATGTTCCAGTCCGGATGTCTGGCACCAATATCTGCACTGCGCAGCCCTTCGTAGTCCCCGTAATCCCATTCCGCCAAATCCGGTTCAATTTGTGCAGTTGCACCGAGCCCGGCTAATTGGCATGTGCTTTGAGCACGTTGCCGGGGGCTGGTGAGTACGTAGTCAAACGCGATGTTACGCAGAACCGGCATCAGCGCACGGGCCTCATCTTCTCCCTGAGGCGTCAACGGCAGTTCGGTGCTGCCAGTATGCTGCCCGGTTAATGACCATGCGGTTTGTGCATGCCGGACCAGGTAAAGTTGCGCGAGCATGCTCATGGGTTTTCCAGGGTAACCCGATGACGCTGGCGCGGGCTCATTCTAGCCACTCGCGCTCAATGGTATCCAGCGCCTTGCGCATTGCCGCAATGATCAGCTTGTCCGAGAACGCCTGATCGATATCGGGTATGTCCCACCCAAAAATGGACTGGTATTTCTCTACCAGTCGCCTGACGTCCATCAGCAATTGTTGCCGCTGTGCGTCCAGTTCCAGTTGCTCAATGCTGGTCATGTGGTTGCTCCTGAATGCTTGAGTGATGCTCAGGATATCAATACATCTCAGGCCCATTCCGTTCGCTATCGAACACTTCATGTCACCTCAGCGCGGTCGGGCTTGAAACTATTGTGCGGCAACCCCGCTAGTGCAGCTATGCGCGTTGCCGCACGGACACTGAGTGCCCCGGCGATTACAAATGGTGTGATGACCCACTTGTATGCAAGGCGTGCACCGACCTCATTCAGGACTCAGTCCGCGATGTGAGGCCCCGGATCCTTCCATGAGGAAAACATGCAGCCGTTGATTGCTGGAAACTGGAAGATGAATGGGCTGACAGCGCAGCTTGACTGCATAGAAACAATTGCTGCAGCCGTTCGCACTGCGCCACCCGCCGCCGAGGTCTTACTTTGCCTGCCAGCAACGTTGATCTCACGTGGGGTGCGCGCGGCGGCCGGGCAGTTTCGCATTGGTGGCCAGAATTGCGCCAGCGAGGTTTCTGGCCCCTTTACCGGAGACATCAGTGCGCAAATGCTGAGAGACGCCGGCGCAACGGCGGTGATTGTCGGGCACTCGGAACGCCGCCAGCTTTATGACGAAACCGATGTCATGGTCGCAGCCAAAGCTGAAGCGGCGTGGCAAGCGGGATTGGTCACCATCATCTGCGTTGGTGAAACGTCAGAGCAGCGCTTAGAAGGCCAGACACTGGCCGTATGTGCCGCACAAATTGATGGAAGCGTCCCGACTGGCATGGCCGCCTCTGCCAATGTCGTTGCTTATGAACCCCGCTGGGCCATCGGAACCGGGCGCATTCCCACGTTGCAGGAAATCGCGCAAGTTCACGCGCATATTCGCCTTTGTCTGATAGCTCGCCTGGGCCCGGCAGGGAAAACCGTACCCATTCTTTATGGCGGTTCAGTCACCGCTGCAGACGCCCACAAGATTCTGGCCGTCCCGGAGGTGGGGGGCGCGCTGGTGGGCGGGGCAAGCCTGAATGCCGCTGAATTTGAAACCATTTTCAGAGCGGCCCCAGCCTCAACCTGATCGATACCCGCAGCGTGCTCGATTGATGAGGAAAGCTAACCACCGATAGCGCCCGTCAGACCGCCGGGGGCTGAACCAAAGCATCAGGAAACCTGAATCATGAAAACCGAACCCCTCGTGCCTGACCTGCTTCGCAAAATGGACGCTTACTGGCGCGCCGCCAATTATTTGTCCGTCGGGCAGATCTACCTTTATGACAACGCATTGTTGCGCGTGCCACTGACACTGGCCCACGTAAAACCGCTAGTGGTCGGCCATTGGGGTACCACTCCCGGTCAGAATTTTATTTATGTGCACCTGAATCGCGTGATCAACAAATATGATCTGAACATGTTTTATATCGCCGGCCCCGGGCATGGCGGTCCTGCGCTGGTGGGCAATACCTACCTGGAAGGGTCATATAGCGAGATTTATCCCGACATTGGTCAGGATGAAGCCGGCATGAAAAAACTGTTCATGCAGTTTTCGTTTCCGGGAGGTATTTCCAGTCATGTCGCCCCCACCACGCCAGGATCAATCCATGAAGGCGGTGAGCTGGGCTATTCGCTAAGCCACGCATTTGGCGCGGCGTTCGACAATCCAGATCTGATTGTGGCGTGCGTAGTGGGAGATGGTGAGGCAGAAACCGGGCCGTTGGCCACAGCATGGCATTCCAACAAGTTTCTGGACCCAGTGACTGACGGTGCAGTGCTGCCGATCCTGCATTTGAATGGCTACAAAATCAGCAACCCGACGCTGCTGGCCCGCATAGAGCACGAAGAACTAGCGCAGTTTTTCCAGGGCTGTGGCTGGACACCGCATTTTGTGGAGGGAAGCGATCCCGCCTCCATGCATCAGCGCATGGCCGTGGTGCTGGAGCAGGCGATTCAGGATATCCGGCAGATCCAGCGTGACGCCCGCAGTGGGCACGGCGTTGGGCGCCCGCGCTGGCCGATGATCGTTCTCAAGTCACCCAAGGGCTGGACTGGCCCGAAAGAAGTGGACGGGCTGCAGGTTGAGGGTACATTCCGCTCACACCAGGTGCCGTTGGTGGTGGATGAGAAACACCCTGAACACTTGCAGCAGCTTGAGGCCTGGATGAAAAGCTATAAACCGGAACAACTGTTCGACGCTATGGGTCGCCTCATTCCGGAATTAGCTGAACTGGCGCCGCAGGGTAAGCTGCGCATGGGCGCCAATCCTCATGCCAATGGCGGATTACTGCTACACGATCTGCGCATGCCTGACTTCCGGCTGCATGCGGTACACGTCGCGGCCCCCGGTGCGGTTGATGCCCAGGATACCCAAGTGTTGGGCGGTTTTTTGCGGGATGTGGTCAGCGCCAATCTGGCGCAGGGAAACTTTCGTATTTTCGGGCCTGACGAAACGCTATCCAATCTGTTGGGGTCAGTTTTTGAAGTCACCAACAGGCAGTGGGATGCCCGCAAGCTGGGTAACGATGAAGCATTGGAACCCACCGGACGTGTATTGGATGCCATGCTCAGCGAGCACCAATGCCAAGGGTGGCTGGAAGGCTATCTGTTAACCGGCCGACACGGATTATTCAACAGTTATGAAGCGTTTATCCGCATCGTTGACTCCATGTTCAGTCAGCATGCCAAGTGGCTGAAGGTCACCGCCACCTTGCCGTGGCGACCCAAAATTGCTTCGCTTAACTACCTGTTGACCTCTCACGTCTGGCAGCAGGACCACAATGGCTTTACCCATCAAGACCCGGGCTTTCTTGATCATGTGATCAACAAAAAAGCCGACATTGTGCGGGTGTACCTACCGCCCGATGCCAATTGCTTGCTCTCGGTGTTCGACCATTGCCTGCGCAGTCGGCACTACGTCAATGTCGTGGTGGCTGGCAAACATGCCTTACCGCAATGGCTGGATATGGACGCCGCGGTAACACATTGCACGCAGGGTATCGGTATCTGGCAATGGGCCAGCAATGACCAGGGCGTCGAGCCGGATGTGGTGATGGCGTGTTGCGGTGACACGCCCACGCTGGAGATTCTGGCTGCCGTATCCATGCTTCACCAGCACCTTCCGGACCTGAAAATGCGGGTGATCAACGTGGTGGATCTCATGAAGCTGCAGCCTTGCACGGAACATCCGCACGGCTTGAGCGACACCGATTACGACTCGCTTTTTACCTCTGACAAACCCATTGTTTTTGCTTTCCATGGCTATCCGTGGCTGGTGCATCGGCTCACCTACCGCCGACTCAACCGCAACCTGCATGTGCGTGGCTACATCGAAGAAGGCACGATCACGACCAGCTTTGATATGCGGGTGCAGAACAAACTGGACCGGTTCCACTTGGTACAAGACGTGGTTGACCGGTTACCGCATGGCGGCGGCAGTACTGGGGCTTATCTCAAACAGTTTGTGCAAGACAAACTGATTGAGCACAGCTGGTATATCAATCAACACGGCGAGGATCTTCCTGAAATTTGCAACTGGAAATGGGAGCCGCTGGAATGAACGCCCAGGAGCTGGAATTGATTGATACGGCCCGGGGGCTCGTTGCGTCCGGCAAAGGTCTGCTCGCCATGGACGAAAGCAATTCAACCTGTAACGAAGAATTTGCTGAACTGGGTATTGCACAGACGATGGATGTCCGACGCGCCTGGCGTGAATTGATCATCACGACACCGAGACTGGCTGAATACATCAGCGGGGTCATCCTGTATGACGAAACCATTCGGCAAGAAAGCCGGGAAGGCCCGTCTTTTCTCAATGTGCTCGCCGATACGGGCATAACCCCGGGGATCAAGGTTGATCTGGGCGCCAAAACACAGGCGGGTCATCCCGGCGAGAAAGTAACGGAGGGTCTGGACGGCTTGCGCGGACGGTTGCAGGCGTATTTCCAGATGGGAGCCCGGTTCGCCAAGTGGCGAGCGGTGATAACCATCGGCAATGGCTTGCCCAGTCAGGGCTGTATTGAGGCCAATGCCCACGCCTTGGCGCGCTATGCCGCGCTCTGCCAGGAGGTGGGTTTAGTGCCGATCGTTGAGCCAGAAATATTAATGACCGGAGAACATGGGATCGAGGAGTGCGGCAAGGTCACTGAACAGGTCTTGCATGCGGTCTTTAACCAGTTATATGAGCAGCGAGTATTGCTAGAGGCCATGATCCTGAAACCGGGGATGGTACTGCCCGGGCTGGCTTGCCCCAAGCAGGAAACCGCAGATCAGGTGGCGGATACAACCGTCCATTGTTTGTTACGCGTGGTACCGGCTGCCGTCGCCGGGGTTGCTTTTCTGTCAGGAGGGCAAACGGGTGAGCAAGCCTCAGCGCGCCTGAACGCCATGGCCGTGCGTTTCAACGCTTATGGATCGCCATTGCCATGGGTGCTGACGTTTTCCTTCGCCCGCGCAATCCAGCGGCCCGCGCTGGCCATCTGGAACGGTGATGACACCAATAAAGCAAAGGCGCAGCAAGCATTGTTACACCGCGCCCGCTGTAACTGGGCGGCATTACGTGGCGACTATGACATCGCGATGGAGGGCAATGGATAAGATCAACGGGCCAGGCGATGTCCTGCCTGGTCGCTCTGTTGCACCTTCAAACCAGCCGGTTCCAGCCTGTCCTTGTCCGCTGGCGTGCAGTACCCGTTATGTGCTTTGGCGAACAGACCAAAGCAGCAAGGGCGCAAAAGATAGCGCTGGTGTAGGCCACCTGGCAATGCGCCAAGCCTTCGCAGTTTGAACCTGAAGAAAGGACATGACTAATGAAAGCATTCGTCTATAAAGGCCCCTTATCCAAGGGTTTGGAGGACAGGCCCAAGCCAGAAGTGGTCGCTCACACAGATGCCATCGTCAAGATCAGCAAAACCACCATTTGCGGCACCGATCTACACATCCTTAAAGGCGATGTCCCGACTTGCGAGCCGGGCCGCATTCTGGGGCATGAAGGCGTTGGCGTTGTTGAATCCGTTGGGGCCGGGGTGAGTTCGTTCAAACCGGGTGATCGGGTATTGATCTCGTGTATCAGTGCTTGCGGCAAGTGCGACTATTGCCGCAAACAGATGTTTTCCCACTGCACCACCGGGGGCTGGATTCTGGGCAATACCATTGATGGCACTCAGGCCGAGTTTGTGCGGATTCCGCATGCCGACAACAGCTTGTACCCGATTCCGGACGGCGCGGATGAAGAGGCGCTGGTGATGCTGAGCGACATTCTGCCGACCGGGTTCGAGTGTGGGGTGCTCAATGGCAAGGTTCAGCCGGGGAGTACCGTGGCCATTGTGGGCGCGGGCCCCATCGGGCTCGCCACCTTACTGACT
The DNA here is from genome assembly GCF_030035605.1 of Silvimonas soli. NCBI lineage: Bacteria > Pseudomonadati > Pseudomonadota > Betaproteobacteria > Neisseriales > Chitinibacteraceae > Silvimonas > Silvimonas soli. Next base: position 2,663,114 of record NZ_CP106736.1, on the reverse strand, counting down.
GCGCAGTTTTATTCCCCGGCTGAAATCATCATGGTCGATCTGGACGACAAGCGACTGGAAGTGGCAAAACGGTTTGGCGCGACATCGGTGATCAATAGTGCAGATGGCAAAGCTGTTGAAAAAATCATGCAGCAGACCGGCCATTGCGGTGTGGATACCGCCATTGAAGCGGTGGGGATTCCGGCTACTTTCGAGCTGTGCGAACAAATCATCGCGGCAGGCGGCACCATCGCCAATATTGGCGTTCATGGTGTCAAGGTGGATTTACACCTGGAACTGCTATGGAGCCGCAATATCACCATCACCACGCGTCTTGTCGATACGGCCAGTACGCCCATGCTGCTCAAAACGCTGCAGTCTCACAAAATCGACCCCAAACTGCTGGTGACCCATCACTTCAAGCTCGACCAGATCATGGACGCCTACGAGGCGTTCGGACACGCCGCCAATACCGGCGCGCTGAAGGTCATTATCGAGGCGGGGTGATGTTTGTCTGTCCTCATTTTGTTTGGCTGGCACCCAAGTCAATGCACGCCGCGTACATGTGTCGGTTGCGTTGCCGGTATTTGCCTGGGACAGATTCAAAACTCCAGTGTGCGGACATCAGCAGCTGAGCTGAGCTGAACGCGCTGTGCGGCGACCACCGCCAAAAGGCTGGCATGAAAATCGATTCAAATGATTTCAGGGTGCGGGAAAACGAAAAAGTCGACCTCGGCAAACGGCCCACCAGCACCGGTGCGGGCAACGGTTTGCCAGCTATGCGCCCAAATCGATTGTCGTGTATCTGCGCGGCGACCGGCATACCTGCGGGTCAAATCCCGCCGTGTTGGCTAGGCCGGATCTTGAAAATCCAGGATTCGGTACACCGGTTGCCACAATGGTGAATGAGCGGTGGGATGCCTTCTGTACGCAAACAAACATAAGGCGCGCCACAACGCTGAAGGACTCAAGGGGCAAGAACACCGGCTCGGGCCTTTTGGGAGGGGCGCTTGAATTGATTTGCGCGAGCCGGCCGGGTGGCAGGTGCGCGGTGGCTTTCCGGCACCCGCCACCTCGAAGGCTAGGCTCGGCCATCGGATCGGAATATTAATTGGATATTGAATCCGGGCGTGTCGCTGCCCATCGTTCTGCAAACGGACCCAGGGCCGTTCAGTCCAACTGAGCGCCCGCCTCGGTTCTCTGCGGCCGCTCCACGGAAGGGTCCGCAACGGCTTTGCTGCCGAAGGCCAGGGCTAACGTCGTTGAAGGATTCAGACTATCAACCATGGCGCTTGGAATCAGGATGGTAGCGCCGCGCTCTTTCGTTGTTTCGTAAATGATATTCATGGCCCGTAGCTGCAGCGCAGCGGGGTGTCCGGCGTATATATCTGCGGCCTCGACAAATTTTCCGGCGATGGCCGCTTCGGCAGACCCCAGGATCACTCTGGCCTGTTTCTCGCGTTCAGCCTGTGCCTGCCGTGACATGGCGTCCTGCAATGCCACCGGAATGGCGACATCTCGAATTTCTACCGAACTGACTGAGATACCCCACGGTGCCGTTTTTTTGCCAATCTCATCCTTCAACTGCATGTCCGCGTCCTTGCGGTCAGATAACAGCGAGGCCAGCATCGAAGACCCAATCATTTCGCGCAGGGAGGTTTGTGCAACGCGGTCAATGGCCTCGCGGTAATTGGTAATGGCCAAGGCCGCTTTTTCTGCATCGTGCACATGCCAGAAGATGATCGCGTCGACATTAACGGGAACAGTATCCCGGGTCAGCGCCTGTTCCGCATTGAAGGCCGTGGTTTGGATGCGCACGTCGACAACCGCGACGACGTTGTCCAAGATCGGGATGATCGCAAACAGACCCGGGCCCTTCACACTCTGCAGTTTACCCAGCCGCAGAATGACAAATTTTTGCCAGACGTTGGCCACTTTCAGAGAGGCCGCGACGATAAGCGCAACGGCAAAAAACGGCAGCGCAAGGTAGAGGTTTGCCCATTGACCGACGGCAAGCCCGATGCAGAAAAGCAGAACTACCAGAAATACGGTGATGAGATTCATGATCGTTACTCCCTGCCCACCCGACGCCTGGGCACTCAATGCAACCTACCGGACTAGTCAATCTGACCTTCGCGGCCGCACTAGCTTGTGCGACCATGCTTGCAGATTGTGCTAATTACGCGTGCTACTCCAAATGCTCATCCAGGCCGGATTTGCATGCATTGACAGTATGATTCTCCACATTGGCACGAGCGTCTGTACGACGTCGCACATAGCAGCGATGCCCATGTAGTGGCCTGTCCCTGCCTCAGGGGGCCTGCAGTTAAGGTCGTTGCCTTGAGCCATAAAACAGTCCGCAATTGGTCGGTAGCGGCCAGTGACGATAGTGGCTGCCAACTTCCGCTTTGGCCGATTTGCCGTCAGCCCCAACCAACTGTGGGCAGCTCGTCGGCCAAAGCTGCCGTTCGCAATTGTGAAACGACACGGCTGGTTACAGCCGGGGACCCGACGATGGGCGCTCCGTAACCGTCAACGTCCAGTTTCTCTTGAATTGAACGGGTACTTTCGTACCCAAAATTGCCAGCCAACCGGTATCGTTAAAAAAATAAATTCCGGACGTAATCCTAACGAAGAAAATACATGACTGCGGGGCGTCCAGCCCATTGAAAGCGCTTCGCTTGGCTGGAGACGCCGAAAACCTCCCCGTCCTTTCCAATAACACGAAAGGTGCTCGAGCTTTCGTTCTGCTCTCCGGCCTCCCGGTGGCGGTAGCGGTCCATTAGTTCGTTCCGGTCTTCGGGGTAAACCAGTTCGATAAACGGGACCCCAATCAATTCGTTTTGCTCACTTCCAATTCGCGACAACAGCGCCTGGTTTGCAAAACGGATCAATGCGTCCTGCACCACACAGATGCTCTCATTAGCTGCTTCCGCAATTTCGAGGAAACGACGCTCCGCCTCTGCCAGCGCTCGCTCGGATTCCCGACGCTGACCATCTGAGTTCTCGCGTGTAAGTTGTACTTCTGCCAGCCTCCCCAGAAGCGACTCAGTCTCGGTGTATTTGAGGGTATGCGGGTCGGGGTCTTTGCTCATGACCGCCTGTAGATCTGCCACTGAACCACCAAGGACTGCCTGGAAACTGGCACGCAATTGCCACAGCAGGGTTACGAGAGCACCACATGCAATAATGAAGATCCACATCATGAAACGCGCGTGCCGCTGTGCAAGATCGACTTGGGCAGCCGTTCGCATGGCTACCATGTGGCTGAACTCGCTAATTGGCCCCATGATGGCCGCCTTGGCTCGTAGGTATGTTGCGTCATGCAGCATGCGTATTGCGGCCAGACGTTTCGCGGTGGCATTACCTGTTGTGGCTTCGTTTGGGGTCTCGTCCGCAATCTGCATGGCAGACCGTTCCAGACTGACCAAAGCATCCGACTTGAGCTTGGCCTCAGACAATTTGTTCATTTCAGGGATGGTAAATCCCACCGACTGAATGCGCATCAACAGCGCGGCAGGAGCAACAGTGTCAGTGGGCGGGGATGCGCCAGGAAGAAGATCCCAGTGCACACTGGAGTAGTCAGCCGGCCGTGGGCTGCGTCCATCACGTATATCCAGAATTTGCTGGTAATGGGCGCTATAGCGGGGGTCGCCAGTGACCACGTAGGTCCGAACCATGCGGGTCAGGTCTTCCGAAGTCTGGCGCAATTCGGTTGCAAGCTTCAGCGACTCCACCTGAATCCCGTATGCCACACGAACTTGATTCTCTGCCCGGGCATAAAAAATGAACGCCAGCATGCAACCAGCAAATACGCTGAAGCAGCCCCACAAAAGGAGCGTAAATCGTTTGAGTGTCCGATTGGTCATTCATCTTCCAGGCAACGCAGTAAGCACAACGGCTTGACGTGCATGACAATCGCCATGCAGGCTTTTGGCAAAACTTGATGGCGGCAAGCATACGCGTACAGCCCAGGCAAGCCAAACATGCGGTGTCATGGACTGGATATAAAGGATTTTAATTGGGTATTCACTTCAGCAGTCTGCGTCTGCGGATCTCTTTGCTTCTTGGAGTAATACTGCTCTACGTGGTTGTGGCCATTTGCTATCGCACCATAGAGCGGCGGGACGCTGATATTGCCAAAGCGCTGGAGGCCTTGCGCACGCAGGCTGCCCTTGTTGCAGATCAACAGTCGGGTATCGTTCAGGAAACGCGAGATCTGGCGACTTTTCTGTTTATTGGTCGGGACCCCACGCCCTTTGCCCGGACAGATCTTTGCAGCCAGGCATTGGCGCGTTTTCTCAAACGCAACCAGGCGCTGGACAATATTCGCCTGATACAGGCCGATGGATCAGTACTGTGCAGCGGCCGGGCAGCCGCGTTCGACGCGGCAAAAAATCGCGCATTTGCCGGCGCTGTATTGAACGAACCGGATGTGCTGGCTGGAACCGTCACCATCTCGACCACGGATGGGAAGCGCATTCTGCCGATCGGCATCGCAATCCGCACTGGAGCGCAAGCACCATCCCTGCTTTTGATGGCCTCGCTTGATCTGGGCTGGTTTGGTCGTCGCCTTGGCGAAGCCAGTCTGCAGGGCGGAACCCGCATGGGTCTCGTGGATAGCCAGGGAAATGTACTGGCGCATTATCCCGACCCAGCGCGCATGGTCGGAACAAAAATTTCAGAAACGGCATTTTTTCAGAACATCCTGGCCAACGGCGGTCAAGGCACCGGCGAGCAACCGGGCCTGGATGGTCAGTTGAAGCTGTACGCATTCACGCCATTTACTTACGCTTCCGGTGGACCCATCTATCTTTGGGCGGGTATCGACAAGAATACAGTGACCGCTGCAGCGGACCATCAGCTACTGAGTGGTGTCGCGCTCTGGCTGGGTCTTGCCCTGGTATCGTTCCTGGTGGTCTGGTTCGTCGGGGATCGACTGTTTATCCGGCCGGTTTCTGTGATCACGGAAACGGCACGCAAGCTGAGTTCAGGTGATTACCTTGCCAGAACAGGCATGGTTGCAGATGGTAGCGAGGTGGGGGAGTTGGCAGCCATGGTGGACCGCATGGCTGCCTCCATGGCATCGAAAGCCGAAATCCTCCGGCTGAACCGCGCGCTGCGCGTGCTGAGCGGCTGCAGCAAGAATATCGTTCTTGCGCAGAGCGAAGAAGCGCTGCTGGATGAAACCTGCCGCACGATCGTCGAGGCCGGAAATTACCTGATGGCCTGGATCACTTTCCGCGTGCAAGACGACGCGAAATCCGTGCATATAGCGGCCCGCTATGGCGCCAACATCAGCTGGCTTGACGGGGTGCCAATCAGCTGGTCCGATGATCATCAGGGAGGCGGCCCTACCGGCAAGGCCTTGCGCACAGGACAAACCCAGCTTGTCCAGGATATTGCGGCAGAACTGGACCTTGGGCCGTGGCAAGAGAAAATTTATGCGTTGGGGTCACGTTCAGCGGTGGCACTTCCGCTCACAGATGGCGGCATTGAACGATACTGACTTTTCGAACGGTCGTATCGTGAGGCTTCCTCACCGGGCAGGGCAATTCTCAAAAAACGGGGGTTGTCCTGTTTTGTTTTTACATATTTAGTCCCTTTAAAATCTCTTAATTAAATCTACAAGTCTGTGTAGGGGCCACCTCAAAAAGGCCACTTCCCTGCACTCCAAACCCCTCTTTTTCTTTTCCTCGTACTCTTTTGCAGTCTTTTAGTTGTGTCACTAGCTCCAAAAAACTGTACAAAATATTTCAAATATGTCGATGTTTGACCTTATTTCTGCAATTGACGAGTTATCGTGACATACGCAACAAACCAGAGTCAACACAACACGCGGATCATGATCAACCCATTGTTTTTCATGGGAAATCACCATTCAACATCGAAATTCATCTGAAAAGACTAAACCTTGGCAAAGCTAAGCACAACCCCTTGTCATTGGTTACGCACGCTCAAATCAAACCGTTCGTCCAATTTCCTCTTATGAATCATTGAAATAAAAAATTTTTCCTTGAAGGCAAGGTTAAACGCGAAAAACAAGACAATATAATCAGCAAATAAAAACTATTAAATTTAATTAATGTAATCTTATAAAGATAAAAAGCCGACATAAAAAGTCGGAAAATAATAGACGAAAAAAACTGACCTTAATATTAAAAAATAATTGGGTTTGAATTATTAGGCGGGATGCACAGCGACGGAGGAGGATGGTTCAGCAACCAGCTTGTCACATCGGGTTGGTTGCCCTTAGGGGATGACGTCGAGAGGGGCTGCCCAGCAAAATTACGTCCAAAGTTCGGGCCACTGACCAAGCAGACAGCAGGTTTTCCGCCTGTCCACATAACCGGAGGGAAATACTCAGGAAAAACGAGCGGTTTTTTGGCCCTTCATCGCCAGTCTCGAAGACAGGGGGAGCTGGAAGCCCTTGCTGAGCTTCGTTTGACGGAAATACAGCTTTTTGACCGAAATACAAAAACGAATGAACGACGACAACAACGACACACAAAATTAACGCGGTTCCCCTTGAAAAACAGCCTTTGCGTCCCTATTATTGGCACTCGTTAGCCCAGAGTGCTAACGGGCTCGGCCAGTCCGATGGCCCCAGAACATTCAGGCATGTTTTCTCAGGAGAAAGAATGATGAAGATCCGTCCCTTGCATGACCGCGTAGTCATCAAGCGTGTTGAAGCCGAAGAAAAAACCGCATCCGGTATCGTATTGCCAGGCGCCGCTGCTGAAAAGCCGGATCTGGGTGAAGTGGTTGCAATCGGCACTGGCAAAGTGCTGGACAACGGCGAAGTGCGCGCCCTGTCGGTCAAGGTTGGCGATAAGGTTATCCTGGGCAAGTACAGCGGCCAGTCCGTCAAAGTAAACGGCGAAGAACTGCTGGTTGTCCGCGAAGAAGACATCTTCGGTGTGCTCGAAGCGTAATTGCCCCGGCAATTTGTGCAGTCACACTCATTCAAGATTTCAGGAGTAAAGAACAATGGCAGCAAAAGAAGTCAAATTCGGTGATTCCGCCCGTTCGCGCATGGTCGCTGGCGTTAACATCCTGGCCGATGCGGTCAAGGTGACTCTGGGCCCTAAGGGTCGCAACGTTGTGCTGGAACGCAGCTTTGGCGCGCCAACCATCACCAAAGACGGTGTGTCGGTTGCCAAAGAAATCGAACTCAAAGACAAGTTCGAAAACATGGGCGCGCAACTGGTTAAAGAAGTAGCTTCCAAGACTTCCGATATCGCTGGTGACGGTACCACTACCGCCACCGTGCTGGCTCAAGGCATCGTGAACGAAGGCCTGAAGTATGTTGCAGCCGGTTTCAACCCGACTGATCTGAAGCGCGGTATCGACAAGGCTGTGATCGCCCTGGTTGCCGAGCTGAAGAAGATTGCCAAGCCAACCACCACCTCCAAAGAAATCGCCCAAGTCGGTTCGATTTCGGCTAACAGCGATGAAATCGTTGGCGCCAAGATCGCTGAAGCGATGGACAAGGTTGGTAAAGAAGGCGTGATCACCATTGAAGATGGTACTGGCCTGGAAGACGAACTGGACGTAGTTGAAGGCATGCAGTTCGACCGCGGCTATCTGTCCCCGTACTTCATCAACAATCCGGAAAAGCAAATCGCGCTGCTGGATAACCCGTATGTTCTGCTGTTCGACAAGAAGATCAGCAACATCCGTGATCTGCTGCCGGTACTGGAACAAGTCGCCAAGTCGGGCCGTCCGCTGCTGATCATCGCTGAAGATGTCGATGGCGAAGCGCTGGCTACCCTGGTTGTGAACAACATCCGCGGCATTCTGAAGACTGTGGCCGTGAAGGCTCCTGGCTTTGGCGATCGTCGTAAAGCCATGCTGGAAGACATCGCGATCCTGACTGGCGGTACTGTTATCGCTGAAGAAGTTGGCCTGACCCTGGAAAAAGCCACTCTGGCAGAACTGGGCCAAGCCAAGCGCATCGAAGTGGGTAAAGAAAACACCACCATCATCGACGGCGCAGGTCAGGAAGAATCCATCAAGGCACGTGTTGGCCAGATCCGCAGCCAGATCGAAGAAGCGACCAGCGATTACGACCGTGAAAAACTGCAAGAGCGCGTGGCCAAGCTGGCTGGCGGCGTAGCAGTGATCAAGGTTGGCGCTGCGACCGAAGTCGAAATGAAAGAAAAGAAAGCCCGCGTTGAAGATGCCCTGCACGCTACCCGCGCTGCAGTGGAAGAAGGCATTGTGCCAGGCGGCGGCGTTGCGCTGCTGCGTGCTCGTGCCAACCTGGGCGAACTGAAAGGCTCCAACGCTGATCAAGACGCTGGTATCAAGATCGTTCTGAAAGCCATCGAAGCGCCGCTGCGTCAGATCGTTGCCAACGCTGGCGACGAGCCATCTGTAGTTGTGAATCGCGTGGTGGAAGGCACTGGTAACTTCGGTTACAACGCTGCTACCGGCGAATACGGTGATCTGGTTGCCATCGGCGTGCTGGACCCAGCCAAGGTAACTCGTTCGGCTCTGCAACACGCTGCATCGATCGCTGGTCTGCTGTTGACTACCGATGCAATGGTTGCCGAACTGCCGAAGGATGACGCTCCTGCAATGCCAGGCGGCGGCATGGGTGGCATGGGCGGTATGGATTTCTAATCGCCTGAAACTTGATTGGCCTCTGTATGAGGCTGGCCAAAACAAAGAGCCCGGCTTAGCCGGGCTCTTTGTTTTTGTGGGCGCCCGACTTGGGCCACGTATCCCAGGCCAAGCCAAGACGGATGCGTTCGCACCAGCCTGCACTGCCGCGCTTTGCGTTGTCCGGGCCCGTCGAGTGGGGACAGCGGTGCCGACCATGCGTCTGTCATGTTTCCGTGGATTGACGCTACTCAGTAAACTAGTTCAACAATCGCAGTGCACCATCAAATACCACCCGCAACAACCGGTTCTCCCTTGCAAATCAAGGAGTACGTGATGACACTGTTGCCTTCTGCGGCGCTGGCTTTGGTTCTGGTGGGGTTGTCCACCCCATGTACGGCTACCGTGCTGGACTTTGATCAAGTCCCGATTACGCCTGCCATGATCAGTTCACCTTCCCATACCGATTACGACACAACTGATCTATTGATCGACGGCTACAACCTGGAGAGCGATGAATATACCGATCTGGCGTTCGGATCATTCAACGGCACGCCGGTGGCGCCTGCCTGGTCCGGTACCACGGCACTTTATATCGACCCCAATTACCAAATGGACGAGATCTCTCCGCTGTCGAACGCGATTGCCGGTAACGGCAGTGCCCCCTTCGCGCTCGCCAATGTGCGGGTTTATGCGCCCGACGCGCCGGGAGGCACAATCCTCAATATCAATGCATTTGATACCGCCGGTGATAACGTCGGCCTCACCTCGTTCTGGTATGCCAATGTTGTAGTGCCAGCGGTCAGGCCTGGACGATCACCTTGGGTGTTTTTGTCGCTGCCGTACCCGGAAGACGGTGCCAATATTTATGTTTTTGCCAGCACAACGCCGGTTTTCCTGGATCATCTGCAAGTTGAGCCTGTGCCTGAGCCCGGGGTCTGGGCATTGCTGGGCATTGGCATGGCTGCGTTTGCGTGGCGCCAACGGCGGCGCCCCGATCCGGGCCGCCCGCAATTGGCGATGCCCTGAAACGAGCCTGCCCGAACAGGGCACCTACGGGCGCCCTGCTTGAGCCTGGAGCTGCGCATGAGTACTTAACCCGGATGTTTGGCCGTGTAGTCTTGTACCGCCTCGTTCAGGTCCTGATATTGCTCGCAATTGCCACACAAGCCCTGCAATTGCGCCAGTTGCTCACGGGCCTGATCGGGCTGGTTGTTTTGCAGATAAGCTTCGCCCAGATATTCATGCGCACCAAGGTGCTTGGGATTCAGCCGCAGCGCCTCTTTATAGGCAGTAAATGCTTCAGGTAAATGCCCGCTCTTGCGCTGGGCATAGCCGGTGTAGTTCCACCAGTCCGCGTTATCGGGCTCTTTGGCTCTGGCTGTGGCCAGCAACTCAAGGGCCGCATCCCAGGCGTGCGCATCCAGCTGTACTTTGACTTTGGCTGTCATGGCTGCATCCCAGTCCACTCTCCCATGCTGACCGCTACTGCTACCACCGCCCATTCCACCACTGCCGCCACCCCCGCCAGATGCCATGACCAATAGTGAGCACAATAATCCCGCGATCCCGACTGCGTATTTTGCTTTCAATTTCATGCTGGCTCTCCTTTTCCAAAGCAAACTGCAGCAGCTTCAACGATTTACCGGCGACCAAAACTGACCGCGCAGTCGTTCCGTTCGGACCAACCGCAGCTGTTGTCTGGTTAAACGTTTTGGGTTGCCGGTTTATTCCCTGAAATTTTTCATTGCGGCGGGAATAAGCGCGGCGTTCACGCGTTTTAATGGGTATACCTTGTTAAATATCGCCTTGGGGCCACTGCCGATGCTCGACGAGGATTTATCAAAGCTGATACCCGCGCTGCTGCCACGTTTGTGGCGGTTTGCGTTGCGGCTGACCGCTAATCGCCATGATGCGGAGGACCTGGTCCAGCGTGCCTGCGTGCGGGCACTGGAGCGACCACATCAGTTGCAGGACGGCACCTCACCGTTGAGCTGGTTGTTTTCCATCATGTATTCGGTGTGGATCAGCGAAGTGCGCGCCCGCAAGGTCCGCACCGCCAATGCCGCCGACTACCAAGACGAGTTCTTCGATAACCTGCCCGACCCCAAAGCCAGCGATCCGGAAAGCGAATTGCTGCATCGGCAAATCATCGCCGCCGTCAGCGCGCTGCCAGACGCGCAGCGCGTGGTCATGCTGCTGGTTGCCGTAGAAGGCCTGAGTTACCGCGAGGCAGCACAAGCTCTGGATATCCCCATCGGTACCGTGATGAGCCGGTTAGCCCGCGCCCGACTCACTCTGGGCGAGTTGTTTACCATTAGCCGGCCACAACGCCAGTCCAAGGGGGAGATACGGCCATGATCTTGAACGAAACACTGCTCATGGCGTGGGTCGATGGCGAGCTTTCATCACACGAGGCCGCCGAAGTGGCTGATCTGGTCGCGCTTTCGCCCGAAGCCCAGGCCCAGGCCGCGGCGATGGCTGTTTCGCAATTGCCCTACCGCGAGGCATTCGAACACCAGCATCAACCGGAAATCCCCGCCCGGCTGGCGGCCAGCATTGCCGTGCTGACTGAAGCCAGCCGTGACCGCGCCACACCCATGCCACCGCTCGGCGGTCGCCAGCCTTCGCGTTGGCAGGGTGTATGGATTGCCATGGCGTTCGTCGCTGGCGTGGGGTGCACTTTGGGCGGCATGCGCTTCTGGGAAAGCACCGAAGAGGCCGAGTCGCCCTGGATTACGGCGGTGACGCAATATCAGGAAATGTACGTGCGCGACACGCTGGTGCAAGTCCATGACAACGCGGCGCTGTCGGCACGCACGCTTGCAGATATCCAAACCCAGGACCGCATGCCGATTGTCATTCCTGATTTGCAGAGCGCGAATCTGGAATTCAAACGCGTGCAGCGTCTGCGCTACGGCGACAAGCCGGTGGTGCAGATGGTGTATATGCCCGCGAGTGGTGATCCGGTTGCGCTTTGCGCCGCGCCTGACATTCGGCCAGACAAGGCCATGCAACAAAGAATGGACGAGAACCTGAGCGTGGTGACCTGGCGCTCCGGCAATATCAGTTACATGCTTGTCGGTCGCTCTACACCCGCAACACTGCGCGACATCAGTGAGCGCATCCGCAGTGGCAAGGTGCCTGCGTTGTATAGCTGATGCGCCGATGGATTACGGGGTGATCCTGGCATGAAGAACAAGGCCAGGCCGGACGTCAGGCCTTGTTTCCCAGCCCCAGTCGCATCCACAACTCGGCGACGCCGCACGGCACCGGCTCGCTGAAGTGAAAGCCCTGCAGATAATCCACGCCCATGCCTTGCAGGAAACGGGCGGTTTCTACTGATTCGACGCCTTCGATGATGGTCTGCATTTGCAAACCCTGCGCCAGCTGGACGATGGCCTGCATCACCCGGCGGCCTTCCTCGGTGTTCAGTCGCTGGGCGAACGACACATCCACCTTGATGATGGTGGCGGGCATTTCGTGCAACTGCGACAGCGAAGAATAACCGGTGCCGAAATCGTCAATGGCCAGCTGGAAACCGGCCGCTGCCAGCTGCCGCAAATGCTTGAGCTGGCGCGAGTAGTCGGTCACCGCCACCGATTCCGTGATTTCCAGAATCACATCTTCCGGGCGCAGACGATATTGGGAGAGCTTGTCGAGCATGCCGGAGACAAACTCCGGTGCAAACAACTGGCTGCGCGAGATATTGAGCATCAGTCGCTGGGCCAAACCGGCGTCACGCCATTCGCGCAGCTTGGCAAACGCCAGCCCGGCCACGCGGTCGGATAACTCCTGGATCAAGCCAACTTTCTCGGCCATCGGGATAAACAATTCCGGGCTGATCCAGCCGTTCTTTTCGTCTTGCCAGCGTGCCAGCGCTTCGACGGCAAACACTTCGCCATCACGAGCCCGCACGATGGGCTGATAGTAAACTTGCAGCTTGTTCTGGCGAATGGCATCGGCCAGCCGTGCCTGAATCGCGACGTGTTCGCGACCCAGCGATTTCACATGCAGCAAGTCGCCGTAAAAACAGACCGTGTTGCGACCAACATGCTTGGCGTGATGCATGGTGTGGTCAGCGGCGGATAGCAGGTCTTCGCCACAAGTGGCGTTGTCCGGAAAGATCGCGAAACCGGCGCTTACCGTTGGCCGGGCATCCAGACCATCCAGCGCCAGGCCTTGGCGGGTAATGCTACGTAGTTTTTCGGCGCGCTCTTTCAACTCGTTGGTGTCCACCACATCGGGCATCAACACCACAAATTCGTCGCCCCCCCAACGCGCCAGGACATCGTGCTTGCCCAGCACGCTTTGCAGCTGTTGCGCCAGCCCGACCAGCAACTGGTCGCCAGTGCGGTGGCCAAAGGCGTCGTTGATCTGTTTAAACTGATCCAGATCCAGAAAGCCCAGCGCCACTTTGGTGTTGTTGCGGCGGGCACGTTCAATGGCACTGGCCAGCTGGTCATCCAGCATCAAGCGGTTGGGCAGCTTGGTCAGGCCGTCGTACAGGGCCAGTTGGGTCAGATGCTCTTCGCTGACATGCGCCACGGTCACGTCGCGCAAAACGGCGCGAATCGCTTGCAACCGGTTGTCTTCGTCAAAGCGGGCCAGTAAACGGGCCTCAACCCACAGGAAGTCGCCGCTCTGTTGCATCAGCCGAAAACGCACATGCGCGGTTTCAGCGTGCGTTTGCAGCAACTGTGTCAGCGTTTGGGCGACTTGCGGCGCATCATCCGGGAAAATCCAGGTAAACAGACTCTTGCCCACGTCACGCAAGGCTTCGCGCAGATCAACGCCCCGCAATCTGGCCCACGCCGAGCTGCTTTCTAGCAATTCGCCAGCGGGAGCGAGATCGACAATGGCTTCTTCCAGCAGATTGAGCGTATCCAGCAGAGTCTGGCGCTTGGCGGTGTCTTGCATCAGGCCGGAGATATCGTGCACCAGCACCACCACGCCCGGCTCATCGACGCTGACCGGCTGTACTCGCACCCGTAGCCATGCGAGGCCATTGCTGGCTGGCACGGTACAGTTGAATGCCTGGCTGCGTCGGGTCAGCAGTGCGACGGGCACCGCTTTGGTCAACTGGCTCGCCAGATTGGCGGGCAGCGCCTCGGCTAACGAACGTCCAGTCAGGGCGTGCGTACCGGGCAAGGCGGGATGGCTGGCCCATGCGGTGCCGATCAAGCCATCGGGCGATAATTCAAATACCATGTCGCCGGTGGCCCCAACCAGCGCTTGCAAACGCTGCTGGCTGCCTTGCAAGGCCCCTTCCAGCTGTCGCCGCACCAATGCCTGGGCAATATGGGTGCCGAGCATGGCGAGCAGCTGTAGCTCGGTGCTGCCGCGCTGCAGCGATTCGTCTTCATCCAGAAAGCACAGAAACCCGAACAGCATGCCGTGATCGAGTAGCGGAATACTCAGCAGGCGTCGTGCGCCCAGTTGCGCCAGCCACATTTGCTCCGCCAGCGGCAGTTCCGGCAACGCAGTATTCAGTAATTTGCCCGTTTCAAGGGTCTTGGTCAGAAACGGAAAAGCCGCGTAATCAATGCTGCGCAGATAGTCCGGGGTTACCGGTGCAATGCGACAGACCTTGTCGCGCCAGACCGAGACCAGGCGGGCGTGATCAGTTTGCGTCGACGGATTGAGGTACAGACTGACCAGACTCGCCCGCGAAACGTGGCCGAGTTGTTGCAGCGCGCCTGCCAGACCTGCGGTGTGATCAGGCGCCTGCAGCTGCGCCACCACGCCCTCAAGGGCAGCAAAGTACGTCTGATACAAGCCGATATCGCTGTGCGCGATGACTGCCAATGTTTCGCAATCCGGCTGTTCCGGTTTAACCATCAATCAACTCTATGCAATCTCAAGAGAAAACCGGCCGCCGCAAAGAGCGGGGGCCGGTTCTTGTAAGTATCAACTATATTTTCGGGAGTCTGGCGTGGTTCAGCCTGGACGTCAATCTTCCGCTTTGGGCATGGCCTCTGGCGGGGTGATCTGTTCGGTAAAGCCACACTCTTTTTGTGGGCAGACCTTTTCCAGACCGCGACGCTTGGTGGTCTTAAGCGTCAGCACCGGCCAGTTGCACTTGGGGCAAGCCTCGGCGATCGGCGGATTCCACGTTGCATAGGTGCACTTTGGGTAGGTCGAGCACGAGTAAAACAGCTTGCCGTAGCGGCTCTTTTTCTCGGTCAACGTTCCCTTGTGGCATTCCGGGCATTCCACGCCGGTGTCTTTCGGCTTTTCCAGCGGCTCGATGTGCTTGCACTTCGGGTAGTTGGCGCAACCAATGAACTTGCCGTAACGGCCGACCTTGATCAGCAACTGACCGCCATCTTCCGGACACACGCGCCCTTCGACCACTTCCGGCTCAACCGGCGCAGCGTCGGCATCGTCATTCAGATTGCGGGTGTAATCGCATTCCGGGTAAGTGGTGCAGCCAATGAAACGGCCACGTTTGCCCAGACGAATCGCCAGCTTGTTGCCGCATTTCGGGCAGGCTTCATCCAGTTCTTCCTGGGTGACTTCCTTGCGCGACAGCGATTGTTTTTCCACCACGGTTTCGTGGAAGCGCTTCCAGAATTCATCCAGCACCGGCACCCATTGACGCGTACCGTTGGAGATTTCATCCAGCTGGTCTTCCAGCTTGGCGGTGAAGTTGTAATCCACATATTGGGTGAAGTGATCAGTGAGGAACTTGTTCACCACTTCGCCAGTGTCAGTCGGAATAAAACGCTTTTTATCCAGATCAACGTATTCGCGGTCTTTCAGCGTCTTGATGATCGAGGCATAGGTAGACGGACGACCAATGCCGAACTCTTCCAGCGACTTGACCAGACTGGCTTCCGAGTAACGCGGTGGCGGCTGGGTAAAGTGTTGCTCGCCAGCGAGTTTGTCGACCGGCAGTTCTTCGCCTTCTTCCAGCGCGGGCAGACGGGCTTCGTCTTCCGCGTCGTCTTCAACGTCGTCCTGATCTTCCTGGTACACGGCGATAAAGCCGGGGAATACCAGCGTCTGACCAGAAGCGCGGAATACGGCATCCGGGCCGACCTGAATGTCGATACCCACGGTGTCAAAACGCGCCGGGGTCATCTGACAAGCCAGCGTACGCTTCCAGATCATCTGATAGAGCTTGAACTGGTCAGCCGACAGGTACGGCTTGACCGCATCCGGCGTACGCAGGATGGAGGTCGGGCGCACCGCTTCGTGGGCCTCTTGCGCGTTCTTGGCTTTGTTCTTGTACGTCACCGGCGCGTTGGGCAGATAGTCTTTATCGAAGGTGGATTCGATATAAGCACGGATCTCGTCCAGCGCTTCGTTCGCCAGATTCACCGAGTCAGTACGCATATAGGTGATCAAACCGACCGTACCCTGACCGACGTCGACACCTTCATACAATTGCTGCGCGGTACGCATGGCGCGGTCGGTCGTCATGCCCAACTTGCGCACGGCTTCCTGTTGCAGCGTGGACGTGGTGAACGGCGCGGCCGGGCTGCGTGATTTCTTTTTCTTCTCAACGCTGGCGACCTTGGCATCCTTGCCTTGCAGGCTTTTCAGGATGTCGGCCTGGGTCGCTTCGTTGGGAATATCAAACTGGTCGAGCTTTTTACCTTGCCATTGCGACAGTCGGGCGCCGAACTTGGTCTTGGCCTTGTGGCTGTCCAGATGGATCGTCCAGTATTCCTGGGCGGTGAAGGCGCGGATTTCCAGTTCGCGTTCGCAAATCAAACGCAATGCCGGGCTCTGCACGCGGCCAGCGGACAAGCCGGAACGCACCTTGCGCCACAGCAGCGGCGACAGGTTGAAACCCACCAGGTAATCCAGCGCGCTACGGGCTTGCTGCGCGTCGACCATGTCGTTGTCGATATCACGCGGATTGGCCACAGCGTTGGTCACGGCAGCTTCGGTAATCTCGTGGAACACCACGCGCTTGAAGGTGCGGTCTTTACCGGTCAGCTTTTTGTCTTTCAGGATTTCCATGATGTGCCAGGAAATCGCTTCACCTTCGCGGTCCGGGTCAGTTGCCAGAAACACGTGTTGGGCGTCTTTTACGGCGGCACAGATGGCATCGACATGCTTTTTGTTCTTGTCGATGATCTGATACTTCATTTTGAAGTCGTGCTCGGTATCCACCGAGCCATCTTTGCGCACCAAGCCGCGGACGTGACCGTAGGAGGCCAGGATTTCAAAATCCGGCCCCAGGTATTTCTTAAGCGTTTTCGCCTTGGACGGCGATTCAACAATCAGCAGATTTGCGGGCATGGTTTGCCGTAATGATCCAAAGGTGTAGGGAGTTGATTGCGCGCAGTGCGCATCAATGCTGGGTCAGACCTTCACGACCGAACAGGATCTCTTCGATCAGCAGATTAGACAGTTCATCGCGCTTTCGCCAAACCACCATCAGCACGATCAACTGTAGACGTTCCTGCGAAATCTCGCCGGGCGCTGCATGCATGACCAGATCAAGCGCCATTTCGCGCTCAGGGCCGCCCAGTACATGGGCACTTTGTAGATACAGCCAGTAGTCCAGTGCTTCTTCATCGAACCGCGCCAGCTCATCCGGATGGAAATGCCGGCCAGCCATATCTCCCAGCGCTGCGTAACGCGTGGTGTCGATACGGTTCAGTTCTGCCAGCCAGCCAACGGCCTGGGCGATATCGTCCTGATCAAAACCGGCGCTCGCCAGTCGCGTGGCGAGCAGAGATACATCCGGCTCACCCTCGGCGTGGTAGAACTGTTCAAAAAGATAAGCAAGAACTTCCAGCATAAAAATTAGGTCAACCTCGGTGCGTGTCTTTTTAAATCTGTATCTGGAATCTGATGGCGGCGCAACGGCAATTCAAGCAAAGCGGTCTCATTACCGCTCAAACACGCCGTTGATACCGGTTTCCCGGCAGCGCAAATACCGCGCCTTTCAATTCCAAACCGAGCAGGATTGCGCACAGACGGTCCGCCGTCAAGCTGGACCTTACAGCAAGCTCGTCAATGGTGACCGCGTCAAACCCCATATGCGGGATCACCAGACGCTCCTCGCCTTGCAGTTCATCCTGCCATTGTGAGGTTGCCGGAGCCGGGCTGGGCGAACGCTGCGGACTGCTGCTATCCCAACACAATTCGCTCTGAATATCTTCAGCACATTCGACCAGCTTTGCCCCTTGCTTGATCAGTTGATGACAGCCTTTGGCCTGCGGAGAATGGATCGATCCGGGGATGGCAAACACCTCTCGCCCCAGATCATTGGCCTGACGAGCGGTAATCAGTGAGCCACTGCCAATCGTGGCTTCGACCACCAGACAGCCTTTGGCCAGCGCCGCAATCAAACGGTTGCGGCGGGGAAAATTCTCCGGCTTGGGCGCAGTGCCCAAGGCAAACTCGGAAACAATCAGCCCTTGCTCGGCAATCTGATGCGCTAACGCCCGGTTCGACGCCGGATATACGCGATCCAGCCCGGTGCCAACAAAAGCCACAGTACCGCCCGATCCCGTCAGCCCACCGCGATGCGCGGCGGCATCAATCCCCGCCGCCAGGCCACTCACAATGCCCATGCCGGACTGGCTCAAGGTTTCTGCAAATCGTTCGGCGTTCTCCAGACCTTGCGGCGTGGCATTACGGCTACCGACAATCGCCAGCGCATCGCGAGCCAGCAAGTCCGTGTCACCCAGACAAAACAGCACGCAGGGCGCGTCAGGCAATTCAAGCAGCGCGGGCGGGTAATCCGCATCGGACATGGTGAGGATGCGGCAACCAGGCTCCTGCGCCCAGGCTAGTGCCTGAGTGACGCTGTCATGGACCGCAGCTTGAGCGGCATCGCACCAGCTACGTGCCAGCTTTTCATTATCCAACACATTGCTGATGTCATAAAACGACGCCGCCAGCGCAGTCTGCGGCGTTTTGAACGCTTGCAGCAGACCTAGCTGGCGGCGTGGCCCGATTCCGGGCACTAGCGCGAAACGCAGCCAGATGGCTGCGTCCGCGTCGTCTTGCATCAAGGCGATGTAACCTCGTCGGCGATGTTGACCGGTTCTGTGCTGTCGAGCAGCAAACCGTAGGCAAACTTGGGGAATACGCGATAGACGAACAGATTGCCACTACGCTCGGCCGGTGTGAACCGATCCGGCTCGCTTTTCGACTCTTTCTTGATCGGACGCCCGGCTTTCCAGGTCACCAACACCGATCCGACATCGATGCCATCCTGCGCACCGCGGTTAATCACCAGCGTGGTCAGCGGGCCAGCTTCAGCCACGCCACCGTAGGTCGACACCACTTTGCCGTGGATATCACCCTGCGGCGCGTGCGGCGCATAGTTCAGGAATTCGCTCTCGGTGGCCTTGACCAGACGAGCGCCAACGCCAATTTCTTCCTTGGCCGTCTGCACGCGCATGGTGGTGACGTCACCGGTTTTTTCCACGACCAGGTCGCCCAGATAAGTGACCTCATGACCGATCACGCGCTTATGCTCAGGATCATCCGGGTCGAACAATGGCTGGCTGGGGCGATAGGCTTGCCAGACTTGGCCAATCTTGCCATCAGGCATGTCTACGGCGTAAACCTTCTCACCGGCCGAGAACACAACACGGTCATCCGGCCCTGCGGCAACGCGCGGCGCCGTCAGCAATTCGTTTTCTTCAACGACCAGCGGTTTGTCGAGGAACGGACGGATCGAGGTCAGCGGAATGCTTGGTACCGCGCCATTATCCATGTCGCTGCTGCGTACATGCGGCGACAGCTTGGCTTCGCCGTTGCTGCCCACGCGTTCGTTCTTGAGCAGTTTCAGACGTGGTGTACCGCCGGAGCGATCCAGCACCACGACGTCGCCTGGATAAATCCAGTGCGGGTTCTTGATCTGCTCCCGGTTCATGTTCCAGATCTCGGGCCAGCGCCACGGCTGCTTGAGAAAGTGACCCGAAATACCCCACAGGGTATCCCCCTTGACCACGACGTAGCGGTCTGGCGCACTGTCCTGCAAAGCCAGCGTGTCGGCATAAGCCAGTCCGGTGGTGCCACTGAGGGCGAAAAGTAGCGATATAATTGTTTTACGCATGGTGGTGGTCACACTCATCTACTCCGGTCGATCCGGATGGGGCCGGATAAAAATTTCCGGGACTCGCCAACTTGAACTATTTGTTTAAACCAGGAAACAGCCAGCAAACTACCGGCTGCTTTTGCTGTTTCTTCGTCGATATCTACCCTGGCGCTAAAGCCGCGTAGATTCTGCATATAAACTTTTTGAGCTGCAAGCAAACATGGCAATTCTGAATATCCTGCATTATCCCGATGAACGTTTGCACACAATTGCAAAACCAGTCACCGTTTTTGATGCAAAGCTGCAACAGCTTATCAATGATATGGCGGAAACGATGTATGCCGCACCCGGCATCGGGCTGGCCGCAACACAGGTCAATGTGCACGAACGTCTTATCGTCATTGATATTTCTGAAAGCAAAGACGATTTAATCGTGCTGATTAACCCCCGGATTCTGGAGATGGACGGCAAGACCAAATCCGAGGAAGGCTGCCTTTCCGTGCCTGGCATTTACGAAGAAGTGGATCGGGCCGAGCATATCAAGGTTTCCGCCCAGGACCGAAACGGGAAAGAAATCAGCATTGATGCAAGCGGATTATTGGCCGTTTGCATTCAGCACGAAATGGATCACCTGGAAGGCAAAATATTTGTCGAAAAGCTTTCCAGACTGAAGCTGACGCGGATTATCCAGAAGCTGAAAAAGAACGAACGCAAGATCATGTAATCTGCCTGCGTCGCCGGATTGCCAGAGCCTCGCTGCATGGCATATCCGGCAACCTGCATCCCGCTTTCCCAGCCGCCGCCCGCCGGCGGTTTTGCTTTTTGGTGCCCTGCCATGAAACTGATTTTTGCCGGAACTCCCGATTTTGCCGCCGCCGCTTTGCAAGCGCTGCTGGATGCCGGACACGAGATTACCCTCGTCCTTACCCAGCCAGACCGGCCTTCTGGTCGCGGCATGAAGCTGACCGCCTCGCCCGTCAAACAACTGGCATTGCAACACGGCTTGCCGGTGTACCAGCCAGAGCGTTTGCGTACGGCAGAGCAACAGGCGCCGCTGCAAGAGATCGGCGCAGATTTGATGATCGTGGCGGCTTACGGCTTGATTCTGCCGCAAGCCGTGCTGGATTTGCCGCGTTTGGGTTGCCTGAATATCCACGCCTCGCTCTTGCCACGCTGGCGCGGCGCGGCGCCTATCCAGCGCGCCATTCTGGCGGGCGATAGCGAAACCGGCATCACCATCATGCAAATGGATGCGGGCCTTGATACCGGTGACATGCTGAGCATTCATCCCGTCGCCATCACCGCTGACGACAACGCCACCAGCTTGCACGACAAACTGGCCGTAGCAGGCGCGCAAGCCATTGTCGCAGCGCTGGAACAGTTACCTGCGCTGCAAGCCGCCCGCCAGGTGCAGCCGAGTGAAGGTGTCACTTATGCGGAAAAGCTGAAAAAAGAAGAGTCGCTGATTGACTGGTCGCGCTCGGCCATTCAGCTGGACCGGATGATCCGGGCGTTCAACCCCTTCCCCTCGGCGCAGACCACGCTGGCGGGCGAAGCGCTGAAAATCTGGCGAGCCCAGCTAGCCGAAGGGCAAGGTCGGCCTGGTGAAATCCTGCAGGCAGACCGCAACGCATTGCTTGTTGCGACGGGCCAAGGTGCGCTGCGCCTGACCGAGCTGCAAAAAGCCGGTGGCAAACGGCTGGATGCCGCGGCATTCCTCGCCGGAGTGCAACCAAGTCCTGGAACCATCCTCGGCTAGACCAGTCATTCAGTTATTCGCTTGATGACCCGTAGGTGGCCGGCGCCAGGCCGGATCAGCTACAGGCAGATGGCTGGTGCGTTGAATTATCCCTGCCTGTGACAATCTATTCCTGGAAGGCTTGGCACGGCGCTTGATAACCAGCGCTTTTATGAGGACAACTATGAACAACTGGATTAAAACCACCTTGCTGATGGCTGCCATCGTTGCCTTGTTTGGCATCATTGGCGGCATGATAGGCGGGCAAAAAGGCATGTTGCTGGCACTGGTATTTGCTGGCGGCATGAATTTGTTCGCCTACTGGAACTCCGACAAGATGGTGTTGAAGATGTACAACGCCCATCTGGTCGACGACACGACCGCACCAGAACTGGTTGCCATGGTGCGTGAACTGGCAGGCCGCGCTGGCTTGCCCATGCCCAAGGTGTATGTCATTGAAGAAGACCAGCCCAACGCTTTTGCCACTGGCCGCAATCCGGAAAACGCCGCGGTCGCCTGCACTACCGGTATCATGCGCGTGCTCAGCCACCGCGAGCTGCGAGGCGTAATGGCGCATGAGCTGGCTCACGTGCAGCATCGCGACATCCTGATTTCGACTATTTCCGCGACCATGGCAGGTGCCATTTCCGCGCTAGCCAACTTCGCCATGTTTTTTGGCGGACGCGATGAAAACGGCCGCGCGGTTAATCCGCTGGTCGGCATCGCCGTTGCCATTCTGGCGCCCGTTGCTGCTTCGCTGATCCAGATGGCCATTTCGCGTTCGCGTGAATTTGGCGCGGATGCCGGTGGCGCACAGATTTCCGGCGACCCGCTGGCATTGGCTGACGCGCTGAGAAAAATTGAAGCTTATGCGAAAGGCATTCCGATGCACACCGCGCAGGCTCACCCCGAAACCGCACAAATGATGATCATGAACCCGCTGCATGGCGGCGGCATGGCTGATTTGTTCCGCACTCACCCACGCACTGAAGAGCGCGTGGCCCGCTTGCAAGCCATTGCTCGCGGTCATAACCAGACGGATTTCAGATAATTGTTCGCAACCCAAAAATTGGCGTCACAAGCGCTCGAGGCCGTACTTGGCGGCCAGACCCTCACTGACGCCCTTACCCGGATATGGCGCGCAGAGCCTGACTTGCGCCCGCAACAACGCGGCGCCATTCAGGACTTGTGCTACGGCACGCTGCGCCACTTCGGCCTGCTCGACAGCACACTGAAACAGCTGCTCAACAAGCCGCTGCACGAATCCGCGCTCAAAGCGCTGTTGCTGGTGTGCCTGTATCAACTGCAGTTCACTCGCGCCGCGCCTTATAGCGTGGTCGATCACGCGGTGAAAGTGGCTTCCCACACGGGCACCGGCATGGGCAAGGGTCTGGTCAACGCCATCCTGCGTAACTTTTTGCGTCAGCGTGATGATCTGCTGAACCAGGCGCGCACCACGCCCTATGGCAAATGGTCGCACCAGCAATGGTGGATTGATGCCATGCGCGAAGCCTGGCCACAGCAGTGGGAAAACATACTCACCGCCAACAACACGCATCCGCCGCTCACGCTGCGCGTCAACCAGCGGCGCGGCAACGTTGCGCAAAGCATGGCCGCCTTGCAAGAGGCCGGACTGGAAGCGCGCGCCCTGGACGACACCGCCATCCAGTTGCGCCATCCGGTGGGCGTAGATCGCATTCCCGGTTTTTTTGAAGGCCTGGTTTCGGTGCAAGACTGGGGTGCGCAGCAAGCCGCTCGCTTACTCGATGTCGCCCCCGGCATGCGCGTACTGGATGCCTGTTCTGCGCCTGGCGGCAAAACCGGCCATTTGCTGGAACTGGCCGATCTGGAACTTACTGCGGTCGATGCGGATGCACAACGCCTGTCGCGCGTGGCTGACAATCTCAAACGACTGGGATTGAATGCCACTTTGTTGACCGGCGATGCAGGCAAGCCAGCCGACTGGTGGGATGGCAAACTGTTCGACCGGATTCTGGCCGACGTGCCTTGTTCGGCCACCGGTGTTGCACGCCGCCATCCAGATATCAAATGGCTGCGCCGATCGGCAGATATTGTCCAGTTTGCGCAACAACAGGCCGCAATGCTGGATGCGCTGTGGGCTTTGGTAGCTCCGGGCGGCAAACTCCTCTATGCTACGTGCTCCGTATTCCCGGCAGAAAACGCAGTCCAGGCAGCAGCCTTTGCGGCTCGTACGCCGGATGCGCTACGCCTGCCGGTGACACTGGAATCCGCCACCGATGGGCAGCTATTGCCGAACCCGGAGCACGATGGTTTTTACTACGCCCTTTTTGCGAAACACACTGGCTAGCTGGCGCCGTTGGTGCGGCCTGCTTGCCTTGTGGCTGGCCGTTTCCGTGGCCTGGGCAGATGGTGGCGGCATCAAGGCCCAACAGGCTGCGTCCAGCTGGGGTGACAACCAGGTCGAAATCTCGGCCAGTTACAAGATCACCCTTTCCCCGGCGCTGGAAGACTCTTTGACCAATGGCCTGAGCTTGCCATTTGTCTACGAATTCCAGCTCACCCGACCGCGCATGTATTCCTGGTATCGCCAGGTGGCCGACTGGTTCTCCCCGACCGCTACGCTTACCTATCGCTTGAGCTACCACGCTTTGTCGCGCCAGTATCGCCTGCATCTTGGCAGCTTTTACCGCAGCTTCAATACGCTGGATGAAGCATTGTCGGCACTGGGTGTGCTGCGTGGCTGGGGCGTACTGCAAGACACCTCGATCGCTCACGACAAAAGTGATTTCTCTGGCCGCATGCGGCTCAAGCTGGAT
The DNA here is from genome assembly GCF_030035605.1 of Silvimonas soli. Taxonomy (NCBI): domain Bacteria; kingdom Pseudomonadati; phylum Pseudomonadota; class Betaproteobacteria; order Neisseriales; family Chitinibacteraceae; genus Silvimonas; species Silvimonas soli. The sequence goes on along the minus strand of NZ_CP106736.1, from coordinate 2,638,975 downwards.
GTCTCGCAATTGCCCAAAACCTGGCAACTGACTGCTATTGGTCACAGTGACTGGCAACTCGAATCGGCCTGGTCGGAGGTCGGCTTGCGCAGTGACGAGGACGGCAAGTAAATGAAGCGGGCGCTCATCATTCTGGCCTCGCTGGGCACAATTCTGCTGTTCCTGCTGGCCACCGCTTCCGGCAATACCTCGGCCTTCGCCAAGTATTACACCGTGCTGCTGACCATCAACGGCCTGATGTTGCTGGGCATGATCGTGCTGGTGGGCGTGCGCCTGATGCAGCTGGTGCAAAAGGTCAAAGCCAAGGTCTTTGGCTCGCGGCTCACTTTGCGCATGGTGCTGATGTTCTCGCTGGTGGCGGTGTTGCCCGGCGCGCTGGTGTACACCTTGTCGGTGCAGTTTCTGAACCGCTCCATCGAAACCTGGTTTGACGTACGGGTGGAAGGCGCCCTCGATCGCGGCTTGAACCTCGGTCACAACGCCATTGATTTCCAGCAGAACGACCTGCTACGTAAAGCGCGGGTCATCGCCCTGGATATCCACGATGAAAACGGCACCTCGCTTCTTTCCCGTCTGACTCGTTTGCGCGATCAGATTGGGGTACAGGAAATCAGCGTTTTTGATGAAACCGGGCAGACCATTGCGCATATCGGTAACGAAAGCGCCGGGTTATTCCCGAGTATCCCCGACCGCAATCAGCTACGCATGGCCATGCAAGGGCCGGTCAAACAACTGGAAACAGACACCGACAAGGGTCTGACCATGCGCGTGATGATGCCAGTGCATGACACCGGTTTATCTGAGCGCACGCGCATCTTGCAGCTACGCCAGCCAATTGACCCTTCACTGGCCGCCGATGCCGAACTGGTCGAACAAGTCCGCGCCGATTACAAACAGCTCTCGCAATCGCGCCAAGGCCTCAAACTCATCTACAGCCTGACGCTGACGCTGGCGTTGCTGATGGCCCTGCTGGGCGCAGTGGCGCTGGCAATCTATCTGTCGGACAAACTGGCCGCGCCGCTCTCAGTGCTGGCCGAAGGCACCCGCGCGGTGGCTTCGGGCGACTATTCACAGCGCCAGCCGGTGATCAGCCGCGACGAACTGGGCATTCTCACGCATTCGTTCAACCGCATGACCCGCCAGTTGGGCGATGCACGCACCGCGCTGGAACAGCACCAGGCCGAACAAGAGGCCGCCAATGCGTACCTGGAGGCGATGCTTGGCTCGCTCACCGCGGGTGTGATGTCGTTTGACGATAGCTGGACGCTGGCCTCTGCCAATCAGAGCGCGCTACGCATTCTGGGCATTGATCCCAACCGGCTAGGCGATATCCCGCTGATGCGCTGGAGTGAGCTTTATCCAGCGCTCACCACCTTGTGTGACCAAGTGTTGATGGGCTTTGCCGGCAAAGAAGAACACTGGGAAAAAGAAGCCGAAGTCGCCGACGAAAAACGCATTTTGCAAATTCGCGGCACAAGGCTGGCGGTGGGCGAAAGTCGTAGCGGCTATCTGGTGGTGTTTGACGACATTACCGATTTGATTTCCGCCCAGCGCGATGCGGCCTGGGGTGAAGTGGCTCGTCGCCTGGCCCATGAAATCAAAAACCCGCTCACGCCGATCCAGTTGGCCGCTGAGCGCATGGAACTGAAACTGGCCGACAAACTGGACCAGAGCGGTAAGGACCTGCTGACCCGCAATTCTCAAACCATCGTCAAACAGGTGGCCGCGCTCAAGCAAATGGTAGACGCGTTCCGCGATTACGCCCGCAAACCCACGGGCAAGAAGCGTCCGCTTGATCTGCGCCAGTTGCTCAGTGAAGTCTTGGTACTGTATGAAGCTGCCCCGGTGAAATACGAAGATCTGACCGGCGGCGCGCTGATTGTGGACGGAGATGCCACGCATTTACGCCAGGTGATCCACAATTTGCTGCAGAATGCACAAGATGCTATCCATTCCCAGGAAAGCGGACAGGCGGTTGATGGCGTATTCAATAAACCACAAATTTGCGTCCGGACCGAAAAAACCGATAAATTTGCCAGACTCGTCGTAGAAGACAGCGGAAACGGCTTTCAACCCGATATACTCCCTCGGGTGTTTGAACCGTACATCACAACAAAACAAAAAGGTACGGGCTTGGGATTGGCGATAGTTAAAAAAATTATCGACGAACATCACGGCCGCATTCAGGCCGGAAACCGCGAAACTGGCGGAGCCTGGGTTCGTATTGATCTGCCGCTGGCGGAGGAATGAAGTTGCATAGTCAGGATATTCTGGTAGTAGATGACGAGATCGGCATTCGCGAATTGTTGTCCGAAATTCTGCAAGACGAAGGCTATAGCGTAGCGGTGGCAGAAAACGCCGAAGCGGCGCGCCGGCTACGTAATCAGGCGCAACCACGCCTGGTATTGCTGGATATCTGGATGCCGGACACCGATGGCGTAACGTTGCTCAAGGAGTGGGCACGTAACGGCCAGCTCACCATGCCGGTGATCATGATGTCAGGTCATGCCACCATCGATACCGCTGTGGAAGCAACGCGGATCGGTGCGATGGACTTCCTGGAAAAGCCGATTGGTTTGCAAAAGTTACTGGCCGCCGTCAAACGCGCCGTGACCTTGCAACAAGAAGCACCACGTCCGGTCGTCACCCTCAATCGTCTGGGAGAGAGCGAGCACATTCGCGAACTGACCCGCATGCTGCAAGCCGCACAAGCGCAAACCGCGCCGGTGCTGCTGATCGGCCCGCCTGGTGTCGGTTTTGAATATTGCGCGCGCTACGTCAACCCGGACGGCAAGCCGTTTGTGGCGCCGCACTCCAATGAAGAATTCGCGCTGGCGCCGCAAGAGTTGCTGAACAAGGCTACCGGCGGCACGTTGTTCCTGCGTGATCTGGCTTATCTGGATGCGCGGGCACAAGCCGGGCTGAAGTCGGTGCTGGGCAAGCTGGACAAAATGAAGGTGCGACTGGTGTCGGCCTCCAGCCGTCCGCTGGATCAGCTCAGCGGCGATCTCGATCCCGAGTTGTTCCGTCAGCTGTCGCAATGGATTGTGCCGGTGCCCGCCCTGCGTGAGCACAAGGAAGACATCCCGCGCATGGCGGAGACCATCCTCACCGATACAGTCGCGCAGCATAAGCTGGGCGCGCGTCGCTTCAGCCACAATGCTTTGCAGTTGCTGGCCCAGCAAGACTGGCCGGGCAATCTGGATGAGCTGACCAACGTGGTGAAGAGTCTGGCGTTGTCCTGCCGCGATGGCGAGATCGATATCAATCCGGTTTCGCGCATTTTGTCGCAGTTCTCGCCCAGCGTTGAAGCTACTGCAGCGCAAATTTCGGCACCGGCTCCGGCTTTGTCGGCAGTGGACATGAACTTGCCGCTACGCGAAGCACGCGACCAGTTCGAGAAGTTCTATCTGGAACGGCAGATCGAGTTGTCTGGCGGCAATATGAGCCGGGTGGCGGAACGGATCGGGCTGGAACGCACGCACCTTTACCGCAAGCTCAAACAGTTGGGTGTCAACATGCCCAAAAAAAACAAGCCAGTTGAAGAAGACTGACATAACCCGCACGGCATATCTGTAGCGCTGTGCTAGTCTGAACGGGAAGCAAACCTGACAAGGTTGCTTCCCGTTTTTGCGTTTTGGGGGCCACTGGCCTGCCCTTTGGTCCGGTTGTTGTACTGATCGCCCCCATGGCATCGCAATCAAGCCAAAACCAAACGGAGTCCTGGCTGCCCGCCCCGCGTGCGCCTGGCTCCAGATAAAACAGAGATCACAGCCAAACGTGTCCAATATTCTGATTCTTGGTGCCGGCCGGGTCGGCGCCACCGTGGCCGAGCAATTGGTCTACGAGCAACACAACGTCACCATCGTCGATGACAACCCGGCCAATCTAGCTCCCCTGATGAGCCGACTGGATCTGCGCGTCATTACCGGTTCTGCCTCCAGCCCGCAAACGCTGCGCGAAGCTGGCGCTGAAGACGCCGAACTGCTGCTGGCCGTCACCCCGACGGATGAACTGAACATGGTGGCCTGCAAGATTGCCTACCAGATGTTCCGCGTGCCCACGCGCATTGCCCGCATCCGCAATTCCGATCTATTGGCTCACGAGGCGCTGTTTTCGGAAGAAGACGGTTTTGCCATCAGTCACACCATTACACCGGCCCAGGTCGTCACCGACTACCTGGTGCGGCTGGTGAAAATGCCCGAAGCATTGCAGGTGCTCGATTTTGCCAACGGGCTGGTGCAACTGGTGGTGGCGCGCATTACCGAAGGCGCGCCCATGGCAGGCAAGGCGTTGACCCAGTTCAACGAGGTCCTGCCCAATGTCGACCGGCGCGTCGTCGGCGTCTATCGCAATAACCATTACATCCGCCCGGATGGCGACACCGAGCTGCAGGCCGGAGACGAAGTATTTGTGCTGGCCGAAGCACGGCAAATGCGCAAAGTCATCGCCGCGTTGCACGTGGTGGAAAGCCCCATCAAGCGCGTGCTGCTGGCGGGCGGGGGCAACGTTGGCTTTCGCCTCGCCAAGGCCCTGCAGAAGGATTACAGCGTCAAGCTGGTAGAAAGCGATCCAGCTCGCGCCGAATGGATTGCCAACCAGTTGCCCGACTCGCTGGTACTGCTCGGTGATGCCACCAGCGAGACGATGTTTGAATCGGAACAGATTGACCGTACCGATCTATATCTGGCGCTGACTTCGGATGACGAAGACAACATCATGTCGTCCTTGCTGGCCAAACAGATGGGCGCACGCAAGGTGATCTCGATCATCAACCGCTCGCGCTATGTCGACCTGTTGCAAGACAGCCGCATTGACGTGGCGCTCTCCCCCGCCCAGCTCACCATCGGCACCCTGCTCGCCTTCGCCCGGCAAGGCGATATCGCCGCAGTCAAACCACTGCGCCGTGGCGCGGCCGAGGCGGTTGAGCTGATCGTTCATGGCAACAAGTCGGTGTCGCGGGTAATTGGCCGCCGGGTCGATGAAATTCGCATGCCATCGCACGCTTTTCTGGCCGCCATCGTGCGCGCTGGCAAGGTCATCATGGTGCACCATGACACGGTGATCGAAGCCGATGACCGCTGCATCCTGTTCGTGCACGACAAAATGCGTACCCGCGAAGTTGAGCATCTGTTCGCCGTGAAGCTGGGGTTCTTCTGATGCGCTTGTTGCCCACCTTCAATATCCTCGCCCGGATAGCCCTGCTGTTTTCACTCACCTTGCTGGTTCCGCTGGGGCTGGCCTGGTTCGGACAAGATGCTGGCCTGCAGCCGTTTGCACAGGCCTTGGGAATTGTGTTTGTCAGCGCGCTGGTAATCGTCGCGGCAACGCATGCCTTTCGCCGTGAATTGCAAGTACGTGACGGCTTCTTGCTGGTGGTCGGCATCTGGCTGTTGCTGCCACTCGCAGCGGCCGCGCCGTTCTGGCTTTATGACCCCAGCGTCTCGTTTACCAACGGCTATTTCGAGGGCATGGCCGGGCTGACCACCACCGGTTCCACCACAATCGCCGATCTTGATGCGCTGCCAGCGTCGCTCAACCTCTGGCGCCATATGTTGAGCTGGCTGGGCGGCTTGGGGGTGATCGTGCTGGCGGTGGCGATTTTGCCGATGCTGGGCGTAGGCGGCATGCAGGTGTTCAAGGCCGAAATGCCAGGGCCAATCAAAGACGCCAAGCTCAAACCGCGAATCCGGGAGACGGCGCGCAATTTATGGCTGGTTTATATCGGGCTCACCATCCTCTGCCTGCTGTTGCTCAAGCTGGCCGGGATGACCTGGTTTGACGCTGTATGCCACGCGCTGACGGCCATTTCACTGGGCGGCATTTCCACCCATACCGATAGTGTGGCGTACTTCAATTCGCCCGCCATCGAAGCCATCCTGATTGTGTTCATGATTGCTGGCGCCACCAATTTCGCCACGCATTACGTCGCCTTCAGCCGCCGTTCGCTACTAGCCTACTGGCGCGATACCGAGTTCAAGTCGATGTTGGCGGTGATCTTGCTAGCCGGCATCGGGTTGGCGGCCTACCTGGATTGGCAGAATGTCTATCCCGACTATGAAACATCACTGCGCAATGTAGCGTTCAACCTGGTGTCGATCGCCACCGATGGGGGTTACGCCACGGCGGACTTCGGCACTTGGCCACTGTTTGTACCGCTGCTGATGTTGTTCCTGTCTTGCTTTAGCGCTTGCGCGGGCTCTACCGGTGGCGGCATCAAGATGTTCCGGGCACTGGTGCTGCTCAAGGAAGCGGGCCGCCAGTTCACCACCCTGTTACATCCGAACGCCGTGCAACCGGTGCAGGTCAATGGCCGCAGCGTACCGCCGAGTGTGATTTTTGCGGTGCTCGGATTTATCTCGTTGTATGTAACCAGCATGGTGGTGCTGACGTTTGTCATGCTGCTGACTGATCTGGATTTCCTCAGCAGCTTCACTGCGATCGTGGCCTGCCTGAACAATACCGGGCCAGGTCTGGGCGTGGTTGGCCCGGCAGCTAATTTTTCAGTCTTCGCGCCGCTGCAAATCTGGGTTTGCACCTTTGCCATGCTGTTGGGACGACTGGAAATCTTCTCGGTGCTGATCCTGTTCACGCCAGCGTTCTGGCGCCACTAATCCAGGCGCATGCGTGTGTGGCTCCAAACAAAAACCCCATGCCAGATGACATGGGTTTTTTGTTTGGAGCCAGTAAAGCAGCCGGACTACAGCGCCAGCTCGATCCGCCCGCGACCACTGTGTTTGGCCCGATACAACGCCTCATCGGCACGCAATACCAGGGCACGACCGTTTTCATCATCCTTGAGCATGGCCACGCCGGAGGAGAACGTGACATCAATACGTTCGGACTTGTGCATAAACGGCGTCCGCGCAGCCACAACCCGCAAACGGTCGACCACATATTGCGCGCCGTTCTGGTCGGTTTCCGGCAAAATCAGCAGGAACTCTTCACCGCCGTAGCGGACCAAAGCGTCAGTTTCACGCAACACCGCTTTGGCCAGATCGGCCATGTGCACCAACACCTGATCACCAACCAGATGGCCAAACCGGTCATTGACCAGCTTGAAATCATCCAGATCAAGAATCACCACGCTCAGCTTGCCACTGTGGCGGCGAGCGCGCTTTACTTCGGCGGCCAGCAGGTGATCAAAGCCCTGACGGTTATGTGCGCCGGTCAGCGGGTCCAGCCCAAGGATCATCCGGTTGTGCGCCAGGTCTTCTTCAATGTGGCGCACGGACTCGCGGATCGCAGCCAGATCAACGTGCGTGGTCTGCACCGAGGAATGAATGGTACTGGTGGAATCGATGATCTGATCCAGCAGAGCTTCAAGGCGACCATGCGTCTCTTCAGGCGGCACAACCTTGGCTAGATGCTGTTCGCGGGCGGTTTGCAACTGGTCCAGACTGCTGGCCATGCTCTCGCCATTCACCGCCAGCGAGGCAATCAGTTGTTCGGTGGTATCGGTTGCATCGCCAACGGCATCGTCCAGCCGGCACAGAATCTGCCACGCTTGCTGGAGCTCGTCGGTGGTTTTTTCTTCCGGCGCCTTGATGGTGGCAATCGCGTTGTAGAATTGCGTATAGTTTTCGGGGGTCGGCGGCAAGCGGCTTTCGACCAACCGTTTTAAGGCAATTCGGGCGATTTCCACCGGATTTACCGGCGGCACTTTAGGCATGATCTAGATGGGAACGTAAAAGGAATACCGGATTGTACGCAATCCAAACTTGACGCGCCAAGCCATTAAATTTTCTAAATTTTAATAACATTTCAATAATCCATTATGCATATTCACATTCTCGGTATTTGCGGCACTTTCATGGGTGGCATCGCCGCCCTGGCACGCGTGGCGGGCCACACGGTGACCGGCTGCGATGCCGGGGTTTACCCGCCCATGTCCGACCAGCTGGAAGCACTGGGTATCGAGCTGATCGAGGGCTGGTCTCCTGACCAGTTGCAGCTGAACGCGGATCTGTACGTGATCGGCAACGTGGTCAGCCGCGGCAATCCGTTAATGGAAGAAATCCTCAATCGTGGCCTGCCGTATACCTCAGGCCCAGAGTGGCTGCGCGATCATATCCTGCAGGGTCGCTGGGTTCTCGCGGTCGCTGGCACGCATGGCAAAACCACGACGACCTCCATGCTGGCCTGGATTCTGGAATACGCCGGATTGGCACCTGGCTTTCTGGTGGGTGGCATCCCGGAAAACTTTGGCATCTCCGCCCGCCTGCCCGGCGAACCACGCCAGGAAAAAGGCGGTCAATCTCCCTTCTTTGTAATCGAAGCCGATGAATATGACACCGCGTTTTTCGACAAACGTTCCAAATTTGTTCATTACCGGCCACGCACGGCAATCCTGAATAATCTGGAGTTCGACCACGCCGATATTTTTGCCGATCTGCATGCCATCGAAACCCAGTTTCACCACTTGGTGCGCACGGTGCCGGGCAATGGTCGCCTGATCGTCAACGGTCGCGAAGCCAGTCTGGATCGCGTACTGCAACGCGGCAACTGGAGCGAAGCCGAGCGCTTTGGGGTCGACCAGGGTTGGGCGATGGCCAATGATGACGGCCAGCATTTTGATGTACTGCTCAATGGCCAGATGCAAGGCCGGGTGACTTGGGATTTGCTGGGCGAACACAATCGCTTGAACGCGGTTGCTGCCATCGCTGCGGCCCGGCATGTGGGTGTACCGGTGGCGCAAGCCATTGAGGCGCTGGGCGAGTTCCGCAACGTCAAACGCCGCATGGAGATTAAGGGCGTGGTCAACGGCATCACCGTGTACGACGACTTTGCCCATCACCCCACCGCCATTGCCACCACGCTAGCGGGCTTGCGCCGCAAAGTAGGCAAAGCACGCATTCTGGCAGTGCTGGAGCCCCGTTCCAACACCATGAAGCTGGGCACCATGAAGGCGCAATTGCCAGCCAGTCTGGTCGATGCAGATCGCGTGTATTGCTACGGCGCCAATCTGGGCTGGGACCCGGCAGAAGCGTTGACCGGACTGGGCGAGAAAGCGCATGCGCATGATGACCTGACAGCGCTGGTTGCCGATGTCGCCAGCGCAGCACAACCGGGCGATCACATTCTGGTCATGAGTAACGGCGGCTTTGGCGGCATTCACGGCAAACTGTTGGCGGCTTTGCAGCGTTAACTGGCCACTTCATCCGGGCGGCAAATCGGCATTCTTGTCGCCCGGATGAAAACTCGTATTACCAGAACACCGGCTCAGGCTCGAGCTGCACGCCAAATTTGCCTTTGACCGACGCTTGTACTGCACGGCACAGCTGCTCGACATCCGCACGCCCTGCGCCGCCATGGTTGACCAGCACCAGCGCCTGTTTGTCGTACATGCCTGCCGACCCCAGCGTTTTGCCTTTCCAGCCCGCCTTATCTATCAACCAGCCTGCGGCCAGTTTGACCCAACCCGCAGTCACCGGATAACTCACCAGCTCGGGCCACTCTGCAGCAATCTGGTCACGCGTCGCCACATCCACAATCGGGTTCTTGAAGAAGCTGCCCGCGTTGCCGATCACAGCCGGATCAGGCAGTTTGCGCTGACGCACATTGATGACCGCCTGCGCTACAGCTTGGGGCGAGGTAGGTACGCCAAGCTGCTGCAATTCGCGTTCGATCTCGCCATAAGCAGTATGCAACGCCGGTTGTTTGGGCAGGCGAAAGATGACCTCGCTGATCAACCAGCGCCCGGCTTCTTCTTGTTTGAAGATACTGTCGCGGTAGGCAAAGCGGCACTCGCATTTGCTGAATACGCGTTGTTCACCGGTCTGCAAATGCGTGGCATGCACGCCATACAACACGTCCTTTACCTCTACGCCATAGGCGCCAATATTCTGGATTGGTGCAGCGCCGACGGTACCGGGAATCAGCGACAGATTTTCCAACCCGCCCCAGCCCTGCGCCAGGGTCCACTGTACAAACTCATGCCAGTTTTCGCCGCCACCGCCGGAGACGTACCAGGCAGTGTCGTCCTCGCCCGCCAACGAACGCCCAGCGATAGCGACTTTGATCACCAGGCCCGGCACCACATCTGGCAATACCAGATTGCTACCACCGCCAAGTACATGCCACGGCAAGCCCGCCAAAGCGATATCGGCACGTAATGTCGCCAACTCACCGATATCGGTCAGCTCACACAAGAATTGGGCGCGGGATGGCAGCCCCAGGGTATTGAGGCCAGACAGGTCGGTGTTTTGCAGCAAAGGCATGGTGGATTCCTGAAAACGCGATTATCCCGCATGCCCCGCTTGTGGCAAAGGCTAAATCCCGCTCTGTTGCCAGATGCCGCTTATACGCGTTGGCGGGCTTATTTACCTGGGCAAGTTCATGTAGTCTGACTACATTTCGACCCTCGTCTCTTACAGGCTTGCCTTGTCCCTATGGCGCTGCATCCTTCACTGATTCTGGCCACTACCCCGATCAACACCCGCAAAATGTTTCGCGGCGCGGTTGCCGTGGGGTTACCGCTACTGATTGCACTGACGCGGGGAGAGTTTTTACCGGCGGTTTACGGCGGCGTTGCCGGTTTTTATACGCTGTTCGTTGATTATGGCGGCGAAACCAGTGAGCGCATTGCCGCCATTATCTATATGACCTTAGGGATGTTGCTGGCGGGCATTGCCGGTGTTGCAGGCCATTATGTGCCGGGCGCCGGGCTGGCCTTGCTGGTGGGCTTTGCCTTGTTTGCGGGCTGGCTGCAAGGTGCTGGCGGCTCGGTCGAGTTCATTGGCAAGTACTGGCTGGTGGCCTTTTTGTTTGGCGATAGCGCGCCGGATCTGCCGCCGTTATGTGGCACCTATCTGATTCTTGGCGGGATTTCCGGCATTTTGTCGATCCTGTTATCGCTGAAACTGTTCAAAGAACCGGAATACCAGACGGCGCCCATGCTGCGCGAAGCGGCCCGGCATTTAATGCGGCGGCGTCACAATAACGGCGCCTTTGCGCTGTACTTTGCTGTGCTGGTGTTGTCGGGTTATTTATTGGGCCAATGGCTGGGCTTGCTGCGTTTTTACTGGGTGCCGCTGACCATTGCCATCGTCACCGTTTACGACGCGCACCACAGCGTGCATCGCCTTATTCAACGGCTGGTCGGCTCAATGATCGGCGTAATCGCTGGCGCCGCAGTGATCTATTACGTGAACAACGAATGGGTACTGGCCTTGCTGGTCACGCTTATGGCCGCAATGACCCCGGCAGCGCAGGCGCGTAATTACTGGGTGGCGGTGATCCCGATTACCGCGTTGGTGATGGTCCTGCTGGATTTCGGCCTGCAGCGGGTGATCGCCTCGCCCATGCATTTCGCCTTGGCACGCGTGGAAAATACCGTGCTGGCCTGCGCACTGTGCGCAGTGGGTTCGGGGCTTTACTTGAGAATGCTGCCCAAGATAGAAGCCTGGCAGGCGAAGCAGCATAAGCCGGGCGTGTATTGAGGGATTGCGAGAGAACTGCTCACGCCGCGCCTCTGAGCGAGAGACCGCACCGCATGTGTAAATACAGCAGCCCCGGATTCTCGCTAACGCTTCATCCGGGCCACCTGATTTCATCCGGGCAACGTGGCTCTCGGTTCCGGGTTTCTCAAAGCAACTAAATGACCCGACAGCGCTTATCCAGCCAACCGACCAGAGAATGGCATAGCAGCGCAGGGAATACTTAGCCGCAGGCGATAGGCTCCTGCTTTTGAGCGGTCGCATGCTTTAGTACCCCGCTGCGGGTATGGGCAAGCGAGCGATCAACGCCACGCCGCAAGTCGGATCACGCTCTCCTCCTCTCTTCGAACACACCCACTCCGCCCATAAAAAAGCCCTCCCGAACATCCGGGAGGGCTAAGCGTATCAGTATTGCTTGATACGTCGTCGGGTCGACACTTTGGAAGCTTACTGGTTGATGGCGCCCATCGCGTTCATCAGGGTAGCGGAGGTGTCATCCCCATCCAGCGACCAGGAGAACACACCGCCCATACCCTTGGTCTTGGTGTAGTTCAGCTTGGTGGCGATGATCGACGGATCATCGTAGCTCCACCAGTTGGTACCATCGAACTTGTACAGACCAACCACGGTATTGTTGTAGAAGATGTTACCTGCGGCGGATTTCAACACGTTGTAGTTGTTGATGCCTGCCTCAGAAGCACCCGCTGCCGGGCCGGTTGCAGTCTGGTACATGCCGTTGTTCACGTTCTTCACGCCAGTCCAGCCACGTCCGTAGAACGGAATGCCCAGATTGAGTTTGGCGATCGGGAAGCCTGCCGCGACCAACTCTTTGACTGCATCATCGGTAAAGTACGTTGCTACCGTGCCGCCATTCGAGATATTCGGGCTTGCCGGGTCGCCATACAGATTGGCCTGGAAGTCCGTCGGACCGGTGGTTTCAAAGCCACCGTGGTAGTCGTACGCCATCAGGTTCAGCCAATCTACCGAGGAAGCCAATGCGGCCGGTTCTTCCTGAGCGATCTTGTCTGAACCCGCGCCGGTGGTCGCCGTCAGCAGATAATGCTTGCCGGTGGTGGCGCCATAAGCATCAAGTTCGCTACGGAATTCCTGCATCAGCAGCGAGTAGTTGTGCTTGTCATTGACCGGATCAACCGTGTTGTAGCCAACGCCCTGGATACCCGGGTATTCCCAGTCGATATCGATACCGTCGAAGATGCCAGCCAGTACACCAGTACCGCCGGTACCCGAACCGGAATCAACCGGGTAGTTACCCTTGATGTACAAGTTGACGCAGCTGGAAACCAGCGCCTTGCGGCCAGTGTCGGTGGCAGCAGCTGCCGAGAAGTACTTGGACCAGGTCCAGCCGCCCAGTGACATGATCACTTTCAGGTTTGGATACTTGGCTTTCAGTTGCTTGAGCTGGTTGAAGTTACCCTTCACGGTCTGGTTCCAGGTGTCTGCAACGCCGCTCACCGAAGTGGTTGCGTCAAAGCCCTTCTGGATATCAGCCCACGCATCGCCACCCGTACCAGCACCTGCTGCGTTCGGGTTGGTGGCGCCTTGCTCAGTCACGGTCACTTGACCCTGGCATTGATAGGTACCGTCGGCTTGCTTGTAGATGTTGTTGAAGGCGTAGTTCAGGAAGGTCATCTTGGCAGCGGAACCGCTGGTGTCGATGTTCTTCACATTATAGCCAAGCGAGTAAATACCCCACTGCGCGAAGTACGAACCCACTTGATACTTGCCCGACGGAGTTGGAGCTGGAGTCGGGGTAGGTGTCGGCGCGGGAGTCGGTGTCGGTGTCGGGGTTGGAGCCGGCGTTGGGGTAGGCGTCGGAGCAGGAGTTGGCGTCGGAGTAGGTGTCGGCGCCGGTGTTGGAGTAGGTGTCGGAGTCGGCGTGCCACCCGAACAGTTCGCTACGATCGTCCATGGCTGGCCGCTACCGCTGGCACCCGAATTGGTGGCCGGGCTCTGGCCTTGCGTCCACCAGTTGGCCACATAGTTAACGCCATTCAGGCTAACGGTGTTGCCGGTGTTGTAGGCAGTGGTTGCATTCCAGACCGCCGCACAGCTACCACTTGGTGTAGGTGCGGGAGTAGGAGCAGGCGTTGGTGCCGGGGTCGGCGCTGGCGTTGGAGCCGGCGTTGGAGCCGGTGTCGGGACTGGCGTCGGCGCAGGTGTCGGAGTAGGCGTTGGCGAACCGCCAGCATCCGCTCCCAGATCCTTCCACAGACTTGGCGTCGCAGCCGGGTTCCAGTTGGCACCCACATAATCAGTCTGGGTGACCAGCGCTTGATAATCATGGCCGTTGTAAACAACGATGGTGCCAGCAGTATAAGTACCGCCGTCTACCCAGGCCGGATATGCAGCAAAAGAATGGGCCGCCACGAGGGCGGCCGGAATCGCTGCAAGGTTTAAACGTCTCATTTTCATAATAGGCAAGTCTCCATCCTTCTTGTATTGGCGCTATTCATGCGCATCCAGTGGTCTGGTCGTCAGATGATGTTTTCTTTTGCACCTTGCTCGCAGTGCTTTGTGCTGACGGTAACCGACACCCTTATGCAGCCTTCGGGTTCCACGGCGCCCATTAGCCGCCAAACCGGAATCTGACGTCAAGCCTGCGACCGACGTACGGGTTTTACCCTGGACAGACGTTCGGTACCGTCTATTGCCGTCAGCAAGCTTCAGCTGGCTCAACGAAGATGCTGCATTGCAGCAATAGATGAATTATTTGCTCAAATTGCTGTGTGGAAAGGACTATTTATTACTATTGCGTTGCAACATAAGAAAAGAATTATCCAGAATTGCGCAAACCGAAGCGCCCGCCAGGCGGATATATATGACGTTTGTCGCCGACGAAATGCAGGGTGTTTGTTGTGCCTGTGCATCGGCCTGGTGATGAATATTTTCACCACCCAGTCTTTTTTCTTTAAGGAACCGTCAACAACTTGTGCCCGAGAAAAATCGGTCAACGTTGACGTGGCAACCAAAAGGCAGGGGTGTGGAATTATGACAAAGTGGTATCTATAAACATGACCGACCTGTTATGCCAAAAGCATCACAGAGGTCTGCATGAACAACTCAAAATTGCGGTAGCGGGTAATTCAGGGACGGTTGCCCAGACTCCAGCGCGCGCAATACCACTTGGTTTGTTTGTTGGACAAACCCACCAGCACACTGCCGAATTTGGAGAGATAGCGCGGGTAAGGCCCGGCCAGAGGAACGAACTGGGTGTTGAGGGTGGCTTCCAGTTGTTTGCGCACCGTATCCACCGGGGAAGGAATCAGCACGCCGACCATCAAGGCACCGCTTTCCGGCAGATTGACGAATACTTCGCTGGCTGTATTGCCCGCCAGCTGGGCGTTTTTGGCGTCGAACCACTCCGCATCGCCCCAGGTGCGCAGCGGCTTTCCCAGGTAATTGCGGAAATACGCCCGCCACCAACTGGTGGACCACTCGGAATGGCAAGACAGCGCGGCCTCCATCTGCTCGCCAAAGTGGCTAGGCAGTCCAGCAGCGTTGACCAGGTGAGTGGCACAGGCAAAAGAAATCGCCGCCATCAACCCGGTAGCCTTGAAAGAAACAAAGGGACGGATCATGGCGGCGAGTATATGCCGGATCGGGCGTTTATTGCTGAGCGGTATTAACCACTGTTACGCAAACCGGCCGCAATCCCGTTAATCGTCAAATGCACCGCGTGTTGCAGGTCTTCGCTTTCATCACCCGCACGCAGGCGCTTGAGCAATTCAACTTGCAAGTGGTTGAGCGGGTCCAGATACGGCAGACGATTATCGAGGCTGCGCGCCAGCATCGGGTTATCACCCAGCAGCTCTTTGTGACCAGTGATGGCCAGCACGGCGTCTACAGCGCGTTGCCATTCATCACGGATACGACCGAAGATACGGCGAGCCAGGTCCTGATCCTGCACCAGTTCGGAGTAACGCGCGGCAATGGCGATATCCGACTTGGCCAGCACCATTTCCATATTGGATACGGTGACCTGGAAGAACGGCCATTCGCGATACAGTTCTTGCAAGACGGCCAGACCCGCTTCGTCGGTCTCGGCCAGGTATTCGGCAATCGCCGTGCCAAAGCCAAACCAGCCCGGCAGCATCAAACGGCATTGCGACCAGGAGAACACCCAAGGAATCGCCCGCAGATCGGCGATCGAATTGGTGTTCTTGCGCGCACTTGGACGCGAACCGATGTTCAGGTTCGGGATCTCGTTGATCGGCGTGGCTTCACGGAAATAAGTGATGAATTCCGGTGTGGCGTAAACCAGATCACGGTAGGCCTGATACGCACGCAGCGACAGGCGCTCGGCCAGCTTGTGACGCTCTGGCGTATCAACGCGGGCTTGTTCATCCGTCGGGAAGCTGGCTTCCAGCGTGGCGGAGATCATGATTTCCAGATTGCGGCGACCGACTTCGCGGTCAGCAAACTTGGAGGCAATCACTTCGCCCTGCTCGGTAATACGAATCTGGCCGTTCACTGAACCCACTGGCTGCGCCACGATGGCATCAAATGCCGGACCACCGCCACGACCCACCGTACCGCCGCGACCATGGAACAGGCGCATCTTGATACCAACGCCCTCAAACACCTTGACCAGGTTCAGTTCGGCTTTGTACAGCTCCCAGTTGGATGTGAGGTAACCGCCGTCCTTGTTGGAGTCCGAATAACCCAGCATGACTTCCTGCACCTGACCGCGTGCGGCCACGATGGTGCGCCACTGCGGCAAGGCAAACAGTTCAGCCATGATCTGGCCGCTGTTACGCAGGTCGGCGGTGGTTTCAAACAGCGGGATAACGTTGATCTTTGCTTTTGGAATCGGAGTGAGTTGAATCAGACCGACTTCATTCATCAATACCGCCACTTCCAGCAGGTCGGAGACCGACTCGCAGTTGGAAATGATGTAATTGGGCAGTACTTCGGAGCCATAACGCGCCTGCAACTCAGCGGCGGCGGCATAGATATCCACTTCTTTCTGGGTATCTTCGGTGTAATCCACATGCGGGCAGATCAGCGGGCGCGGGCTGGCCAGTTCACGCAGCAGTACCACGCGGCGTGAGGCTTCATCCAGCTTGGGATAATCCTCAAGACCGGCTTTCTGGAACAGTTCCGAAATCACCTTTTCATGCATGCCAGCGTGCTGGCGCATGTCCACCGGTGCCAGGTAGAAACCAAATACCGACACGGCACGCAGCAAGCGACGCAGACGGCCATTGGCCAGTTTGGCGGCGCCATGCGACTTGAGCGAATCCGACACAATTTGCAGATCGCGTTCCAGCTCGGCGGCGCTTTCGTATTCCGGCGCACGCGCCACATCATGCAGTTGATGATGGAAAGTGCCGATCTTGATGGCGGTGGCAAAAATACGCGCGGTGATATGACCCACGGCCAGACGATACGGCTCTTCTGTCTTGCGTTCGTCTTCTGCGGCTTGTTCTGCCAGGCGTTGCAGCGCCTGGTCGACTTGCACCAGGCGCGTCGACATGGAAAGTTCAGCGCCCAATTTGGAACACTGTTGATAGTAGTAATCCAGCGCGATACCCGATTGGCGCGACACGGCGTAGCGCATCACATCGCCATTCACAAACGGATTACCGTCGCGGTCGCCCCCAATCCACGAACCGATGTGCACAAAATTGGGCAGCTCGACATCGGCGCCGGACAACGCGGCCAGTTTGTCTTCCAGATCGATATACAAACGTGGCACTTCATGCAGGAAAGTGCTGCGGAAGAACGTGGCACCGTTTTCGACTTCGTCCTGCACCTTGAGCTTGAAGGTACGGATTTCGCGGGTTTGCCACAGCGTCAGCACCACGCGTTCCAGTGCTTCGCGATTGGCGCGCTCTTCTTCGCGCGTCATGGCATTGCGGTCACGCGCTACCAGCAATTCGGAAATCGCAGCGTGGCATTCCAGAATGGTTTTACGTTTGACTTCAGTCGGGTGGGCAGTGAGCACCGGCGCGATGAGCGTTTCGCCCAGCATCGCCAGAATTTCAGATGGCTTGATATCGCGGGCGATCAGCGCATTGATAGCCGCTTCGATACTGCCACGTTGCGCTTCCGAGCCATGCATTTTGTGGATACGGCGACGACGGTTATGATGCAAGTCCTCCGCTATATTGGACAGATGCGAGAAATAACTGAATGCTCGCACTAGCGCCATGGCGTTGGACAGATCAAGCGTCGACAATGTGCGGGCAAGCGCCACACTGGCTTCCGGATCGCGGCCTTCCACATAACGAATTGCGAGATCCCGAATGGCACCGATCTGGTCCGCGGCGGCATTACCGGTTTGTTCGCGAATGGTGCTCTCGAGCACATCGGCCAGGATTTCAAGGTCACGCGCCAGTGGCAGGTCTTTTTCGGCAATCAGTTCAAGTGCAGAAGACATGGGATTCGCTATCAGAAAGACGTTGATCGGACAGTTGGGACAAACCCGAGCATTGTAACAAATAACACCCCCTCCTCGGCGCTATGCGGCATGAATGGTTATCAAAAATGGTAAAAATCCCGTTTCACCTTTTGAATGTGTTTGGCGAACGTCGCATGGGCGGCTGTCCGCTGGTCATTTGTGAGACCGCAAAACGCCCGGATGCAGCGGTTGCGCAGCGCCTGGCCTATCAGTTTTGTGCTCCGGAAACCGGTTTTCTGGAAACGCGCAGCCAGTCCTGGTCGGCCTACACGCCGCAGTTGGCGCTGCCTTATTCCACGATGGTGGCGCTCGGTGCTTCGAGCATTGCCGCGCAAATTGCCATCGGCGCCCCCACCATCGGCTACAAAAAGAACGACTTGTGGTGGGTGCAAACGCCGCAAGCCCACGCTCGCGCGGCTCAAGTGGATAACCTGGCGCTGGCAGCTGCCTTGGGACTCAACCCTGCCGATTTGTCCGGCCCGCTTTTATGGGTGGATAGCGACTTCACCCAGTTGGTCATCCCGCTGCGTGCGCGTCAGCATGTGCTGCAAGTGGCGCCCCGACTGGATCTGTTGATGCAGAGTCTGGGCAATCCGCATCATTTATTGCAGATTGCTTTGTGGAGTAACGATGGCGAAGTGCTGACGCTGCGGGCCTTCACGGCGGACCCGTTCCATCTGCAGGAAGATTTTGGTGCGGGCAGCGCGGCGGCGGCCATCGGCCACTGGTTTATCGCCAACGGCAACGCGCCGCCATTCTCTTTCCGCATAGAACAAGGCCACACCATCCACCGCCGAATCTCACCGTTGTCGGTGCTGTATCTGGATGTCGATGCCCAGCGTCGGGTCGCCGTGGGCGGGCGCGTGTGGCAATTGGGTGGTGGCGAACTGGAAGTGGACGGGATTTGAATCGCAGCGCGCGAGCCAGCGTAAATAAAGCATGGCAACGAGCGCATGGCAGGCAACAAAGGTCGCTGCATCAGCATTGATCGGCATCGCTACCCCGGATTCCCGCTACGCTTCATCCGGGCTACAAAAACCTGGTAAACAAACGAATTTGCTTCGTCTTTTGACTTCAGGCCCCCGTGCGGCAGCGGGGTCGCCTTTTGCTATCCTGCCCTGCGGGACTTTGGGACACCTTTCTTTGGCGACGCAAAGAAAAGAAGCGTGCTCCCGGGTACCCCCGGGTATCAAACGCCTTGCAAACCTGTGCTGAAGGCACTAACGCAGCAAGTTTTGAAGTCGGCGCAACAAGAAACCAACGACGCCAAGCGAGTTACAGCCGCCCTGCACGCCCAATCCGCCGCTCCCAGCAAAAATCAAATCCCCAAACGCTCCATTCGGTAGCGGAACGACCGGAAAGTCACCCCCAGCACCTTGGCGGCCTGAGTGCGGTTGCCGCTGGTTTTCTCCAGCGCATCCAGAATTGCCGCACGCTCAACCCGGTCCAGATAGTCCTGCAGCGAGTCAGTTACATCCAGCGCTCCGCCTTCACGCGTTGATTCGGCGGCGGGGTTGATCTGCAAATCATCGGCCACAATCAACGCGCCGTCACACAGCGCCAGCGCCCGTTCCAGCATGTTTTCCAGCTCACGTACGTTGCCGGGAAAAGCGTAGTGGCGTAGCGCGGTGAGCGCTTCTGGCGCAAAAGTCGGAACAGTTTGCCCGCTTTGCTGTGCCAGTCGGACAAGCAGATTGCGGGCAATCAGCTCGACATCTGCGCCCATTTCACGCAATGGCGGCATATGCAGTTCAATCACATTAAGCCGGTAGTACAAGTCCTGGCGAAACCGGCCGCTTTCGACGCAGCGTGCCAGGTTTTGATGCGTGGCGCTGATAATGCGCACGTCCACGGCTTCTTCTTGCGTGGCGCCAACCTTGCGTACTTTGCGTTCCTGAATGGCCCGCAGCAGTTTGACCTGCATGGGCAACGGCAGATCGGCCACTTCATCCAGAAACAATGTGCCGCCATGTGCGGCCTGGAAAAAACCGTCGCGATCGGCATCGGCGCCGGTAAACGCCCCTTTGCGGTAACCGAAAAACTCGCTTTCCATCAGGTTTTCGGGGATAGCGCCGCAGTTAACGGCCACAAACGGCTTTTCGACGCGCGCTGACTGGGCGTGAATCAGCCGCGCCGCACGCTCCTTGCCCGAACCCGATTCGCCACTGACATAGACCGGCGCCTGACTGCGGGCGAGTTTGTCGATCAATTCCAGCACTTGTTTCATGGCCGGCGATTCGCCCAACAGCATGCGCGGCGGTTGACCGGAGGTGGTTGCTTCGTCTGTTTCGTCATCCAGACTGAGGGCGGATTTGATCAGCGTGCGCAGTTGCTCCAGCGACACCGGCTTGGCCAAATAATCAAACGCGCCGGCCTTGAGTGCGGCCACGGCATTCTGGGTGCTGCCATAAGCGGTAATCACGGCCACGGGCAAATCCAGCTTTTTACTCTGGATGTACTGGATGACTTCCAGCCCGTCACCATCGGTCATGCGCATGTCGGTCAGGCAGAAATCGTAACGCTGGCGATCCAGGCAATGCCGAGCCTCGGCCACACTGTTGGCGGTATCGACCGACAGGCCCATTTTGAGCAACGTCAGCTCCAGCAACTCGGCCAGGTCGACCTCATCGTCGACCACCAATACGCGCTTATCCGTTCGTGTTTTTCTGGCCATCATTCATTCCGAAGGTAATGCGAAAGCGCGCTCCGCCATCTGGCGGGGGCGCGTATTCCAGTTGCGCTGCGTTCGCGGCGCAGATTTCCCGTGCAATATACAAGCCAAGCCCGGTGCCTTTGGATTCGGTAGTAAAGAAAGGCTCGAACAGTTGCACTTGCGCATCAGCCGGCACGGGCGGCCCGTCATTAAACACGTCCAGTTGCCAGCGGCCGTCAAGCAACTCGACGGTAAAAGTCAGGCTGTTTTCGCCCTGGCTGCAATAACGCCAGCCATTACGCGCCAGATTCCACAACACCTGATGCAAATGACCGGGGTCGAACCGTATCACCGCATTGGCCGGACAAGACAGCGTTAACTGCGGAACGATGTTTTCTACCTGACGAAACTCCAGCAAAAAGCCTTGCAACCAGTTAGCCAGGTCGATTTCGGTCATCTGCAGGCGGTCACGCCGATTCAACTCGAGCACATCCCGCACCATGCGTTCGAGCCGGTTGGCGTTGTCGTCAATAATGCGCGTCAACCGGGTATAGAGTGGATCGGAATGTGTTTCTTCGCCCAGCAATTGAGCCGCATGAGAAATTGCCGACAGCGGATTGCGGATCTCATGGGCCAGATTGGCGGTCAGCCGTCCCAGCGCTGCCAGCTTGAGTTGCTGCGACTCCTGCCGTAGCCGGTCCATATCTTCCAGATAAACCATCACATCACCCGGCTCGGCGGCAGACAAGCCAACCATGCGCAAGCGCAAGGTGTTTTGTGGTGACACGCCAGCCACCAGTTCCAGCGGGCGTTGCCGGTCCGCCTGCCAACCGGTTACCGCCTTACCCAGCAACGGCAAGGACGCGGCCAGCCGCTCGCCGATCTGTAAACGTTGCCCGGTCAATAGCTCCGCCCGCTCGTTGAACTGACGGATATGCCCGGCACCATCCACCACCACCACGCCATCCGAGACATCTTGCAAAATGCGTTGGTTCACCTGTGCCAGATTCTGCAAATCCACGCCGCGCTGCTCGGCCAGTTTTTCGCTGGCTTCGGCCAGACGCGACAGACGATGTCCTAGCCACGCCACCGCGAAACAAGCGATACACAACAAAGCCGGGGTGAAATTCTCGTCAAAACTGGACTGGTAATTGAGCACCCGCCAGCCTTGTTCAATCAGCAGCGCAATACTGGCCACTGCAGCGTGAAACAGCGTCATGCGGCCACGCGAGATCAAGCCGGCAGCGGCCAGATATGGCAATAACAGAATGCCCAGGCCGCTTTTCACCCCGCCAAACAAATCCATCAGACTGACCAGAAAGATCACGTCCGTGACGACTTGCGCACTCAGCTGGATTTCAAAATTGGGAATGCGTTTGCGGATGGTGATGGCAAATAGCGCAATCAGGATCAGATCGCCACTGATCAGCCACACAAAGGGTTGGCGCAGCTCCGGATCAAGCACCAGTCGGCGGGAGAACAACACGATGCTGATGATCAGGCCGACCACGCACAGCAAACGAAACAGATTAAGCCCGGCGAGCGAGCGCCAGTGCATTTCCGAGGGAGAGCGGTCAGATGCTTCTGGCATGGCGCGGGCCTTCTGGTGAGCCTTGTTGCGCAGCCCGGAACGGGCCGTCCGGGTTTGTAAACCAACCCGACAAATAAACAGGCGCCCCGGCAGAAAACGGGCTCTGCCGGGGCGATCCTGAAATGCTTTACGACTTTTTACAGCTTCAAAAAAAACACGCTGCCGGATAAAACCAGGCCAGGTTGAACCGGCGCAGGTGCTTAAAGATGCGCCCGTCGATCTGGCGTACGCTCAAGAAAGCGCGCCAGTTCAGACAACGCCGCTTCATAGACGCCGCGCTTGAATTCAATCACGGCTTCCAGCGGTGCCCACCAGTCATTCCAACGCCAGGCGTCGAATTCCGGGTGGTTGGTACGGCGCAGGCAGACATCGGAGTCATGCCCTTTGAGCCGCAGTAAAAACCAGATCTGCTTTTGTCCTTTATAAGTGCCGCGCCATTCGCGGCGAACCCAGTTAGTCGGCACATCATATTTCAACCACTCACGCGTGCGCCCGATGATCTCGACCTGTTGGTGTGACAGGCCGACTTCTTCCATCAGCTCGCGGAACATGGCTTGTTCCGGTGTTTCACCCTGTTTGATCCCGCCTTGCGGGAATTGCCAGGAATGCTCGCGTACGCGTTTGCCCCAGAAGACCTGATTCCTGTGGTTGATGATGATGATGCCGACGTTCGGACGATAACCGTCTCGGTCGAGCATGGGGTAATACCTTGTTAAGCTTTGGTTAACCCTGATTTTTTCACATCCGGCCAGGCTTGGAAACCTGCAAATGATTCTTGACCAAAATCAGAAGCCATTCCCGGGCCGGGTGAAGCGGTAAATATTGCCAATGTCATAGCTGGCAAGCCGCTTCAGCGAAAGATCACTTCAAATGAATAGCTTGCGATCGTTGTGCGCATTCAACCGCGCCAGGTCGCTCACAAATTCATCAAATTCGAGCCCGTAGCGGGGTTTGAGCACTTCTGCCCTGGCTGCCAGCGCCTGCCAGGTGGGGTTGTTTAACCCACGGGCAAAGCAAAACGCCATGACATTACCCTTCTGGCGCGCGGGCAACAGCAGCACCCGGCCATCAAAAACCTGCGAAAGGCGTTCGCGATAGGTCTCAAACCGTCGGTCGGAACCCCACAGATTCACGGCCAGAATCCCGTCCGCAGTCAGCCGATCGCGACAGGCACTGAAGAAATCGGAGGTCGCCAATGATTCGGCAATGCCTGAGGGGCCGTAGGCGTCCATGACAATCAGGTCGGCGCTGTCATCCGCCATGCCGTAGACATGCGCCGCGCCATCGCCCACGATGACCTGAAACTGGTCGTCGTCCGCAGGCGTCTGGAACATGCTGCGGGCAACGGCGACCACTTGCGGATGCAGTTCGACCGCCCTCAGATGTGTCTCCGGCATTTTTTCGTGGATCCACTTGGCAATGGACCCTCCGCCCAAGCCGATCAACAACGCTTGTTTTGGTGGCTCGGCGAACAACAAAAAACCAAACAAACAGCGGGTATACGCCAGCACCAGTTCAATCGGGTCATTCACCCGCATGGCGCTTTGCGTGTCATCACCGCCGAAATGCAGTTTACGAATGCCTAGAGAATCAGAGATATCAATCTGGATTTCTTCATGCGCCGCCGGGCTGATGCGTTTGGAGCGAAACAGCATCAGAAATCCCCGCAGGCCGAGGCTGACGGCGCCTCGTCCGGGCGGCTGGCCAGAATCGAGATGCGCGCCGGATCACTAAAACTTTCGCGATCAAACGCTTTGTCGCCATCTTCCCGCGCTACGCCATCGGCGCGGGCATTGGCAAAGTCGTATAGCTTGGTGTCGGCCATGTGCGACGGCACCACATTGCGCATGGCGCGGAACATGCTCTCGATGCGGCCGGGGAAGCGTTTGTCCCAGTCCTTGAGCATGTCGCCCACCACTTCGCGTTGCAGATTGGGCTGACTTCCGCACAAATTGCACGGAATGATGGGATATTGCTTGGCTTGGGCGAAGCGCACGATATCTTTCTCGCGGCAATACGCCAGCGGACGGATCACCACGTGCTTGCCATCGTCGCTGACCAGTTTGGGCGGCATGGATTTCATCTTGCCGCCGTAGAACATGTTCAGGAACAGCGTTTCCAGGATGTCTTCACGATGATGGCCCAGCGCGATCTTGGTTGCGCCCAGTTCATCGGCCACGCGATACAGAATGCCACGACGCAAACGCGAGCACAGACCACAGGTGGTTTTGCCTTCCGGCACCACGCGAGTCACGATGGAATACGTGTCTTCTTCAATAATGCGGTAATCCACGCCCAGCGCTTTCAGGTATTCCGGCAGCACTTGCTCGGGAAAGCCGGGTTGTTTCTGGTCCAGATTCACCGCCACGATCGAGAAATCAATCGGTGCCGATTTTTGCAGGCTCAGCAGGATATCGAGCATGGTGTAACTGTCTTTGCCGCCGGACAGACACACCATGACCTTATCGCCCTGCTCGATCATGTTGAAATCGTTGATGGCGTCGCCCACGGCGTGGCGCAGCTGTTTGGCCAGCTTGTTCAGATTGTATTTCTGCTTTTGTTCCGCTTCGGACAAAGCGGCAGTTTCGGTCGCTGCATTCATGATGAAAAGCTCACGGGGCGCCAGGCGCCCCGTTGATAGATGGTTGAATTGACGGCGATTTTACCTGAAATATTGACACTCAGGCGCACGCGCCCGGCAATGCGCACTCAGCAACCACGCGCTGCGCCGGGCAATTCGAAGTTTTTACGTTTTTTGCTGGTTGCGACAGACCGTTAAAACGCTGGCTTAGCCGCCAATCACGCCACAAGCAAAGCGTGCACCGCCGCCGCCCAGCGGCTGCGGCATGTCCGAGTGATTATCACCACCGGCGTGCACCATCAAAGCGTGGCCCTGGATTTCACTGATTTTCTTCAGCCGAGGCGCCAGTACAGGGTAATCGGCCATGCCGTCAGCGGTGACGTATAGCGCGGGCAAATCGCCCAGGTGCCCATCGCCATAAGGCCCCAGATGCTTGCCGGTTTTTTGCGGATCAAAATGCCCACCTGCAGCCAGCGCAGCAACGGCTTTACCATCTTTCATTCGCGGCTCGCAGCTGCCATTTTCATGCACGTGAAAACCATGCACACCTGGCGGCAAGCCCTGTAGATGCGGGGTAAACACCAAGCCATATGGCGTTTCGGCGATGTTGATCGTCCCCAGCGCCGGGCCTGTTCCTTCAGCGGTAGCTGCTCTTACCGGGACATCCAGCGTCGCGGCGCCGGCGAAACCAGCCAGACCTGCAGCCAACAATGCGGCAACCATCACGTTTTTCATGCGAACCTCCAGACTGAAGAAAGCGGATCGGGCATCGAAGCGGGTTTGAGACCGTTATGCGCCGCACGTTCCATGCAGTTTGCATTCAGACCATGATGCAGGCATTACAGGACGATACTGCGCCCGCCATCCACCGGCAGAATCACGCCCGTTACATAAGGTGCTTCAAGCAAAAAGTGGATTGCCTGCGCCAGGTCTTCCGGGGTGCCAGTGCGACCCAATGGAATGCTGGCTTCGATACGGGCGCGTTCCGCGGCGTCAAACACGCTGTCGCCATCGGGCCAGAGATTGGAGCCCGGCGCCACCGCGTTGACCCGCACGTGCGGCGCCAGATCGCGCGCCAGCGAGCGCGTCATTGCCACCAGCCCGGCCTTGGCCACCGTGTACAGCGTGTGCTGCGGATAAGGCCGATCAGCATGGATATCGGCAATGCTCACAATCACGCCACGCGTTTCTCGCAATGCTTCGGCAGCGGCCTGCGCCAGAAAGATCGGCGCTTTGAGGTTGGAACCGAGCAAATCATGCCAGGCCGCTTCGGTGAATTCGCCCACCGGCGTCGGAAAGAATGATGACGCGTTGTTCACCACGGCATCCAGCCGCCCGAAATGGCGTGTTGCGGCGTTGACCAGCACCGGCAAGGCGCTGATATCCAGCAAGTCCGCCTGCACCGTCAGCACCGAATTCGCGCGAATCGTGTTCAGTTCACTCGCCAGTTGCTCGGCATCTTTGGCCGAACTGCGGTAATGCAGCGCAATGCGCCAGCCCCGTGCGTGCAAATAACGGGCGATTCCCGCGCCAACACGGCGGGCGCCACCGGTGATCAGCGCCACCTTTTCCATATTTGTCTCTCCGCTTGTACCCGGGTGCCCATGCATGAGCCGACCCAGGCAAGATCATTTAGAATTGTCGGCTTGATGATTTCAAAGCCATAGCGCGATTCTGCTGCCGACATGACCTCCTCGCAACTGCCCGCCGCCACGCCCGAAGCCCTTGCCGCCAGTCACGAACTGGTCGAGCGCATCCGTAACGCCATTGCCGCCCGCGATGGCTGGCTGCCTTTCAGCGATTACATGCGCATGGCGCTGTACGAACCGGGCCTTGGCTATTATTCCGGCGGCGCCACCAAATTTGGCGAGGCCGGCGACTTTGTCACCGCGCCAGAACTCTCGCCATTGTATGGCGCCTGCATTGCCACTAGCGTGGCCCAAGTGCTGCAAACACTCGGCACTGGCGACGTACTGGAATTTGGCGCGGGCACCGGCAAGCTTGCCGCGCAGATCCTCACCGAACTGGAACGGCTCGATACCCTGCCGCGCCACTACTATATCGTTGATCTGTCCGCCGAGTTAAAAGAACGCCAGCGCGCCACCTTGCACGCTTTAGTACCGCATCTGGCCGACAAGGTGGTCTGGCTGGATTCTTTACCACAACAGTTCACCGGTTTTGTAGTCGGCAACGAAGTGCTCGATGCTATCCCCTGCGCCCTGATTTACAACTCCGAAGATGGCGAATTGCTGGAACGTGGCGTGGTCTGGCGCGACAACGCGCTGGCTTTTGACGATCGACCACTCGCCGATAGCCCGTTGCGCGACGCCGCTCAAGCACTCGAACTGCCCAGCGACTATCTCACCGAAATCCAGCCCGAACTGCCCGGTTTTATCGCCAGCACCGCCCACCTGCTACAACGGGGTGCCGCGTTGTTCATCGACTACGGCTTTCCTGCCATCGAGTATTACCACCCGCAACGCAAGCAAGGCACGCTGATGGCGCATTACCGCCATCACAGCATGACCGACCCGTTCTACCTGCCGGGACTGGCAGACCTGACTTGCCATGTCGACTTCACGGCGGTGTACCAGCAAGGCGCTGATCATGGCCTGCAACTGGAAGGTTATGTCTCGCAAGCGCAGTATTTGCTCAACGCCGGTCTCACCGCCCGCCTTGCCGCAGTAGGCCCGGATAACATCAAGCAGTACGCCCCAGTCGCCGCCGCCGTACAAAAACTGACCAGCCCCGCCGAAATGGGTGAACTCTTCAAAGTCATTGCATTCTCGAAAAACCTTGAGTTATCAACGATGCTGGCCGGATTTGAACACGGCGACGACTCGTACAAGCTATAAATTGCGACAAGCTGCTTGACAGCCCACCCTTCGCCCGTCAGAATCTCGGGCTCTCATGGCTATGTAGCTCAGTCGGTTAGAGCACAGCACTCATAATGCTGGGGTCGCAGGTTCGAGTCCCGCCATAGCCACCAGGATACCTTCCAAGGGCAACCGAAGAAGTACAAGAAGCCCCCGTAAAGCCTAGCTTTCGGGGGCTTCTTGTTTTGCGGTTGCGCTTGAGAATACGCCACTTTTCTGGTTCGCAGCGGCCACGCGTTCGAGCGCTGACTTCATCGCGCAGCCAGATAACAAACCTCAATCAATCCATTGGTCGGCGCCATTGGCATCTAGCGTTGACATCATCGGCTCATTTATTTAGCCTTTTAGCTACATAACCAATTGGCTAAATAAAATGTCCACCGATTCCCTTAGTGCCACCTTTGCCGCCCTGGCTGACCCGACTCGCCGGGCGATTCTGGCACGGTTGGCGCTGGGCGAAGCCACGGTAGGAGAACTGGCGCAGCCGTTTGATATGAAGCTGCCCAGTATTTCCAAACATTTGCGGGTACTGGAAAAAGCCGGGTTGATTGTGCAAGGACGGGAAGCGCAATGGCGGCCTCGACGCTTGCAGGCCGCGCCATTGCAGGAAGTGGCGGGGTGGGTGGAACAGTACCGCCAGTTTTGGGAACAGAATTTTGATCAGATGAACCAGTATCTCCACGCACTACAGACTGAGGAGCAACATGATGATTCTCAAGAATGAGTGGCCCGCCGTTACGGGCGAGCATGAATTGGTCATTACCCGCTTGCTGGACGCACCACCGGCGCTGGCGTTCCAGGTGTGGAGCGATCCGGTGCATGTGGCTCGCTGGTGGGGGCCACGTGAGCGAGGAGAGGATTTCACCACGCCGGTGTGCGAAATGGACTTCCAGGTCGGGGGCAGCTACCGCATATGCATCCGCTCCCCGGCTGGCCGCGAATTATGGCAGCGCGGGCGCTATCTGGAGATCATTGCACCCGAGCGACTGGTTTTCACTTTTGCGTGGGACAACCTGCCGGATATGGGTTGGGAAACGCTTGTGACTGTGATCTTTGCTGCGCACGGCCCCAGCCAGACCCAAATGACATTCACGCAGATTGGGCTGCCTTCTGTAGCTGAACGCGATGGCCATATTCAAGGCTGGACGCAATGTGTCGACCGGCTGGCTGCCTATCTGGCCACTCAAACCGTCTGAATTCATTTGCGGGAGAAGTGCCATGCAAAAGTCTTATCACGGCAGTTGTCATTGTGGCGCGGTGCAGTTCAGGTGTGAGCTTGATCTGGCGGCAGGTACAACGCGCTGCAATTGTTCGGTCTGCAGCAAGGGCCGCTTCTGGCTGGGATTTGTGCCAGCGGCCCAATTTGAGTTACTGGCAGGCCATGAGTTGCTGGCCGATTACCAGTTTGGCGCACAGCAGATTCACCATCGCTTCTGTCTGCGGTGCGGCATCAAACCATTCGGCACGCGCTATAAACCCGAATTGGGCAGCGATATTTACGCGATCAATATCGCCTGTCTTGACGATGTGCCGGCACAAGAATTAGCCGCGGCGCCGGTAAGATACGTAAATGGCCGGCACGACGACTGGGGTGCCACGCCCGCTGAAACCAGCCATCTCTAGCCCCAGGCATCCCAATCGGGCTTTTACGTGGCGGGGGCATAACCGAGCACAACATTGCCATTGCCAAAAGCGCGCGTGCTGGTCAGCCGCAATCTAAGCGGTTGCGCCATGGCCGCAAAAATGGCGCGCCCTTGCCCCAGCAGGACAGGGTTCACCACCAACTGGAATTCGTCGACTAACCCGGCCTGTGCCAGTTGCAGCACGATGCTGCCGCTACCCAGAATCGCCATGTCTTCACCGGCGTTGGCCTTGAGCTGGCGCACGATGCTCGGCAGGTCGCCTTGCGCCAGGCGGGTGTTTGCCCACGCCACACTTTCTAACGAGCGCGAAAACACCAGTTTGGGCAGGCGGTTCATTTGCCCCGCAATGACTGGATCACTCTCTAACGCATAAGCGGTCGGCCAGTAACTGGCCATCAGTTCATAAGTAACGCGCCCGAACAATAGCATGCCGCCGCCCGTGGCATTGGCGCTGACGTAATCGTTCCACTCGGCGTCGTGTGGGTCCGGGCGAGCCCAGTCAAGTCCGCCAGCCGCATCCGCAAAATAACCGTCAAGACTGACCTGGAAGAACGCAAGTAATCGGGCCATTGGGAACTCCTTGTCTCTAGTCCGGATGTACGTTTGCTTGTTCACACAGAAAACGTGGCGCCTAACGTTGCGCAGGTCTGGCTTTGATTTGCTCTTTGTTGGCATACATTGCAACGTCTGCCTCAGCCAGCAAAGCCTCGAAGCTGGCATGCCTGGCTGCGTCGTATTCGGTTATGCCCACGCTGAAACGGATGTCGTAACCGCGTGCCTGTTCGCGATTAAGCTCGTTCAAGGCGTCTTGCATGCGGCCGATGATTTCTGCGGTATGAGTGGCGTCGGCATCGGAAAGCAAAGCAACAAACTCGTCGCCACCCAGGCGGCCAATCACATCGCTTTCACGCAAGGCGGTGCGCAACAGTTCGGCAAAGGCAATCAGCGCCCGATCACCTTCAGCATGCCCGAAGGTATCGTTGATCTTCTTGAAGTCATTCAGATCAAAAAACAGCAAAGAGGCAGGCCTGTGCTGCCGCCTCGCCATATTGAGGGCGTGTCCCGCCAGCGCTTCAAAACCGCGCCGGTTAGACAAGCGGGTCATTTCGTCCAGCGTAGCCAATTGCACCGCCGCGAGTTCCTGCTCGGCAATCTGCGCGAGGTCCCGCAATAACGCACGCTCTTCCACATCCAGCTCACGCGGTTGCATGTCAAACAGGCAAAGTGTGCCCAGCCTGCTGCCGTTGGGTACCGCCAACGGATATCCCGCATAGAACCTGATATGCGGATCGTCTTGCACCAAGGGGTTATCGAAGAAACGCACATCAGTGAGCGTGTCGGGAATCAGAAAAAGCTCGTTCCCCAGAATGGCGTGACCGCAGAACGAGATTTCGCGCGCGGTTTCAGTCATCGCCTCGCCCATGCGGGATTTGACCCACAGCCGCTCGGTATCGACCAGACTGACCAGGGCAATTGGCACATTGAAAACACGGCGCGCCAGCCGTGTTAGCCGGTCAAAGCGCTCTTCTGGCGGCGTATCCAGAATATCCAGCGCTCTGAGCGTGTTCACCCGAACACCTTCGTCTTCGGGTTTGACGGGTGCCTGCATGGTTCCCCCCACGCGACGTTGAACTTGATCTGGCCCCAGCATAGCGTAATGACTGGTTTTTCATTACGCAAAACCCGGCAACCTTTTTAAAAATATGCCGACTGGTAGCGAAACAGCCCCGCCCTGCCCACCATCTGCCAAATCGCGCCCATTCAAGCCAGCAGCGGCGCATCGGATTTGTAGCAAAACCTCGCCCAAATGACCGTACGCCTGGTTATTCCGGACTTTCTACCGGTGTGAAAATTGGTGCGAGGATAAATAAGACTGTCAGAAATATCGTACATTGCTTACTTGCCTCAACTCATCCTGCAGCAAGGCTTAAACAGTGAAACTGGAACTACCCGACTTTATTTTTATCCGTAATCGCGTGGTGCAGTACGGCGACTTGGATTTTCGGCTCGACCCGCGTTTTCAGGAGTCACTGGCCGCAACTGCGCCGCAGTCCCCATTGCCGGTGATCCCGCCGGTCGCCCCGCACGCGCTGGTTGAAGCGATTTCGCTAGTGCAGTACTTCGCCCCCTACACCCAACTGGCACCGGGGCAGCTGAGCGCCGAGCCACTGCAGTTGCTCGCCGGGCGGGTCATTGATTTGGCCACCCGTTGCCCGGACGGCGCGATAGCCGCCATTTTGTTGTGCCCGTGGCAGGATTATGTCGCCCATCATGCCATCAACACCGCCCTGCTGGCCTGCCGCATGGCGATTGCGCTGGGCTTGCCGGAGCCAGAACAAACTGCGCTGGTCT
Organism: Silvimonas soli; assembly: GCF_030035605.1. Lineage (NCBI taxonomy): Bacteria > Pseudomonadati > Pseudomonadota > Betaproteobacteria > Neisseriales > Chitinibacteraceae > Silvimonas > Silvimonas soli. Next base: position 2,607,417 of record NZ_CP106736.1, on the reverse strand, counting down.
TGGCTGCCCTGGGCATGAATCTGGGAGCGGTGGCTTTGCAGAATGAACTGGCCAGCCAGAATGCCCCGTTAAGTACCGGTCAGCGCCAATTGATCAACGCCCACCCGTTGATCAGTTCAGCGTTGCTGCGCGCAGCCGGGCTGGAAGATGAGCGCTTGCATACGCTGGTTTTAACCCATCACGAGCGACGCGACGGGCGCGGCTACCCGTTTCATCTGCGGGAAGATGAGATTGATCCACTCGCACATCTGCTGCATGTGCTGGACATCGTCATCGCCAAGCTCATGCCACGTAGTTATCGCAGCCGCTTGCCGGCCCGCCAAGCGCTGGCACAAGTCTATGCGGCCCCCAAAGAACCACTCGATCCGCAATATGCGGCGCAATTGGTGAAAGTGTTTGGCATTTACCCGTGCGGCAGCTTTGTGAAACTGGAAGATGGCCAGACCGCGCTGGTCGTGTCGCAAACCGATGCGGCCGACAAACCGATGGTGGCAGTGCCAGCCAATGGACCAACGCCGGTTGACACATCAACGACTGGGCGGCTGATCCAGGAGAGCGTGGCGTCGCAACCGTCCGCGCGCCACTTCGCCACACTGGTGCCGTTCTGGCCTTTCTAAATACCAAGGCGACAGCTGGCGGCCACACCGTCACCAATGCGCAGCCAATAAAAAAACCCCGCAAACCGTATGACCATCGGTTTTACGGATGGACTCACGGCAACGCGGGGCTTTCGGACCGGTCCAGCCGGAATATCCCGAAAAAATCAGCGCCGATGCACCGGCTGATGCACCAACAGTACGAACTCAGAAATCGCTGGTATCGGTCGAACGGCGGGTTTCGATAATGTCCTCAAGCTGGCGGCGGCGCTGGGTCTTGGTGCGATTGGCATTGGCAATCGCTTCTTCGCTTGGTCCGCGCCGTTTGGGTTGAGCCTTGGCACCCATCAATTGAGCAACTTCTTTCTCAAGGATATCTTCTGCATTCATGGCATAACCCCTTATAAGTAAGACAAACTCGTCATTTTGAGAGACACCCGAAACGGTTCAACATCCGGCACAACAGATAAATACTTGACGGATCACATATTTCTCATTATTGTTGCCGGTCTGACTCAGTTCAGGTGCAGTTCCAAAGTGTCCCCTGTTTGTACTTCCTCCCAGCTTCAACGCTAGCCGCAAGTTCTGACTTCCACTCCTCTACAGCTCCTGTCACTCAGTCCAATTGGCCATTTTTTCGTGGCCCAAAACAATTAGACCTATTGAAGGAGCCCATCGTGGCAAACACAAACTCTTACGACGTAAATATTGAAGTACGCCCCGTTTCCATTGGCGCCGGCCTTGCTGGCTGGTACCAGATCGTACGGTGCGAAGGCACACAACGTGTTCCGGTAACGGATTGGCTGCGTGCCCCGGGCGAGCCCATTGGCATCGTGCATCACGCAGTTCGCACGGCAAAACAACGCGCTAGCGTACACCTGCGCAAGCTGGCGTAACTTTGCAGAGTAACACTTTCTGTCATTGAAATCCCGGTTGATTACGGATTTGCTGCACAAAAAAGCGGCAAATCCAATGATTCAACAGCATGCAGAAAGTGGCCGGAAAAGCGCAGCGTCAATTCTGTCGCGCGTTCTGATGAAAAGCTGCGCCGGGCATTGTTGTAACATGTCGGTCTGCCTATCCCGGATACCTCGCAGCCATGACCAGTCAGATCATCACCGTCAGCCAGTCCAGCCCCACGTTTTCTCCGCCACGCGAGCAATTGCTGGCAGCGGTTGAAGGCGGGCAAGTTCTGTTCTTTCCGACGATTGATTTCCAGGTTGCCGATGCCGAAAAGCGCTTGCTGGACCCGGCCATTGCCGATCCCAAGCGCAAGAACATCAGCCTTGATCCGCTGACTGGCAAACTCAATGGTGTGATCGGCGGCCCGGAAAACGAAGCCGCCGTGCGAGCACTGATTGAGCGCTACTACACGCAAGCCAATGACCTGGTTGCGCGGCTGTTTCCGGAATACACCGGCAAACTGCGTATCGCGCCCACCAGTTTGCGGCTGCATCGCGTGGAAACGCGGGAAACCTCCTGGCGCAAAGACGATAGCCGCTTGCATGTGGACGCTTTTCCATCCCGCCCCAATTATGGCGAACGCATTTTGCGTGTGTTCACCAATGTAAACCCGCAAGGCCAGCCCCGCGTTTGGCGTGTGGGTGAACCGTTTGGCGACATGGCAAAGCGCATGTTGCCCCGGGTACCGCGCCAATGGCCGGGCTCGGCCGCAGTGCTGGCCGCGCTCAAGATCACCAAAAGCCCGCGCAGTGCTTATGACCACATCATGCTCAATCTGCACGATGCGATGAAAGCGGACTTGGCCTACCAAAAAGACTGCCCGCAAGAAACCATGCCGTTTCCGCCTGGTTGCGCGTGGATCTGCTTTTCAGACCAGACCTCGCATGCGGTGATGTCAGGCCAGTTCATGATGGAGCAGACCTATTTCTTGCCCGCAGCGAAAATGGTCGACCCAGACAAGGCGCCGCTGGCGACGCTGGAACGACTGACCGGGCGCGCTCTGGTTTAATCGCCACTGCGCCCATACTTGATACCTCTCGCATAAAAAAGACCAATAACTGGCAAGGAGCCATTGTGGGCTGGATTATCACGCTGCTCATCGGGGCATTTATCGGCTGGATTGCCGGAAAAGTCATGGAAACCGGACAACAACAAGGCTGGATACTCAACATCCTGATCGGCATCATCGGTTCAGCGGTCGGTCGCTGGCTGTTTGGCGAAGTGCTGCACATTGGTGCCGCCTGGCGTGCCGGGGCATTTTCATTGTCGGGGATTGTCTTTGGTGTGCTCGGTTCGGTCATCCTGATTGCCATCCTGAAATGGCTGGGCATCCTGCGCTGACGGATTCGTTCGCTGCGTTTGCGCACTACTGCTGGCAAAGGCCGAGATCATCGGTTTTCCGGTCATTTCTGCTTTAAGTGCAACGACTTGAGTCCTCATCCCGGCACTGATCCGCCCGCATTGGCCTTCAGTCTGGATAAACCGGATTTGCCGCAAAAACTGGCCGGACACCGGCTAAAGTCACTTTTCGGGAACCGGGCCATGCGATTGCAGTCCGGCAAATTACCCCATCCGCCGACGCGGCTTTCAAAGCTGGCGCCAAATTGCTAAAATTGTCTGTTTTTCAACGGGATAAGACACCCTATGCGTAAGTCCTTTGCCGTTGTACTGGCCGTTGTCGCACTGTTTGTTTCGACACTGGCATTAGCCGATCGCGTACTGCCACCGAATGGGCAGTTGGGTACGCTGAACAGCTATCAGATTGGATCTGTCACGATTGACGACGAAAATCGCATGCCGGCTGCGGCAATTCGCGTATACGGCACCAATAATTTACTGCTGCCACCGCAGCAAGTACCCACCGATGTGGACATCTGGTACACCACCGAAGCCAACGGTAACGTCTGGAAAATCTGGGTACTGACCGAAGACGAGTTCAAGCAGCAAAAGGCCTGGCTCAAGGAACAAAAGAAGTTACAGCAATGACCAAAAAAGTATTTATCAAGACCTTCGGTTGCCAGATGAACGAGTATGACTCGGACAAAATGGCAGATTTGCTGGGTGCCACCGAAGGCATGACCAAAACCGATAATGTGGAAGAAGCGGATGTGATCCTCTTCAACACCTGTTCGGTGCGCGAAAAAGCGCAGGAAAAAGTCTTCAGCGATCTCGGTCGTGTCCGGCATCTGAAAACGCTCAACCCTGATTTGGTGATTGGCGTGGGTGGCTGCGTGGCCAGCCAGGAAGGCGCGCAGATCATCAAACGCGCCCCGTATGTTGACGTCGTGTTCGGGCCGCAAACGCTACATCGCTTGCCAGGCATGATTGCCGAGCGCCGCAGCTCCGGCAAAAGCCAGGTGGATATCTCCTTCCCGGAAATCGAAAAATTCGACCACCTGCCACCAGCGCGGGTTGAAGGCGCCACCGCGTTTGTGTCGATCATGGAAGGCTGTTCCAAGTTCTGTTCGTTCTGCATCGTGCCGTACACGCGCGGCCAGGAAGTGAGCCGTCCGTTTGAAGACGTGCTGGCCGAAGTCGCCGGTCTGGCCCAGCAAGGCGTGAAGGAAGTGACGCTGCTGGGTCAGAACGTCAATGCATATCGCGGCCGCATGGTCGATAGTGGTGTGAACGGCGAAGAAGATGACATCGCCGATTTCGCCATGCTGCTGGAATACGTGCATGAAGTGCCAGGCATCGAACGCATTCGTTACACCACCAGCCATCCGCGTGAAATGACTGCGCGCATTGTCGATTGCTATCGCAAGCTGCCCAAGCTGGTCAGCCATTTGCACCTGCCGGTACAAGCCGGTTCAGATCGCGTGCTGGTGAACATGAAGCGCGGGTACACCACGCTTGAATACAAGTCGCTGGTACGCAAACTGAAAGAAGCGCGTCCGGACATTTGCCTGAGTTCCGACTTCATTGTCGGCTTTCCGGGTGAAACCGAGGAAGACTTTGAAAAGACCATGAAGCTGATCGACGATGTCGGCTTTGATGCCAGCTTCAGCTTTATTTACAGCCGTCGCCCGGGTACGCCTGCCGCCGATCTGCAAGATGATGTGCCAGATGATGTGAAGTCCAAACGCCTGCAACGCTTGCAGACGCGCATCCAGGATCTGGCCGATGAAGTGAACCGCAATATGGTGGGCACGGTGCAACGCGTGCTGGTGGAAGGCATTTCCCGCAAGGATGCCAACCAGCTGGCCGGACGCACCGACAACAACCGTATCGTCAATTTCGACGGTAACGCGCGTTTGCTCAATACCTTTGTCAATGTACGCGTCACGGCCGCCCTGCCGCACAGTCTCAAAGGCGAGATTGTGACGGTGGAACGTGTCAGCGCCTGAAGACCGGCCCGCCAAAGTGGAACCGGATAGACACACCATGATTCTGAGCAATCTGCAAAACTGGCAATCCGAAAAAGGCGCTTTCCCGCCAGCAGTCAATACTGCGCTGGAAGCGCTGGCTGGACTCGATCTCTCCACCATGACGCCGGGGAAATACCCGCTGCCAACGGAAGGATCGTTTTTCATGATCCAGACGCCGACTACCGCGCCCGCAGATACCTTGCGCCCGGAAGCGCACCAGCAGCATGTGGACATCCAGCTGGTATTGTCGGGAAACGAGCGTTACGGCGTGGCCAAGCGCGGTCAGACCGGCGAACACGTACTGGAAGACCGCTGGGAACGTCACGACATCGCCTTTTTTGCACCGCCACAGACTGAAGCCTTTTTTGACCTTGCACCCGGCATGTTTGCCGTGTTCTTCCCTAGCGATATCCACCGGCCATGCTGCCAGGCGGGAGAAGCGCCGGAAGCCGTGCGCAAAGTCGTCGTCAAAATTCATCGCAGCCTGTTCGGGCTGTGAGTAATCAAGGAAAAACATCCATGCCCTCGCCCAAAGACAGCGAATTGCTTGCCACGCTCACCGAGGCGGAAGTCGAAGAACTGGCTACGTTTCTGGAATCTGACGCCGCGCCGATCCAGGCCATGGATATTTCCATGCTGCACGGTTTTCTGACCGCACAACTGGTCGGCCCGGAAGAACTCCCGCCAGACACCTGGTTTAGTCTGGTGTGGGGTGAGCACAATGAAAAGCCGCAGTGGGAAAGCCGCGCCCAGCAAGAGCGCATTGAAGGCCTGATCCTGCGTCTGTACAACCATCTAACCGATGAACTAAATGCTGAGCCGCCGTCATTCACGCCGCTGGTGTATCTGGATCAGGAACGCAATCTGGATATCGCCCAGCAATGGTGTTACGGCTTCATGCTGGGCACGTCGCTGAATCCACGTGGCTGGAAACCGTTCATGGATGATGAAGAAGCCATGCAACTGATCGCGCCGATTCTGGATTGCTCGGACGAAGATGCCCGCGCCGAAGCGGAAGCCGACGGCGAAGACCTGGCTCAGTTCGAACATGATCTGGCCGCTGCCCTGCCCGAAGTGATCCCGACCATTCGCGAATACTGGCTGGAACGCGCTGAAGCTGCGGCGGCACCGATCACGCCGCGCGGCGGCAAGCGCCCGACACACCACTAAGCGCGTACGATTTGCAGTTCTGAACAAGCAGCAGACTCGTATCGGGTCGCTGCTTGTTCTTGTTTTTTGCGGTACGGCCAGCATATGGTCAGAACGTGTTTGATCGTTTTGGCGACCTTGCGCAAGGTCGCAACCGGAAATGACTGCCCAAGGATGAATACCTCATTTTGAATACACAAACCGTCTCCTTCACGCCGGTCGACAATCGCCGCCTGGCCAATCTGTGTGGTGCGCTGGACGAAAATCTCAAGCAGATCGAAACCGCGCTGGATGTGACCATTGCCCGTCGCCAGGAAAACTTCAAGGTTTCCGGCCACGCCAAGCAGCTGGAACTGGCGATCACCGCGCTGGAACACTTCTACAACGAAGCAGACGATGTGCTGGAGCTGGATGACATCCAGCTAGGTTTGATCGAACTGACCAACCCATCGGTTTACGATGAAGCCAGTGAAGGCGTGTCGCAATTGCGTACGCGCCGCGCCGATCTGCGTGGCCGCACTCCGCGCCAGACGCAATACATCCGCGCCGTACAAGAGCACGACATCACCTTTGGTATCGGACCGGCTGGGACTGGCAAAACCTACCTGGCCGTCGCTTGTGCAGTAGATGCGCTGGAGCGTGACCTCGTCAAACGTCTGGTGCTGGTCCGTCCAGCGGTGGAGGCAGGCGAAAAGCTGGGCTTTCTGCCCGGCGATCTAGTGCAAAAGGTCGACCCTTATTTGCGCCCGCTGTATGACGCGCTGTATGACCTGATGGGCTTTGACAAAGTCACCAAGCTGTTCGAGAAAGGCATCATCGAGATCGCCCCACTGGCGTTCATGCGCGGCCGCACCCTCAATCACAGCTTTGTGATTCTGGACGAAGCGCAAAACAGTTCGCCCGAACAGATGAAGATGTTTCTGACGCGGATCGGGTTTGGCTCCAAAGCGGTCATCACCGGTGATCCAACCCAGATCGACTTGCCCAAGAATCAAAAGTCTGGCCTGGCCGACGCCCAGGAAGTGCTGGCCAGCGTGCGCGGCATTGCCCTGCACTATTTCACCTCGGCCGATGTGGTGCGCCACCCGCTGGTGCAGAAAATCGTCGATGCCTATGACCGCGCCGGCAAATTGCGTGATGCTGAAGCGGCTCAACGCAAAGCTGAACGTGAAGCGCAAAAACGCGCCGAGCACGCCCACAAAGAAATCGAATGAGCAAGAAACTGAAACTGGCGCTGCAGATTGAATCGCAAGCGGCCAATATCCCGGCCAAATCACTCTTGAAGACTTGGGCCGAAGCCGCGCTGCGACCCAATGTCAAACAAGCTGAAGTCACCGTGCGCGTGGTCGATGCAGAAGAAGGCCAGACCTTGAATCGCGAATATCGCGGCAAGGATTACGCCACCAACGTGCTCACCTTTACCTTCGATGAAGACGGCGACATGCCCGATATTCCCGGCCTGCCGCTGATGGGCGACCTGGTTTTGTGCGCGCCGGTGGTTGAACGCGAGGCCACCGAACAAGGCAAATCGCTCGAATCCCATTACTGCCACCTGCTGGTACACGGCTTGCTTCATCTACAGGGTTTTGATCACCTGGAAGACGAAGAGGCCGAAGAGATGGAAGCTCTGGAGACCCAGATTGTCATTTCTTTGGGTTATGATGACCCGTATCGCATGGACATGGAGCAGTAAACCTTATGGACGAGGCCTCACAGCCTACTTCGTCGCACAAGTCGTCCTGGCTTGAGCGACTGACCCACTTCCTGCTGCGTGAACCTGAAGACCGCGGCGAACTCGTAGAAATCCTCCATTCCGCTTTTGAGCGCCATCTGCTTGATGCCGATGCGCTGGCCATGATTGAAGGCGTGCTTAATGTCGGCGACATGCAAGTGCGCGACGTCATGGTGCCGCGCAGCCAGATGGACGTGATCGACATCTCTACCCCGCTGGATGAATTCGTTCCGTTTGTGATCGAAACCGCGCACTCGCGCTTTCCGGTCATTGATGGCGGTAAAGACAATGTGCTGGGCGTATTGCTGGCCAAAGATCTGCTGCGTTATTACGCGCTGGATGAAGAGTTCGATCTGCGCGACATGTTGCGTCCGGCGGTGTTTATCCCCGAATCCAAGCGCCTGAACGTGCTGCTGAAAGACTTTCGCAATAACCGTAATCACATGGCGATTGTGGTGGATGAATACGGCGGCGTGGCGGGCTTGGTGACCATTGAAGACGTCATGGAACAGATCGTTGGTGATATCGAAGACGAATACGACTACGACGAATCTGAAGACAATATCGTGCTGGACCGCAAAGGGCATTGGCGCGTTAAAGGTCTGACCGAGATCGAAGACCTGAACGAAGCGCTGGGCGCGGATTTCTCGGATGAAGAGTTCGATACGGTGGCGGGCCTGGTGACCAACAAGTTCGGTCACGTACCCAAGCGCGGCGAAACCATCGCTTTTGAGGGCTTTCGCTTTCAGATCGTGCGCGCCGACAGCCGTCGCGTGCATAGCGTGCTGATCGAGAAACTGCCTGAACTGATCCCCGTTACCGGCGACGACTAATCAAAGTAATACCGGCAATCTGCCTCATTGGCAGTTGGCCATATCAAACAGCACCACGACGCGCGCCTGAGCGCGTCGCTTCATTTAAAAGAACGACATGCGCTTTACCCCGGCCCGCTACGCTTCACCACTCCTGCTGACCGCTTGCGGCGCAATCAGCGTCTTTGCCTATGCCCCGGTTAACGCTTTTGCCTTGATGTGGCTGGCATTGGCAGCGCTGTTCCTGGTTGCCGGGAAAGCTGAAAATCCAAAGCGGGCGGCACTGCTGGGTTATGTGTGGGGGCTCGGCTATTTCTGCGCCAATATCTACTGGATCTTCATCAGCCTGCATACATTTGGTGGCATGCCAGCGTGGATGGCGGCTGGTTGCGTGTTTTTGCTGGCAGTTTATCTGGCCATCTTCCCGGCCTTGGGCGCCTGGCTAGGCCACAAGCTGGGCAATACTCGCTGCATCCGGGTCGGACTGACCTTACCCACGGCATTTGTTTTGACCGAATGGCTGCGTGGCTGGTTGTTTACCGGTTTTCCTTGGGCCACCGTCGGCACGTCACAGTTGCCGATGACGTCGATGGCGGGTTATGCGCCGATTCTGGGCGTGTATGGCATCAGCTTGATTCTGGCCTTGTCGCTTGGCGTGATCGCAGCACTCCCGCGCAATCCCAAAGCGTGGGGTGCAGTGGCATTCACCTGGCTGGCTGGCTGGGGTTTGACGCACGTGGAATGGACCCAACCCATCGGCAAGCCAGTGACAGTGAGTCTGGTGCAGGGCGCCATCCCGCAGGATGAGAAATGGGCGCAAGAGCATTATCTGGATAACCTGCGCATCTATTTGCGGTTAACGCGCCAGGCCAAGGGCGAGATTGTCATTCTGCCGGAAACGGCAATTCCGTCCTTCTTGTCGGACACGCCCGACTGGTATCTGGATTACCTGCGTGCTGCGGTTGCTCCACGGGCGCTGGTCACCGGCGTGCCACTCACCGGGCAGCATGTTGAGGAATACTACAACTCGGTGATGTTCCTGACCGACCCGAAAATGCCGACCTACAGCAAGCACCATCTGGTGCCGTTTGGCGAGTTTGTGCCGCTGCCGTGGCTGTTTGGCTGGATGTATCACTACCTGAACATGCCGTTGTCGGGGTTTACGCCTGGCGGCACCAAACAAGCGGCGTTTGCCATTGGCCCGACCACCCGCCTTGCTGCCAACATCTGCTACGAAGACGTGTATGGCCGCGAAATCATCCATGCACTGCCCGAAGCTACACTGCTGGTGAACGTATCAAACCTGGCCTGGTTTGATGGCTCCTGGGCGGCGTGGCAGCAAACCCAGATGTCACAGGCGCGAGCTCTGGAAACCGGCCGGATGATGCTGCGCGCGACCAACACCGGCATGACCGCGATCATTGATAACCACGGCAAGCTGGTGTCGGTACTGGCAGAAGGGAAACGCGGAATTCTGGAAGGCACTGCGCGCAATTATGTGGGGATGACACCCTATGCGCGCTGCAGTGACTGGCTGGCCTTAGGCTTGGGCGGGCTCTTGCTGGTTCTGGCGCGGTTTCTTCGGCGCAAACACTAAACGCGTACCTGCGAGGCGATCATGCAGAAACTGCTTGTCGCCATCGAACCACGCCCAGGCAAACGGGATTACGCACCACGCCAGCGACATTTGCGCCCATGGCAGCCATGAATGATCGACCCGGACTTCAACCCACAATGGCACGACCGGCGCAAAACAGATCAAACACACCAGAAAACGGATCGACACCGCGCGCCAGCTGAGCGGCCCGCCATCTTCGAGCGCTACCAGTTTAAGCCGCCAGGTTTTCATGGCCAGCGTCTGGCCGCCGCGCTTCCAGCACCAGGCAAAATAACCAAACATCACCACCAGCAGCCACCCAAACGACAGATTACGCGCCCATGGCAATTGGGAGATCTGGTCAACCGGCACTTGGGTCAGCAACTGGAATACACCCTGGAACAAGGCCCCTGCGAGCAGCAAGACGGGGATCAGCAACAGCAGTTCATACCACCAGGCGAAAAAGCGGCGCCACCAGCCGGCGCGATGTGCAAGCTCAGTCATTAACGCTTCTTGCCAGCGGCCGGGGCTGGTTGCTGCTGTTTAACGACAGAGGTTTGCTGGATGATCTGCTGGCGTTGTTCCGGTGTCATGGCTTTGAATTTTTTGTAGTTTTCGCGAGCGCGTTCGCGCTCTTCGTGACTCATGGTCGCCCAACGGCCAATGCGGTCACGCACGCGATCCTGCTGTTCTGGCGAAAGCGTGTCGTAGCGCTTGGCCACATGCAACAGCATGGTTTTGGAATCTTCCGGCAACTGGTCCCACTGCCCGGCGACGGGCGCCAGAACCTGACGTTGAGCCGCGTCCAGCCCTTGCCATTCAGCCGGGTCAGCCAACGCCAATCCAGGCAGCAACAAAGCGCCTAGCAGCAAAACATGGGCAATGATCAATCGCGGGCGGTAGATGGCGTATTGGTCCATTGCTCAAACCGGGTGTCAATAAAGGTGTCCAGCGGCACTTCGTCTGCCAGCAGTTGTACGTCTACCGCATGGTCAGCATCACCGAGCGCCTGGTTCTGCAGCTGCCACCAGCCACCCACGGCAATCGCCAAAACAAAAGCGGCGCCGGTCCCCCACGCTGCTGGATGCTCATGCCATTTTTCGGATAACCAGTGCGACATGCCAGCCAGGCGGGAAACCAGCACGGGGCGGCGCTGCAATTCGGCCGCGCGCGCAATCGCCTGGCGTCGGGCCGTGTTCAGCCGAGCCTGGGCATTTGCACTCACCGGCGCTTGATCCAGCACCGATTTCACTTTCAAACCGAATTCGCGTTCTTGCATAGACGGACGATCCATCTTATGTCCCTCCCCGTGTACCATACCAATCGATGCCTCGCCGCTGCAGCCAGATTGCCAGTGCATGCGTGGCGCGTGAGCAGTGCGTTTTGACACTGCCCTGCGAACATCCCATGGCAGCGGCGGTTTCTGCAACGTCCAGCTCTTCCCAGTAACGCAGCATGAAGGCCTCACGTTGACGTGCAGGCAATTGTGCCACCCCTTCTTCGATCAGAGCCATGGTGCGCGCCTGATCGTGCTCTTCTTCCGGGCTGGGTGCCTGCATGTCAGCGCCGAGCCATTCCATCGGGTCGCCGGCGTCGCCATCGTCGTCTTTGCTTTCGAAGGCAGAAAACAGCGTAACCCAGAAGCCACGCACCTTCTGGCGGCGGAAATGATCACGGATGGCATTTTGCAGTATGCGCTGAAACAGCATCGGCCACTCCTCCGGCGGGCGCGCATTATAGCGGTCGGCCAGACGCATCATGGCGTCTTGCACAATATCCAGGGCGGTGTCTTCGTCTTGCACGGCGTATTGCGCCTGCTTGAACGCGCGGCGCTCTACTTCGGCAAGAAATGCCGCCAGCTTTTCCGTTGCGTCCAGGTCAGTTTCTCCGTACAGGGCTCTTGGAAAGCCATCGAGGGGTTTGTCAGGTAGCCGCGAATGGTAGCAAAGCGCAGTAAGGATGTCCCTGATTATTTTAGCGATTTACATTCTGTAAAAAGCTTCGCGTATTGCATTACCAGCCAGGAATTACCACCCGAAAAACTTGCCAAGCGTTTTGGATTCCGGTAGGGTTTTGCGTTCTACACCAGTCAAGTAATAGCGTTCAGGCCTACTCAGCCTGCCCGCGCCGAACGGCAACCGCCAGCGCATTTATCATCTGGTCGTCACTTTGCGGGCCACAAGCCTTTGCATGTAGGGTTGCACAAACGGGTCACCCCCCTGGTCGAGAAGGAGAGCCACGCCGCACGCACAGACGTTTGCACACCATAGCAATCGTTTTCGTGTGCTTGAGCAAAGCTTCTTCGATACGACCCGGTTTTACCGTTTATGCAAGCTCTTTGACGGCGGCAAGCCCGGTACAGATCAATCAGGATCGCAATGCGTGTTCCCTGGAACATGGCATGGGCCTCAAGCCCGGCGGACGATTCGCGCTCTCATGTGCATGTTTTTGAACATGCGCCTTGCTGCATCCCGCTGCCATGCCCAAGTAGTCGACTCATTGCGTTCCCGATTCCGTTAACTCGTTAGCACAAAGGTTGACCCATGGAGATTTCGGGCGCTGAAATAATGGTGCGCTGTCTGCAGGAAGAAGGCGTTGAATTCGTCTTCGGCTATCCTGGCGGCGCTGTTCTGGAAATTTACGATGCCATCTTCCGCCAAGACGCATTCAAGCACGTGCTGGTCCGGCATGAGCAAGCTGCTGTCCACGCCGCTGATGCCTACTCGCGTTCCAGCGACAAGGTTGGCGTAGCGCTGGTCACCAGCGGCCCAGGCGCAACCAATGCGCTGACCGGCATCGCCACTGCTTATATGGACTCGATCCCGCTGGTGGTCATTTCTGGCCAGGTGGGTACCAATGCCATCGGCCTGGATGCCTTCCAGGAAGTGGACATGGTGGGTTGTTCGCGTCCTATCGTGAAACACAACTTCCTCGTGAAGGATGTGCGCGATCTGGCCGAAACCATCAAAAAAGCCTTCCACATTGCGGCAACCGGTCGACCGGGCCCGGTCGTCATCGACATCCCAAAAGATGTGTCGATGCTCAAGACGGAGTTCAAATACCCGGAATCGGTCACGATCCGCAGCTACAACCCGCCGACCAAGGGTCACCCGGGTCAGATCAAGAAAGCGGCACAGCTGATTGCTGAAGCCAAGCGGCCGTTCCTGTACGTGGGCGGTGGCGCCATTCAGGGCCGTGCCGCCAAAGAAGTCACCGAACTGGCCACGCTGCTGAATCTGCCGACGACCAACACACTGATGGGTCTAGGCGCCATTGACGGCACTCACCCCAACTTTGTTGGCATGCTGGGCATGCACGGTACGTATGAAGCCAATCTGGCCATGCAGTACTGTGACGTGCTGATCGCCGTTGGCGCACGCTTTGATGACCGCGTCATCTCGGTGCCGAACCAGTTCTTGTCCAACGCCAAGAAAATCATTCATATCGATGTGGACCCTTCCTCCATCGCCAAGCGCGTGAAGGTGGATATTCCTATCGTTGGTGATGTCAAACATGTTCTCACCGACATGCTGGCCTTGCTGCGCGAAACCGGCATCCGCCCGGCCGCCGAGCCGCTGGCAGACTGGTGGAAGCAGATCAATGAATGGCGCAAGCCCAACAGCTTGCTGTACACACCGTCGACCGAGGTCATCAAGCCACAGCACGTCATCCAGACCCTGTGGGATGTGACCCAGGGCAACGCGATTGTGACGTCCGACGTCGGCCAGCATCAGATGTGGGCGGCGCAGTATTACAAATTCCGTCGCCCCAAGCAGTGGATCAACTCCGGCGGTCTGGGCACGATGGGCTTTGGCTTGCCTGCCGCCATGGGCGCGCAACTGGCCAATCCGGACATGCAAGTTGCTTGCGTGACCGGCGAAGGCTCGATCCAGATGAACATTCAGGAACTCTCGACCTGCAAGCAGTACCACACGCCGGTCAAGGTGCTGAGCCTGAACAACCGTTATCTGGGCATGGTCCGTCAGTGGCAAGAGTTCTTCTACGGCACGCGTTATTCCGAGTCGTACATGGATGCACTGCCAGACTTCGTGAAGGTCGCCGAGGCCTACGGTCACGTTGGCTTCCTGGTTGAAAACCCGGCCGACGTTGAGCCGGTACTCAAGGAAGCCTTCAGCGCCAAGCTGAAAGATCGCCTGGTGTTTATCGACTTCCGTACCGATCAAACCGAAAACGTGTTCCCGATGGTGCAAAACGGGCGCGGGCTGAACCAGATGGATCTGCCCCCGCACATGGCCGGCATGCAGCAAGTGCCGTTTGAAAACAACCGTGACTACGGCAACTTGTGCTAAGGGAGTGAACGTGAACATGCGCCATATTCTGTCCACCCTCATCGAGAACGAAGCCGGGGCTTTGAGCCGGGTGACGGGCTTGTTTTCGGCCCGCGGTTATAACATCGACTCGCTTACCGTTCAGACCACTGAAGACCCGACACTGAGCCGCATGACGATTGTCACGCATGGCTCGGACGAAGTGATCGAGCAGATCACCAAGCAGCTGAACAAGCTGATTGAAGTGGTCAAGGTGATCGACTTGAATGAGTCCGAGCACATTGAGCGCGAGCTGATGCTGATCAAGGTCCGTGCCACCGGCAAAGATCGCGAAGAAATGAAACGGATGGCGGATATTTTCCGTGGCCGTATCATCGATGTGACCGAAAAGACCTACACGATTGAATTGACCGGCCCTGGTGAAAAGCTGGATGCTTTTATCAAGGCTCTGGATTCGGCCGTGATTCTGGAAACCGTGCGTACCGGCGCTTCTGGCATCGGTCGCGGTGAACGTATTCTTAAAATCTGATGATTTGTGAGGCTTGAGGTGTGCGGCATTGTGTCCGCCCCTTACCCCTCACTCCTTACACCTCACAGGAGTGATACCAAATGAAAGTTTATTACGATAAAGACGCTGACCTCTCCCTGATCAAGGGTAAACAAGTCACCATCGTTGGCTACGGCTCGCAAGGCCACGCCCACGCGCTGAACCTGAAAGACAGCGGCGTGAACGTGACCATCGGCCTGCGTAAAGGCGGCGCTTCGTGGTCCAAGGCAGAAAGCACCGGCTTCCCGGTTAAAGAAGTTGCCGAAGCCGTCAAGGGCGCGGATGTTGTCATGATTCTGCTGCCGGATGAAAACCAGCCAGACGTGTACAACAAAGATATCGCTCCGAACATCAAGCAAGGCGCTGCGCTGGCTTTCGCTCACGGTTTCAACATCCATTACAACCAGATCGTGCCGCGCGCTGACCTGGACGTCATCATGATCGCCCCGAAAGGCCCAGGCCACACCGTGCGTTCCGAGTACCTGAAGGGCGGTGGCGTACCTAGCCTGATCGCTGTGTACCAGGACAAGTCCGGCAAGGCCCGTGATGTCGCTCTGTCGTACTCTGCAGCCAACGGCGGCACCAAGGGCGGCGTGATCGAAACCAACTTCCGCGAAGAAACTGAAACCGACTTGTTCGGCGAACAAGCGGTGCTGTGTGGCGGCGCGGTGGAACTGGTGAAGGCTGGCTTCGAAACCCTGACCGAAGCGGGCTACGCTCCGGAAATGGCTTACTTTGAATGCCTGCACGAACTGAAGCTGATCGTTGATCTGATGTACGAAGGCGGCATCGCCAACATGAACTACTCGATCAGCAACAACGCCGAATACGGCGAATACCTGACCGGCCCGGAAGTCATCACCGCTGCTACCAAAGAAGCGATGAAGAAAGCGCTGTATCGCATCCAGTCCGGCGAATACGCCAAGCAGTTCATCCTGGAAGGCAAGACCAACTACCCAGGCATGACCGCTCGCCGTCGTCTGAACGCAGAACACCCAATCGAAAAGGTTGGTGCCCAACTGCGTGGCATGATGCCGTGGATCGCCAAGAACAAGCTGGTTGATCAGTCCAAGAACTAAGACTGTTTAATAGCTTGAATAAAAAGACCCGCTTTATGCGGGTCTTTTTATTTTCAGACTTTCTGCATCTTGATTAAAAGCGAGCGCAGCTTACATAGAACAACTGCCGTTAGCATCAATTTCTGCCAACGCTGTTCTGCATAAAATAGGACTTTCCCAAACCCCATGAACTCAAGACGTATGAAACCGCTTACCCCTCTCTTGCTGCTCACCTTGTTGACCCTGGGAGCCTGCGCCCAGATATCCAATCCCCGCTTTCTGGTGAGCGCATACAAAGAACCTGAGAGTGGTGATCGCGCCCGTTTACGCACGGTAACCGGTGGCGTCGTGCGACTTATACCAAACCGCGCATGCCATGACGAATATGCTGGAGGAGGTATCGTGGCCAACAACGCTTTCACCGGCTTGTCTGATAGTCATCTTAATGGCCAAAAACTGGGCATGTCCGGTGATGCAACCGCCAAATATCAAGCGGTATCAGAAGTTTATATTCCGGCTGGGCAACCTATAGACGTGAGTTTCATGTCCCAGCAAGGCGCAGGCAAGCAAGCCACCGCTGCCGTTGATACTTTTGTTTGCAATACAGACTGGACCTTCGTGCCAGAAGCAAACAAAGATTACGAAACCCGCAGCTATCAGGATGGAAAGATGTGTTACCTGGCCGTCACCACTCTTGAGGGCATACTGATTGGGCAACCCGCGCTCAAAGGGCCTTGCCCAGCTCCGTAGCCCGGATGAGCGCAGCGGGAATCCGGGATAGGAATGCATCAACCCACAACCTGCGTTCGATCTTGCCAACATTGCCCCCGGATTCCCGCCCTGCGGGCTTCATCCGGGCTACGGAATAACCTGGCCGTTCGGCGAATCAGGCTGCCTTTTCGCCCAGCGGCAACATCACACGCCCGTGGGTTTCGTTCAGCACCTGCGCCAGTGCGGCGTAGATGGCAGAGAAGCCACAGAAGATGCCTTCCCAGCCTGCGATCTGGCCAATGGTTGCGGAACCCAAGCCGTCACCCAGCGCCAGCAACGCGAACAGAATGGTGAGCGAGCCGAACACCACTTGCAGGGCACGGTTGAGTGCCAGCGTGCCAATGAACATCACGCCAGTGAACAAGCCCCACATCACAAAGTACGAAACCATAGCGCCCGTGGCAGCGGGTGTCCCCATACCCATTTTCGGCAACAGCAACAACGCCACCAGCGATAACCAGAACAGACCGTACGAGGTGAATGCGGTACAGGCGAAGGTATTGCCCTTCTTCCACTCCATGATGCCGGCGATGATCTGCGCCACGCCGCCATAGCACAGGCCCATGGCCAGGATCATGGCGTTGAATTCAAACAAACCCGCGTTGTGCAGGTTGAGCAATACGGTGGTCATGCCGAAACCCAACAACCCAAGAGGTGCGGGGTTGGCGGTATGGTCGTTGCCGTGAGTGGCAGACATGGTGCAATCCTTGGGAAGTCAGTAAATGGCTTGCGAATGCGCAAAGGGCGGCCATTTTGCAATGCCGCCCTTTGGTCCTGACTCCGATTGCATCAACAGTCGGCGATGTCGCCCATGTCAAATGCTGGTGTTATTGCCATTCGTGCCAGCCTTACGACAGCACCGACCAGCAGCCCCAGGCAATGGCACCACCAATCAATCCGAGCGCAGCCAGGCGCGGGCCGTGCAAACGGCTCCACAACAGAAAGCCGGTGATGCACAGGGTGATCAAGGCACCGGCCAGGGTATCGACCAGCAGAATCCAGCCCACACCCGCGCCGACGCCTTTATGCAGATTGGTAATCACGCCCCAGAAATTGGTCTCGCTGCGTTTTACCTCTACCAGCTTGTTGCCTTCGGTATAGGTAGCGCTCACCGAGAAATTCGGCTTGGCCAGCGTCACCGACCACTCCGCCGGTTTTTGCACTGGTTTCTCGTTCCAGATCACTTCTTTTGCTGGTGTGACTTTGGTGCGCGGATGCCCTTTGATGCCGGTGTATTCGCTGAACCACTTGGCAAAGTCTTTGGGATCATCGTGCGCGTCATCGGGGATGGCGATCTGCACTGTGCTTTCCACCGGGGTGACGGCGTTGATCTTCAGTTGCGCACGGTGGTTAAGCACAAAGCCCGACACGCCAAACATCAGCCCCAGCGCGGCGCCCCACAAGCCCAGCCAGGCATGCACCCGCTTGAGCCATTTCAGAAAATTGCCGGTACGCAGGCGGTCGGGCAGAAATCCTTTATGGTTTTCGGCCAGTAAACTGTTAATCATGTGTTTCCCCACATTCGGAGCAGGTTGTGATAGTTGCCAATTAGCGTCGTGCGGGCGCTTTGATCGGCGTTGGTTTGATTGAGCGTCTGGATGGCATTGTCCAGGTCAAACAACAAGGTGCGCTGGGCGTCGTCGCGAACCATGCTTTGTATCCAGAAAAAGCTGGCCAGCCGGGTGCCGCGCGTTACCGGTGTGACCCGATGCAGGCTGGTTGCCGGGTAGATAATCATGTCGCCCGCAGCCAGCTTGACGGAGTGCGAACCGTAGTTGTCTTCAATCTGCAGTTCGCCACCGTCGTATTCATGCGGCTCCGCCAGAAACAGCGTGGCGGAGATATCCGTACGCAGTTTGCGGCCACCGCTACCCGGGATAATGCGGATAGAGCCATCGACGTGACTGCCAAACGTCATGCCTTCGCCGTAACGATTGAACATGGGTGGGTAGATCACGTCGGGCAGACAGGCGCTGATAAAGCGTGGATTACGCTCAAGCGCAGACAAAATCAGATCGCCCAGTTCGCGTGCAACCGGCGACATCTCGTCAATCTGCTGATTCTGTTTAACCGGTGCGCCCTGATAACCCGCCGTCACCCGGCCATCCACCCACGCGGCACCGGCGTTTTCCAGTGCAGCTCGGGCCAGCCGTAGTTGTTCAGCGTTCAGCACTTGAGGAATTCGGACCAGCATGTTGTTCCTTGTTCAATCTCTGGATGCATTGCGCCGCCCTGATGGCCATGCATCAAGGCGGCGCAACAATCTTCAGGCCTTTAGATGTGATAACCCAGCGTCACCAGTACAGTGCGGGAGATCCCCGGTGTAGCGCGGCCACCGTCTGAGGCAATCACCGAGTCGTAGTAGTACTTGTCGGTCAGATTCAGCAGGTTTACGCGCACGTCGTAGTTCTTCTGGTGATACGCCGCGGTGGCATCCCAGCGGGTGTAACCAGGCACCGAGACGATGTTGTTATTGGCCGCATAACGCGAAGACATCGTTACAAAGCCACCGCCCACTTCCCAGTCGTGAGTGATGTTGTAGGTCGACCACAGCGTGGCGGTGTTCTTCGGCGTATTGGCCAGCGTATTGCCGGTGGTGCCGTCGAGCGCGCTTTCTACCGTGCCATCCAGGTAGGTGTAGCCCGCGAACACTTGCCACTGTTTGGTGATCCGGCCGGCAATGCCGACTTCAAAACCTTGCACCTGCACGTCGCCATCCAGTTGGTACAAACCGGTGGTGGCGTCTTGGGTGCGGGCATTGGTTTTCTGTACGCGGAACAAGGCCGAGTTCACCGACAAATCGCCCGCCAGGAAGTCCCACTTGCCGCCCACTTCATAAGAGCGGTTTTTTTCCGGGTCCAGGTTTTGGGTGCCGTTCGTGACCGTCAAAGCCTCTAGCGAGGGATTAAACGAGGTGCCGTAGCTGATGTAGTACGACTGGTTGTCGGTCGGCTGGTAAATCAAGCCGGCACGCACGCTGGTGAAGGTCGTGTCGTTACTGGCCGACAGCGGCAAGCTGATGCTGTTCTTGATCTCGCCATCAAAGCGATCCCAACGCAGGCCAGCCACGGCTTTCCACTCTTTGGTGATCTCAACCGTGTCGTTGGCATAAAACGCCAGCGTGTTAGCGGTCGACTCAGCAAAGTTGCCCTTGGTGCTAACCGAATTGGCCGGGCTCGACAAATGCGCCGGGTCCATCAACGAGACAATCGGCAGGTTGTTGCGCGAGTAGGTCTGGTTCTCGTATTTGTCGTAGCCGATTTCTGCGCCAGCCAATACGGTGTGTTTGATGCTGCCGGTATTGGTTTTCCAGATCAGATCGGTCTGGTTGTAAATCGATTCGTCCGTAATGTCGCGGTCATGGCTGGCCAGTTGCACGCGCAGCAAATCTTGCGGCAAGGTGGTTGGGTTGCCCTTGGTGCGATCCAGCGCGACGCCTGCAGGTGTCACCACGGTGCTCAATGCGGTTTCGCGCGCATCGGTGGTGTAGTGGCTGTACTGCGTGTTGTTGCGCAGGGTCAGACTGTCGTTGAACTTGTGCTCGATGTTGGCGCTGACGGTGGCTACGTCTTGCACGGTACGGTCATCGGTCAGGCCGTAGAAGTTGCTTTGGTCAACATTGGCCGGGCGCTTGTTGACGGTGGGTACACCGTAATCCGGCATATCGTTGTTATGTTGCAGCAACGCCGACAGGGTAATGGTGGTCGGCTCGCCAATGCCAAACGTCACCGACGGCGCAATGCCGATATCCTGGTTGTTGATGACATCACGGCTGGAATGCTGATCTTGCGCCATGCCTTCGATCCGCCAGGCCGCGGTATCGTTGATGGCGTGGCCGACATCAAAAGTGGTGCGATAGCGGTCATCTGTGCCCACGGTGACGTTGACTTCGCCCACCTGTGCCAGTTGCGGCTTCTTGCTGACCTGGTTGATCACACCACCGGTCGAGCCTCGGCCGAACAGCATGGATGACGGGCCTTTGAGCACCTCAACCGAATCCAGATAGAACGTGTCGCGATAGTACTGACCGCGATCACGCACGCCATCCAGATAAATATCCGTACGCGCCGAAAAACCACGCAGATTGATGTTGTTACCAATCTGGCCGCCTTCCGCGCCGCCAATGGTAATGCCGGGCACATTGCGCAGCGCATCAGTCAGCGACGCAGCACCCTGGGCGTCCATTACCGCGCGATTCACCACCGTTACCGTTTGCGGAATATCGCGAATTGCCGTTGGCACCTTGCCGCCCACAGTGCTGACGCCGGGGTTGTAATCGGTGCGGGCCTCGTCACGGTCCGCCGTGGCGTTAACGTTGACCGATGGCAGTGCTTGTTCGGATGCAGCAGGTTTAGTGGTCGAGGTGATGTCATCTGCATAGGCAAAAGACGCAGTGAATGCCGCCGCGAGCAAGGCAGCGAGTGGCTTTTTGGCCAAAGGCATGAGGGATGTCTCCGAGGGAATGATCTGGCTGTTTTGTGGCGTTTACCGCCTGTTTTATTTCCGCCCGCCATGTCACCCCGGAAGTCCTGAACAAACCAGACTGCGATCTGAACGAGTGACTGATCGCCCGCTGTCTTTGCAGCTTTAAGGCAGATCAAGACCAGCACCGAAGCTGGCAAGCGGATTTAATTTCGTTTCGCTTGCAATTTCTTTGCAAATGCGAAGGGTTATCATTATCATATGCCTCTTCGAATAAATGCAAGTAATTCTCATTTAGATATGAATCGCAACCAGGCAACACGACTGGGGCTGGTAACCGGAGCACACGTGCTATTGATTGGTGCGCTGCTGCATACGGTGCAAACGCAACCGCCGCAGCCTCCCAAAGAAATTACGGTGACTCTGGAAACCCCGGCACCGTTGCCTGTGGTCGCCCCACCCACGCCCAAACAACAAGTTCAGCCCAAGCCGCAGCCTGTGGTGAAACAGCCTCCAGTGCCCAAGCCGCTGCCGCCGATTCCGGTCGCCAAACCGAACCAGGTTGCGACTGAACCGCCAGTGCATGAAATCAAACCAGCACCCGAGGCGCCACCACCGGCCGAGCCCAAACCAGCGCCAGCAGCGCCTGCACCGGCGGCGATCTCGCAACCGCGAGTCGATGCCGCCGCCACCGGCAACATGAAGCCGCCCTATCCGACCATTTCCCGCAAATTGGGCGAAGAAGGCCGCGTGTTGCTAGAGGTCTATATCCAGGCCGACGGCACGGTGGGCGATATCAAGCTCAAGCAAAGCAGCGGTTTTGGCCGGCTGGACAGCTCCGCGCTGGAAACCGTTCGCAAATGGAAATTCACGCCAGCCAGACAAGGCGGCCAGCCGATTGCCATGTGGTACGTGCAGCCGGTGACGTTCTCGCTTAACGCGCCTTGATCCACAAACTTCACACCAAAGACAAAACACGCTGTGGCACTCGACTCACGCCACAGCGAGATCAAACACTCAAATAGACAGGAGCCTCATCCATGCAACCGCAACAGTTCAGCCTTGCCCACCTGTGGGCTCAGAGCGATTTCGTCACTCATGCCATTGCCACCATCTTGTTGATCATGTCGATTGCCAGCTGGTATGTGATCGTCACGCATGCTTTCCGCCTCGTGGCCAATCGCCGTCGCGCGGCCGCCGCGCACGACTTCTGGCATGCCCACCGCTTTGACGAAGGTCTGGCGCAACTGACCGGCAAAACCCAGGACAACCCGTTCCGCCTGCTGGCACTGGAAAGCCAGGCCGCTGTGGCACACCACCGCGACAACCAGGCTGATCTGCACGGCCAGCTGGCACTTTCTGACTGGTTGATCAGCAGCCTGAACGGCGCGATTGAAGAAGGCACCGAGCGCATGCAACGTGGCTTGTCGATCCTGGCATCGGTCGGTAGCACGGCGCCGTTTGTGGGCTTGTTCGGCACTGTTTGGGGCATCTATCACGCGCTGATCGGCATCTCTGCTGCCGGCGCGGCCAGCATCGACAAAATTGCGGGCCCGGTGGGCGAAGCGCTGGTGATGACCGCGTTTGGTCTGGCCGTGGCGATCCCGGCTGTGCTGGCCTACAACGCGCTGGTACGCGGCAATCGTTCCATTACCGGCAAGCTCAACCGTTTTGCCCAGGACCTGCATGCCTACTTTGTGACCGGCGCCCCCGTGGCCCGCGATCAATCCCGCCCGCAACTGGCGGTGGTGAACGGTCAGTCCAAACACGCGGAGTAAGGTCAGATGGCATTCAGCAAATCAATCGGTGGCGACAACAGCGAAGTCATGAGCGAGATCAACATGACTCCGCTGGTGGACGTGATGTTGGTGCTGCTCATTATCTTCATGCTCACCGTACCGGTACTGACGCACGCGGTGAAAGTGAACCTGCCGCGCGCCGCCAACCAGCCGGAGGTGGTCAAACCGGCGTCGGTGAATATCTCGGTGACGGAAGATGGCTCGGTTTTCTGGGACGAAACCAAATTGAGCGAAGCCGAGTTCAAAGAACATCTGGCCGCCGCAGCAGCCAAAGACCCGCAACCGACAATCCGCCTGCGTGGTGATCGCAAAGTTCAATATGAATACGTCGCCAAAACCATGGCGGCAATTCAGCAATCAGGCATTGAGAAGCTGGGCTTTGTTACGGAGCCGGGCGCGCAGTAAGCCGCTCTCTTGCAGCAGACTCGCCAAAAAGGCCGGATCACCATCCGGCCTTTTTGTTGGCCGCAAACACGTCATTTGCCAGCGCATGCCTACCCCGCTGACCGTGCAGCGGGCGCAATCAGGCGTTACCAGCCACAACCCCCAAAGGCCAGGCCAGGATCACAGCTGCGATCACCTCATGGAGACCTCCATGAATCAACCTCAGCTCGTCCCCGCCACCGAACTGGCACAATCCCCCCGCCGTTTTCCCGGCGAGACCCCGGAATACCGCCAGGCGCGTAATGCCCTGCTGGCTGAAGAAATCGAACTGCGACGGCAGATCGAACGCGTCGCCGAGCAACGCCGCGCTTTGCCAGCAGGTGGTTTGGTACCAGAAAATTACCGCTTTGAAAGTATCGATGGCCCAGTCACCCTCAGCCAGATTTTTGGCGAGCATGACACCCTGATCGTCTACAACTGGATGTTCGGCCCCCGGCGCGAACGTCCCTGCCCGATGTGCACCTGTTTGCTCAGCGCTTGGGATGGCGAGATGCCCGACATCTTGCAACGCGTCGGCTTTGCCGTCTTCGCCCGCGCGCCGATTGAACGCATGGAGGCATTCAAACAAGAACGTGGCTGGCGACATCTACGGTTGTATTCATCCGTCGGCAACAGCTTTAACCGCGATTACATCGGCGAAGACCCGGCTGGCGACGACGTGCCCGGCTTGAACGTATTCACCCGCTCGGGAGATCAGGTTCGCCATTTTTATGGCGATGAAATGGGCTTTGAAACCGCCGATCCCGGCCAGGACCCACGCGGTGCGCCGGACCTGATGCCGCTGTGGACCATCCTCGATCTGACGCCTGCCGGTCGCGGGAAGGATTGGTATCCGAAACTCAGCTACGACACTGCCCGTTAGCGCCGCGTTACGGCGCAGTGGCGGTTTCCAGCTGCGCCAGCCATATCAACGCCCCAGCACGCGAGTCGCCACACATCTGGGCTTCTGGCTGCAGCCCGCCGCAAAAGGCCGGGCGTTCGGGTTTGCCGAATACCGCGCAGCGATAATCGGGCAGCAGATTTACACACGGAACTCCAGCGGGCTTGCCGTTTGGCATGCCGGGTAAGGGGCTGGTGATTGAAGGCGCAATGCAACAGGCACCGCAGCCGGGACGGCAAGATAAAGTCATGGCCCGCATTGGAACCGCCGTTCAGCCTTGTGGCAAGCGCCATCCGTCCTTTTACGGTGACTTGCCCTGCAATTGGCAAGTTCTGGCATAGTAAGCTGCGCAACTTAAAACAAGCTTGCCGGTTGCATGTTCCGCTACCGCGCAAAGCATGATAAAACGCCGGACGCACCCAAAAATCACGGGCGCAACCGGAATTCCGCTGCCGCCATCTCCCGCCTCGATTAACCCGCCTCTGCCTGGGTGTTGCGTGGATACCAACGCCAGCCGGTCTTCCAGTTGTTGATCCCAACAGCGATCCGGTACCCGGAGGAGGGAGACCATGGGCCTGATTGCCCTCGCACTGACGCTATTGATTCTGTTCATTAATCTGGCAGGACTGGCGCAGTGTTTTGAACGTCGCCTGGGCGATATCGATCTGGCGCGCGCCACCGGCGTGCTGCTGCTGTGCCTGGCGCTGTTCTTTGTTGAACACTTTGCCGGGCTGGGGCATCTGGCCTGGCTGTGGCCCATCTGCACCGCGTTGTCAGTGTTGACGCTCAACAAGCGGCTGGCGGACGCCGCCTGGTGGCGCGGACAACTGCCCTTTGCCTGCGCATTTCTGTTTGCGCTGGCCTGGCGGTTTGTCTTTCCCGATCTGGATGCCCAATCCGAGCATCTGACTGACCTGTACTTTGTAGCCAACTATCTGCCCGGCTCTACTTTGCCGCCGCCGGATCAATGGCTGCCGGGTTATCGCTTCGATATCTATTACGGCTTTCTGCATTACGCCACCGCGTTGCAGGGACGGTTTCTGAATCTGGATGCAGGCCGGGCGATGAACCTGGGCTTTTGCACCACCTTCGCCTTTACCGCCAGCTTGGCCTGGAGCCTCACCGGGCGCTTCTTGCAACGTCGCGCCGGACGCTTGCTGGTGGTCGCCGCGCTGACGGTGGGCGGTACCGGCGTCGCGCCGCTGCTGCCGCTGATCTACGATCTGCCCTCCACCAACGCCCAGCAAGCTGATGGCAACGCGGTAACGCTGCTGTGGTCCAACACCCGCTTTACCGGTTTGTATGATCAGCAAGTCAATACCGAACTGGGCCGTGCGCTATTTCCGGCGCTGACTCCCGAGCAAAAGCCCACATCGGACTTTGAAACAAGGGATTTGCCGCTGGAAACCATCTCTTATTACACCTACCTGGGCGATCTGCATCCGCCAGTCGGTGGCTTTGCATTGTTGTTGTTTGTGCTGGCGTTGATTGGCGCACTTGAGCCTCGCCGCGCGGACAACTCTTCCGAAAACACCGAAACGGATGCCTACGGTTGGCGTGATGAAACCGGCGTGTTTCTGCTGGGCCTGAGCCTGCCGCTGTTATTGGCGCTCAACCCGTGGACGCTGCCATTGCAGGCGCTGTTGATTCTGGGCTGGTGCGCTTATCGCTGGCGTAGCGGCTTGCCGGTGTTTTGGCGGGCCTTGCTGGGTGGCGCGGTTACCGCAGGCGTGCTGATTTACCCATTCCTCGCGCATTTCGCCCCCAACGCGGTACCGACGGCCTTTGCCCTGGTTACCAGTCTGGATCACACCCCGATCCGCCAGTTCATTGCAGTGTGGTGGCCGGTGCTGGTGCTGGCAGGTCTGGGCCTGGCCAGCGGTCGGGATGATCGGCGCAGCTGGTGGGCAGCCTGGGGCGTTTTGATCCTGCTGATCATCACCGAGATTTTCTTTATCGATGACCCCCTGGGCGGCAAGTACAACCGCTTCAATACCACGCTCAAATGGTGGTCGTGGTTGTTCCCGGCAGGCATTGCCTTGCTGGGCACTCTTACCTTGGCATCCAGCCGAAAATGGATACGCAGCGTGGCATGGCTGCCACTGCTGGCGACCTGCCTGTATGTTATTCCGCAAGCGCAGTACTGGATCAATCACCCGAAGAATCACGCGGGACGACTGGCGGGCGATGCCTGGCTGGCGGACGATCCGGGCCAACGCGCCATTCTCAGTTATCTACGCAGCGCGCCAAAGGGCCTGGTGATGGAAGGGCTGGATGGTGGTTCATACACGGTGCATGGCGCCTTTGCGCTGCACAGCGGCCAGCCGTCGGCGTTGGGCTGGCCAGATCATGAAGGCCTGTGGCGCGATCATCCGTGGTTTATCAACCGCGACGCCGACTATATCCGCGCGTTGTACCACGGCGGTTTGCCCGATGCGGCGCAGTGGCTGGCCAGCCGCAAAGTGCGCTACGTGGTCTGGAGCAGCTACGACCAGACGCGCGACCCAGGCGCCTTTGCCCGCATGCAAAGCTTGCTCGCCAGCCGCTATATCTGGCGTGGTTTATCCAACAACAACGGCATTGAATTCGGGCTGTGGGAATTGCGGGGCCAATAACACCATGACGATGATTTTCTTGTTGGGCAGCCTGATTTTACTTTGGCTGCACCTGGCCGGGCTGACGGCCACGCTGGGCCACTGGTTGCCGTATCCCATCGCCCGCGCGGTGGGCGTGCTGGGCGTTACATTGGTGTTGTGCGCGCTGGAACACTTTGTGGGTCTGGGCCAGATTGGCTGGGCGTGGCCACTGACCAGCGCGCTGGCACTGGGCGCGCTGTGGCTGCAAAAGATCGAATGCCGCAGCGCCGCCTTCAAGGCATCCGAGCGGGTGTTTGCAGCAGCGTTTATCTACGGTCTGGCCTGGAAGTTTGTACTGCCTTCCATTTACCCGACCTCCGAGCGCGTGACCGATCTGTACTTCATGCAGAACTATTATCCAGGCGATACCTTGCCGCCGCTGGATATCTGGTATCCGCCGCATCATTTCGATTTTTACTACGCCTTCCAGCACTATGGCGCGGCGTTGATGGGCCGCTTGTTCAATTGGCAGCCGGGTTTTGCCTACAACATCGCCTTTGTGCTGGTCATGGCATTGTCGCTGTCGCTGGCCTGGGATTTCGCCAGCCGCTTCATCTCCCGCAAAGCCCCGCGCTTGCTGCTGATTGCGGCTTTGGCGCTGGGCGGCACCGGCATCACGCCGATCATGCATCTGGTGGCCGACCCCAACCCGGCCACGCCGCCGGATTGGGTTGCCAACGATTTCATGTGGGGCAGCGCGCGCTTTATCGGTAACTACGAATTGCGCATCAAGGACCAAGGCACCACGCTGGGTCGCGCTTTGTTCCCGCCGCTGACTGAGGCCAACAAACCCACGCCGGATTTCGAAACGCGTGAAATCCCGATGGAGAACTTTGGCTATCAGTTCTATCTGGGCGATTTCCATCCGCCGCTGGGTAGTTACTTCTTGCTGTTCCTGGCACTGGCGCTGATCGCGTGGCTAGAGGCACCGGCCATTGCGGGCGCAGTCGCCCTGTCGCCGCGGCTGGGGCAAGCTTTGCTGGCAGGCACAGTGCCGGTCATGCTGATCACCAATACGTGGATTTTTCCGTTCTCTGCCGTATTGCTATTGAGCTGGATCGGCTGGCGTTATCAGCAGAAAAATCCGCCAGACTGGACGGCGATCATCGGTGGCGGCTTGCTGAGCGCATTGCTGGTTTATCCGTATCTGAGCGGGCTGGCCAATCAGGCCATCAACACGCCGATCTACCCTGTACGCTGGATGGATCACACCCCGGTGTTGCGGTTTATCGCTTTTCTGTGGCCCATGCTGGTGTTGCTGGGGCTGGCCCTGCTGGAAAAGCGCGCCCGTCCGCTGGCTTTGATGCTGGTTATTGCCTTTGGCGCCATGCTGGTGATCTCCGAATTCATCTACGTGCAGGACCCTTCCGGCGGCAAGTTCATCCGCACCAATACCACCATGAAATGGTGGGGCTGGATGTACAGCGGTGCGCTGCTCACGCTGGGCACCATGGCGTTAGCCAGTCAACGCAAGGTAACGCGCTGGATTGCCTATGCATCGCTTGCACTGACCTGCACTTACGCCTGGGACACCGCTAATTACCTGATGAGCACCGGCAAAGCCGACGCGGGTCATCTGGAAGGCTCACGCTCGTTCCTGAACGACCCACCGATGCGCGATATGGTCGGCTACCTCAAGAACGCGCCACGCGGTGTGTTGCTGGAGAACTGGTATGGCGACGCGTATACCAACCAGACACTGGTGGCGCTGTTCTCCAACCAGATTTCCATGCAAGGCTGGCCTAATCACGTCAGTCTGTGGCATGGCGCACCGCGTGATGTCTGGATGCAGTCGGACAAAACCAAGGCGTTTTACCACGGCACTTTCCCGGAAGCGCTCGATTGGCTGGCACTGAATCACGTGCGCTATATCGCTTGGACGCGTGCCGAAGCGGGCATGGGTTTACCAGCGTGGCAGAACATCAATACTGCCATTGGCAGCCAGTACAGCTGGCATCCGTTCTATGCCGATGGCGGCTCGCAAGTTGGCCTGTGGATCAAAAAGTGATCAAAAAGTGACCGGACCTCAATCATGACGCGCTCGCTCATTTCAATCGTGGTGCCTTGCTACAACGAGGAAGAAGTCATCGGCGAAACCATCCGCCGTCTGAATTCCTTTTGCAGCGAGCTGACTGATCTGGATTACGAACTGGTGTTCATCGACGACGGCAGTCGCGATCAAACTCGCGTGTTGCTCAAAGAGATCGCCGCCACCAATCCAAACGTGCGCCTGCTGGCCTTCGCCCGCAATTTCGGCCACCAGATTGCGGTTTCGGCCGGGCTGGATGCCGCACGCGGCGATGCCGTGGTGTTGATCGACGCCGATCTGCAAGACCCGCCCGAGCTGATCCACCAGATGATCGCCAGCTGGCGTCAAGGCTACGACGTGGTTTATGGCACCCGCACCGAACGACCGGGCGAATCGGCTTTCAAGCTCTCCACCGCCCGCACTTTCTATCGCCTGCTGAACAAGCTGTCAGATGTGCCTATCCCGCTGGATACCGGTGATTTCCGGCTGATGAGCCGCAAAGTGGTGGACGTGCTGCGCGCCATGCCGGAGCGCGACCGCTTTGTGCGCGGCATGGTCAGTTGGGCGGGCTTCAAACAGGTCTCCCTGCCCTACGCTCGCGCCGAACGTTTTGCCGGTGAAAGCAAATACCCGCTGCGCAAGATGATCCGCTTTGCCAGCGACGGCATTTTGTCGTTCTCCAGCAAACCCTTGCAGTTGTCGATTGGCGTAGGCATGACCGCTGCCGCGTTGGCGCTGCTGGGCATTCTCTATGCCATCGGTTTACGGCTGTTTACCGATATCTGGGTCGAAGGCTGGACCGCCTTGATGATCGCCGTGCTGTTTATTGGTGGCGTACAACTGGTGTGCGTCGGCATTCTGGGCGAGTACGTCGGCCGCATTTACAGCGAAGTCAAACGCCGCCCTTTGTACGTGGTGGACGAATATATCGGCTATGCCGGCACCGATGGCCCGCAGAGCAGCCGCAGCCCGGTAGTGGATCGCAAATAATGAGCCGTCAATGAATTCGAAATCGCTAGTTCGGCTGTTGCTGGGCGCGCTGTTGGCAGTGCTGTTCACGTGGCTGATCGTCCGCCAGATCGACTGGCATGGTTTGGTCGCAGCCCTCGCCGCCACGCAATACGCCTGGGTACTGGCCGCACTGGGTGCGTTCTGCGTCGGGTATTCGTGTCGCATTGCGCGCTGGCGTTCCATGCTGGCCAAAGATGTTCCCGGCATTAGCTGGTTCACTTGCGCCGGTCCGTTGCTGGCCAGTTTTGCCGCCAACAACGTATTGCCGTTTCGGGCTGGGGATGTGTTGCGCGCGTTCGCCTTTAACAGCCGTCTGGGGACTACCTCCGGCACGGTGCTGGCGACGTTGTTTGTCGAGCGCTTGCTGGACCTGTTGATGGTGCTGGTGTTGCTGGGCGCCGCGCTAACTGCTTTCAGTCTGAACGCCGCCAGCTTTGCCGGTGTGGGCGCGGGTTTTCTGTTTGCTTTGGCGCTGGCGATTTTTGGCGTACTGGTGTTTCCGCAAGCGTTCTCGCCGCTGGCGCGTGGCGTCACTGCGCTCATCGCCCACTTCGCGCCAGGCATTGGCGAAAAGCTGCGCGCCGAGGTCAACAAAGGTCTGGCCACACTGGCGCATCTGGCCAAAGGCGGCAGCATGTTGCGGCTGGTAGGCTGGTCGCTGACGGCATGGCTGGCTGAAGGTTTTGTGTTCTATTTTGCCGGGCTGGCGCTGCCGGATCTGATCGCCCCGCAAGCAGGCTGGCTGGCCTTGCCGGTGGGCACGCTGGCCACGCTGATCCCCTCCACGCCCGGTTATGTGGGCACCTTTGATTACTTCACCGTGCACGCGATGACGGCGCTGGCAAATTCCACCGTCGCCGCTACTGCGTTTGCCTTGGTCGTCCATCTGTTGTTGTGGCTGCCGCCCACCATTTTGGGCGGCCTTTATCTCGTCGTTAACCCGCTGGCCCGCGATATTCGCGCCGCAAAAGAACAAGAAAGAGAAGAAGAACAATGACCGCGCTACCCACTACCACTCGCGTTGCCGTGATCGGCGGCGGTTTTACTGGTCTTGCTGCCGCTTATGAACTGGCCAAAGCGGGCATCGACGTCACTGTGCTGGAAGCGGACAGCGAAATCGGCGGTCTGGCCGGAGCGTTTGATGTGGCCGGTGAAAAGCTCGACCGCTTTTATCACCACTGGTTTACCAATGACCGCGAAGTGATGCAGCTGATTGATGAGCTGCATCTGAACGAACACGTAGCGATCAACCCCACCAATACCGGCGTGTGGTTCGCCAATCACTTCTTCAAACTCTCCACGCCGGGCGATCTGCTGCGCTTTACGCCACTGTGCTTTACCGACCGCATCCGGCTAGGCCTGTTGGCCCTGCGGGCACGCAAGGTCAAAAACTGGATGGAGCTGGAAGGTAAAACTGCCGCCGAGTGGCTCAAGGAGCTGGGCGGCGAGCAGGTTTACAAGGTGGTGTGGGAGCCGTTGCTCAAGGGCAAATTCGGTCCGGTGGCCGACGATATCTCCGCCGTGTGGTTCTGGAACAAGCTCAAGTTGCGCGGCGGTAGTCGTGGCAAAGGAGGCGAAGAACGGCTGGCCTATTTCAAAGGCGGCTTTGTGGCGCTGGCTGAATCACTGTCCATTCAACTCAAGCGTCTGGGCGGGCGCGTGCTGACCAATACGCCAGTGCAACGTTTTGAGCGCATCGACGGCAAGTTCCATATCGAAACCCCGGCCGGTTTGCTGATTGCCGACGAGATCATCGCTACGCCGGCGTTGCCGCTGATTGCCGGGATGATCCAGCATTGGGCTGCGCCGGATTACCTGGCCAAGCTGAACCGCATCCACTATCTGGCCAACGTATGTCTGGTGCTGGAACTGGACCGCAGTTTGTCCAAAACCTACTGGCTGAACGTGAATGACCCGACCTTCCCGTTTGTGGGCGTGATCGAACATACCAACTTCGAGAAAGCCGAGACTTATGGCGGGCGGCACATTGTTTATCTCTCCAAATACCTGCCGCATACCGACGCGCTGTATGCCATGAGCGCCGATGAGGTGCTGGATTTCTCCATCCCTTATTTGCAAAAGATGTTCCCGGAATTTACCCGCGACTGGATCCTGCGCCATCACGTATGGAAGGCGCGCTGGTCGCAGCCAGTAGTTGAAAAACACTACAGCCAGTTGATTCCGCCCGAACAAGGCCCGGTGCCGGGCATGACGCTGGCGTCAATGGCGCAGATTTACCCGGAAGATCGCGGCACCAATTACGCCATTCGCGAAGGACGCAAAACGGGCCGCGCAGTGGCGGCCCGTTTGCTGGCATAAAGACATCGGGTGCCTGCGCGGCGCCCGATGTCTTTGCGCAATCAACCGAACAACTTGCCCTTCAGGATATCCAGTCCGGATGACAACAGGCTGTCCGAGCTAGGCAATTCGCCATTCGGTGTGAGCGTATCCACCGCTTTAGGCAACAATTGCGAAAGATGGCTGGCCGCTTCTTGCGGGTCCACGCCCAGTTTTTGCGCCACGGCGGCAACGGTATCGCTGCCCAGTACCTGATGCAGCTGATCTGCCGAAATAGGCAGATTCTGGCCAGAGCTGATCCACGACTGCGCCACTTCACCCAGTCCGCCTTGCTGGAACTTGCTGATCAGGCCACTGATACCACCGCTCTGATCCAGCAGCGTTTTCAATGCGCCCGCGTTGGCCTCATCGCCACTTGAACCGCCCAGCATGCTGCCAATTTGATCGATCAAAGACATGATGACTCCTTGCGTTACGTTGGAAATATTGTGATGGTCGCCGCTTGACCCGGCCTTTACCGATTCTCGAGCCAGGCAGCACGGGCGAAAGAACAACCTTTGAATCCCGAAAGGTATGAATTGGGGAGAAGGCAGATGGGCAGTGGTTTTACCCGACTTGGGCAATATCACCGCGAAAACAGGCGCCAGACTGATTCAGATCAAATGCTTTCATACGATCATATAAGGAAAGCAATAATCAGAATTCAACCCGCCCGGCGCGCTTTTCCGCCAGACGTCGCTGCGTTACTGCCGCGTGTCACCCAGTCAGGCAGAAAACGCAGAAACTCTTGAAAATCACAGGCTTTTCGGGTTCGGGATACCGGATATCACGCTGGCTGCGCCGCTCGCAACACCGTGCGCGCATTAGCCTTGTCTAATTCGAGAATGCGCCGGTATGATCCTCGACACATCATGCCCATCGCCTGTTCAGAGTGCGCTGAGTCGCGTTGTAAGCAAGGCCCAAAAGCGTCGGAACGACCGCACCCAAGTTGTTGCAGTATCAGGAGAGAAACACCATGCCCAGTCTTACCGGGGTCAAAGTGATGGTGATTGACGACAGCAACACCATCCGTCGTAGTGCAGAAATTTTTCTCGGGCAGGCCGGTTGCGAAGTCATCCTGGCAGAAGACGGTTTTGACGCGCTGTCCAAAGTGAGCGACCACAACCCCGACGTGATTTTTGTGGATGTGATGATGCCGCGGCTGGATGGCTATCAAACCTGTTCGCTGATCAAGAAAAACCCGAGATTCAAAGCCACGCCGGTGATCATGCTGTCATCCAAGGATGGCCTGTTTGATCGTGCCCGCGGGCGCATGGTGGGTTCGGATGAATATCTGACCAAACCATTTACCAAAGACAGTTTACTGACTGCCGTCGACCAGCACGCCAAGGCGCGGCAGCCAGGTTAATCGTTGTTTAGTTGTTGCCTGGCCGGCCCCAAAATCCCGGCTGGCATGTAATACCCGGAACACCTCAAAAACGGAACCCAGTCTCATGTCTATCAAAAAAGTGCTGATTGTTGATGATTCTCCAACCGAGCGTCACTTCCTCGGCGAGCTGCTCAGCAAAGCCGGATACCAGGTGTTGACCGCCGAATCAGGCGAAGAAGCAGTAGGCAAGGTTAAAGAAATCATGCCCGACCTGATCTTGATGGACGTCGTGATGCCAGGCATGAATGGCTTCCAGGCAACACGCCAGATTTCGCGTGATGAAGTAACGAAACATATTCCGATCATCATGTGTACCTCCAAGAACCAGGAGACCGACATGGTGTGGGGCAAGCGACAAGGCGCGGTGGAATACATCGTCAAACCGGTCGATCCGCAAGAGCTGTTCAACAAGATCGCCGCACTGTAAGCAGATTGGCGACTCACTTGGCCAGACTAAAACAAGCAGGCTAAGAGCAAGATTCCGGGGGGAATGAACATGGCCAAGCGCATCAGCTTGCGCGAGTACCAGGAAGGGGTGGTTGCGCGCCTGAAAACGGCGGCATCCGCCGAGCATGTCGACGCCCATCTGGGCGTGCGCATTGGCGATGCCAACTGGCTGGTGGATCTGGCCGACGTGGCCGAGGTCATGCCGGTGCCTCAGGTATCTGGCGTGCCGCTGGCGCAGCCCTGGTTTCGCGGCGTATCCAATGTGCGGGGCAATCTGGTCAGCGTATCCGACATTTCTGCATTTTTTGGCGGGCCGACACTCACTACCAGTGCTGCGGCGCGCCTGATTTTGTTGCACCCGCGCCACATTTTGCACTCGGCAGTGCTGGTTGATCGCATGCTCGGTCTGAAGCATTTGGCCGATATGCAGGGCGAGGCGACGCAAAGCCTGCATCCGTGGGCGCAAGCGCAGTTCCGCGATGCTGCAGGCGGACAATGGCAAACCCTGGATGTAGCCCGTCTGGCGGTCGACCCACATTTTCTACAGGCCGGTGTGAACTGACAGCGCCCACTGCCTGCCCGGCACACCGGGTGGCGTGGACAAACGCTGCAAGAACAACGGATTATCACGCATCACTAATTGCATAATTCGCGCAAGCGACTGACGTGAAACGCGCACCACAGAGCGCGTAGGCGGACAGGGGCAGTATCAGGGAGAAGCACCAAATGGCATTGAAAGCGGATGGCCTGAAGGGTTTATTTGGCCGCAAGAACAAGTCAGTTGACGCGTCTGGCGCCAAGCTGGACTCAGCAAAAACCACGTGGATTCTGGAAAAACTGCGTTTGCCAGAAGGCAACGAAGATTCCGTTCTGCGTCCGGTTCCACTGATTGGCCACTTGCCGGCGCGCCAGCAAGTGGCGTGGTTGCTCGGTACCGTGGGTGTAGCCGGTGTCGGCGCCGCGCTGATTGCCTTCTTCGCTTTCCAGGCTTCTGGTGTGAACGCGGAACGTCGTTCAACCGCTACGGAAATGCAGATGTTGTCGCAGCGGATCGCGCGGGCATCCACGCTGGCAGTACGGGGTGACCCGGAGGCCTTCAAGATTCTGGAAGACGCCTATGGTCGTTTCGACAAGGATTTGATGAGCCTGTCCGGTCACAGTCTGTTTGGCGTGTTTGTGCGTAACCCGTCCGGCACGCTGGATGCGGTGGATCAGGTCTGGACCCAGTCTTTCCGCCCCAACCCCAGCCGCCCGACCGTTGACACCATCATCAAGCAAAAGCAGCCGCTGATTACCGTGGGCAAGAGCGTTGCCGGTATTAACGAGAACGATGCGCGCTTGCTGGAACTGACTCAGCAATTTGCCGCCATGTTGTCGGAAGGCGGTGGCACAGTGCACGAACTGGACTACGCCAACCAGCTGGCCATGTTGTCGCAGCGTATGGCCAAGAACGCCAACGCCCTGCTGGCCAGTGAGTTGATCAACCCGGAAACCGTGTTCTTGCTGGGTAAAGATACCTCGACCTTCGGCGACATCATCACCGGCTTTATTGATGGCAGCGACGAGTTGCAGATTCGCCCGGCCAACACCTCGGCCATGGTGAGCAAGCTGCAGGAAATCCGCACTTACTTCACCCGCTTCCAGACGGTGGTGACGTCCTTCTCGCACAACATGCAGCCAATGGTGAACACGCGTCTGGCCAACCAGACCATCGTGCGTGATTCCGAACCGCTGCTGAAGAACTCCATCGAACTGGCCAGCGTGTACGAAAACACCGCCGGTAGCGTGCTGGTGACGGTGCTCGAATTCTTGTTCATCGGCACTGCGCTGGCTGCGCTGTACTTCCTGCAACGCGTGTACAACCAGGATTCGGTACGTCGCCGCTTGCAGATCGAAGGCGAAAACAAAAAGAACCAGGAAGCGATTTTGCGCTTGCTGAACGAAATGTCCGACCTGGCCGACGGTGACTTGACCGTGCGCGCTTCGGTGACTGAAGACTTGACCGGCGCGATTGCCGACTCGATCAACTACACCATTGAAGAGCTGCGCTCGCTGATTACCGGTATTAACCGGGCAACCGATCAGGTGGGTCAGGCCACCGGCGAAGCGCAAGGCGTGTCGACCGAACTGATCGCGGCGGCGGATCGCCAGTCGCGCGAAATTGTCAGCACCAACCAGACCGTTGAACAGATGGTGCGCTCGATCCAGGACGTTTCTGCCACCGCCAACCAGTCGGCTGAGGTTGCGCAGTCCTCACTGGCTGCTGCTGAACAGGGCGCCTCTGCGGTAAACAACCAGATCAAGGGCATGAACGAAATTCGCGAACAGATTCAGGAAACCGCGAAACGGATTAAACGTCTGGGTGAATCGTCACAGGAAATTGGTGAAATCGTTGAACTGATTTCCGACATTACCGAACAGACCAACGTGTTGGCGTTGAACGCGGCGATTCAGGCGGCGGCGGCGGGTGATGCCGGTCGCGGCTTCTCGGTGGTTGCGGAAGAAGTTCAGCGTCTGGCGGAACGTTCCGGCGAAGCGACCAAGCAGATCGGCGCGATTGTGAAGACCATTCAGACCGATACCCATGACGCGGTAGCGGCGATGGAAGTGTCCACACAGGGCGTGGTCGAAGGGGCCAAGCTGTCTGATGCGGCCGGTCGCGCACTGACCGAGATCGAACGCGTTACCCGCGATCTGGCGGTGCAGATTCAGTCGATTGCGCAGGAAACCGAAGGGCAAGCCGCACTGGCCGCCCGCGTG
The DNA here is from genome assembly GCF_030035605.1 of Silvimonas soli. Taxonomy (NCBI): domain Bacteria; kingdom Pseudomonadati; phylum Pseudomonadota; class Betaproteobacteria; order Neisseriales; family Chitinibacteraceae; genus Silvimonas; species Silvimonas soli. The sequence goes on along the minus strand of NZ_CP106736.1, from coordinate 2,570,380 downwards.
AATGCCTCCATGCGCGACATTTTGTCGGTGACCGAACAAACCTCCGCCGGTGTGAAACAGTCTGCGGTCGTGGTCGGTCAATTGAACGGACTGGCAGAAGGGCTGAAGAGCTCGGTGTCCGGCTTCAAACTCAACTAAACATCGGGCGTATTGCACCCGCGTAACCCCTTGGTGCTTCCATGCAGCATCGGGTTGCGCGGTGCCTGGCTCCACAGCATTAATTTTGAGGGGCTGACAAACCGCAATGACCATTTCGCCCTGCCCTGCGCTGTACTTTGCCAGGTTCAGTCAGCGCGCGACGGTCAGCGCGAGAATGTCGGCCCCTTGAACGAACCGGGTCATCCTCATGAGCGTGCATACCGAATTCGATCAAGGCTCCCTGATCTGGGTCAAGGGAGAGCTTGAACAAACCTTGAGCCGTGCGGCCGAGGCGCTCAAGCAGTTTGGCAGCGTCCAGGACGCCGCTCTGCTCAAGCATGCGCAAACCCATCTGCACCAGGCCGTAGGCGCCTTGCAAATGGTCGAACTACAAGGCTTGGCGCGTTATTGCGAAGAAGCTGAACTGCTGGTTGCCAGCGTGGCCCGTGAAGAAACCGGCAACCACGCGCTGGAAACCGCCATCGCCGTTACCGCAGATACGATCAGTTATCTGGAACGGATTTCTGCCGGTGCGCCGAACGTACCGCTGGTATTGCGCGAACAACTGTCCAAAGTAGCGGCCATGCGTGGCCACACCATCAGTGGCGCCGAACTGTTCTTTCCGCAGTTGGGCCAACTGGTGGTACCGGCTGACTTTCCGCACCATGCCGTAGCCGAAGCCGATGTTCCGGCCTGGGTGAAACAGCAACGTACTCGTTATGAATCCGGCCTGCTGCGCTGGCTGCGTGCCCGCGATGCCGCGGGTGCTACCGCCATGGCCAAAAGCCTGACCGAACTGGCCAGCGCCCAAAACAATATGCTGCCGCGCGCCTTCTGGTGGAGTGCTGCTGCGGTGGTCGACGCATTGCCAAGCAACGACAACACGCCGGATCTGGACCCGCGCCTGCTGCTGATGCGCCTGAACCTGCAACTGCGACGACTGGCCGACGGTTCCAGCCGCGTTGCCGAGCGCTTGTTCCGCGACTTGCTGTATCTCTTGGCGCATGACCGCAGCCAGAGCCATCTGGCACTGCGCCTGAAACAGGCTTTCGAACTGGAAGGCATGCTGGCCGATGCTGGTGCCAGCACTTTGTCGCCGCAAGCCCAGGCCCGCGCGCAAACGGCCCGTGCCCTGCGTGAAGAACTGAGCAACGCCAAAGACCTGTGGAGCCGCGTGGCCGCTGGTCAGCAAGATCGCCTGCCGCAACTGGCCAACGACATCAATCGCCTGGCCGCGCATTGCGAAGAGCTGGATATCCCTGGCCTGCAAAAGCTGTGGCAAGGCGTATCGGGCGTGTTTGAACGTTGTGCCGGTCGCGGCATCAGCGAGCCCGAAGCGCTGGAACTGGCCACTGCCCTGTTGCTGGCCGACAGCGCCCTGGCCATTTACCCGCAGCAATCGTCAGACTTCCCGCCGCAAGTCGATGCCATGTTGCAGCGCCTGGCTAACCCGGCCATGGCCGCAGAAATCGATCTGCCGCAACTGGATGCCGTCAGCCGCGAAGCGCAAGAAAAACTGCTGGTCGCGCAATTGGCGCAAGAAATGCGCAGCAACCTGCGCAATATTGAAGACACTCTGGACGCCTTCTTCCGCGACCCAAGCCAGCGTGCCGCGCTGACCGGTCTGGATGGCACCATCAATCAGGTGCAAGGCGCCCTGATGATGCTCGATTGCCAGGATGCAGTCTCGCTACTGCTGGCCTGCCACGAACGCGTTCACGCGTTGGCCGCCGCCACCGAAGATCCGCAAGCCGCCGAGCTGGAAGAACTGGCCGAAGCGTTCTCCACCATTGGCTTCTATGTGGATGGGCTGGAACAAGGCCGCGACGATGGCGCCACGCTGTTGCGCCCGATGCTGACCCGCCTGACTGGCATTGCGCCGGCACCCGTTGAGCATGCTGAACTGGCTGCTGCGCTGGAAGCCGAGCCGCCCATGGGCGAAGCCGCGAGCGCCGAGCCGGAACACATCGAGATCAGCGAACCGGTAGAAAGCCGGCCACTGCCCGCATCCGAAGAAGCGGTCGATGCCGAGTTGCTGGAAGTCTATCTGGAAGAAGCGGCCGAAGTGCTGGCCACCATTTCCAGCCAGCTCGATATCAGCCGTCACGCGCCGCACGATCGCGAATCGCTCACGGTGATTCGCCGTGGTTTCCACACCCTCAAAGGTAGCGGTCGCATGGTCGGTCTGTTCAACCTGGGCGAAGTAGCCTGGGCCATTGAACAGGTCATGAACAAATGGCTGCAAGCCGAAACGCCAGCCACACCGGAAGTTCTGGCTCTGGTCGGCGACGCCCACGATGCCTTCCGTGGCTGGGTGGCGCAGTTGTCCGAAACCGGCGGCGCGCAAGTAGACCCAAGCGTACTGACGGCCCGCGCCGAAGCGCTCAAGCAACAACTGGATCACGGTACTGCGCTGGCTGCGCCGTCCGTTGCGCCTGTGGTCCATGCACCGGTAATTGAACCTGTCGCCACTGAGCCGCAGATTGCAGCTGAACCCGTCGTTGAGTCCGTAGAAGAAGACACACTGACCGTCGATATGGCGGGTGAGCCGGTTGTCGAAGTCGAAGCCGACGATATCCAGATTGGCGATGTCGCGGTGTCCCGCACCTTGTTCGGCATTTTCTGCGACGAAGCGGCGCGCCATCTGCAGACACTCACGCAAGGTCGCACTGCGCTGGAACAAGGCGACGCACAGCCGCCCGCGTTCTTGCTGGCCGCACATACCTTGGGTGGCATTGGAGCCACTGCCGGCTTCAGTGGCCTGGGCGATCTGGCATATGCGCTGGAACAATCGCTGCAAAAATCCAACCCAGACGCTACCGAACCGCAAATTGCTGCCGTGAACCGCCTGGAAACCATGCTGCAGGAGATTTTTGCGCAGCGTGACCCAGGCACCGGCACCGCAGAAATCGCCGCGTTGGCCGCCAGCGACGAACCGCTGTCGATTTCGCTGGATGAAGAAATTTCTTTCGGCGCTTTGCCGCAAGATGGTGCCGAGCTGAATCTGGACGAACTCACGCTGGATGAAGTCGAGCCAGCGCAGGCCGAGGCCAGCCACAGCGTAGCCAGCGCCGATGCCTTGTCGCTCGGCGAGATCAATCTGGATGAGTTCGAGCTAACCGAACCTGACCATGACGAACTGGCCGCTCTGGCGCTGCTGGATGGCGCTGAGCTGGATGCGGACGGCGCTCCGGTGGAACTGGATCACGCCCTGCACTTCGCGGCGCCCGCCACTGATGAATCGCTGGAACTGGATATCGGCGAGCTGTCGCTGGACGAGCTGAACCTGGATGATCTGGGCGAACTGGACGAACTCAGCGCGCCTGAATCGGTTGAGCCTGTGGCTACGGCAGACGCGCTGGTGGTTCCTGAAGCCACGGAGTTCACCGAGCTTGCAGATCACTCAGCGGCTGAAGCGGCTGAACACGAAATTGTCGATGCCACTGAAACACCGGAGTTTGCCGACGAGCTGTTGCTGACTTCGTTCCCGCAAGCACTGGAAGAGCACGCCGCCGAGCTTGATCACGTTGCTTTGCATGAAGATACGTTGGCAGAAGCTGACGCACCGGCGACTCACGGCACAACCGTCGTTGAGCTGGTCGCGACGAACGCTACCGACACCGTTACTGCTGAACACGTCGAGCCGGCAATTGCCGAGGTGGCTGCGGAAGAAGAAGCGGTTGCTGAAGAAGCGCCGCTGGAAGCCGTGGTCGCCGATGCCGAGCCAGAAGTCGTCGAAGAACCTGCCGCCGAAATCGAACCGGTAACGGTGGATGAGGTGACACCTGCGATCAGCGAATTGCTGGCAGAGCCTGCAGCAAGCGATCTGGTCGTCGAAGATCACACTTCGCCCGAACTGGAACAACTGCTGACCCCGTTGGCCATTGCGCATGACTCGCTGCCCGAAGTGCTGCTGGGCATGGGTCACTCGCTGACCGAACGCAAAGCCGAGCTGGATCAAACACTGACCGATGAAATTGACGATCAGTTGCTGCCGGTGTTTGTGGAAGAAGGCGATGAGCTGCTGCCGCAAATCGGCGGCGCTCTGCGCGGCCTGCGCGAAGGCGAGGCAGAAGACGCCGACAAGCTCAAACGCATTCTGCATACCCTCAAAGGTAGCGCACGGATGTCGGGCGCGATGCGCATGGGTGAGGCGACTCACCGCATGGAATCACGCCTGCTGGCGAGCGGGGCGGCCGTATCCGGCCCGCTGGTCGATGAGCTCGAAGCCGACTATGACCTGATCAACCTGTTGTTCGACGAACTGGCTGGCCGTACGCCCAAGCCGTCTGATGTGGTTGGGCAAAGCGCGCAGGCTGTTGCCGCTACGCAAAACCGCACTGCGCAGCAACCATTGCTGGCTGCCGCGCCGGATGCCGAAGGCAAGACCACCATTCGCGTGCGCTCTGAACTGGTCGACAATCTGGTTAACCAGGCCGGTGAAGTGTCGATTGCCCGTTCGCGCATCGAATCGGAAATGCTGGCGCTCAAGAGCTCCTTGCTGGATCTGACCGAAAACGTGACGCGTCTGCGCACGCAAATGCGTGAACTGGAAATCCAGGCCGAATCGCAAATGCAGGCGCGCACGCGTGAATTCCAGGAATCGAACCAGTCGTTCGACCCGCTGGAATTCGACCGCTTTACCCGTCTGCAGGAAGTCACCCGTTTCATCGCCGAAAGCGTGAACGACGTGGCAACCATTCAGCATAACTTGCTGAAAAACGTGGATGAATCCGCCGCCGCGCTGACCGCGCAGGCCCGGATGACCAAAGAACTGCAACAAAGCCTGATGCGCGTGCGCATGGTGCCGTTCTCCAGCATCTCTGACCGTTTGTATCGCCTGACCCGCCAGACCGGTAAAGAGGTGGGCAAGAAGGTCAACCTGGAATTGCGCGGTGGTCGCGTGGAAATTGACCGTGGCGTGCTGGAAAAAATGGTTTCGCCATTCGAGCACATGCTGCGTAACGCCATTGACCATGGTCTGGAAACACCGGAAGAACGCGCTGCCGCTGGCAAGAGCGAGTTTGGTGAAGTCCAGGTTGAAGTGCGCCAGGAAGGCAACGAACTGGTAGTGATGCTCAAGGATGACGGCAAAGGCCTGAATATTGAGCGGATTCGCGCCAAGGCGCTGGAACGCGGGCTGATCGAAGCCGGTGTCACCGTGGCTGACCGCGATCTGATGCAGGTGATCTTTGAGCCAGGTTTCTCCACCGCTTCTACCGTGACGCAGATTTCCGGTCGCGGCATCGGCATGGACGTGGTGAAGAACGAAATCGGTAACCTCGGTGGCCGTATCGACGTCGATAGCGTCACCGGCGAAGGCACCAGCTTTACCATTCACCTGCCGCTGACCCTGGCCGTAACGCAAGTGCTGCTGATCAAGTCCGGTGATCATCAATACGCGATTCCGTCGGTGATGATCGAACAGGTACAGGAACTGAAGCAAGAAGCCTTGGCTCGCTTGTACGAAACCCGTTCGCAAGACTGGCTCGGTGGTCGCTATCCGTTCTCGTACTTCCCGCGTTTGCTGGGTGACGGCGCGAGCATGCCGGAAACCAAGCGCTTCTCTACCGTGCTATTGCTGCGCTCCGGTGCCAACCGCATGGCGTTGCACGTGGACGAACTGGTGAAGAACCAGGAAGTGGTGGTGAAATCCATCGGCCCGCAACTGGCGCGGATTCCAGGCGTGGCCGGTTCCACGGTGCTGGGTAACGGCGATATCGTGCTGATCCTGAATCCGCTGGCCCTGCTGGCACGCGGTGAAGTGGCGACTCAGCAAGCCGGTGCGATCTCGATTGCGCCGGAACAACTGCAAACCACACCGGTGGTCATGGTGGTGGACGATTCGCTGACCGTGCGCAAGATCGCCAGCCGCTTGCTGACCCGCGAAGGCTTCCAGGTGCTGACCGCCAAAGATGGCGTAGACGCCCTTCAGCAGTTGCAGGACATCAAACCGGCGGTGATGCTGGTGGATATCGAAATGCCACGGATGGATGGCTTTGAGCTGACCCGTAACGTGCGCGCCAACGATGACACCCGCCACATTCCGGTCATCATGATCACCTCACGTACTGCCGACAAACACCGCAACTACGCGGCCGAGTTGGGTGTGAACGTGTTCATGGGCAAGCCGTATCAGGAAGACGAGCTGATGGCGCATATCCGTAGCTTTATTCCGGCCTGATCTGATTGATCTGATTTGTGCAGCTGAACCAACAACAAAGCCCCGCAAGGGGCTTTGTTGTTTTCAGGGACTTGTCTCAGTACTTAGGACTTGAGCAACCCCGGGCAGGGCTACGCATCCCAATTCGTCATCCCCGCACAGGCAGGGGTCCAGCGACGATGGTTAGCGAAGCCTCTGGATTCCCGCCTGCGCGGGAATGATGAGGCATCAGGGTATTCTTGCGACATGGTCTGACCACCGTCTTCCTCAACTCTTCCGGCTGCGTAGGGTGAGTGGAACCTGCCCAAGAGCGTCCCTTGGTCTGCGACATCACCCGCGATTACATGCCGAAACGTAGGGTGGATTCGGCCCAGGAAACCGGGACAATCCACCATGCCACGGCCAATGCCACACCTGAGTTCGCAGATGTTGGAGCCACAATGACAGATGGTTACTGCCCTGCCGGGCTATGCCGAATCTATCCAGCTTCTGACCATTCACTCGCTGCCACGGCCTGCGGCATGGGCCCGATATATTCCGAAGCGGGTCGTAACAAGCGTCCATCCAGTTGCTGTTCACAAGCATGCGCGATCCAGCCCGCAGTACGGGCAGCGGCAAATACGGGCGTGAATCCGGCTCGCGGGATATCCAGCGCTTCCAGCAACAACGCGGTGTAAAACTCGGTATTCACATCCAGCCGCCGCCCGGGTTTGTGTCTGGCCAAGGCCACCAGACCCGCTTGTTCCACCGCTTCAGCCAAGGCGATGCGGTTATTGCGACCACGCAGCGCGTTCACGGCTGCTTTCAACACATCGGCTCGCGGATCGCGCACCCGATAGATGCGGTGCCCGAATCCCATCAGCCGCTCGCCCCGTGCAATAGCCGCATCAATCCACGCCGGAGCTTTGTCCGCCTGGCCGACGGCATCGAGCATATCCAGCACTGGCCCTGGTGCGCCGCCGTGCAATGGCCCTTTTAATGCGCCCATTGCGGCCACCACGGCCGAGACCAAACCAGCGCCAGTTGATGCAACTACCCGCGCGGTAAAAGTCGACGCGTTCAAACCGTGATCCGCCGCCGCGACCAGATAGGTTTCAAATGCCTTAACTTCGGCCGCATCTCCCGCTTTGCCCCGCAACATGCGCAGCAAATCAGCAGCGTGGCTGAGCGCGGCATCGGGTGCCAGTGCGGGCAGGTTTTGCGCGCTGCGGATGCTTGTCGCCATGGCAACACCCGCTGCCGCCAGCAACAGACTGGCATCAGCGGGCTCATCCGGCAGTAACGCCAGCAAGAAACGCATGCCTTCAATGGCCGACATGCCATTCAGCGTGGGCAGCAGCGGAGAAAAATGCTGCCACGCCCGCATCCGACCACGACCCAGATCGGCGGATAAATCCGCGGCATGCGGCACCAACTCGCGCCACAGCAATGCAGTGACTTGCTCAAAACGCCACTGCCCGGCCAACGTTTCCAGTTCGTGGCCGCGCAAAATCAAACGTCCCGCCTCACCGTCAACGTGACTCAAGCGCGTTTGCGCGGCGATGATCCCATCCAGTCCCACTGCCATTATTCATCTCCTTCAAATACATGCAGACGTGGACAGCTTATCCATACATTGATTTAATAAAAATATTGAATACATAAATCAATATATTTAGCTTATGGATACCTCACCGCCACGTGGCCTGATCGACGCTCGCACTGCTACCGCCCGCCTTGGCATTAGCCTGAATACGCTCTACGCCTATGTCAGCCGGGGTTTGATCCGCACGGCCGGAGCCGCCGCCGACCCGCGCCAGCGCTGGTATGTAGAGAGTGACATCAGTGCCTATCTGGCCCGCAAACAACGTCAGCGCCGCCCCAAAGAGGCCGCCAGAACCGCGCTGGACTGGGGCTTGCCAGTGCTGCGTACGCGTATCACGCGCATTGAGAACCAGCAGCTGCAATATCGCGGTCATGACGCGATTGCCCTGGCGCAATTTGCGTCGCTGGAAGAAGCCGCAGCCATTCTGTGGGAACAACCTTCGCTGGACTGGGTGCCCGAAGACGCGCCTTTACCCCGCCTGCCTGGCCGGTTGCCCGCACTGCAACGAGCCACCGTTGCACTGGCCCTGCACGCCGCCAACAAGGCGCTGCCGATCGATGCTCCGGTCGCGGCTCAAGCCATGGAAGGTATCGCCCTGATGCGAACGGTTTGCCTGGCCTTGGGCGGCGCGCCCGGCTTGCCGGTACACCAAGCGTTAGCGCAAGGCTGGGGGCGAACTCATCTGGCGGAGCTGATCCGGCGCGCGCTCGTGTTGTGCGCCGATCATGAACTGAATGCCTCGACCTTTGCCGTGCGCGTCACCGCGTCCACGGGCGCCAGCCTGGCTGCCTGCCTGCAAGCCGGGCTAGCCGCACTCAGCGGCCCACGTCACGGGGGTATGACAGAGAAGGTTTCACGAGTACTGGCTACGTTGCTCGATAGCGCCGACTCAACGGATGATGATGAAGTCAAAATCGACCAGGCTAGCCGCATGGCCGAATTGTTTGGACACCCGCTATATCCCGATGGCGACCCCCGCGCCCGCGATTTGCTTAACAAGATGCCGCATGACTCCAGACTGAGCCATTTGATCCAGTCCGCGCAAAGCAGCGAAGGCGGATATCCCACACTTGATCTGGCACTGGTGGCTCTGGAGCGTTACGGCAAACTGCCCGCTGGCAGCGCGCTAAAACTGTTTGCCATGGGCCGTTGCGTGGGCTGGATTGCCCATGTACTGGAACAGCGTGATAGCGGCCAGTTGATCCGGCCGCGGGCGGAGTTTGCCGGCCCATGACTGCGATTTTGGCAGATGAATTGTCATCTGTGCCTTTCAAACAACACGGCAGCGCAAATCCGCAGCATGTAAGGGTTTTGTCATTTAAAATCTGACTAGATTAGAAATCTATTATAAACAATTGTGCCGGAGCCAAAAATGCGGTTTTTCCTCATTCCTTTCGCAACAGCGGTGGCGTTGTTGTCCGGTTGCGCCGTGCAACCGGCATTTAAACCGATGCCTGCTGCCGCCGTGCAGAAAGTAAAAAACTCAGACATTGAAGTACTTATTTCGCAAAAAGAATTGAATGCCTCTATTAACAATTCAAATCTGACCGCTGCAGCCGGTGGTGGGTTGTTGTTTGCCTTGATCGATACAGCAGTCAATAACAGCCGTGAAGATGACGCGCAGCATTTGATTGTGCCTTTGCGCAATGCATTACTTGATTACAGTTTTAATGATCAAGCCATGGAAGCAGTAAAACGTGAAACCGGCAACATCTCGTGGATTGCCGAAAAGAACGTCATGTTGCTGACCAAGGTCACCAATCAAAATGTAGAAAAAGCCATTGCCGAATCCAAAAAGGATGTGTTCACCACCATCGCTTTTGCCTACGAATTGTCGCCAGACATGAAGACCATAACCGTTATTGGTCATGCCAATGCATTCCCCAACACCGATGAACTGAAAGCCTTGCAATTGAGCTTGTACCAGGGAACCAGTAAAGTAAATGACCCCAGCGCCATGAAAACGCTGATGGTTAATTCCATTTATCGTGATCGCGTTGTCTTTCATGAAACATTGCCCGGCGATATCAAAGATCGATCGGCGGCCATTGCCCTGTGGTCAGCCAACGGGGGCGAATTGGCACGCAAGGCGCTTGATCATGGCGTAGATGTCGTTGCCAGTTTGCTGGCACGCGATTTTATCGCTGCCAATACGCCAGTAGTAGCGGGTGCGATTTCCAAACAGCCGGACGCATTTTTGACGGATATCGATGGTCAGAAAATGTCTGCCACCCGCGACAAGCTGGGCTCGCTGGTGGTGGTCGTCGTTAAATAATATTGCTGGCCGAAACCATGCAGGCGCCCTTGGTGCGCCTGCATGTTGATGCTACCTGCCCGGTTCATACTATGAAAAAACTGCTTATTCCATGTTTGATCGCGAGCCTTGCTGGCTGTGCTGCACCGCCTAAAGCCACCCTCAATTCTGATTACCAGGCAAACGATATTACTTCCGCGCGAGAAACAACCGTTCAGCGAGTTTGCCCTATCACCTTTGCCGGAATCGCAGACGAACGAAAAGCTGATGAAACGTTGGGGATGCCATATGGGACAGAAATCGTGGCAGAGAACGTCCCGCAGCTTATACACAATGGCTTTCTGAAATTGCCCAAAACCTACTATCAGGTTTCAAATACTGCCGGGGCGCAATCCAGCATAAAATTGCATTTGAAAAAATTCTATATTGATGCGCAGTCGGTTTCGCACGTCAGCAATATTGTCATGAAACTGGATGTAGTCGATGCACAGGATGGCCTCTTGGCGAGCACCACTTTACGAGGCGTCGATGTGAGCGTGAACTGGACCAACAGCGAGTCGGCCATTAACAATTCATTCAATCTGGCGCTAAAGAATCTACTCGAGCAAGCCAACCCGTTTCTCAAACGGGAATGCCGGGTTTAAGTCTGAGGGTGTTGGGCAGATTTGCGGCAATTCGTGCATATTTATGGCGTCAATGGTGCCAGCCAGGGACGCCTAAACGCCGCCAGTCATTCCCCCACCCAATGCCCCGACTTCCCGCCTTGTTTCTCCAGCAACCGCACGCCGTTAATCACCATCCCCCGGTCCACCGCTTTGCACATATCGTAGATAGTTAGCAGCGCAATTTGCGCGGCGGTGAGGGCTTCGATTTCTACGCCGGTGCGTCCGACGGTTTCGGCGGTGGTTTCACAGATCACGGTATTGCGGGGGGTGTCGATCTGGAAGTCGACCGTGACTTTAGTCAGCGCGATGGCATGACAAAGCGGAATCAGTTCCGGTGTTTTTTTGGCGGCCATAATGCCGGCGATGCGGGCGATGCCCAGCACGTCACCCTTTTTGTGGTTACCGCCTGCAATCAGCGCCAGCGTGGCGGGTTGCATGGTGATTTCGCCGGTGGCGCGGGCAAGACGCGTGGTTTCGGGTTTGGCGCCGACGCCGACCATGTGCGCTTGGCCGCTGGCATCAAAGTGCGTCAGGCCACCGTTGGCAACTGGCGGGGTTTCGTAGGCCAACTGGGTGGCCGCGACGTTGAGCGCATCCAGCGAATTGAGGTTGGGGAAGGCCGAATCGGCAAACTCAACCCACACCGGAGAAAGTGTTTCTAGCCAGTCGCCCAGTTTCAATTGATTCTGCGACAAACGCTCCACCAGCCCGGGCAAGGCGCTGCGCTTGACCAGGCACAGCGCCGGATGGGTACGCTCGGCGGTTTTGACGGCAGCAGCTTGTGCTTGCGGATGCGCATTCAGCGCGCTGGCGAGTTGTTGCAACAGATCATGCGGCAGTTGCGGCACGTCACATGGCACCACCAACAGGCATGGCGCAGGCGAGGCGAGCATCGCGGCATGAATGCCTGCCAGCGGGCCGCAGAAACCGGTGTAAACGTCATGCAGTACCGGAAAGCCAAAGCGTGAGTAATCCGCCAGGTTGCGATTGGCACTGACCAGCACCTGGCCGATGGGATGGGTCTGCTGCGACAAGGCGTGAGCCGCCCATGCCACCAGCGGCTGGCCGTTGAGCATAGCCAGCCCTTTGTCTTGCCCACCCATGCGACGGCCTTCGCCTCCGGCCAGAATCACTGCATCAATCGTCACTGTTTTGCTCCCATCGTTGCCGCGCCGCGTCATCGCTGGCCCGTGCTTCTACCCAACTGGCTCCGGCGTCCCCAATCTCTTGCTTCCAGAATGGGGCCTCGGTTTTGAGATAATCCATGATAAAGGCATTTGCTTCGTACGCTGCAACCCGATGCGCGCTGGCGGTGATAACCAACACAATCTGCTCACCTGGCTGCAAGGTGCCGACGCGGTGAATAACGCGCACGGCGTTAAGCGGCCAGCGGGCGGCGGCTTGGTCGACAATGTGCGCCAGCGCCTTTTGCGTCATGCCGGGATAATGCTCCAGCCGTAAAGCGCGGCCACCGTGCCAATCCCGCACCAGCCCGGCAAAAGCCACAATGGCGCCGGAACCGGGAATGGCTTTGGCGGCCTGATATTCGCTGGCCAGATCAAAATCGGCCTCGCCCACCTGGATGTGCACTTGCGGCGTAGTGGTCACGTTTAGCCTCCGGTAACCGGCGGGAACAACGCGACCTCGGCGTGATCGGGGATCAGCTCATCCAGCTGCACCATGTCCTGGTTAACCGCCGCACGAAACGGCCTGGCACCGCTGAATTGTTCATCCCACGCACCGCCACGCAGGCGTAACCAGGCAACCAGATCGCGCACGCTGGCGACATCCAGCGGCACGCTTACGGTTTCTGCCTCCGTGCCCAGCGCATCACGCAGGCGGGCGAAATAGCGTAGTTCCAGGTGTTTCATGGCGATGTCTTCCGATGATGTTTACAAGCGCAAGTCGTAGGGCAAAAAGGTCAGGAGGTCCCCTGCCGCAACGGGGATGTTTTCTGGCACTACGGCCAGGCCATCTGATGCGGCAACTGATGTCAGCACGCCCGAGCCTTGATTGCCGAAAGGCACCAGTTTTCCGGCTTCAATGCGTACTCGCAGGTATTCACGGCGCGCGCCAGCAGGCCGACTAAACCCGGCAGGCACGTGTAGTTGAGCGGGTTCACTTGCACCAATCCGCCCTTGTCGCTTGGCCAGGAAAGGCCGTACCAGGACGAAGAAAGTGACAAAGCTGGAGACCGGATTGCCTGGCAAGCCGATAAAATCGGCCTCGCTACCGTCAGCACCGCGAATGCGTCCTTGCGCGAACGGTTTACCCGGCTTGATGGCGATTTTCCACAAGTCAAGTTGACCCAGGCTTTCGACGGCGGCCTTGACGTGATCTTCCTCTCCCACCGAAACCCCACCACTGGTCATTACGATATCGTGCCCAGCTGCGGCCTGTTGCAGTGTGTTTTGCGTTGCAATCAGTGTGTCGGCGACGATCCCAAAGTCGGTAACCTCACACCCTGCTTCACGCAACATGGCTGCAAGGAGGTAACGATTGCTGTTATAGATTTGTCCCGCGCCTAAGGGTTGCCCTGGTTCGACCAGTTCACTGCCGGTGCTCAGCAGTGCCACCCGTAAAGGGCGAACAACCGTTACTTGCGCCACGCCGATAGAGGCCAGCAAACCCAGTTGGGCAGCGCCAAGACAGGCGCCCCGGGCCAGCACGATGCCGCTCTGGCGAACGTCATCACCGGCGCGGCGAATGTTTTGGTTCTGTTGTGGCGGCTGGCTGAGTTGCACCTTGCCATCCACCACGGTGCAATCTTCCTGCATGGCGACCGCATTGGTCCCGGCCGGAATGGGTGCGCCGGTAAAAATCCGCGCCGCCTCACCCGCACCCAGGGCGCTGCCGGTTTCACCAGCGGCGATACGCTGGGTGAGCTGGAACACGGCAGGTGGCACGGCAAAATCCGGTACGTGCAGCGCGTAACCATCCATGGCGCTGTTATCAAACCCCGGCACCGCAATGGGTGAGACCACTTCTGCGGCCAGTACGCGGCCATGCGCGGCGGCGAGCGCGACTGTTTCGGTCTCAGTCAGAGGGCGGGCTGTGGCCAGCAATTGCGAGAGCGCTTGATCGACGGTTTGCATGCAGCTCAGTCATGTCGTTTGAATACCGTTGATGATACGCGTCAGCGCGAGTGGGCAGAAGGCAGCCATTGGAGGTATTGCCAGCGCAGCCAGATTTGTGGGTCGCGCTGTTGTTCGAACTGACCCGCGTCGGCCGATAAATCCACCGGGGATTGATAGCTCGAACGAATGACTTCTCACCAGTCGGCAATAAAAAACGCCGCCCCTTGCTCAGGGTGCGGCGTCTGGCTGCGGTCAGGCGAAAAATCAGGCCGACATCGGCTTGAGTTCGTAACCTTGAATGTCAGCAGCTTGTACCAGCGTTTGCAGGTATTCATGCATGGCGCGGCGGGATTTGCTTTCGGTGAGGAATTCGCCCAGACGATCTTTCACTTCGTCGTAGGAGACTGTCTCGCCAGTGGTTTTCTTGCCGGTGCGAATGATGTGCAGACCGAACTGGGTTTCTACCAGACCGTCATACAGCTGGTTTTCGCCCAGGCCGAATACGGCAGCGTCAAATTCCGGCACCATCTGGCCACGACCAAATTGACCCAAGGCACCACCTTGTTTGCCCGACGGGCAAGCCGAGTGCTCTTTGGCCAGCGCTTCAAATGCAAACGGCTGGGCTTTGACTTCAGCCAGAATGCGTTCGGCTTTGGCACGCAACAGTGACGGCTCAACGCCGTTCTCTGGCGTGAACAGGATATGGCTGGCTTCGGCTTGTTCGCCGCGCACAAACGCTTGCGGGTTTTCGGCGTAGAAGGCTTCGCATTCTGCGTCGGTGGCGTCTTCAGATTTGACTTCGCCTTGCAGCAGCGTGCCGATGGCTTCTTCCGGCACAGCGACATCCAGACCCTTGGCTTTGGCTGCCTGCAGCAGCAATTCGCGCAAAATCAGTTCTTGCACTGCGCCATCGACCGGACGCGGTGCGTCCTCGTGGTGCGGCAGTTCCGCTTCAATCATGGCGTCGGTAATTTCGACGCCGTTGACGGTGATGGCCATCTATTGCTCCCGGGGTTCCATAAAAATCGAGCCACCTGCATTCAGGTGGCTTCAGCGCTAAATTGTATCTGCCCGACGCAAAATATGCAGCGGAAATGCTCAATCCATGCCGTTCGTCGTCATTCGAAAACAGCCAGCCAGCGGGTATTTTTTGGCATTCGCCCCGGATACTCCGGTTTTTTGGGGCGTTCCGCAGTTTGTCCGCTACAAAGCGGACGCCACACAACTACAATCCGGGCATTGTCATCCACACTTCATGACGTTGGGTTAGTCCATGCAGCAATTCTTCGCAATGTTCCTTGGCAAGATCATCCTGGTGATTGTGGGCTTGATTCCCATTTTGAATCCGCTTGGGGCAATGCCGATCTTTTTGTCACTGACCGAGCGCTATACCTCAGAAGAGCGGGCGATTCTGGCGCGACGGATTGCGTTCTTCTGTTTTTGCTTGTTGTTGTTCAGCATGTTTATCGGCTCGTATGTGCTGGATTTTTTCGGGGTCTCAATCCCCATTGTGCGGGTATGTGGTGGTTTGCTGGTCGCTTCTGCGGGCTGGAAGCTGCTCAATAGTCCGGAAGACTCGGGCGGCGCAAGTGAGCCCATTGGCAATGCCAGTGATCATGCCCGCCGCTCCGCTGAGCTGCAGAAGCGTGCGTTTTATCCGCTGACATTTCCGTTTACGGTCGGCCCCGGCTCCATCACCGTCGCGATTACTCTTGGGGTGGGGATACGCGGCCAGGACCGCCATCAGTGGGATATACAACTGGCCAGCGCCATCGGTGTAGCGGTCCTTTCCGCCATCATCTATGTCTGCTACCGCTATGGTGATCGCTTGCTCAAGCTGATTGGCTCAACCGGCACCGTCGTGTTTCTGCGGCTGTCGGCGTTTATTTTGCTGTGTCTGGGTGCGCAAATTTTCTGGGATGGCGCCAGCGGCCTGGCGGCGGAATTTCTGACATTGCACCCATGGCAGTTCAGCCCGACTGGCCAAGGCTAACCGGCCATTGCCCGCTCGGGTGACCGCAACCCCAAGATCACAAAGATCAGCGAATCACCACGGGTGCCACTGAGCGCCGGGCAGCCATATTGCGACCCATTGCTTCGCGCTCTGCTTCACTCAGCAAGTGTGCGGCTTGTGGATAGACTTCATTTTCTTCGCGCCCGGCATGAGTCACATATTGCTGCGCAAACGCATCCACCCTGGCCTGATCAAGCAACACAGCCTCGCCAGCCGCAATGGCAAGCAGCAGGCTCCGCGTCGCCGCCCACTGTGCGTGCAAATGCGGATGCTCATTCTGCAAGGTCAGGATGGTTGTTTGCAGTTGCGGATCGCCGCGCTGCTGCAACAGGGGGAACAGATCGTCGTCTTCGTCTTGGTGATGCAGCGGCGCGGCAACATCAAAGTAACGCAGGATGGCTTTGGCAGCGTCTTGCGCCTGGGCATCCGAACCATTTACCGGTAAAAGGGCGGACAGCTTTTGCAGCAAGCCCAGATAATGGCGTACCCGTTCATGGCAGGCCAGCAGCAGAGAAACTGGATCATCGAATCCGGCGTGACGGTCAGAGAACCGGTTAAGCATGGCAAGCATCCTGGCGGCGCGTAAAACGTGATGGTATGCCCGACCGCCTGCGCAATTAATGGTCGGATTACGGCTTGCCAGTGGCTGTCGGCACCGCCAGTTGTTCGGCCAGTTGTTTGAGCACACGCCCGGTGGCACCGCGATGCGCTGCGGCAAACGCCAGCCCTGCCTGGCTGGTGGCGCTGCGAGCCGCATCATCTTGCAGCAGTTGGACGGCCAGCCGGGCCACTTCCACAGCGTCTTTGCCTTGGCGAGCCGCCCCGGCATCGACAGCAATACGTGCTGTTTCAGCAAAATTGAAAGTGGACGGCCCAATCACCACGGGCGTGCCCACGGCGCACGCTTCAATCAGATTCTGGCTACCAAATGGCAAAATCGAGCCGCCAATAATGGCGACGTCGGCCAAGGCGTACCAGGCCGTCAGCTCGCCCATGCTATCGCCGAGCAACACTTGAGCGTCACCAATATCGGGTTCATTCCACTCACTGCGGCGCAGACACGCCACGCCACGCATGGCCAGCATGGCGGCCACTTCATCAAAGCGTTGCGGATGGCGCGGCACGATCACCAACAGGGTATTGGCTGGCAATTGCGCCAGCTCCAGCGCATCCAGCAGCAGCGTTTCTTCGCCTTCGCGGCTAGAAGCAAACAGCAATACCGAACGCGGACCCAGCGCTGCGCGCCAGGCTTGACCGTGCTCTACCTTGGCTGGCGCCGGTTCAAAGTCGAATTTCACGTTGCCGGTCACGGCCACATTGCGTGCACCCAGTGCGCGCAAGCGCTCAGCATCGGCGGCGCTTTGGGCAAAGGTCCCGGTTAGCTCGGCAAAAGCGGGTGCCGCCAGCCAGCGCCAACGTTGGTAACCGGTAGCGGATTTTTCAGAAAGGCGGGCATTGACCAAAAATAACGGCACGCCACGCGCACGGCATACATGAACCAGGTTGGGCCAGATTTCGGTTTCCATCAGCAAGCCAAAAACCGGCTTGAAATGGCGGATAAAGCGACGCGTGGCGCCAGCGTAGTCATAAGGCAGATAGGCGATCTGCACGCTTTCGCCCAATAGTTCGTGTGCGGTTTCGCGACCGGTCGGCGTCATGCAGGTGAGCAAAACGCGATGATCCGGCCACGCCTGCATCACATCTTTGATAAGAGGCGCTGCGGCACGGACCTCACCTACCGATACCGCATGCAACCAGATCACGGGCTGCGTATTCGCACTGCACGCGCCAAACAAACCCCAGCGCTCTCGCCAATGTTGGCGATAGGCCGGTTGTTTGAATGACCGGCGCCATAAATAGAGCATGACAATGGGTGTGACCAGCCACAGCAGCAGCGAATACAACGCGCGGATCATGAACGCATGCCCGACGTGGCTGCTTGCCAGACGGCCTCGACATCAGGCGAAGCACCATCGTGGCCAACATTCACCGCGTAGGTAGATGCCAGCACGCCGTTCTGTTCGGGGTCTGATGCCAGGAACACTGCGACTACCGGCGTGGCCATGGCCGCAGCCAGATGAGCCAGCCCGGTATCGACCCCCACGACCACTCGCGCATCGGCTAGCAAGGCGGCAGCGGCATCGAGCGCCATCTTCGGCGCGGCCTGCGCTCCAGGAATAGCAGCGGCAAGACGCTCTGCCCGCTCGCGCTCCGGCGCACTGCCCCAAGGCAGCACGCAGGCCAGACCACGCTCGGCAAAGCGCGTGCCCAAAGCAATCCAGTGCGGTTCTGGCCACTCTTTTTCGGGGCGGCTGGTGGCGGTGAGTAGCACCACATACGGCTGCGGTTTAAGCCACGGCAACTCCACTTTTGGGCGCGGCAAACCGTAATCGATTTTATCGGGCAGCGGATAAGCCAGCGCCGCCGCCGAGAGCTTGCGTACCCGCTGGATGGCATGTTGCTGCCATACCACCGGATAGCTGTATTGATAGGCAAAGCTGGCCAGCGCTTCACGCGCGCTGCTGCGGTCCGGGCCGGCGATCGGGCCATTGGCCATGCGGGCAAAGAACACGCTCTTGAGCAGGCCCTGGACATCCAGAATCAAATCGTACGGTTTGGCCTGCAAAGCCGCTCGGGCGGCACTGAACTCACGCCAGGTTTGCGCGCTGAATGGCGCTTTGCGCCAGCGCCGCAGCGCGACCGGAATCACCTGCGCTACCGCTGGATGCAAACGCGGCAGGCTCTGGAAACTTTCTTCCACTACCCAGTCCAGTTGCAAGCCAGGCAGAGCCCGCGCCATGTCAGTCACGGCAGGCATGGCGTTGATGACATCACCCATAGAAGAAAGGCGAACGATCAGAATATTCGGCATGGGCGGCATTCTAGCAGGCCAACGGCACTGGCGGATCGCTCCGGGCACGCTACACTATGAACTTGATATGCCATCCAGATATTCCGTCTGGATAAAGTGAGTTTGTACCCATGCCAAGTGTTCCTGTCTCTTTTGTCTGGTTTCTGGCCGCCGCCGGCTGGGCCATTGCCATTGCTGCCGTGATCGGCTGGAATCTGGTGCGTATAGAGCACCGCAGTTTCATCAGCAAGCAGGCCAGCCGCGCGGGGCTGGATGTGCAAACCGGCCTGAGTGCCCGTGACCGCTTTCTGACCGAAACCACCGCCACCATCAACCGCGCTCATCGCACCCATGCAGCGATCTGCATTCTGCTGATTGCCATTGAGCGTATGGAATTGCTGGAACAAAACTATGGCCCGCTGGCGCGCGATCTGGCGCTCAAGCAACTGGCCACACTCTGCCGCTCCAATGTGCGCGATTTCGATCTGGTCGGGCGTTTCTCGGATAACGAAGTCGCACTGGTACTGATGGATAGCGAGCTTTCCGGCGGGCACGTGGTGGCGAAACGGTTGCTGGCACGCAAACCGGCACACGTGGTGAAAATGCCGGATGGCCGCGTGGTGGATTTCGAACTGGAATGGGGCCTGGCGCAGTTGCGCAGCGAGGCCGACACTGCGGAAGACTTGTTATTGGCCGCCGATGCCGATCTGGTAGCCAACCGCACCCGACGCAATCGGCCCGAACTGCAATTGATCGCGGGCGGCAAGGCGGTCGGTTTATAATTTGCGGCTGGCTTGTGCCAGTTCACCTGCAGCGCGCTGGCGCAAATCCATGAAGATTGTTCGCACTATTGAGGTTTGGGGCAAAGGGATGGAGGGCGCCTTTATCGGCCACGTGCCCGTTGCCGCGTCGATCTCCACAACTTTTCTCTACGGTTTGTTCGCTCATGAGCAAGACAAACCCGATCCGGACATGAAGTTGTCGTACATGCTGGACGCTGCGCGCGTGGCCTTGTTGCAGCCCTATGTGGCGCAACAGCTGGCACCGGATCAATACGACTACATCTTGACCGCTTATGGCGTTCCCGACACTGATTGAGGCCGCTGCAGGATAACGCCGGCAACTCAGTCCTGGCGCAGCAAGGCCGCCTGGTAAACCGCCAAGTCCCGCTCTGAAAAACAGCAGAACACGATCTCGTGCGGCATATCTGGCTGGCCCATCACTTGGCGCACACTGCGCACGGCGATATCCGTGGCTGCGGCCAGCGGATAGCCATAAACCCCGGTGCTGATGGCGGGAAAGGCGATGCTCTGTATATGGTGCGTCGCGGCCAGCGCCAGACTATTGCGATAACAGGCGGCCAGCAGTTCAGCTTCGCCCGCATTGCCACCGTGCCAGACCGGGCCAACGGTGTGGATCACAAAGCGTGCAGGCAGCTTAAAACCGCCAGTGATTTTCGCCTCTCCCGTAGCGCAACCACGGAGCGTACGACACTGCGCCAGCAATTGCGGGCCAGCCGCACTGTGAATTGCGCCGTCTACGCCGCCACCGCCAAGTAGTGATTCATTCGCGGCATTGACGATGCAATCCAGAGCAAGTGTGGTGATATCTGCCTGAATGGCACGCAAAGTGGACACAGTACCCTCCGGCAAGCGACACGACTGATCCATTATGCAGAATCAGTAGCCGGATGAATCAATCTGCAGGTCCAAGACGCCAGGTCGCCACCCGTTTATGCAAGGCCGTCTGGCGCGTTTCACACAAACTTAATGACGTTGGCATAGAAAAAAAGAAACCCCGGCCCAAGGGGAGAATGACCGGGGTGTAATACGCCTTGGCATTTAGCCAAGGCACCCGCTCAGGGAGGAAAAGCGGGAGGTGCAGGGGCGCACCCAGCTATCAGAATAGAAAGCTTCGCGCAAAGTTCAAGGAATGCTATTCACCGTCCGTCACTTGGATGGTGAAAGCATCGAACCAGGCACCGACGATTTTTTCGACATTTTCGACACCTTGCTTCTTGGAACTGGAGAAAAGCTGCGCGGTAACTTGCGGATTTCCTTCAAATTCCTTGAGCACGCCACGCAAGGCGTTGGTTTTTTCCTGGGTGGAAAGCTTGTCGGATTTGGTCAACAGACAGTGCACCGGTTTGCCCGAGGGCAAGAACCAGTCCAGCATGCGTCGATCCAGTTCGGTGAGCGGGCGGCGGCAATCCATGATCAGTACCAGACCGATCAGGTTTTCGCGCTCTTTCAGATAACGCCCAAGCAGCCCTTCCCAGTGATTGCGCACCGCGGCAGGCACGGCGGCATAGCCGTAGCCGGGCAAGTCAACCAGCCTGCGTTGCCCATCCCCAAACTCGAAATAGTTGATATGCTGTGTCCGGCCCGGCGTTTTGGACACGTAGGCAAGACGGGTGTGATTGGCGAGCGTATTGATCGCGCTGGATTTACCGGCGTTGGAGCGCCCGGCGAAGGCAACTTCGATGCCATCAACCGGCAACATACGAAGTTCATTAACAGTGGTCAGGAAGCGGAGTCCGCGAAACAGCGACATGGTGTGTAGTCTGGTATTTGGTCTTGATATAGAATATCAGGATTTGATCCGTCGCCCGGCCTTAAACGCCGACGGGCATACCAAAATTCATAAGGGAGCTAGTTATGCGCGTTGCGCCCGTCGCAGCCCTGTTTGCTGCACTGACGATGATGAGCACCGGCGTTTTCGCCGCCACAACAGCCAAAGGCGATCCTGCAAAAGGCAAGGAAATCGTCGACAAGGTATGTGCCGCCTGTCACGGCGCGGATGGCAACAGTGTCGTCCCGGCCAATCCAAGACTGGCTGGCCAGCATCCCGAATACATCTACAAGCAACTGACCGAATTCAAAACGCAGAAGCGCAAGAACCCGGTCATGCTGGGTATGGCCTCGCAATTGTCGGATGACGACATGCACAATGTGGCTGCTTACTTCAGTTCGCAAAAACCGAAAGACGGTGGCGCATCAGACAAAGTACTGATCGCAGCTGGCGAAAAAATCTATCGCGGCGGCATTGCAGCCAAGAATGTGCCAGCCTGTATGGCCTGTCACGGCCCAAGCGGCGCTGGCATGCCAGTGCAATATCCGCGCATGGCTGGTCAGCATTCGGCATATATCATTACCGAGCTGAACCTGTTCCGCTCGGGCGATCGCACCAATGGCCCGGCCATGAACGATATTTCGGCACGCCTGTCCGACCAGGAAATCAAATCCGTGGCCGAATACATCCAGTCACTGCACTGATTTACCCGGTGCCATGCAATCTTAACCCAGGCACACTACTCTAGAGGGGCGGACAACCGCCCCTCTTTTGCTTTATGACTCAGACAGCCACCCGCAATCCTCGCCACGTTTCGTTCAGCCGCGCCCTGTTCGAACTCTTTTCATCCATGCGTTTTGCCGTCAGCCTGCTGACGGTACTGGCGATCGCATCGATTATCGGTACCGTGCTCAAGCAAGGTGAGCAGTACATCGATTACCGCATCGAGTTCGGCGAGTTCTGGTTTGGCATCTTCAAGCCACTGGGTTTGTTCGATGTCTACCATGCGGGCTGGTTCTTGCTGATTCTGGCGTTCCTGGTCATTTCTACCTCGCTGTGCATCTGGCGCCATACACCAGGCATGCTGCGCGACATTCGCAGCTATCGTGAACACGCCACCCGCAATTCCTTGCGCTTGATGGCTCACCACGCCGAGAGCACCGGTGCGGTTGATCGCGAAGCCGCGCAGAGTTATCTGAAACAAGCTGGTTATCGCTGGCGGATACTGGAAACCGATGGTACCTGGATGCTGGCCGCCAAAAAAGGCGTGGGCCAGCGCCTGGGTTATTTCTTTGCGCACGCCGCCATCGTGGTGATCTGTATTGGTGGTTTGATCGACGGCAATCTGCCGCTCAAACTGCGCGAGATTGTCGGCAACAAAACCGCCGAACTGCGCGATATCCCGCAAAGCCAGGTGCCCGCACAAAGCCGGCTGGATGCGGGCAACCTGTCTTTCCGCGGCAATGTCACGTTGCCGGAAGGCTCAGTGGGCGACGTGGTGTTTCTGAACTCGGGCGAAGGTTACTTTGTTCAAGACCTGCCGTTTGCCATTCGCCTCAAGCAATTCCAGGTTGATTACTACAGCACCGGCATGCCCAAGCGCTTTGCGTCTGATATCGACGTACTTGACCGGCAATCGGGCAAAGTGGTGCAAAGCGGCACCGTTGAGGTCAACAAACCGCTGGTTTACGACGGCATTGCCATTTACCAGGCCAGCTTTGGCGATGGTGGCTCGCCGCTGCAACTGACTGGCTGGCATCTGAACCGGGCGGCGTCGCAAAAATTTGAGGCCCGCTCCAAGAGCACCCAGAACATCACGCTGGATGACAACAAGCAATACACGCTGGAGTTCGGCGATCTGCGCGTGAACAACGTGGAGAACATGGGCAAGGATGCCGGGGCGGATACATCCGCAGTGGCCGTCAGCAAGCTGGAACAAGCGCTGGCGTCGTCGCAATCGGTGAAATCCAGCCACAATGTGCGCAATCTCGGCCCCACCATCCAGTTCAAGCTGCGCGATTCGTCTGGCCAGGCTGTGGAATTCCAGAATTACATGGCGCCGTTTCTGGATGACGGCGCGCTGTATCTGCTGACCGGCGTACGCAAGGAAATTGGCGCCTCGTTCCAGTACGTGCGCATTCCGCTGGATAACGATGCCAAGGTCGACACCTACATGCGCTTGCGCAATGTAATGATGGACCCGCAAGCGTGGCCCGAGATCGCCAAGCGCACCACCGACAAGGCTTTTCAGAATGGCGGTTTCTCGGCCACCAAGCGCGATGAATTCCAGGCGGTAACGCAAACCATCCTGAACCAGTTTGCCCAGGGTGGCTTCGCGCGCATTGACCAGTTCATTCGCCAGAAAGTACCGGAAGACAAGCGTCAGCCAGTGGCACAAACCTATCTGAAGATTCTGCAAGGTGCGACGGTCGATGCCATGGATATCGCCCAGGAACGCGCCAGTCTGCCGCCTCTGGCAGTTGACCAGAATCAGTACCGGTTCTTGATGGACAGCCTGGTGGCCACCAGCGGTTTCTTTGAATATGGCGCGCCGGTGTATATCCAGATGACTGGCTTTACCGAGGTGAAATCCAGCGGTTTCCAGCTTACCCGCTCGCCCGGCAAACAGATTGTGTTCTTCGGTTCCATCCTGCTTGTCATTGGCATATTCTGCATGTTCTATCTGCGCGAAGAACGCGTGTGGTTGCGTGCCGAAAAAGACAGCACCTTGCTGGCATTGACTGGTAACCGTCGCTCGGGCGACCTGAGCAAAACGTTTGAACAGCACCGCACCGCGTTGCTTCCTGCACCCAAAAATGAAGAGTCCGCGACATGATGACGCTCCCCCTTTCCCGGCGCTCGCCGCTGGATTTCGTGTTTGCGATCCTGATGATCGCAGCGGGCGGCATTGCCTACGCCCGCTATGGCCAGTACATGGATTACTACGAGCACGGCATTTTGCTCGGCGCGACCATTGGCATTGTCTGGTTCGGCTGGTTCTGGCCCGCCATGCGTTATTTCTTGCCCGCCGCCGCGGTGCTGGCGCTGATCGGCACTGCCAGTTACCACGGTGATCTGGCGACGGCGCAGCATTCGTTCCTGCTGAAGTATTTCCTCGCCAGCCAGTCGGCCGTGATGTGGATGTGCGTGCTGTATGTGATCGCCACCGTGCTGTACTGGGTAGGGATGCTGTCGCGTTCCGGCACGGCATTGTCCATTGCCTCGGGCCTGACCTGGACCGCGGCGCTGGCCGCGCTGACCGCCATGCTGGTGCGCTGGTACGAAAGCTATCTGATTGGTTCGGATGTCGGGCACATTCCGGTTTCCAATCTATACGAAGTGTTCATCCTGTTCTGTTTGATTACCACGCTGATGTACCTGTATTACGAAGCTCGCTTCAAAGCGCGTGCGATGGGTGCCTTTGTGTTGCTGGTCATCACCGCCGCCGTCGGCTTCATCCTGTGGTATTCGCTGGATCGCGGCGCGCATGAAATCCAGCCGCTGATTCCGGCGCTGCAATCGTGGTGGATGAAGATACACGTGCCCGCCAATTTTATCGGCTACGGCGCTTTTGCCCTGTCGGCGATGCTGGGTGTGGCGCAACTGCTGGTATCCAAAGGCGTACTGGCCAGCCGTTTGCCGAGCTACGAAACGCTGGGCGAAGTGATGTACAAGGCGGTGTCGGTCGGCTTCCTGTTCTTTACCATTGCCACCATCCTCGGTGCGGCGTGGGCGGCTGATGCTTGGGGCGGCTACTGGAGCTGGGACCCTAAAGAGACCTGGGCGTTGATCGTCTGGCTGAACTACGCAGCGTGGTTGCACGTGCGTCTGGTCAAGGGCTGGCGCGGCAACGTACTGGCATGGTGGTCGGTGATTGGTCTGGTCGTCACGACCTTCGCTTTCCTCGGTGTGAACATGTTCTTGTCTGGCCTGCATTCGTACGGCGGACTGTAGGCCGTTTGCATGTCGTTTCAGTATCAATAAAAAAGGCGGATTTCGAATCCGCCTTTTTTATTGCGCGCAGCAAACATCCGCTACTGTGATGCCGCGCTCCGCCGATTGGCGGTCGTCTGTCTCATTCAAATCACAAATCCCCGTATCACCTTTCCGTTACCGCCCGATTGCAGTAAAAACCCTGTTTGCCAAGCATCAGCTTTTTATGAATTACGGCCTCGCCCAAGAAGCGCCGGATTCCATCGCATGGAAAGAACCAGGGGGAGTGCAATGCTGGACGTGATTTATCGCAAGACCGAATTAGGACAAGCGGAGATTCAAACCCGCGCCAGTGGCCTCTCGCTCAAGCAGCGGCAACTGTTGATCATGATCGACGGCAAGACCCCGGCGCATGGTCTGCCGATGACCATGCCGGAAAAAGATCTCGTCCATAAATTGCTGGAACTGGAATGGGATGGCCTGATCGAGCGCGCCGGCTCTTTGCCCTCCAAGTCCGCCGCCACCGCTGCTGCGCCCGTGGCCGCGGTTACCGCGTCTGCGCCGGTTGCCGGGGCCGTGACTGTCTCGCTGGGCACCACCGCAGTACGCATCAGTGCGGGCCAGGTAGCGCGCATCCGCTCGATTCTGCACATGACCAACCAGAATCATCTGTCGGGCGAACTTGATGACATGATCCAGAACATGGAAAACATCACGTCCGTGGCCGAGATCGAAGAACGCGTCAGCCGTTACATGACCGTCATGAAGCAGCGCGGCATGGAAAGCGCCGCGCAAACCTACCTGGCGCAGATTCGTACCGTTTTGCGTTAAACCGGTACGCCAGCGCCACTCTCACCCTCAGCACTGCCTGGCCGTATCCGTGCGGCCAGCAGGCGCGCTTCCAGTTGCGACCAGTCTGGTGCTGCTGCGGCCTCAACGATCACCTCAAAGCGACTGTCACGGCGGTATGCCGAGACGTTGGCCGACGGGTACTGGTCGACCCAGTCAAAGCGATACCAGTCACGCTCGGTATGAAACACGCCTTTGGCGCGTGACAAACCCAGCAACGCGAGTGCATCGGCCTGGTTAAGCGCCTGAAACAAATCTGCCAGCGCACCGCTATCAAACAGGGTTTCCGGGGTAAAAATCCAGCCACAGGCATGTGAACCCAGGCTGGATTGGGTTTTACGTACCGGCTCATTACCTTGCGGCACTTCAGCTGCAACAGGCGCTTCAGCCTTGCGCCGCGGCGCCAGCGGGCTGTGACTACTGGCGTGCGCTTGCGGCTCTTGCCAGCGCTCGGCCAGTAACGGCGCATCCAGCAAGTCCGGATCAATCAGTCCCTGGCGCGTTTCGACCACGGCAATTTTGGGCGGAAAGGCCGCATTGGCCATCGCCCGGGCGCGTTCCAGTTGCGGCGCGTCAGCCAGGTCCGTTTTGTTGATCACCAGCACATCCGCCAATTCGATCTGGTCACGCCAGGTTTCATTGCGGGCGTAGCGGGCATCTTCCGGATGCCGGGCATCCATCAGCGTCAACACGGCGCGCACTTCAAACGTGGCGCTCATGAACGGGTCACGCAGCAAATCGATAATGCCCGCCGGGTGGCCGAGCCCCGACGGCTCGATCAGGATGCGATCCGGGCGCTTGCCTTGCACCAGCTTGTTGAGGTTGACCCGCAACATCGGGCTGGTGGTGCAGCAGATACAACCACCCGGCACTTCGGCAACCTGCAAACCTTCGCCCGCAGAAGACAAAGTGGCGCCATCAATACCCACCTCGCCGAATTCGTTGACCACCACGGCCCAGAATTCGTTGGCGGGCTTGTCGGCCAGCAAACGGGAAATAGCCGTCGTTTTACCGACGCCAAGAAAACCGGTGATCAGATTGACGGGGATGCGGGGTTGCGAAGCCACTTGGGAATTGCCTGCCATTGTTCAAGGTCACGCTCGAACCGCTTTGCTGGCAGATCGAACAACGTGAGCCCCTTGGGTTGAAGCTGCACATACAGCTGGGTGTTGCGCAGATAAGTGAGTACCGGAAAGCCGTAACCAGCGAGGAAGGTTTCCAACTGGCGCGCGGCGTGAGTGCGCGGATCAACACGCATGCCGACGATGCCGATCTCGACCTGTTTTTTGCGTACCGCTTTTTCTTCGGCCAACTGGGCGAAGAAACCTTCCAGCGCCCACATATCGAAAGCTGACGGCACCACTGGCACCAGCACCCGGTCGACCAGCTTGAGTGCCGATTCAAGCTTTTTGCCATGCAAACCGGCGGGACTGTCCAGAATAGCCACCGTGACGCCTTTGGATGGGCGCAGCAACTCATCCGCCTCCACATCCCAATCGCCAATCAACGGATACTGTGGCGGGCGTTGGCCCAGCCAGTAACGCGCCGTGTGCTGTCGGTCCAGATCGCCCAATACGACCCGTTCACTTTGCCAGGCAAAATAGCCGGCCAGGTTGGTAGACAGCGTGGATTTGCCGCTGCCGCCTTT
Organism: Silvimonas soli; assembly: GCF_030035605.1. Classification (NCBI taxonomy): domain Bacteria; kingdom Pseudomonadati; phylum Pseudomonadota; class Betaproteobacteria; order Neisseriales; family Chitinibacteraceae; genus Silvimonas; species Silvimonas soli. The sequence goes on along the minus strand of NZ_CP106736.1, from coordinate 2,542,632 downwards.
GGGGTTGGCGATCAATATGGATAGACAGGTCATGGTGCGGGCTTATGTGGCCTTTGTTTACCTTCATCGGTATGTAGTTGCTGCATGGCGATATTCATCTCGCCCTTGAGCATGCGGGGCAGCAGATTCTGGGCGCGGACCATGGCGTCATCGATTAATTCCTGCTCTTCACGCCGCGGCGGTTTGAGCACAAAGCTGACCACCTCATTGCGATCACCCGGATGACCGATGCCCAGACGCAAACGCCAGAAATTGGGCGTCGACAAATGCGCCTGAATATCCTTCAAACCATTGTGGCCGCCATTGCCGCCACCTTGTTTAAGCTTGGCCTGACCGGGCGGAATATCCAGTTCATCGTGCACCACCAGAATTTCATCGGGCAGGATTTTGTAGAATTGCGCGAGCGCCACTACCGACAGACCACTGCGATTCATGAAAGTTTGCGGCTGCAGCAGCCAGACTTCCTCGCCATGCAGCCTGGCTTTGCCAGCCAGACCGTGAAATTTGCTGTCATGACGCAAACTGACACCACCTTCGCGCGCCAGTTCATCCACCCACCAGAATCCGGCGTTGTGACGGGTGGCAGCATATTCGGCCCCGGGGTTACCCAGACCGACGATTAATTTGATTGCAGACATGGGGTATTTGATTTGACCGTATGCGGGCAGGCGCGACCTCAGGCTTTGGCCTGATGCCGCGTGCCCAGGTATTTGAGGCAAGCAGCCATGATAAGGGTTCAATGCACTGCACGCCAACCCGCAATGGCCAGATCACTTGGGTGGGGTTAGCGTCAGATGACGCACCACACGCGCATCGCCGCCCGGGCTTAGAAACAACGCGCTGTTTTGGGCAATCTGCGGTGACGCAATCGCCACGCGCCAGCCGCCAAACCACGCCCAGCCACTGTCTTGCTGCACCAGGCGCCAGTCACCCGTCCAGGTCGGCTTTTGATCTACCCGCTGCGCCCACTGCATTTGCCCCAGATGATCGGACAAGGTCACCAGGTAATGACGACCATCAGCATATTGCGCCACTCGCCAGCCAGGCCAGCTGCCGAGCAGATTCAGTGTGACGGTGCTCAATGGGGCGGTTTCAATGGCTACATCTGGCAATGCCACTTCTTGCAACAAGCTGAAGTTGCTGTCGAAATCCACGTTGCGGGAATAAAACGGCGAATGCCCCCAGCGCGGGCCAAGCCAATACGTAAACAACACCAACGCAAGCAGCGCCATCGCACCACGAACTAGTGGGCGTTGTCGCGGTGACAGCACCGGCATGGAGGCCAGCCATTCCAGCGGGCTGCTGCGATATCGCTGGTAGATATCGGTCCGGCTATCGTTTTCCTGTTCGCTCTGATACATCGTCATCCTCGGTATTGTTTGTTGATGTTGTTTTCAAACAATAGCAGGACGGTGTCAGGTCTAGGTAGGCACGCTTGGTCAACCGGGCAGTATGGGCATAAAAAAACCGGCTGGTATAACCCAGCCGGTTTTTAACAACGTACAGAACAGCTGCGAATTAATCGCTGCCCTTCGGTGCGTTGTAGTTGGCCACTGCCAGATCTTCGCCGCGAACCAGGGACATCAGTTCGACGCCTTCTGGCAGCTTCAGATCGGACAAGTGGATGGAACCATTGCCAGCGCCCATGTTGCCCAAGTCGACTTCAATGAATTCCGGCAGCTTGGTTGCCGAGCAGCGAACCAGCACTTCGTTCAGGATGTAACCGATCGAACCACCGTCCAGCTTAACGCCAGGAGCGATTTCAGCGTTTGCAAAGTGCAGAGGCACCTTCATTTCAACGCTGGTGGATTCGTCAACACGCTGGAAGTCAACGTGCAGAATTAGTTGCTTGAACGGGTGGTATTGCACCGAGCGAACCAGAACCTGTTCGGTAGCGCCGTCCACAACCAGCTTGATCAGCGCGGTGTGGAAAGCTTCTTCTTTCAGGGTGTACCACATGCTGTTGTGATCGAGTTCGATCGCAACCGGGGTTTTGCTGCCACCGTAAACAATCCCAGGCAGCTTGCCGGTGTTACGCAGGCGGCGGCTCGCACCGGTACCCTGCGCCACGCGGGCCTGGGCTTGAATTTCGTAAGACATGGTTGTTGCTCCATTTCATGTTAACACTTTGCCACCCGCGACCAGACTGGCAAAGGACTTGAGGGAAAGCCCCTCAAATGACGAAGCGGCGAGTAGGCACCAGCCCGCTCACCGCTGTAAAAATCTGTACTACCGGATCAATCTACAAACAGCGAAGAAACGGACTCTTCGTTGTTGATCCGGCGCATGGTCTCTGCCAGTAACCCGGCAATCGACACCACACGAATCCGTTCACACTGGCTGGCCGCTTCAGACAACGGGATGGTATCTGTTACCACCACTTCATCCAGTTCGGACTGCACAATGCGCTCAACCGCTGCACCCGAGAACACCGCATGCGTAGCATAAGCGATGACGCGAGCGGCGCCATGGGCTTTCAACGCTTGCGCGGCTTTCACCAGCGTGTTGGCGGTATCGATCATGTCATCGATGATCACGCAGGTACGACCGGTGACATCACCAATGATGTGCATCACCTCGGCCACACCAGCCTTCGGACGACGCTTGTCGATAATGGCCATGTCGGTGGTCAGTTGCTTGGCCATGGCACGCGCGCGCAGCACGCCGCCGACGTCCGGACTGACAACCATCAACTGGTCGTGATTCTTGGCACGGATATCGGCCAACAGCACCGGTGTGGAGTAGATGTTGTCGACCGGGATATCAAAGAAGCCTTGAATCTGGTCGGCGTGGACATCTACCGTCAGCACACGATCAACGCCAGCTACTTGCAACATGTTGGCGATGACTTTGGCAGAAATCGGGACACGTGCGGAGCGAGGGCGGCGATCTTGCCGGGCGTAACCAAAATACGGTATCGCCGCAGTGATGCGACCGGCTGAAGCGCGTTTGAGCGCATCGACCATCAGCATCACTTCCATAATATTGTCGTTGGTAGGCACGCAAGTTGACTGCAGGACGAAAACGTCGCGACCGCGAACGTTCTCCAGCAACTCGACTGTCACTTCACCATCGGAGAAGCGGCCAACAGTGGCTCGCCCCAACGAAATATCCAGGTGATTGACGACGCTTTCGGCAAGCTTGGGATTAGCGTTGCCGGTAAATACCATGAGGCTGTCGTAAGCCATTTTTGTGCCTTGAAAAAACGAAAAGCGTGTAACTGGTGTACACGCTTTTCTATCTTCGAACTGGCAGGGGAAGAAGGATTCGAACCTTCGCATGTCGGAATCAAAATCCGATGCCTTAACCAACTTGGCGACTCCCCTATCGAAACTGCTGATCTACCTACTCATCAGCAAATTCGCTTAACTCGTGCCGCTTGAGTGACCTCGCTGTAAAACCGGTCATCTCGTCAGGAAGCCGGGATATTACACGATCCGCGGCGCTTTGTGAAGCGCATTTCGTGAAAACGCAGCTTCCTGATCCAGTCATCCGCGCATCCCCAAACTGGCTTAGCCAATCCAGAAATTCAGCAATCTGCGGATGCTGACTCACTGCCACCGCCTGCAGATCGTTCCTGCTTGCAGTGGTGTTGAGGTCGCGCAGTTTGAGGGAGGGAGTGTTTCTTGTCAAGCGTTCATCTTTAAAAATTGCTGGTGTCGACACGTGCACAGGCGGATGCAGCACGACATACCAAGCTTCAGGCGTGGTGATTTCCTGCATGATTTCGCCGATACCTTCAACAAACGCGTTGCGTCCGAAGATGAAAAATGGCACGTCGGCACCCAGCGCCAAGCCAAGCCGCATCAACTGCGCCCGTGACAGATTCACGCCCCACAACCGGTTCAGCGCCAACAACACCGTCGCCGCATCTGAACTGCCGCCGCCCAGACCACCGCCCATGGGAATGCGCTTGTCGACGCGGATATCCACGCCTTTGGTATAGCCCGTTTCCTGTTGCAGCAAACGGGCCGCGCGCACCGTCAGATCGGTTTCGGCCGGAACACCGGACAGCGGATTGTGATGAATCACCTGCGCGTCATCGCGTAATCGCAAATGAATGGTGTCGGCCAGATCAATCAGCTGGAATACCGATTGCAGCAGATGGTAGCCATCTGCGCGCCGTCCAATGACGTGCAAAAACAGATTGAGCTTGGCCGGCGCAGGAAAGGCTCGCCAGCCCTCTGCCGATACCGGAAAAGCCGACAAGAGCGTCGAATGAGAAGAATTGGAAGAAGACACGGAAGTTACGGTTGCCATTGCCAATCAGATACCACAATACGCAGATCAAGCCCGTCACGGCTTGCATGAACTCGATAAGGCAGCTTGCCTTGCACACCCGCATCACGCAGGTCAGTGGCGTCAATCTGCCAGCCACTTTGCACAATATGCACGCCACCGTCGGGAATAACCGTGACCTGCGCGGGCACCGCAGGGTCCGGCTTGCCACGCAACCACCAGCGCATACCCTGCACCGGCAGATTCCAGCCGGTGCGCTGTTGCAGCAGGTCCTCGGCACTTTGAGCGACCGTTTCTTTGCCGCTGGAATCTTGCAGCTTTGCGCTATCAGCGGTGAAGGTCAGCCGGGCGACAGTCTGACCCAGCGGTGTACCCAGGTCGAGCGCGGCTTGCTGGCCATCATCACGCCAGGTGAAATTGGCCATTTGCGAATCGTTGGGCACTTTTACCGCCACCCGGCCGGTCGCGACCAATTCACCCGCTTTGGGCGCTGCCGGCGGCGTGGCACAGCCCGCCAGCAGCAGCACGGCACCAATCAACAGCCCTGTGGAAAACCGCCGCATCACGGTTTGCCGATTTCCTGGCCGATGGCGATAACCGATTCGTTATCCGGGTCCAGCTTTTGCGCTTCAGCCAGCACCTTGTGGGCGTCGCTCTTGTTGCCCAGTTTGAAGAGCGTTGCCGCCAGATGCGCGCCCACTTCCGGATCAGGCATGGCCTTGTAGGCTTTGGTCAGCAAATCGCGAGCCTCGGCCAAACGATTCTGCTTGTAGCGCAGCCAACCCAGGCTATCGAGGATCACCGGGTTTTCCGGGTCCAGCGCGACGGCTTTTTCCAGATAACCATTGGCTTCGTCGTAGCGATCCGTGCGGTTGGCCAGCGTATAGCCCAACGCGTTCAGACCTTGTGCGCTACCTGGTTGCAGCTCCAGATATTTATGCAAGTCGGCCTCGGCGCCCGGTACATTGTGCTGCAGATCGGCAATCAGCGAGCGCTCGTACAGCAGATCAGCATTCTTGGGCTGCTTGGCAATGGCCGCCGTCAGCACGGCATAGGCTTTGTCGTAATTCTTGGCTTCGCGGTAGATTTGCGACTCAAGCAATGCCTGCTGGGTTTGCTGCTCGGTAGTCAGCGCCACGTTTTCGTGGACCAGCGCCAAAGCGGCGTCGGTTTTGCCAGTGCGCGCATACAAACGGATCAAGCGCTGGTTGGCGGCATCGCGCATATCGCCTTCAACGCTTTGATACCAGGCAATGGCATCGTCGTAACTATTACGTTCTTCGGCAATCTGGCCCAGATAGATACGCAGGTTATTGGTTGTACGCGGGCTTTTCTTCACTGCCGCATTCAGCCGGATTTCTGCAGTCTGCAGGTCATGTTGCTCTAGCGAAACCAGGCCAGAACCAACCAGCGCTTCCAGGTTATCGGGCTGAACCTGCAAGACGCTGTTATACATCTGCAGCGCTTCTTTCATTTGCCGGTTCAGCACCAGTTCGCGCGCCAGCGCATTGCGGATGGGCAGCGAATCCGGATTCTTTTGCAGCGCACTGCGCAAATAATCAACACGTACTTGCGCAGGCTGATCTGACATCAACTGCACCCGGTAGAGCACCGCTGGCTCCCAGCCCGGGCGGATGGCCTGAGCCGCGTCGACTTCCTTGATCGCATCCGGCACACGCTCGATATTGGCGTACGCCACGGCGCGAGCAAAATGCGCTTCCGGCAAATTCAGATAAGGCGTGGTGACTTCTTCGGTGAGCTTGGCGGCAGCTTTGCGGTCTGTGTTTTTGTCCCACAGCATGTGCATCTGCATAAAGAACGACGGCACATCTTGCGGCTTGGCTTTGAGCAGCGCCTCCAGATGCGGCTTGGCTTCGTCCAAGCGGTTGGCACGTAGCAGCAAACTCAGCATGACTTGTTGCGGGCCGACGGCGTTGGGCGAGGCATCGATCCACTGGCGTGCGGAATCCATGGCCAGATTGAGCTGACCCGCGCCAATGGCGACTTCGGTCGCACGTTTGGCCACGCGTGGATCATGGGTGCGCTTGGCCAGATCGTTCCAGGTTTGCGCTGCCAGCCCAGGCTGGCCACGTTGCAGGGCGATGTCACCCACCAGGAAGCGCATCACCAGCTCGTCGCTGAGCTCCATATTGGGCAAAGGGCCATCGGCATTGGCATCGGGTGCAGCCGCCGCAGCGGGGGCACTTGCAACGGCGGCGGTTTCTGCCGGCGGCCGCCCCATTGATGCGCAGCCGGACAGCACTAACAGGCTCAGACAAATGGGGGTAAGGATCAGCTTCCGTGAAAACGGCAGGGGCATGGCACAGTCCGGCGGGTAATGGAATGGGCGTCGTCTGCAAAGATGAGCGCGCAGGCGACAGATTGCTTTGACTACTTCATATTAAGGTAAATTCTGGCGGGAAGTCCAAGTTGCAAGGTGACGCGCACTGAGGATTTTCGCTGCCCATTGTGATATGCCTGTTGAATAACCATCTAACTATCAATTTTCTGTTCACTGGTCCGCCTTCATGCCTGAACTGCCGGAAGTAGAAACAACCCGCCGCGGCATTGCCGACATTCTGACTGGCCAAGCCATTGAAACCGTCACCGTGCGCGACCCGCGCCTGCGCTGGCCGGTGCCGGATCACCTGCAACAAACATTGCAGGGCCAACGTGTGCGCTCGGTGGAGCGGCGCGCCAAATATCTGTTGATTGGCTTTGAGCACGGCACGTTGATCGTGCACCTGGGCATGAGCGGCACCCTGCGCGTTGTGACCGCGGCCCGCGCAGTGGAAAAGCATGATCATGTGGATCTGGCCCTGGAAGACGGTCGCATCTTGCGTTATCGGGACCCGCGCCGCTTTGGCTGCATCCTGTGGCACGAGCAAGCAACGGCGACGCATCCATTGCTGGCCAGTCTGGGACCGGAACCTTTATCCGACACTTTCAATGCCGACTATCTCAAGCTGCAGCTCGCCCGTCGGCAAGCCGCAATCAAGCTGGTCATCATGGATCAACATGTCGTCGTTGGCGTGGGCAATATCTACGCTTCCGAAGCTTTGTTCCGCGCACGTATCGACCCGCAAAAACCGGCAGCCACACTGAAGAAACGCGAAATTACCGCGCTGGTTGACGCCGTCAAGGCCACACTGGCAGATGCCATCGCGGCGGGTGGCACTACCCTGCGCGATTATGTCGATAGCAGTGGCAATACCGGTTATTTTCAATTGCAAACCTACGCCTATGGCCGCGCTGGCGAGCCTTGCCGGGTCTGCAATTCGCCAATTATGGAAATCCGCCAGGGCCAGCGCGCAACATTCTTCTGCCCGAACTGCCAGAAATGACTGATTCCATTATCATTCGCCACGCTTTAGTGTATTAATCACGTTATCAAAAAACGATAGTATTGCGCGCGCAAAACCGCCGCACAGCCAGCCCGCACCGGGCATGAGGATTGAGATGAGCACCGACTACCTCCACCGCGATGAGATAGCCGTGAACGATGTAGATAGCACAGACCGTCTGGCCGGAGATTTCCAGGCCTACAGCGCATGGCGTGGCCAGTTGTCGCAACGCGTAGCGCAATTGTCGCGCTGGTTGTCCGAGCAAGACCTGGAAGACGCCCAGACGCAGATCCGTATTCAGTCGCTGCTGGAAAAACTCAAAGACGACAAATTGAATATTGCGTTTGTTGCCGAGTTCTCGCGCGGCAAATCCGAACTGATCAACGCCATCTTCTTTGCCCATTACGGCAAACGGGTGCTGCCTTCATCGGCGGGCCGCACCACCATGTGCCCGACCGAAATTCTTTACGATGCTTCGCGCCCACCTTCGATCCAGCTGTTGCCGATCGAAACCCGCGCACAGAACGTCACCACCAGCGAATACCGCCGTTACAGCGACGAATGGGCCACCACCGAGCTGGATATCAACAATGCCGACTCCATGCTGGCGGCATTTGGCCAGGTCGGCCAGACCAAGCGCGTGTCGACTGAAGTCGCCAAGAGCTTTGGCTTGTTTGATGAAGATGATCTCGATCAAGTGATCGCAGTTGGCGCTGACGGCACGGTAGAAATTCCGGCCTGGCGTCATGCGGTGATCAACTTCCCTCATCCGCTGCTGGAACAAGGCCTGGTGATTCTGGATACGCCAGGTCTGAACGCGATTGGTACCGAGCCGGAACTGACGCTGAACCTGCTGCCCAACGCGCATGCCATCCTGTTTATCTTGTCTGCCGACACCGGCGTGACCAAGAGTGATATTGATGTCTGGCGCAACCATATCGGCAAGAGCCAGGCTGGCTCGCGTGGCCGTCTGGTGGTGCTGAACAAGATTGATGGCCTGTGGGACGAACTGAAAACCCAGGCGCAGATTGATGCCGAAATCGCCCGCCAAGTCACCGGCACCGCCACTTTGCTGGGCGTAAACGCCAATCACGTGTTCCCGGTTTCCGCGCAGAAAGCTTTGGTCGGTAAAGTCCAGCATGACGAAGCGCTGCTGGATCGCTCGCAACTGATGGCACTGGAAGCGGCGCTGTCGGGCGAACTGTTGCCGGCCAAGCAAGATATCGTGCGCGACAGCACCATCACCGAAGTCGATGACATCGTGCTGGCGACACGCAGTTTGTTGTCTACCCGTCGCACCAGCTTGCTGGAGCAACTGGACGAACTGGGCCGTTTGCGCGGCAAGAACCAGGACGTGGTCATGCAGATGATGGACAAAGTGCAGACCGACAAGCGCCATTTCGAACAAGGTCTGGTGCGTTTCCAGGCGCTGCGCAGCATTTTCAGCCAGCAAACCAACCAGCTGTTGTCGCTGCTGGGCATGGATGCACTCAAGGCCGAGATCGCCCGTATTCGCGATGAAATGGAACGCAGCTGGTTCTCGTTTGGCGAAGGTGGCTTGCGTTCGACCATGGAACGCTTCTTCAAAGACACCAACGCCAATATCGCCAGTTCGGCCGAGCAGGTTGCCGAAATCCAGGCGATGATGGCCGCCATGTACAAGAAATTCAGCGAAGAACACGGCTTGGGCCAAGTCACCCCACCACCGTTCTCCACGCTCAAGTATCACAAGGAAATCGCCCGCCTGGAGAAATCGTTCCGCGAGCATTTCAACACTGTGGGCAAGCTGCTGACGACCAGTCAGGGCCGCATCACCCGCAAGTTCTTCGAAACCGTCGCCAGCCGTGTGGTGTACGTATTTGAAGTGGCTAACCGTGATGTCGAAAACTGGCTCAAGGCAGTGATGGCGCCGATGGAAACGCAAGTGCGCGAGCATCAACTGCAATTGCGCCGCCGGCTGGAAAGCATCAAGCGCATCCATAAAGCCACCGACACGCTGGAAGGCCGCATTGAAGAACTGGAAGATATGGATCGCCAGCTCACCAACCAGATGAGCGACCTGGATCAACGCCATCGCCAGATTCTGGCTGCGTTGAACAGCGAGTTTGTGCGCCTGGCAGCCTGAGCCGCTGCCAATCTGCCGTAGCAATATTGCAGGATTTTGCAGTTAGACTAACAACGCCCGCAGGGTCATCCTTGTGGGCGTTTTTGCTTTTTCCCCTCCCGCTGCGTGTCAGTTTCGTTTACGCTTGCCCGACCCAATACAGGAGTGATCACCATGGCCAATCAAGACATTCTGCTGGAAATCTGCGCCGGCTCTGTGACCTCTTGCCTGGCCGCCCAGGAAGGCGGCGCCAGCCGGGTGGAGTTTTGCGACAACCTGCTGGAGGGCGGCACCACGCCTTCGCATGGCGCCATTGCTGCCGCACGAGACCGCCTGTGGATCACGCTCAACGTGATCATTCGCCCGCGTGGTGGCGACTTTCTGTATTCGGATATCGAATTTGAAGTGATGCGCCGCGATATTCTCGCCTGCAAAAAACTGGGGGTGGATGGCGTGGTGATTGGCCTTTTGACCGCCGATGGCGATATCGATGTGGCCCGCACCAAGCAGTTGGTCGAATTGGCCATGCCGATGCAAGTGACTTTCCACCGCGCTTTTGATGTTGCCAAAGATCCGCTCAAGGCATTGCAGGACATCATCAGCACTGGTTGCAACCGCTTGCTCACCTCCGGCCAGGCCCCCAGCGCGCCAGAAGGCGCAGAAATGCTCCGGCAATTGCGCGAAGTCGCCGGTAACAAGCTGGTGATCATGCCCGGTGCTGGTGTGCGCGTGAACAATATTGCCGATCTGGTGCGCGCTACCGGCTGCAGCGAGTTTCACACTTCAGGCCGGGCGCCCTTTCCCAGCGGCATGCGTTATCGCAATGAGCACGTGAAGATGGGTGCGCCAGGGCAGGATGAATACGCCATCGTCGAGACATCGGCCCTGCTGGTGCAGGAAATCCTCGCCAATGCCCGTGGCGCGCTGGCCGGATAAACCGGCTTTGCACCCACGCTCAAAACCCGCCCGCCATGCTTGATGTATTACTGGAAGTTGTTCTCGAAACTACTTCTCAAAATTAAGCAAACGGGCGGTTTGCAATCCGGTTGACGTTAGTACCATTTGTTTCTCCTGCGACACACACACTCACATACAAGCGGTGCGGCGCATGTAATCCTGCAGTTGTGGACGGGCCAGACAACAACCCGCCCAGTATCCCCACACAAGATTACTTTGGAGAAACACCATGAAAGCCCTGATCGCTATCGCAACTGCTGCTGGTTTCCTGTTTGCTACCCCGGTCTTCGCAGCGGATGCCAGCGCACCTGCCGCCAAGACTGCACCGGCAGCGGCTTCCACTACCGCTCACCATCACAAAGCTTCGACTAAAAAGCACAGCACCAAGAAGACCACAGCTTCTGCTGCTTCGTCGGTAGCTCAAAAGGCTCAAGCCAAACACCACAAGGCCAGCAGCGCATCCAGCGCCCACAAGGCCAAGGCACCAGCGGCTTCCGTAGCGCAAAAGGCTCAGGCTAAACACCACAAGGCCAGCGGCGCTTCTTCTGCAGCACACAAGAGCACCAAGGCATCGGCTGCACAAAAAGCCCAAGCCAAGCATCATCATCACAAGCACCACGCCCACCACAACGCTTGATCAACACAGCGTTCGGTAAAAAGCCCCATCCAATTGATGGGGCTTTTTGTTTTGGCACCGCCAGCCAGCTATTTGCTGTCAGCGCGATCAGAGTGGTGTGTTCATGTAAACCGATTGGGTCGAAAACCCGTCTTGTTGTAAAAGCGGATGGCGGTTTCGTTGAACGCAAACACTTGCAGATAGAGCGTTACCGCACCTTGCTCCTTTACCCATGTTTTTGTCGCTGCCACACCAGTTAGCCGCCTGTTTGGCAGACAAAAAAACCGGCCCCCTGATGGAGGCCGGTTGGTGTGCGCTTTGGCGAAACGCCTTCAAGGCAAATCAATACCGGTAGTGCGCAGCCTTGTACGGACCATCCTTGGGCACGCTGATGTACGCAGCTTGCTGGTCGGTCAGCGTGGTCAACTTCACGCCGATCTTCTGCAGATGCAGGCGTGCGACCATTTCGTCCAGGTGTTTTGGCAACACGTACACGCCCACCGGGTATTGATCCAGCTTGGTGAACAGTTCGATTTGCGCCAGCACCTGGTTGGCAAACGAATTGGACATCACAAACGATGGGTGGCCAGTGGCGCAACCCAGGTTCACCAGACGACCTTCAGCCAGCAAGATGATGCGTTTGCCGTCCGGGAAGATGATGTGGTCGACTTGCGGCTTGATGTTTTCCCACTCGTACTGACGCAGGCTGGCAACTTCGATTTCGCTGTCAAAGTGACCGATATTGCAAACGATGGCGTTGTTACGCATGGCCTTCATGTGTTCATGCGTAATCACCGACACGTTACCGGTGGTGGTCACGAAGATATCGCCTTGCGATGCGACATCATCCATGGTCACCACGCGATAGCCTTCCATGGCCGCTTGCAGTGCGCAGATCGGGTCGATTTCGGTAACCCAAACAGTGGCGCCCAGGCCACGCAACGATTGCGCGCAACCCTTGCCCACATCGCCATAACCCAGCACCACAGCCACTTTACCGGCGATCATCACGTCGGTAGCGCGCTTGATGCCATCCACCAGCGATTCGCGGCAGCCGTACAGATTGTCGAACTTGGACTTGGTGACCGAGTCATTGACGTTGATGGCCGGGAAAGCCAGCTTGCCTTGTTCGTGCATCTGATACAAACGATGCACGCCGGTGGTGGTTTCTTCGGTCACGCCGGTAATGTGCTTCAGGCGAGTCGAATACCACTTCGGATCTTTAGCTACTTGCGCCTTGATCGCGGCGTACAGCACTTCTTCTTCTTCGTTGGTCGGGTTAGCCACGACCGACAAATCAGTTTCAGCACGTGCGCCCAGATGCAGCAGCAGGGTTGCATCGCCGCCGTCATCCAGAATCAGGTTGGCAAATTCGCCATTGGGCCATTCAAAGATTTGATGGGTGAACTGCCAGTATTCTTCCAGCGATTCGCCCTTGAACGCGAACACTGGCGTGCCCTTGCCGTTGTGGCCATTGGCGGCGATACCGGCAGCGGCGTGGTCTTGCGTCGAGAAAATATTGCACGACGCCCAACGCACTTCAGCACCCAGCGCTTGCAGGGTTTCGATCAGCACGGCGGTCTGGATGGTCATGTGCAGCGAACCGGCAATGCGCGCGCCCTTCAGTGGCAGCGTGCTGGCACCTTGTTCACGTACGGCCATCAGGCCTGGCATTTCAGTTTCGGCAATGCGGATTTCCTTGCGGCCCCAGCTCGCCAGCGAGAGATCGGCAACGTGGAAATCGGTAAATTTGGTATCAGCCACAGCGTTCATGTGAACGTCCTTTACGTTGTGGCCGGTTCGGGGCGGGGTGAAACATCACCTGAAAACCTGCATGGCAAGTTTGAGCCCGTGTCCGGCACGGTTGTTCATCAGGTGAGCGCCGTTGAAACTCCGGGCCTGGGATGAGAACACATCTCGCAGCGCTCCCCGGAAGTGGGCGGATTATAGCAAAACTCACTCGTTGCGCATGCGACAGCATGCTGAACGGGAATCGCAAGCTGGCTACATCACCGTAGGGCGGGTGCAACCCGCCACGATTGCCACGCTAGCTCCATGAACTACATCAAATCCAGATTAGAAATCCACGCATAGGCTCGACACTTCACATAGGCCGACCGTTCAGATATGTCCAACTACCTGCGAACTCAAATCCCCGGAGGCACCTACTTCTTTACTGTAGTCACAGAACAGCGGCGGCCCATTTTGACCAACGCGGATGTTCGCAAGGCATTGCACGTTGCCATTGTTGAAACACGCAGAACACGGCCATTTCGTATCGATGGCTGGGTACTTTTGCCAGATCACCTGCACTGCATCTGGACGTTACCTGATGGGGATGCCGACTTTTCCACTCGCTGGAAGAAGATAAAACGTGATGTTAGCGTAGCGTGTGCAGAAAGCTATCTGCAACACGATTTACTCAATCCACGCCGAAGGACAAAGGGCCACAGCACACTTTGGCAGCATCGCTTCTGGGAACACGCGATCGCCAATGAACAAGAATTCAAGAGCTATCTGGATTACCTGCACTGGAACCCGATGAAGCATGGATTGATCACCCGCATCTTAGACTGGCCGTGGTCTTCGTTTCACAGATATATGCAGCAAGGCGTCTATTCTGCGGATTGGTGTATTGCATAAAACCATTGCCATTCATCAACCGGCGGGTTACACCCGCCCTACTTCATATTCGCAGCGCCTTAGTAGGGCGGGTGCAACCCGCCACCTCCATGACATATTCCCCTTGACCCGCATGAACGGCAGTTGCCAAGCGGGCGTGGGCTGCGCATAATCCGCCCGTCATGCAGGAGAGTGTTTTGTCCGCAATGGATGAAGCCGCCGAAGGCGCAAGCGCACCCGCAATCGCTCAGGCAAAAGGACTGTATGACATCGGCCGCAAAGGCCGCTGAAGAAAAGGGTTAGGGCAAGACGCCAGGCCGCAGACAGTACTTTGCTGTACGGCAAGGCCGGGCAACGCAGCCATCACCTTTTTATTCAGTGGCGGGCTGGAAAAACTCTGGAGAGCGGCGCGGTTGTTGCGCGCACACCGAAGGGGCTAAGGGCGACAGTGCGTGCATACGCCATCGCCTGAAAATCTCAGGTGCCGGGACAGAGGGGTGTGGTAAGCCGCAGATACGGTGTACGTATTTGCAATCCACACGCCCAGGAAATCCCGATGACCGCTCCACGCACCCCGCTGCAACCCGACTCAAGCACATCCAGCGCCACTGTGGGGGTACCCCCGAGGGGTACACCGCTGTACCAATCCCACCTCGACGCTGGCGCGAAGATTGTCGACTTCGCGGGCTGGTCCATGCCGATTCATTACGGCTCCCAACTCAAAGAACACGAAATCGTGCGCGCCGATGCAGGCATGTTCGATGTTTCGCACATGGTGGTGCTCGATATCACCGGTGGCGATGCCAAGTCCTGGTTGCAAGGCATTCTGGCTAACGATGTGGCCAAGCTCGGTTACATGGGCAAGGCGTTGTATTCGGGCTTGCTGACGCCTGAAGGCACGGTGATCGACGATCTGATCGTCTATCTGGCCGAAGATGGTTATCGCATGGTGGTCAACGCCGGTACACGTGAGAAAGACCTGGCGTGGCTGCGCAAAACGAGCGAAGGCCGCGAGGTCATCCTGACCGTGCGTGATGATCTGGCAATGCTGGCGGTGCAAGGCCCCAACGCCATCAACAAGGTCTGTAGCGTCAAGCCGCAATGGGCAGATGCGATCCGCGCGCTCAAGGTATTCCAGGGTGTAGCGATGGGCGAATGGTTTGTGGCCCGTACCGGCTATACCGGTGAAGACGGCCTGGAAATAATGATTCCAGCCACCGAAGCTCCGGCATTTTTCTCGCAACTGATCGCTGCCGGTGTCGCGCCGTGTGGTCTGGGTGCACGCGACACGCTGCGGCTGGAAGCAGGCATGAACCTGTACGGCCACGACATGGATGAAACCATCAGCCCGCTGCAAGCCGGTATGGGCTGGACTATCGCCTGGGAACCCGCCAGTCGTGACTTTATTGGCCGCGCCGCGCTGGAAGCTGAAAAAGCCGCTGGGGTTGCCATGAAACAAGTCGGCCTGGTGCTGGAAGGCCGCGGCGTGCTGCGTGAAGGCATGCGAGTGGTGGTTGCAGGCGCTGGCGAAGGCGTCATCACCAGCGGCACCTTCTCGCCCACGCTCAAACACTCAATTGCCATCGCCCGCGTACCTGCCGCAGTCGGCAGCACCGCAGAGGTGGATCTGCGTGGCACACTGACGCCTGTGCGCGTGGTCAAGCTGCCATTTGTGCGCCTGGGCAAGAAGGTCTTTGACTAAATCAATCTGCGTGGCGAGCCGTGGGCAACGGCTCGCCCACTTGTAATCCGGATTTACTGGTTCTGAATTTTTCTGAAGCAGTAACAAGCATTTAAACCCATTTGAATCGAGAGAGAACCATCATGCTGGATATCCCTGCAGAACTGAAATACGCCGCCAGCCACGAGTGGATGCGCCTGGAAGCCGATGGCACCGTCACTGTGGGCATTACCCACCACGCGCAAGAATTGCTGGGCGATCTGGTGTTTGTGGAGTTGCCAAAAGTAGGCACGACGCTGGCTAAAGAAGAACAAGCTGGTGTGGTTGAATCCGTAAAAGCCGCGTCTGACGTGTACGCACCGATTGCCGGTGAAGTGGTCGCCATCAATACCGAACTGGAAGCAGGCCCGGAAATCGCCAATACCGAGCCGTACTCCGGCGGCTGGTTCTTCCGCCTCAAGCCGGCCGATGCCGCCGATCTGGACGGCATGTTGTCCGCCGAAGACTACGCCCGCGAACTCGGCGCGTAATACCTGTAGGGCGGGTGTAACCCGCCGCCGCCCGCCCTACATGTTTCACCCATTTGCCCTTGCCCACTTGCCGCAGCTTGCCTGGATTTGCCCTAAATGACGACGCTCTCAGAATTGTTTAACCACGACGATTTCATCAACCGTCACATCGGTATTGATGAAGCCGACGCTACCGCCATGCTCGCCACGCTGGGTCTGAAATCCAGCGCAGAACTGGTTGACCAAACCGTGCCTGCCGGTATCCGTTTCAACCAGAAGCTGGCCTTGCCGGATGCGATTTCCGAAACTGAGGCGCTGATCCGCCTGAAGGAAATTGCCGGCAAGAACCGCGTCAATAAATCGTATATCGGGCTCGGTTATCACCCCACACGCCTGCCTAACGTCATTTTGCGCAACGTACTGGAAAACCCCGGCTGGTACACCGCCTATACACCGTATCAGGCCGAAATCGCCCAAGGCCGACTGGAAGCATTGCTGAACTACCAGCAAATGGTCATCGACCTGACTGGTCTGGAATTGGCCAATGCTTCGTTGCTGGATGAAGCCACCGCTGCTGCTGAAGCCATGGCCATGGCACGCCGCGTATCCAAAGCAAAAGCCAACCAGTTTTTTGTGGATGAGCGTGTGCTGCCACAAACGCTGGATGTGCTGAAAACCCGCGCCGATCATTTTGGCTTTGAACTGGTGGTGGGTCATGCCGAAGCAGCCGGTGCCAATGAATACTTTGGCGTGCTGTTCCAGTACCCGGGCGAAAACGGTGAACTGGTCGATCTGACCGGTTACATTGCCGCCGCCAAGGCCAAGGGTGCCGTGGCGATTGTCGCTGCCGACATGATGGCGATGGTGCTGCTTAAATCCCCGGGCGAAATGGGCGCCGATGTCGCGATTGGCAACACCCAGCGCTTTGGCGTGCCTATGGGCTTTGGTGGTCCGCACGCCGCGTATTTTGCGTTCAAAGATGAAATGAAACGCTCGGCACCAGGCCGCATCATTGGCGTGTCGGTCGATGCCGCTGGCAAACCGGCACTGCGCATGGCGCTGCAAACCCGCGAGCAACATATCCGCCGCGAGAAAGCCAATTCCAATATCTGTACCTCGCAAGTGCTGCTGGCCAATATCGCCGGCATGTATGCGGTGTACCACGGCCCAGCGGGCATCAAACGCATCGCCGCGCGCATCCATCGCCTGGCCGCGCTGTTCGCCACCGGTGTGCAGCAAAGTGGCGGCAAGTTGGTGTTCAACAAGTTCTATGACACCGTGCAAGTCGATCTGGGCAGCAAGGCCGACTCCGTTTATCACGCAGCATTGGGCGCTGGCATCAATCTGCGACGCGCTGGCAACGGCGTGCTAGGCGTGGCATTCCACGAAAAAGCCACCGAGCGCGATCTGGAAACGCTGCTTGGCCTGTTCACCGGCAAAGTGTTTGATCTGGCTGATCTGGATAAGGCCGTCAGTGCCGACTTCATTCCGGCTGGGCTGAAACGTGAATCGGCCATCCTCACGCATCCGGTCTTCAACACCCACCATAGCGAGCACGAAATGCTGCGCTATTTGAAGAAGCTGGAAAACAAAGACCTGGCGCTGAATCACTCGATGATTTCGCTCGGCTCTTGCACCATGAAGCTGAACGCCACTAGCGAAATGATCCCGGTCACCTGGCCGGAATTTGCCGAGCTGCATCCGTTTGCGCCGGTCGATCAAACCACGGGTTATCTGGAAATGATCGACGGCTTGGCCGAACAACTCAAAGCCATCACCGGTTTTGATGCGATCTCCATGCAGCCGAATTCCGGCGCGCAGGGCGAATACGCCGGTCTGCTGGCAATTCGCCGCTATCACGACAGCCGTGGCGACCAGAAGCGTGATGTGTGCCTCATCCCACGTTCCGCCCACGGCACCAATCCCGCCACCGCCCAGATGATGAGCATGCGCGTGGTGGTGGTGGCGTGTGATGACAACGGCAATATCGATATCCCCGATCTGAAAGCCAAGACCGAAGAGCACGCAGCTGATCTGGCCGCGCTGATGCTCACTTATCCGTCCACCCATGGCGTGTTTGAAGAAGCCGTGAAAGAGATTTGCGATCTGGTGCACAGTCACGGCGGTCAGGTTTACATGGATGGCGCCAACCTGAACGCGCAGGTCGGGCTGTGTCGCCCGGCTGATATCGGTGCCGACGTATCGCACATGAATCTGCACAAAACGTTCTGCATTCCGCACGGCGGCGGCGGTCCGGGCATGGGTCCAATTGGCCTGAAAGCGCATCTGGCGCCGTTCATGGCCAGCCATGTGGTCACGCCGGTACCGGGCGCGCAGAGCGGCATGAGCGCGGTATCCGCCGCGCCATTTGGTAGCGCCAGTATTCTGCCGATCAGCTGGATGTACGTGACGATGATGGGAGCGGAAGGTCTGCGCCTTGCCACCGAAGCCGCGCTGCTGAACGCCAACTACATCGCCACCCGCCTGGCCGAGCATTACCCGGTGCTGTACACCGGCAGCAAAGGCCGCGTCGCGCACGAGTGCATTATTGATCTGCGCCCGCTCAAAGCTGCATCCGGCGTGACTGAAGTCGATATCGCCAAGCGCCTGATGGATTACGGCTTCCACGCCCCGACCATGAGCTTCCCGGTTGCGGGCACGTTAATGATTGAGCCAACCGAATCCGAATCCAAAGCCGAACTCGATCGCTTCATCGACGCCATGATCAGCATCCGTGCTGAAGCCGCCAAAGTGCAAAGCGGTGAATGGCCCGCCGAGGACAATCCGCTGCACAACGCGCCGCACGCCCAGGCGGACGTAGTTGGCGAATGGTCTCACCCATACAGTCGTGAGGTTGCGGTGTTCCCGCTGCCGTACGTGGCGACCAACAAGTTCTGGCCAACCGTGAAGCGCATCGACGATGTGTTTGGCGACCGCAACCTGGTTTGCAGCTGCCCGAGCATGGATAGCTACGCTTGATGTGGTTTGGTGTTTGATCTTCTTTGCAGAAATGAAAAGGCCTCCCGCTGCGGAGGCCTTTTCATGTAGGGCGGGTTGCACCCGCCCTACATGATTTCGCAGCAAGAACCGGATATCGATATACAGACGAGCCGGGCATAAAAGAGTCTCCAACTCCAAAGAGACTTTTATCATGGCTTTTCGCATTACAGGCGTCGACCCAACCCCGTTTACCCATCTTTATGGATTGTCTGACGCCGAACTCGCCATTCACGGCGCCGTGCGACGCATCGCCAACGCGCCATCGGGCTTTCCCGAACGCACGCAATTGCGCGATGCGTATGTGGGTGAGTCACTGCTGCTGGTCAATCACACGCATCAACCCGCCAACACACCCTACCGTTCCAGCCACGCGATATTCATTAGCGAAGGGGCTGAAACTGCCGCATCGGTGGTCGATACAGTCCCGCAGTCACTCGCCAAGCGGTTGATCTCATTAAGGGCGTTTGACGGCAACGATATGATTGCCACGGCAGATGTGGTCGAAGGTCGTGACCTGGCGGCTTTGATAGCGCGGTTCTTTGAGGACCCTCAGGTACGCTATCTACATGCCCACTACGCGAAATATGGCTGTTTTGCGGGGCTGGTGGAGCGGGCGTAGGGTGGGTTGCTGCACGAATCCACCCCACGTCAGTTGCGGATCAAATACCGCCGCCCGCGCTCCACTCGCCATTACGTTCCGGTGTGCGGCTGTTTTCCGGTACGTACACTCGTGCTTCACGTGGCAGCAGGTAGACCGATTCGCCCACTTGCCAGTTACCGGCCAGATGGCGCTCGCGGGTCAACTCGACTTCTACCGACTCCTGGTTGGCCACATCCACTTCCAGCCGAACCGTCGCGCCCAGCAGGCGAATATGGTGGACCACGCCTTGCATAGCACCTTCCCCTCCGGTACGGGAGAGGTCGATCTCGTGCGGGCGCACATAGACCACGGCTTTGTCGCCTTGCGCATCCGGTGCGGCAAAGCGGGCCTCACCGACTTGCGTCCAGCCGTCATGCACGCGGGAGTGGAACAGGTTCACATCACCGAGGAACTGGTACACGAACGGCGAGGCGGGTGTGTCATAGACTTGTGATGGCGAACCGAGTTGTTCGATCTTGCCTTTATTCATCACCACCACGCGGTCGGCCACTTCCAGCGCTTCTTCCTGGTCGTGGGTCACAAACACGCTGGTGATATGCATTTCGTCATGCAGGCGGCGCAACCAGCGGCGCAATTCTTTGCGCACTTTGGTATCGAGCGCGCCAAACGGCTCATCCAGCAGTAACACTTTGGGCTCTACCGCCAGCGCGCGCGCCAGGGCAATCCGTTGGCGTTGACCGCCCGATAACTGCGCCGGATAACGATCCGCCAGCCAGTCAAGCTGCACCAGTTGCAGCAAGTCATGCACTTTGCGTTTGATTTCAGCGTCGGATGGGCGCGTGTCTTTTTTGCGCACGCGCAGGCCAAAAGCGACGTTTTCAAACACGGTCATGTGGCGGAACAGCGCGTAATGCTGGAACACAAAACCAACATTGCGTTCACGCACGTGTTTTTCGGTGGTGTCTTCGCCATGAAACAGAATCTGCCCTTCGTCCGGCACCTCCAGCCCGGCGATGATGCGCAGCAGCGTGGTTTTACCGCAGCCAGACGGCCCCAACAGCGCCAGCAATTCACCGGTTTTCACTTCCAGATTGATGTTGTCCAGCGCCGTGAAGTTGCCAAAGCGTTTGGCGATATTGCGAATTTCGATACTCATAGGTGTTCCTGTGAGGTTTAGCGGAAAGGCAAGAGGTTCAAGGTCATCTCAATGCCTTTCCACACCGTAGGGTTTGCACGCCTCGCGTGCGAACGCGTTCAATGCAGGTGCGCATAAATGCGCACCCTACGTCACTCGTACATCAAGTGAGCGTAACGCGGCATGTGGCGTTTTTCCGGTGTCATCATAGTGCGTTGGCCCGATCCCGCGCGGCCTGCTGTTCAGTCCGCCATTCCACCCAGCTCTTCACGCCCAGTGTCACCAGCGCCAGCAAAGCCAGAATGGAGGCGCAGGCAAACGCGCCGACAAAGTTGTATTCGTTGTACAAAATCTCGACGTGCAACGGAATCGTGTTGGTCATGCCGCGAATATGGCCCGACACCACCGACACTGCGCCAAACTCGCCCATCGCCCGCGCATTGGCCAGAATCACGCCGTACAGCAAACCCCATTTGATATTGGGCAGCGTCACGCGCCAGAAGGTTTGCCAGCCCGAGGCGCCCAGGCTTAACGCCGCCTGTTCTTCTTCCGAGCCTTGCGCTTCCATCAGCGGAATCAGCTCACGCGCCACAAACGGGAAGGTGACAAACACGGTGGCCAGCACAATGCCCGGCACGGCGAACACAATCTTGATGTTGTGATCAGACAGCCACGGCCCCAGCCAGCCTTGGGCTCCGAACAACAGCATGTAGATCAAACCCGCCACCACTGGTGACACCGAGAACGGCAGGTCGATCAGCGTGATCAGTACGCTCTTGCCTTTGAAATCAAACTTGGCAATCGCCCACGCTGCAGCCACGCCAAACGACAGATTCAACGGCACGGCAATGGCGGCGGCGATCAGGGTGAGCTTGATGGCGGACCAAGCGTCGGGCTCTTTGAGCGCCTCAAAGTACAGATCAAAGCCTTTACGCAGCGCTTCGGTAAACACCGACACCAGCGGCAGCACCAGGAACACGGCAATGAACAGCAGCGCCAGCGTAATCAGCAGATATCGAACCGGACGCGATTCAGTGGTCACAATTGAACGAGGAGTCTGGGCCATGGTTATTTCCTCCGCCCCAGCCGTTTGGCCGACCACCACTGCAGGCCGTTAATCACCAGCAGCAACACGAACGACACCGCCAGCATCACCACGGCAATCGACGTTGCGCCGACGTAATCATATTGTTCAAGCTTGGAGATGATCATCAGCGGGGTGATTTCCGACAGAAACGGCATGTTGCCAGCAATAAAAATCACCGACCCGTACTCGCCAATCGCCCGCGCAAACGCCAGCGCAAAACCGGTCAGCAAGGCGGGCAACAAGGTCGGCAGGATAACTTTCCAGAAAATCTGCAAGCGACTGGCACCCAGGCTGGCGGCGGCTTCTTCCAGTTCTTTTTCCAGGTCTTCCAGCACCGGCTGCACCGTGCGCACCACAAACGGCAGCGTCACAAACGTCAGCGCAATCACCACGCCAATGCGGGTAAACGCAATCTTGATATCCCACGGTGCAAACAACTGACCAACCCAGCCGTTGGGCGCGTAGATGGTCGCCAGTGCGATACCGGCTACGGCAGTGGGCAGCGCAAATGGCAGATCAACCATCGCATCGACAAAGCGTTTGCCAAAGAACTGGTAACGCACCAGTACCCAGGCCAGCAGCAACCCACCAAACAGATTGATCACCGCCGCGAGCAGCGAGGCACCAAAGGTCAGTTGATACGACGCGACCACGCGCGGGTCGGACACGGTATGCCAGAACTGCGCCCACGGCAGGCTGGTACTCTTTAAAATCAGCGCCGCCAGCGGGATCAGCACGATCACCGATAAATAAAGCAGCGTGTAGCCCAGCGCCAGGTTAAAGCCTGGCAGCACGCTGTGTTGTTTGAAGGCCAAAAGAGTGTTCCTTGTTTTTATTGCTTATGTTTTGAAGTACGTTCTTGCGGGGTTTGGCGGCGCCTTCGGCACTGGTTTTCATACCTGGCTGTGACGCCAGTTGGTCAAAAAGGCACAGCGGTTGTTAGCCTGCTGTCGTTATTTTTTTGTTGTAGCTACTAACAACCACTGTTCCATTGGATTCCCGCCAAGGGGACCGCCCAGGTCGGGAATGTCGAAGTAAAGAATTACGCAATGCCGTTGCTGTTGTTACAACTCCCCCTGGCACGCCACCCAGCAAACCACGCCGACCGAGAGCCGGAGACCCTCAGGCTCCGGCCGACCGAGGGAACGCAGGATGCGCGCAGAGAACACTGGTAAACAGTCTGTTCGTTTCGGCTTTTGACCTTGGGCCCCGTTTGCGCTTGCGCTGTCGGGTCGCCTTTTGCTACCCCGCTCTGCGGGACTTTTGGTTTCTTTTCTTTGGCGACGCAAAGAAAAGAAACGTGCTCCCCGGCACCCCGGGGTATCAAATGCCTTTAAACACCCGTGCCGAAGGCACTAACATTGCCAGTATCGCGCCCCGGAATGCTGCGCGAATCCGGGCTACATAATTAGCGTTTAGCAACTGACGCCGCAATCTTGTCGTACACCCCACCATCCGCAAAATACTTCGCCTGCGCTGCCTGCCAGCCACCGAAGTCGTTAATACCAAACAGCTTCACATTCGGGAACTGGCTGGCGTGCTTGGCAAATACGGTTTTGTCACGCGGGCGCAGATAGTTTTCAGCGGCGATCTCTTGCGCTTGCGGGCTCCACAGCCAGTTCAGATATTCCTGCGCGGCTTTGCGGGTGCCTTTCTTGTCGACCACTTTGTCGACCAGCGCTACCGGCGGCTCGGCTTCAATCGACACGCTCGGGTACACCACATCAAAGTTACCGCGACCAAACTCGCGGGCGATCATTTCGGCTTCGTTTTCAAATGTCACCAGCACATCGCCAATGCCACGCTGCATGAAGGTGGTGGTGGCGCCACGGCCACCCGCTTCCAGCACCGGCACGTTTTTCAGAATGGCGGCTTCAAAATCAGCGGCTTTTTGCTCGTTGCCACCCGGCTGGCGCAGCGCATAACCCCACGCGGCGAGGAAGGTGTAACGGCCATTGCCGGAGGTTTTCGGGTTCGGGAAGATCACCTGCACACCCGGCTTGGCCAGATCGTTCCAGTCCTTGATGCCCTTGGGATTACCCTTTTTGACGATCAGTACCTGCATGGAGGTAAACGGCGCCGAGTTATCCGGCAGACGCTTGGCCCAGTCGGTAGGCAGCAGCTTGGCTTTATCCGAAATGGCGTCGATGTCGTTGTGCTGGTTCATGGTCACCACGTCGGCTTCCAGACCATCAATCACCGACCGCGCCTGCTTGCTGGATGCGCCGTGCGACATCTGGATCGTCACTTTGTCTTTGAACTTGTCCTGGTAGTACTTGGCGAAGGCCGGGTTGTAGTCCTTGTAGAAGTCACGCATCACGTCGTAGGACACGTTCAGCAAGGTGACATCGGCAAAAGCAGGGACAGCGATGGCGCCAGCCAGAACAGCGGCGATCAGCTTGGTGGTGATGTGGGACATGGAAACTCCATTTATGTGCGGTTGGCAGCGATTCTCGCCGATTCTTATATTCCTACAAAGGCTGATTCGCTACTTGTATATATCTAACCACTAAAAAGCGAACAGGGACGCGGTCTGCGTCCCTGTTCGGGTCTTGCGGTTGAACCTTCGGATTCATCGGTTTCCCCTCAAGGAGGGGACGGAAGGACTGGGAATCAACCAACAGATCGCGCCGATTAGCTGTAGGGTGTGCATTCATGCGCACCGAAAGATCATGGTGATAGCCCTTGAACGCGTTCGCTCGCCAGCGAGCAAACCCTACAATTGCTTGCCCCCCAAAAACGCACAAGGACGCGGTCTGCGTCCCTGTTTGGGTCATGCGGGCAAGTCCGCACGTTCATCCGATTGCCTCTGTCAGAGGCCACCAATCACAACGTTGCGATCGAAACCTCAGTCGATTTCACGAACGCAATCACCTCAGTGCCAGGCTTCAAATCCAGCTCTTTTACCGAGCGAGTGGTGATCACCGAAGTCACAATGCCCGAAGGCGTGGTGACGTCCACTTCTGACAAAACCGGGCCTTCAATGATTTCTTTGATGGTGCCGCGGAACTGATTGCGAACGTTGATGGATTGGATTGCCATGGTGTGTTGCTCCAGTAGATTAGATGTGATGTTTTTTGTGCCGCCCGACGGCTTGGTGCCTGAAGCATTTTGCTGGCGGCGTTCAAAGCGGGTGGTGACAAACCCAGCGTAACAGCCCCTTTTTATACATCAAAGTAATTTGATTTTTGTTTTATATAACCATTAGAAATTAAAGAGCCCACCGTAATGCCGACGGCACAATCGGTTCTATCGCTACTAGCTCATGCGGCTGGCCAGCGGGTTCCGGCAAAGACAGCACGCGCGCTAGGATACGTTCTTCCAGCGCGGCAAACGCCGCCGTACCGCGTGAACGGCTGCGGGGTAGATTGATGGGTTGATCCAGCCCGATACGGCCTTCTTCAATCAAAATCACCCGGTCTGCCAGGGCCACGGCTTCTTGCACATCGTGCGTTACCAGCAACACGGTAAAGCCATGTTTTTGCCACAGGCGCTCTATTAATTGGTGCATCTCTATACGGGTGAGCGCATCGAGCGCGCCTAGTGGTTCGTCCAGCAACAACAAGCGTGGTTGATGGATGAGCGCCCGCGCCAGCGCCACGCGTTGACGTTGCCCGCCAGAAAGCTGGCTGGGCCATTTGTTGGCGTGTTCAGCCAGGCCCACTTCCGCCAATGCGGAGATGGCTTCGTCATGCCAATCGCCCTTCAGCCCCAGGCCCACGTTCTGCACCACGCTTTTCCAGGGCAGCAAGCGCGCGTCCTGAAACATCAAACGGGTGTCTTGTTTGAAGGCAGCGTGCGGTTTGCCATTGGCCAGAATCTGCCCGGATGACAATTGATCCAGCCCGGCAATCAAGCGCAACAAAGTGGATTTGCCGCAACCGGAGCGCCCGACCAGCGCGACAAACTCGCCCGCATTCAGTTGCAGATCCAGTTGGTGCAGCACCGCTTTGTCATCAAAGCGTTTGCTCACGCCGGTTAGTTGCAACGCCGCGCCGGTCTGGCCCAATACATGGTCTTGCAAAGGTGCGTTCATGGCAGATCTCATCCCTTTTGATATGCCGGATGCCAGCGTAGCCAGCGCCGTTCCAGCCAGCGGGCGAACACATCCGAGAATTTGCCCAGCAAGGCGTAAAGCAGAATCGACAACACCACCACATCTGTCTGCAGAAACTCGCGGGCGTTGGTGGCGAGGTAACCGATGCCGGAACTGGCCGAGATGGTTTCGGCCACGATAAGCAAAATCCACGCAAAGCCCAGCGCAAAGCGCACCCCGACCAGAATCGACGGCAGCGCGCCGGGCAGAATCACGTCGCGAAACAGCGGCCAGCCTTTAAGGCCGTAATTGCGCGCCATTTCTACCAGGCCGCTATCTACCGATTTGATGCCGTGATACGTGTTGATATACACCGGAAACAGCGTGCCAAACGCCACCAGAAACAGCTTGGCGCTCTCATCAATGCCAAACCACAAAATGACCAGCGGAATCAGCGCCAGCGGCGGAATGGTGCGGATCATCTGCACCGTGCTATCGAGCACCAGCTCACCCCGGCGCGATAAACCAGTGATCAGTCCCAGCAGCAAACCAATGCTGCCGCCAATGGCAAAACCGGCCATGGCGCGGACAAAACTGATTTTCAGATGCAGCCACAATTGGCCAGAAGCCGCGAGTTGCTCACCAGCCTTAAGCACCGCCAGCGGCGCGGGCATGACGCGGCTATCAATCTCACCCGCACTGGATGCCGCTTGCCACGCCACGATCAGCAGCAGCGGCACCAGCCACGGCGTGGCTTGCCGGGCCAGGTGGGATGTCCATTTATTTGCCATTTAAAATTTCTCCAGAACGTAGAGCTGCTGGTCTTCAAATCATCTCTTGCGATGTCAGCCGGATTGGCGAGGCATCCCCAACCTCGGCGGTCCCCTTGGTGGGAATCCAGTGGCAGTGCCTGCATGACAGCCCTCCGCTCACATTCTCACCTCCGCCCCCCAGCGCAAACCTAAGCTGCCCACGCGCGCGCTCATTCTTAGCAGCGCCGCAGCTGGATTCCCGCCTGCGCGGGAATGACGAATCGGTTTCGTAGCCCGGATTCCCGCTTCGCTCCATCCGGGCTACGGAAGCCATGCGATCAGCTTTGCGCAACCTTCAGCACCGCAGGTGGCAAATCATTGGCAACGATCTCGCCAAATGGTCCGGTCAGATTAGCTTTGGCGGGTCTTTGCGATTGTTCAGATAACGGCAGCAGCGGAAACACCAGTTCGGCAAAACGGTAAGCTTCTTCGAGATGCGGATAACCGCTGAAAATAAAGCTCTCAATACCAATGTCCGCGTACTCCTTGATCCGGGCGGCGACTTCTTCCGGGCTGCCGACCAGCGCGGTCCCCGCACCGCCGCGCACCAGACCGACGCCGGCCCACAGGTTAGGCGAGACTTCGAGTTTGTCGCGACGGCCACCGTGCAAGGCGGCCATGCGTTGCTGGCCCACCGAATCAAAGCGCGAGAACGCTTTTTGCGCGGCGGCGATGGTGTCGTCGGTGACGTGGCTGATCAACTCGTCGGCGGCGGCCCAGGCGGCCTCACTGGTTTCACGCACGATCACATGCAGGCGAATGCCAAATTTCACGGTTCGGCCCAGCTTGGCTGCTTTCTCGCGCACGGCGGCGATTTTCTCGGCCACAGCGGCAGGCGGCTCACCCCAGGTCAGGTAGACATCCACCTGTTCGGCGGCCAGATCGACCGCAGCGGGTGATGAGCCGCCAAAATACAGCGGCGGATACGGCGATTGCACTGGCGGGTAGAGCGTTTTGGCGCCCTTGACCCTGATGTGCTTGCCTTCAAAATCCACCGACTCGCCTTCCAGCACGCCGCGCCAGACCTTGAGGAATTCATCGGTCACTTCATAACGTTCGTTGTGATCCAGCCAGATGCCGTCACCGGCCTGTTCATCCGGATCACCACCAGTGACCACGTTGATCAGCACGCGACCGTTAGAGATGCGATCCAGCGTGGCGGCCATGCGAGCGGAGACGGTCGGCGAAATGATGCCGGGGCGAATCGCCACCAGGTAGCGCAGGCGTTCGGTCAGCGGTGCCAGCGAACTGGCCACCACCCACGCGTCTTCGCACGAGCGGCCGGTGGGGATCAGTACGCCGTAGTAACCCAGTTCATCGGCAGCCTGGGCGATCTGCTTCAGATAAGCATGATTAACGCTGCGCGCGCCGTGGCCGGTGCCCAGATATCGGCCGTCGCCGTGGGTCGGCAAAAACCAGAAAATATTCAGACTCATGATGTATTCCTTGTGGCCTGGCCTGACGCCAAGCGTATCAATCAAAAACTCAAAATGGAATGGGGCGAATCGACGGAACCGTGTTCAATGACGCACCACGATGTCGGCCACGTTCACCGGATGCGGAATCAAGCCTTGCGTGGCAAAACGATCGGCCAGCTTTTGTTGCTCAAGCACGGTTTTGTCATCCAGCCAGCCCACGCGATAGTTCGGATGGCGCGCCAGTACTTGTTCAAAAGTGGCCTGGTCGAGCCCGACATAAGCCGACAGCAATTTCGCGGTGTCGCTTGGGTGCTGTTCCATAAACTCGCTATTGCGGGTCAGTTCTTCAAACACCGTATTCAGCAGTGCTTTGTTGCGCCGGGCGTATTCGCGGCTGGCGAGGTAGAAGGTCTGGTTACTGGTCAAACCTTCGGCGGTCGCCAGCACGCGCGGGTTGAGCGCTTTTTCAGCCGAAGCGTAATACGGGTCCCAGATCACCCAGGCATCCACGGCGCCACGCTCGAAAGCAGCACGCGCATCGGCCGGAGCCAGATATGCGGGCTGGATGTCTTCCCATTTCAGCCCGGCTTTATCCAGCGCGCGCAGCAGCAAAGCGTGCGAACTCGAACCCTTTTGCAAAGCAATGCGTTTGCCTTTCAGGTCCGCCATTTTTTTGATGCTGGCGTCTTTGGCCACCAGGATTGCCGCTGCCTGTGGTTTGGCCGGTTCATAACCCACATAAACCAGCTTGGTCCCAGCCGCCTGGGCAAACAGTGGTGGCGTGTCGCCGGTCATGCCAAAGTCCACCGACCCGGCATTGAGTGCTTCAAGCATTTGTGGACCAGCCGGAAACTCGACCCACTTCACGGAGGTCCCCGCGCCCAGCCGTTGTTCCAGCATGCCCCGGCTTTTGAGCACGATCAGATTGAACGAACTCTTCTGAAAACCAATGCGTAGTTCATCAGCATGAGCCGGAAGTGCTGCGGCTACTGCCACGACCAGCCCCGCCATCAGTCCTGTCAGTTGTCGCAGCAACATCGTTTTCTCCCCGCCTTATTTGAGCAGCGCGTCTTGCACTTTGACGGCCACCGGAATCAAACCCAGATCGTGGAAGGTATCGGCGATCTTTTGCTGTTGAGCTGCCACTTGCGGGCTGACTGACTGCAGACCCAAGGTATTGCGCGGCAAGGTGCTGGCAACCACCTCCACCGGCAAACCGATCTGTTGCGACAACTCTTTGGCCGCTTCAGCGGTATTGGCATTGGCCCATTGGTCGGTGACTTGCAGTTCGTTCAGCACTGTTTTGACAATGCCTGTCTGGCTGGTAGCAAATTTGCGGCTGGCCAGAATGAACTGATAGTTGTTTACCAGCCCTTTACCGTCACGCAGCGTACGTACGCTCAGTTGCGCTTCGGCTGCGGCCAGGTATGGATCCCAGATCACCCACGCATCTACCGCGCCTTTGGCAAACGCGGCACGAGCATCGGCGGGCGGCAGGTAAACCGGCTGGATATCGCTCAGTTTCAACCCCGCTTCTTCCAGCGCTTTGACCAACAGGTAATGCACGTTGGAGCCCTTGTTCAGCGCCACTTTCTTGCCCTTGAGGTCTTTCACCGATTTGATCGGCGAATCTTTAGGCACCAGGATCGCTTCGGCTTGCGGCGCTGGCGGCTCGTTGGCCACGTAGACCAGTTGCGCGCCAGCGGCCTGGGCAAATACGGGCGGGGCTTCACCGGTCAGGCCGAAATCCACCGCACCGACGTTCAGCGCTTCCAGCAATTGCGGACCACCGGGGAACTCGGTCCAGCTCACTTTCCAGCCTTGGCCCTCGAGTTTTTTCTCCAGCGTGCCGCGTGCTTTGAGCAGGGTGAATACACCGTATTTTTGATAGCCAATCCGTACGGTCTGGTCGGCGGCATGGGCCGGAGCAGTTAAGGCCAAACCGAGCGCCAACGTGGCGATGGGGGCAAGCAATTTGCGCAGCATGAGCGTTTCTCCAGCGTGTTGTTTTTGTGATGTTGAGTTGTTGTTGGTGGCTCTGCAGGTGCAATCAGAGACTGACGCGACCAAGCCGCAATTGCGCGTGCAGGGTGTTCGGGTCCAGCTGAACATGGCCCGGGTTGGGCAGGTGAGTGATAAACCGTGACAGCGCTACATGCAGGCGATCATCAATTTCTGGCGACAAATGCAGCACATCGCCCTCGCCCCAGGTCAACTCTT
This sequence comes from Silvimonas soli, assembly GCF_030035605.1. Classification (NCBI taxonomy): domain Bacteria; kingdom Pseudomonadati; phylum Pseudomonadota; class Betaproteobacteria; order Neisseriales; family Chitinibacteraceae; genus Silvimonas; species Silvimonas soli. Next base: position 2,512,251 of record NZ_CP106736.1, on the reverse strand, counting down.
TGTCGGTAGCGTAGATACCGCCAAGCACGTGCCGCGCTTTAAGTGCCGTGAGCACCGGCTGCAGCGAGTAATCCACCGCCAGCATGTGGGCCGGGCTACCGCCAGTGGCCAGCGGCAATACCGCGTGATGCGCCAGCGCCCGCTCTGGCAACAAATCCAGAATGACCTTGAGTGCGCCGCTATACGCCGCTTTGTAGACCGGCGTGCTGACGATCAGGCCATCAGCATGAGCGACTGTCTCTTGCAGGTATTTGATGGATGGGTGATCGAACTGCGCATGCAGCAGCGCCTCAGCCGGAAAATCGGCCAGCGTAAAGGTTTTGATCTCAATACCCTGCTGCGCCAGCACCTGCGCCGCGCGATTGAGCAAACCTTGCGAGCGGGAGCGAACACTGGGACTGCCAGAGATGGTCACGACGACGGGCATTTAAATTCCTTTTGGGACTATCAGTCAGGATTGATGTGTCGAAAACGGAATTTAAAGCGATGTCTTTATTTCCACAAAGACTTTTGAATATTCTTTTTATTCTTAAACGAGATAAAGAATTGAGCAGTTATATGGAAAGTGCGGGAATGGGGAGGAGAGGCGGAAACAGAGCGGGAATCGGGGGAGTGACGTGGGCAATTTCAAATGCCAGTGGATACTGGCGCATTGCCCCCGGATTCTCGCTGACGCTTCATCCGGGCTACGGGGCTGTAATGCCTTATCGTGCAACTTGCCTCGCCGGGAAAGAGCCACCGAAGAAGAAGTCGTACCCAATCCAGCGGCCAATGGAGAAAAACGCATCATCCGTTGGCCAGTTTTTGTAGCCCGGATGGAGCGCAGCGGGAATCCGGGCTACGGGCGGCTAGCAAACAACGCGACTGAGCACGCCGACAGAGAGCCGGAGACCTTAGGCTCCGGCCGACCGAGGGAACGCCGGAGGCGCGCAAACAATCCTGGCATACAGACGGTTTGCTTCCCCCTGAACCTGCACTCGAAGCATTCTGCATCGTCGTGGGGGTACCCCCGAGGGGCACGGCTTTTGACCTTGGGCCCCCTTGCGGCAGCGGGGTCGCCTTTTGCTATCCCGCTCTGCGGGACTTTTGGTTTCTTTTCTTTGGCGACGCAAAGAAAGGTGTCGTGCTCCTGGTCGCCACCGGGTATCAAATACCTTTAAAACCCGTGCTGCGGGCACTAACAAAACAAGCTTTTGAAGTTGAGTCTGAAGTTGCGGCGGGTTACACCCGCCCTACAAACCCCTCACGAAAAACCTCATGGCTTCGCCCGCCGAAACTCATCCAGTTCCCGTTGTGACCTGGCCAGATCGCGCTCGTCGTCGTCCAGTTCTTTCTGCGCTTTGCTGATTTTCTTGTTCAGTTTGTCGATCAACTGGTGGTCGCCATCATCGCGTGCCTGGCGCAGGTTTTCCTGATGACGGCTGAGTTTTTCGCGTTCTTCGTTCACGTCACGCTGATCGTCATCCACTTCCGCCACCAGCTTGCGTTCATGTGCGTCGCGCTCGGCTTGCATGCGTTCGGGGGTGCAATACTGGTTAACGTTGGCCAGCGCGCTACGCAAACCAGCAGCCTGGTGGCTGTTGTGATGGGCTTCGGCGTATTTCAACTGCTGCTCAATCGATTGGCGTTTGGCATTGCAGTCGGCTGGCGCGGAGCTGGCAAAGGTTGGAGCGGCAAACAGCAGGCAGGCGACGGCGCCGGTATGGGTAGCGAGAACGCTGATATTCATGAGATTCCTTCTGGAGACACGACCCGTTGTACGCGCCTGTTATCCAATATGACAGGCGTGAGCCCCATCAGGCAGCCAAACCATTGAATCCGTTCATGGTTTTATTTACGTTCGGTCAAATCGCCGACGCGCACATCTTCGGTAAACCGCCGCCACTTGCCACCGCCCACGCGCTGGGACTTGTAGATACCGGTATGGCCGGAGAACAACCAGCTCATCACACATGCTGCAGCGGCATACACGCCAATCTCGCCGCCAAACAGTTCAACCGCCATGACGGCTGAGGCAATCGGTGTATTCGCGGCACCGGCAAACACTGCGACCAGCCCCAAACCAGCGAATAAACCGATCGGCATATGCAGCAGCGGAGCCAGCACGTTGCCCAAGGTTGCGCCGATAAAGAACAGCGGCGTCACTTCACCGCCTTTAAAGCCGCTGGCCAGCGAAGCTACCGTGGCGACCAGTTTGGCAGCAAAATCCCACGGCAAAACCGGGTGCTGAAATGCCTCTACAATCACCGGCACACCCAAGCCAAGATAACGTTCGGCGTGGCACAGCCAGGCTACCAACGCGAACACCGCGCCGCCGACCAGCGCGCGCAGCGGCGAATATGGCAGCAGTCGTTTCAGCAAGGCAGTGAGCCGATGCGTGCCTTGCGCAAACACCATGCCGGTGATGCCAAACAAAGCACCTGCCAGCAAAGTGGCAGCCATGCCCCAAGCGGAAACCGGTGGAATCGCGCCCACCACATAATGGGTATGGTGCGCGCCCCAAAGCAGACACACCTGATCCGCCGCGACCGCCGCTATCAGACACGGAAATAGCGCGTCATAGCGCAGCCGACCAATTGCCAGCACTTCCAGCCCAAACAAAGACCCGGCCAGCGGCACCCCAAAAATTGAAGCAAACCCGGCGCTCAGCCCACTCATAAGCAGAATGCGACGGTTTTCCGGGGTGAGTTTGAAGATGCGGGTGAGTTGGTCGGCGAGAGCCCCGCCCATCTGCACTGCTGTGCCTTCACGGCCCACCGAAGCGCCAAACAGATGCGAGATCACGGTGCCGATCAACACCAGTGGTGCCATGCGTAAGGGCACCATTTTTTTGGGGTCGTGGATTTCGTCGATCAGCAGGTTGTTGCCGGCCTCGACCTGCGTACCGAACTTGAGATACACCCACGCCACGACAAACCCGGCCAGTGGCAGCAGAGCCAGCAACCAAGGGTGAGTGAGCCGCGTGCCGGTCGCCCAATCCAGCGCAAATAAAAACAGCGCCGAAGCGGAGCCCGACAGCGCGCCGACGACCAGCGCCAGCGGCGTCCAGCAAGCCACGTAGGCCAGCAGGCCCCGTAATTCAGTCAGAAAGGGATATTTCATGGGGCGATCCGGGTGTTCTGGTTTGGGTACTCAAACATCCCGGACGAGTGGCGCGCCTGCGGCTCCCGTCCGGGAAACCGTAGGCATCATCAGCCCTGCAAGAAGTGCCGGGCGGTTCAGGGAGGCATGCCATCTCCCAAAGTCAAACGAGTATAGCGGCAGCGCCACTTGGCGAGCAATCCCGCTGCGTTGCGCCGCGCTATCCGGGATACAGTTCTTTGGCCATTTGCCGCACCAGCGCCCACACCACCTCGGCCGCTGGCGAGAGCGAACGGTTGCGCCGACGCGCCAGCATGATCTGCCGGTTCACCTCTGGCGCCAGTGGCCGCATGGTCAACCCTGAAGACTCTGGCAACGGCAGCGCCAGTCTCGGCATCACCGAAATGCCGATGCCCGTTTGCAGCATGCGAAACACGGTGGTCGGGTGCCCCAGTTCCTGCACCACGGTATAACTCACGCCATGGCGCGCCAGTTCCTGGTCAATGAGCGGGCGACTGCCGGAGGCGTAATCCAGCAGCACCAGCTTTTGCCGATCCAGTTCTGCCCAATGCACGCTCGCTTTGCGCGCCAGCGGGTGAGTCTGCGGCAGGATCAGGCAGAACGGGTCTTCCATGATGGTTTCGGTGTGTAGTTCATCGGCCGATTGCGGGTCAACAATTACCCCAAAATCCACCTCGCCGGTCAGCACGCTCTGGATGGTCAGCCGCTGCACCTGGTCATGCAACACCAGCGAAATTTGTGGATAGTGCTTGAGCGAGCGCGCCACACAAGCGGGCATCAGATTGGCCGAAATAGTCGGGCTGCTGGCCACGCGCACTCGGCCCCGGCGTTGCTCGCCCACATTGCGCGCGGCTTGCAATGTGGTTTCCAGCTCATCGAGCAAGCGCCCTACTTCGCCCACCAACCCGGTTCCTTCGGCAGTGAGCAACACTTCACGCGTGGTGCGATCCAGCAACTTGATGCCGATTTCGTTTTCCAGCTCACGAATGCAACGGCTCACCGCCGGTTGGGTCAGGCCGATGACATCGCCCGCCCGGCTAAAGCTGCGGTGTTCGGCCACCGCCAGAAAAACGCGCAATTGCCGCAGGGAGACATTCATACGTTTAAATCATGAATAGATCAGATAAATGAATTTGTATTTTATACCTCGTTTTGATTCAATGAGTTGCAAATTGCATAACCTCCCGGCCACCGAACTGGATTCACCATGAAACGCCCGCGCTTTCTGCCTGATAACTTCACCCTGGCGCTGATCGCCACCGTGATCACCGCCAGCTTCTTGCCGGTGCAAGGGCACACTGCCGTGGCCTTCGGCTGGGTAACCAACTTTGCGATCGGGCTGCTGTTCTTTTTGCATGGCGCCAAGTTGTCACGCGAGGCGGTGATTGCGGGCGCCACGCACTGGCGGCTGCACGCGGTGGTTATGCTTTCCACCTTTGTGATGTTCCCGTTGATCGGGGTAATGCTCAAACCACTGTTGTCGCCGCTGGTCACGCCCGATCTGTACATGGGCGTGCTATTTCTGTGTGCGCTGCCCTCCACCGTGCAATCGTCGATTGCGTTTACCTCAATGGCGCGTGGCAATGTGCCTGCGGCCATTTGCAGCGCGTCGGCATCCAATTTGTTTGGCATTTTTCTGACGCCGGTGATTGTCGGCCTGATGATCAGCGGCACTGGTAAAGGCGGATTCTCGTTTGATTCGATCCTGAGCATTGTCGAGCAACTGCTACTGCCGTTCATTGCCGGCCAGATCGCCCGCAAATGGATAGGAGGCTGGGTTGATCGCAACAAGGGCGTGCTCAAATATGTGGATCAGGGCTCGATTTTGCTGGTGGTATACGCCGCTTTCAGCGAGGCCGTGGTGCAAGGTTTGTGGCACAACACACCGGTAAGTGCACTGTGCGCCATTGTGGTGGTCAATATCGCGCTGCTGGCCCTGGTGCTGACGCTAACCACTTATGGCAGCCGGGCGCTGGGCTTTAACAAAGAAGACGAGATCACCATTGTGTTCTGCGGCTCCAAAAAGAGCCTGGCCAGTGGCGTGCCAATTGCCAATGTCTTGTTTGCTGGTCACGCGGTAGGTGCCATCGTGTTGCCGCTAATGTTGTTCCACCAGATTCAGTTGATGACCTGCGCGGTACTGGCGCAAAAATACGCCCAGCGAAAAATGGCCAAATCAGCAGAGGCACCGCTGGCTGTGGCGACGCCAAAGTAAAATCACGTATAGGGTGGATTCGGCGCAGCCAATCCACCCTGCGGCTTCTCGCCTCTTTCTACCCTCCCTTACCCCGCGCCGCACCATCGAAATTTATTGCACTTGGCAATGAATGCTCCTAAAAATGTAATCGATTACATTAGACTACATTTTGATGCCGCGAATCAGCCAAGCCACCTCTGCCAGTCCAGTATCCATTGCCGCTGTCGCCCGTCACGCCGGGGTTTCGGTGGCGACGGTGTCGCGCGTGCTGAACGGGCAAGAAGTGGTCAAAGCCGATACCCGCGACAAGGTGATGGCGTCGGTGGAAACCCTGGGCTATCGCATCAACGAACTGGCGCGCAATCTGCGCACCGCCGAAAGCCGCTTGTTGCTGACCATGGTGCCGGATGTCGGCAATCCGTTTTACGCCGAGATCGTGCGCGGCATTGATAGCGTGGCGCGGCAGCAGGGTTACTTTGTTTTGCTGTGCGATACCGGCGCGGATGTCGGGCGCGAACGCAGTTATTTTGATCTGCTCCGCCGCCGCCGCGCCGACGGAGCCATCTGCCTTGACCCGGACACCGTGCAGCACGCGCTGGCGCAAGAAGCGGCCACGCTGCCGTGGGTAGCGTGCTGCGAGTTTGATCCGGATATGGCCGTGCCCTATGTCGGCATTGATAACCGCGCCGCCGCGTTCGAGGCCGTGCAACATTTGCTGGCACGCGGGCACCGGCGCATTGCGCTGATCAACTCGGATGAAACATATCTCTATGCCCGGCAGCGCAAACAAGGCTGGCTGGATGCGCTGAGTGCAGCCGGAATCACCGCTGATCCGGCCCTGAGCGTGAACGTGCAAAGCCTGGATTACGCGGCGGGTAACGCGGCCATTCGTGAGCTTATGGCGCAAGCAAAGCCGCCGACCGCCGTGTTTGCGGTGTCGGATACCTTGGCGATTGGCGTGCTGGCCGGTTTGCGCAGCATAGGAAAACGGGTGCCGGAAGACGTGGCCGTGGTGGGGTTTGACGATATTGCCCTGGCCACGCAAAGCGACCCGCCACTCACCACCATCGCCCAGCCCATGCGTGAACTGGGCGAAACCGCCGCGCGTTTGTTGCTGGAACGGCTGGCAAACCCGACAGCGCAATTGCCCGGCGTGCTGTTAAACCACCAACTGATCGTGAGAGCGAGTAGCTGATATGAGCCTCTCGGTGCGATTTGATGCCATCAGCAAACGCTTCGGCCCGGTCGAAGTGCTGCATGAAGTGAGCTTTGAAATTGCACCGGGCAAGGTGTACGGCTTGTTGGGGGAAAACGGCGCAGGCAAATCCACGCTGATGAAAATCCTCGCGGGCTATGAGACAGCCAGCAGCGGCGAGATCTTCATCAATGGCGAACAGCACAGTTTTGGCAGCTCTCGTCAGGCTGAAGCCAGCGGCATTGTGCTGATCCACCAGGAACTGAATCTGGCCGAGCACCTGACAATTGCGCAGAATATTTTCCTCGGACACGAGCTTAAACGCGGCTGGTTGCTGGATGAAACCAGCATGGCCAGCATCACTCGCCAGCATCTGCAGCAAGTCGGGCTGGATGCCGCGCCGGATACGCCACTGCGCAATCTGATCGTGGCCGAGAAACAGATGGTGGAGATTGCCAAAGCGCTCTCGCGCCACGCCCGTTTGCTGATCATGGATGAACCCACCGCCACGCTCACCCCGAGTGAGACGGAGCGCTTGTTCGGACTGATCAACAAGCTCAAGGCCGATGGCGTCACCATTTTGTATATCTCGCACAAGCTGGATGAAGTTGAACGCATTACCGACGAGATCATCGTCATGCGCGATGGCCGCTTTGTGGCGCGCGAACACACTGCCAACGTCAGCCGCCAGCAAATGGCCAATTTGATGGTCGGGCGCGAGTTGTCAGATATGTTCCCCACCAAAACCCCGCCCGCTGCCGACGCGCCACGTGCGTTGCGGGTGACTGATCTGTGCGTGCCCGGTTGGGCGCAAGACCTGAGCTTTGAAGTGCGCGCCGGGGAGATTCTGGGATTCGCCGGGCTGGTTGGCGCGGGCCGGACGGAATCATTCGAGGCCATCGTCGGGCTGCGCAAACGCACGGCGGGGCAGATTGAATTGGGTGGTCGCGCGGTGGCGATGCACAACCCGCGTCAGGCCATGCAGCAAGGGCTCACCTATCTGAGTGAAGACCGCAAAGGCAAAGGCCTGCACGTGAACATGGGCCTGCGCGAGAACCTGACGCTGATGACGCTGGAGCGTTATGCCGCGCCCTTCCTGAATGTCGGTGCGGAAACTGCCGCGCTGGCCGGAGCCGTGCGCGAGTTCGGCATCCGCACCGGCGATCTGGATAGCAAGGCCCGCATGCTCTCGGGGGGCAACCAGCAAAAGCTGGCGCTGGCCAAGTTTCTGCATCCCGACCCGAATGTGATCGTACTGGATGAACCCACGCGCGGCGTAGACGTGGGTGCCAAGCGCGATATTTACTTTCAGATTCACGCACTGGCTGCCAGTGGCCGCGCGGTGATTGTGATTTCCAGCGAGTTGATTGAATTGATTGGCCTGTGTCATCGCGTTGCCGTGATGCGCGCGGGCCGCCTGCAAGCCACGCTCGGCATCGAGCAACTGACCGAAGAGGCCTTGATCGCACATGCAACCGGCACCCACTGAAACCGCGCGTCCTTCTACGCACTGGCTGTCAAAACTGCATGCGGTTGGCCCACTGCTGGGGCTCATCGTCTTGTGCATTGGCGGCACCTTGCTGAATCGCGATTTCGCCACACTGGATAACCTGATGAACGTGCTCACGCGCACGGCTTTCATCGGCATCATCGCCGTGGGCATGACCTTTGTGATCATTTCTGGCGGCATCGATTTGTCCGTCGGCTCGATGGCGGCGCTGATCGCCGGCAGCATGATTGTGCTGATGAACAAGCTGGCCAGCAGCGGGCTGGCGGGCATCACCATTGTGTTGCTGGGCATTGCCCTGGCGCTGATCTTGGGTGCGCTATTTGGCGTGATGCACGGGCTGCTGATTACCAAGGGGCGGATCGAGCCGTTCATTGTCACGCTGGGTACGCTGGGCATCTTTCGCGCCGTGCTGACCTGGCTGGCCGACGGCGGCGCGCTGACGCTGGATAACACGCTCAATGATCTGTATGGCCCGGTGTATTACGCCAGTTTTCTGGGCGTACCGGTGCCCATCTGGGTGTTTTTGCTGATGGCGGCAGGCGGCGTGATCATCCTGAACCGCACGGCATTCGGGCGGCACGTACAGGCCATTGGCTCCAACGAACAAGTGGCGCGCTACGCGGCCATCCGCGTTGATCGGGTCAAGATCATTACCTACGCACTTCTCGGTTTGTGCGTGGGTGTCGCCACCGTGCTGTACGTGCCGCGGCTGGGTTCGGCCACGCCCACTACCGGCTTGTTGTGGGAGCTGGAAGCCATTGCTTCGGTCGTGGTTGGCGGCACTGCACTTAAAGGTGGCGAAGGCCGGATGCTGGGCACGGTAATCGGCGCGATTCTGCTATCGGTGATCAGCAATATTCTTAATCTCACCAGCATTATCAGCGTGTACCTGAACGCAGCCGTTCAGGGCGCGGTGATTATTGTGGTGGCGTTTTTGCAGCGCGGGCGCCGCTAGTCTGGGGTCCTCCAGAAAACTGCCCTGGCTGTGTTATCCGCCCAGGCCGTATCGAAACAGTTTTCTGAAGGACTCCGTTTAAGGAGCAATGAAGTGGCAGTAGATGGGTAATACGCAATAACAACGACTCTGTGCAGTACCCGGGCGCCAACCGCGCCAGCCCAATCCGGTTTTTGCCTATGCGGCGAGCCGGGAAAACAGGAGAGAGAACACCATGAAAGGCTTTACTCAAGTATTGAGCGCCGGTGTATTGGCGCTGGCAGCCACGGCAATCAGCCCGGCTTTTGCAGCAGAAAAAGTCACGTTGGGCGTGTCGATTCCCACCGCTGACCACGGCTTTACGGGCGGGATTGTGTGGTGGGCGAACGAGGCAAAAAAAGATCTGGAGAAGAAATATCCCGATCTGAAAGTCATCGTCAAAACCGCCGCCAACGCGCCGGAACAAGCCAACCAGTTGCAGGATCTGGTGACGGTCAACAAGATCAACGCGCTGGTGATCTTCCCGTATGAATCCGCCTCGCTCACGCAACCGGTGGGGCAGGTGAAGAAAAAGGGCGTGTATGTAACCGTGGTGGATCGCGGCCTGACGGATACCAGCGCACAAGATGCCTATGTGGCCGGTGACAACACCGCTTTCGGCAAATTGCCAGCGGAGTATCTGGTCAAACAGTTGGGCGGCAAAGGCAACATCGTGGCACTGCGCGGCATTCCGACCACACTGGATAACGAGCGTTATGACGCGTTTTCTGGCGTCATCAAAAACTCGCCAGACATGAAGATTCTGGATGCCAAATATGCCAACTGGAATCGCGACGACGCCTTCAAAGTCACCCAGGATTTCCTGACCCGCTTCAAGAGTATCGACGCGGTCTGGGCGGCGGATGACGACATGGCCGTGGGCGTGCTCAAAGCCATCGACCAGGCCAAACGCACCGATATCAAGATCGTGTTTGGCGGCGCAGGCTCCAAAGGTATGGTGAAAACCATTCTTGATGGCAGCAACAAACTGATCAAGGCCGACGTCTCGTACTCGCCCAAGTTTATCTACGACGCGGTCAAACTTACCGCCGAAGCCCGGCTGAAAGGCGACAAACTGCCAGCTACCACCATCATTCCATCGGTACTGATCACCAAGGACAACGCCAAGGAATTTTACTTCCCGGATTCGCCGTTCTGAGGCGTGAAGAAGCGTAGCCCGGATTGCGCCGCAATTGATCCGGGCTACGTGCTTTGAACAGCGGAAAGAGGATTTTCATCATGAAAACCATCAAAGGCCCGGCTATTTTCCTTGCCCAGTTCATGGGCGACGCAGCGCCGTTTGATACGCTACCGCGACTGGCGCAATGGGCGGCTGGGCTGGGTTATGAGGCGGTCCAGATTCCGGCTGATCCGCGTTTGCTTGATTTGCAACTGGCGGCGACCAGCCAGACTTATTGCGATGATCTGCACGGCATGCTGGCCGGATATGGCATTCAGATATCCGAGTTATCTACGCATCTGCAAGGACAGCTGGTGGCGGTGCATCCGGCTTATGACAGCCTGTTTGATGGCTTTGCTGCGCCAGCCGTGCGTGGCAATCCACCGGCGCGGACCGCGTGGGCGATTGAGCAACTCAAGCTCGCTGCGCAAGCATCGCAACGCCTGGGTTTAAGCGCGCATGTCACATTCAGCGGCGCACTGGCATGGCCTTATTTTTACCCGTGGCCACAACGCCCGGCTGGGCTGGTGGAAGCGGCATTTGCCGAGTTGGGTAAACGCTGGCTGCCCATTTTGCAGGTGTTTGACGAGGCGGGTGTGGACGTCTGCTACGAGCTGCATCCCGGCGAAGACCTGCACGATGGCGTGACTTTCGAGCGCTTTCTGGATGAGGTCGGCCAACATCCGCGCGCCAATATCCTGTTCGACCCCAGTCACATGGTGGTGCAACAAATGGATTACCTGGCGTTTATCGACATCTATCACGCCCGCATCAAGGCGTTTCACGTGAAAGACGCCGAGTTCCGCCCCGATGGCCGCCAAGGTGTTTATGGCGGTTACAACGGCTGGGTGAACCGTGCCGGGCGGTTCAGATCACTGGGCGATGGTCAGATCGACTTCAAGGCCATCTTCTCGAAAATGGCGCAATACGACTTTCCCGGCTGGGCCGTGCTGGAGTGGGAATGCGCGCTCAAGCATCCGGAAGACGGCGCACGCGAAGGCGCTGCGTTTATTCGTGAACACATTATTCGCGTGGCCGAGCGGGCGTTTGATGACTTTGCCGGTAGCGGCGTGGATCACGCGCAGTTAAAGCAGTTGATGGGCTTGTGATCGCAGGCTGGATGGGCAATGCCATCCTGGTAACGCAACGAGGACACACAATGAATCGACGTTTACGTCTTGGTATGGTCGGCGGCGGGCAAGGCGCGTTTATTGGCGCGGTGCATCGGCTGGCTGCGCGGGTTGACGACTGTTACGAACTGGTCGCGGGAGCCTTGTCGTCGGACCCGCAACGTGCCGCTGCCAGCGCAGCAGACACTCGTATCGACCCCGCCCGCAGTTACACCGATTACCGCGAAATGGCTCGCGCCGAAGCCGCGCGCGAAGATGGCATTGATGTGGTCGCGATTGTCACACCCAACCACTTGCATGCTCCGGTCGCGACGGCTTTTCTGGAAGCAGGCATCCACGTGATCTGCGATAAACCGTTGGCGATTTCGCTGGCGGAAGGCCTCGCGTTACAACAACTGGCGCGCAGCAAGAACAAGCTGTTTGCGCTGACTCACACCTATTCCGGTTACCCGCTGGTACGCCACGCCAAACAATTGATCGCTGACGGCGCGCTGGGTGACATCCGCGTGGTGCAAGTGGAATACGCGCAAGACTGGCTGTCCGAGCCACTGGAACTGACCGACAACAAACAGGCCGGTTGGCGAGCCGACCCCAAGCGCGCCGGACCCGCCGGATGCCTGGGCGATATCGGCACCCACGCGTATCACCTGGCCGGATATGTCAGCGGGCAATACCCGCGCTCCATTGCCGCCGAGTTGCATACCTTTGTGCCAGGTCGCCAGCTGGATGATCACGTGCAAGCCATGTTGCGCTATGCCAATGGCGCGCGCGGCATGTTGTGGGCTAGCCAGGTTGCCGCAGGCGAAGAAAACGCGCTGTATTTGCGCATCTACGGCACCAAAGCCGGGATCGCCTTCGACCAGCAAAATCCTAACGAATTGCTGTTTACGCCTTTGGGCGGCGAAACCCAGCGGCTCACCCGAGGCCGCGTGCAAAGCGCAGAGGCCATTCACGCGACCCGCGTACCACCAGGGCATCCGGAAGGTTATCTGGAAGCGTTCGCCCAGCTATATCGGGATGCCGCCTTGCAGATTCTGGCGCTGGATGAAGGCCTGGCTATCCCGCCCGCCAGCCGTTTATTGACGACGGTGGATGACGGCGTGGCTGGCATGCAGTTCATTGACGCCGTGCTGAAAAGCCACGCCGCCGACGGGCGCTGGGTGGAAGTCGCACCGTAAATAGCACTACGGCGCAGGGTGGATTGCCTGACTGAAAATCCACCCTGTGTGTCCTGGCTAATTACCCGTAAAAATGCACGCCCACGTAAACCGCGAACACCGCATACAACAGACCAACCGCCACTAGCTTGCGACTGTCTACCTGGCCACGGCGGAACAGATTCCATAGCACCACGATGGCACAGGCGGTGATGATGCCCGATACCAGCAACGGGCCATCAAAGCGCCACGGCGTGAAGAACAAGCCAAGTGCGCTCGGGATGGTGGCCTGAATCATCATGGCGCCAGAGATATTGGCCAGCGCCAGCCGCTCTTTGCCCTGGCGCACCCAGATCAGCGTGTTCATGATTTCCGGCAACTCAGTGGCGACCGGGCTCAGCAGCAACGCGACGATATGCGGGGCGATCCCCAGCGCGGCACCGATGCTTTCCAGCTGCGCGACAAAGGTATGCGAGGCCACGGCGATCACGCCCAGCGCCAGCAACGACTGCAACGCTGCCCAGCCCATCGAGGCGTTTTGGGGCCGCAACTTTAGTGGTTCGAGTTCTTCCTCTTCTGGCGCAGTTTCCGCCGAGGTAATTTCACGCCAGACGTAGATCGCGTAGGCCGCCAGGAACAACACCCCCAGCCACGGTTTGATGGTAAACGCCACCAGCCCCAACGCCACCTTGAATACAAAGATGGAGAGAAACGCCAGTTGGTCGTGCGCCAGCCGTTTGTGATCGACTTGCACCAGCCGATCCGCCCGTTGCAGACGGCGACGATTGAGCCACAGCGCGCCACCGACCACGGCATAAGCCACCGTCGCCAGCACCAGCGGGCCACCCATGGCCGCGCCCACGCCAATATCCCGCGCCTGATCGGTTTTGCCGAAAACCACGGCGGTGAACGTTACGGCGCTTTCGGGCAAGGCGGTGCCAAACGCCGCCAGCACAGTGCCGACGGCAGTGGCGCCCAGCTTCATATGGCGACCACACCACTCGATGCCGTTCACGAAGTATTCACAGGCCAGGTAAATGGCCAGCGCAGAAATAAAAAACAGGAAGATCGTCAGGATCATGGGAGCACGCAAGGCCGGGCAAGCTAGAGATAACCAATGGCGCAACGATGCGGCTTGCCCGGCGCGGGTAAGCACATCGTGGCCAAAGGTCTCGCCGGGCGTCCGGTACAGAACCGGATGCTGATCACGCCATGAAGCAGTGCGCTTCAAGTTTGTTGACGTGACCTCTTCTCAACGCGAATCGCGCGGAAGATAGCTACTCCCCAATGACAACGGGGCGGATTCTGGCAGCGTTTGGCGACACGCGCAAGCCTGGCAGGACAAGCGCGATATTTGCGATATATGCTACGCCCTGCCCTCGCCTCTTACGCTATACGGACACACACCTGATGGATCGCCACCTGATTGCCTTTGCCGACGCCTCCGAGCCGGATTTGATCACCCCCGCGCTGGATGCCCGCTTCAAGGTGCGCAATGTCACGCTATTGGCCGATGCGGGCAATGTCAGCCGCGCCAACTACATTGCCAGCGTGTGCCGCGATGCCAATCTCAATACCTCGGTGATGCCCATCCCGCATGGCTGGCACCCGGAACCCATCCGCGTGCGCCTGAAAGAGATCATCGCGCGCGGCGAGTTACCGTATTTGTTCAATCTGTCTGGCGCGAACCCGATTCACAGCGCCATTGCCCACGAGGTTGCACTGGGCCATCAAGTACCGGCGTTTGTGGTGAACCCATCCAGCGACCAGATCCACTGGCTGGCCCACGCGCCGGGTGATTTGCCCAGCGATGATGGCAACGTGCAAGACCGGCTGACGCTGGAAAGTTTCTTTGCGGTATATGGTATCGAGATTGTCTCGTGCAGCCGCCGTTTGCATCGGCCCAAACCGCAAATGGATGCCGCCGCTGACGTGCTCGCCCACCTGGCCGTGCAGCACCCGGAACTGATCAACAAGCTCAACGGCGTGTGCTCGTTGCTGACCGCCGAACATGAAACACGCAACCCCATCCCCAACCATCCGGCGTTGTTGTCGGCCCTGCGCGCCACTGGCCTGTGCCGCATCCTGCCGGATTTACGACTCAATCTGGCCCAGTTTGATTCGCGCCAGTTTCTGGGCGGCGGCTGGTTTGAATGGTGGTTGCTGCACCAGGTAGAAAGCCTCACCCCGGGCATGCCGATCCAGGACGCCGCAGCCAGCGTACGGGTGCGTTTGCCTAATGATGTTTCCAACGAGTTTGATGTGGCGATCCTCAGCAATAACCATCTGTATCTGATCGAAGCCAAAACCATCAACGCCGGTATGACCGACAAAGGCATCGGCCTGCCAACGTTGTTCAAGCTCGATAGCGTATCCACCCTCGGCGGCTTGCACGCCGACGCCATGATCGCCAGCTTGTCTCTGCCCACGCTGCGCGAAGCCAACCGGGCAATGGCGCAGGATATCGAAATCGTCGCCGGGCATGCGTTAACGCTGGTGCAATCGCATTTGCGGGATTGGTTGCGGGATTAATAGCTCAAACCGTAGCCCGGTTAAAGCCAGGCGAGAATCAAGAACACAAAAACTGAAGACGCCCACCCCGCGCCCGGAATTTTGCATGACTGCCAATCCTTCAATCCAGCCCGGGCGCCATAACGGCCTGGATACGTTACGTGCCTTGGCCATTACGCTGGTGTTTATGTATCACTACGCCGCGTTCGTGAGTGGTGAATACACCTTTGGTCTGGGCAGCGAATTGGGCTGGATGGGGGTGGATTTATTCTTTGTGCTCAGCGGTTATCTGATTGCCAATCAGCTATTGGCTGGTTTGGTCGCTCGGCGCAAATTATCACTTAAAGCATTTTATGTGCGCCGTGCTCTGCGCACGCTCCCGGTCTTCTGGGTGGTATTGGCGCTGTACTTTGCCTTTCCGTCAATCATGGGTGGCAATACGCCGCCCGCACTCTGGCGCTTTGTCAGCTTTACCCAGAATTGGCAATTGCAACCAGGCACGGCGTTTTCGCATGCCTGGTCTTTGTGTATTGAAGAACAGTTTTATCTGGTGTTGCCGCTGATTTTGCTGGCGGGAGCCAGGTTTGGCACAAGCCGCACCCAGGCGTGGCTGGTATTGGCGGGATTAATCATCACCGGCATCGTTAGCCGAACTCTGCTCTGGCAGGCGTATAGCCAAGGTAGCGCGAACCACACGGACTATTTCTATTACGCCAATATCTATTACACCACCTTATGCCGCGCCGATGAATTCCTGCCCGGCGTGGCAATCGCGCTGATCAAACATCTGCGTCCCGCGTTCTGGCAAAAGCTGATCCAGCGTGGCCAGCGCAACTTGTTTGCCGGCGTAGTCGCAATCACCCTGGTCATGTGGGGCATGCACCAGTCGTACTACGTGGCGAATCATGGCTACGGCTTCTGGATGACCACTTTTGGCTATTCGCTGGGTGCAATGGCCTTTGGCTTGCTGGTTATAGCGGCGCTGAGCCCGTCTAGCTGGCTTGCCCGCGTGCGTATTCCGGGTGCGTATACCTTGGCCATCTGGTCGTACTCGTTCTATTTGATCCACAAACCCGTGGCGCATATCGTGCAGCAACTGCTTAAACCAATGGGAGTGCCCGGCTCGCTCTTGCTGGTTGTGGTGACGCTGGCGTGTTTGCTGGCGACATGGCTGCTTCATCACTGGATTGAGCAACCCGCAATGCGCTGGCGTGACCGGCACTTGCCAGGCAATTTTGAAAAGCCGGTGATACCCACCTTGGCCGTCCAGCAAACTTGATAGCGGGGCTGATTCGCCAGTCGGCGGAGTGCTTGCCACAATTGGCGATTTTCATGGCAAACGCATAAAGTGGGTTCACGCACGTTTTGATAACGCGCTCAAACGGAGAAGCCCACGGCATGGCGCGTTACACGATCACTCTCGGTCTGCATACCTACACCTTCGACGACCTGCGCGCATTGATGGCCCGCGCTACGCCGCAACGTTCGGGCGATGAGTTGGCAGGGGTAGCGGCGCGCAGTGAGGAGGAACGCGTAGCCGCGCAAATGTGCCTGGCTGACTTGCCCTTGCAGGTATTCCTGAACGAGGCGCTGGTTCCGTATGAAGACGACGACATCACCCGGCTGATCTTAGACCACCACAACGCCCAAGCCTTCGCGCCGGTCAGCCATCTCACGGTCGGAGGATTGCGCGATTGGCTATTGTCTGATCTGGCAACCGAATCCACCCTGGCCGCAATTGCGCCAGGTTTGACGCCAGAGATGGTGGCAGCGGTCTGCAAAATCATGCGCAATCAGGACTTGATTCTGGTGGCGCGCAAATGCCGTGTAGTAACGCGCATGCGTGGCACGTTGGGCCTGGCCGGGCGTATGTCGACGCGGCTGCAACCCAATCACCCGACCGATGATGCGGGCGGTATCGCCGCCAGCATTCTGGATGGCCTGCTCTATGGCAACGGCGATGCCATGATCGGTATCAACCCGGCGACCGACAACGTGGCGCAAGTCGCGCATTTGCTCGAAATGCTCGATGCCGTGATCACCCGCTACGAGATTCCCACGCAGTCGTGTGTGCTCACCCATGTGACCAATACGCTGCACGCCATGGACCGCGGCGCACCGGTGGACCTGGTGTTCCAGTCCATTGGAGGGACTGAAGCCACCAATCGCAGCTTTGGCGTGGACTTTGCTCTGTTAGCCGAAGCCCGCGATGCCGCGCTGTCGTTACGCCGGGGAACCGATTTTGACGGTGTACGCGGCGACAACGTCATGTATTTCGAAACTGGCCAGGGCAGCGCGCTCTCGGCCAACGCACATCATGGCTGTGACCAGCAAACCATCGAAGCTCGCGCTTATGCCTTGGCGCGTGAGTTCAAGCCGTTTCTGGTCAATACCGTGGTCGGCTTTATCGGCCCGGAATACCTCTACAACGGCAAACAGATTATCCGCGCCGGGCTGGAAGACCACTTTTGCGGCAAGTTGCTGGGCGTGCCGATGGGCTGCGACGTCTGTTACACCAACCATGCCGAGGCCGATCAGGACGATATGGATACCCTGTTAACGCTGTTGGGTGTGGCCGGTTGCAATTTCATCATGGGGGTTCCCGGTGCCGATGATGTAATGCTCAATTATCAGAGCACGTCGTTCCACGATGCCCTCTACGTGCGCCGGGTATTGGGCCTGCGCCCCGCGCCGGAGTTTGAAGCGTGGCTGGAACGCATGCAGATTTTTGCTCCGGGCGGACCGGCTTTGCTGACCAACACCACCCCGCCGATATTTGCCCAGGCCTTGGCGGGCGATTCCCGATGACGGCCAAAGACCCACTCGCCACCGACACCGAAGAAGCGGTGACGCTCAACCCTTGGCAAGCGCTACGCCAGCTAACGCCCGCTCGCATCGCCTTGGGCCGCGCGGGGATCAGCCAACCCACCGCCGTGCAGTTGGCGTTTCAGTTAGACCACGCCCGCGCCCGCGATGCGGTGCATGCGCCGTTACCGGTTGAAGCTGTCCGCGCCGCCATCGCCGCGCTCGGTTTTGACACGCTGGCCTTGCACAGTGCCGCCGCCGACCGGCACGTCTACCTGCAACGACCTGATCTGGGGCGACGTCTGGACGATGCTTCAGCCGCTTTGCTGGCCACCAACTACAGCGCACCTGATCCCGCCCGCTATGACATCGCGTTTGTGGTGGCAGATGGTCTTTCGTCATTGGCGATTGAGCGCCATGCGGCACCGCTGCTGGACAAGATGCGGCAGGCCCTGCCCGCGTCATCCCGCATTGCGCCGGTTTGCGTAGTCGAACAAGGCCGCGTTGCCATCGGTGACGAGATCGGCGAGGCGCTGGGCGCGCGCATTGTGGTGGTCATGATCGGCGAGCGGCCCGGCCTGAGTTCGCCCGACAGCATGGGTTTATATCTGACCTGGGCTCCCCGACGGGGACTGACCGACGCCGCGCGCAACTGTATTTCCAACGTGCGGCTCGCAGGGCTGAGCTACGACGAAGCCGCACGGCGTTTGTGCTATTTGCTGCGCGAGGCCCAAGCCCGGCAGTTATCTGGCGTGTTGCTGAAAGATGAAACCACAACGCTGCAAGGCAACCTGGAAACCGGGGCCACAACCTTGGTACCGGGACCTACGCCCGCGGATGCGGGTGATTATTGAGGAACCAGTCACCCTCGCGGCCCCCATCTCCCGCGTGGGCTGACTGCATCCAATAAAGCTGGTTGGGGTCTATCCCTTTAGCCAAAAAATCGCTGAAGGTATGATGACCGCCGGGTTCCACTGTTCGCCATACCGCTGTCAAACTCCTCCTATGCCAGAGCGCTTCCAGGATTTTCCAGGATAAAAATAATGACTACTCTGTACAAAGACCCATCCCAACCTGTTACCGCGCGGGTTGAAGACCTGCTGGCGCAAATGACCCTCGCCGAAAAAATCGCCCAGATGCATGCTTTCTGGCTGGTACTGGACGCCGCTGGCAACCACCGGCCACGCAACGATGCCTTCACCGGAGCCAGCGACGCTGAAACCTTGCAACGTCAGCTGCAGCATGGCCTCGGGCAAATCACCCGCCCGCTGGGCACGCATCCGGTTGATGCGCTTGAGGGCGTCCGGGCACTGAACGCCCTGCAACGGCATCTGGTGGAATCCACGCGACTGGGCGTCCCTGCGCTTTCGCATGAAGAATGTTTGTTGGGGCTGATGGCTGTGGGCGCCACGCTTTACCCATCAGCACTGGCCATGAGCGCCACCTGGAATCCGGATCTGATCGAACAAACCGCGCAAGCCATCGGTGAAGAAGCGCGCAGCGTCGGCTGCCACCAGGGGCTGGCACCAGTACTGGATGTTTCCCGCGACGTACGTTGGGGGCGTACCGAAGAAACCTTTGGCGAAGATCCGTACCTGATCGGCGTGCTGGCAACCCGTTACGTGCAAGGCTTGCAAGGGCCCAAGCGTGATCTGCTAGCCACACTCAAACATTATGTCGGGCACTCGTTCAGCGAAGGCGCACGCAACCATGCGCCGGTGCATCTGGGCTGGAAAGAACTGAACGACATTTTCATGCTGCCGTTTGAAATGGCCGTTAAACAGGCCAACGCGGGCTCGGTGATGCCGGCGTATCACGATATTGATAACGAACCACTGCACGCCTCACACCATCTGCTGACTGAAGTGCTGCGCGAGCAATGGGGTTTTGATGGCCTGGTGGTGGCGGATTATGTCGGTATCAGCCTGTTGTACCAGCATCACGGTGTCGCGCAAGACCGGGCCGAAGCCGCCGCGCAATCGTTTAACGCCGGGCTGGATGTCGAACTACCCGGCGACGATTGCGCCACGCATCTGCAAGAGGCCCTGGAACGCGGCTTGATCTCCCAGGGCAAGATTGATGAAATCGTGCGGCGCGTACTGACCGAAAAATTCCGCCTGGGTCTGTTTGAACGCCCCTACGTGGATGAAAGCGGCATCAATCTGCGCAGCCCCAAGGCGCTCGCACTGGCGCGCAGCGTGGCGCAGCAATCTGTGGTCATTCTGGAGAACAATGGCATCCTGCCGCTGGCGGCGAATGGTACCCAAAACATCGCCGTCATCGGCCCCACCGCAGATGACCCGCTGGCTTTGCTGGGCGGTTACAGCTTTCCGGTACATTTGATTCTGAGCGAAAGCAGTAGCGGTGCCGAGCATGTGATCACCCCGCTGGCCGGGTTGCGCACGGTATTTGGTGAGTCGCGCATCAGCTACGCGCCTGGCTGCAAGATTCTGGAACAGCGCGAATACGGCAGCCCGGTATTCCCGGGAGATGTGGAAAGCAGTACCGATCTGCAACGGCAATCACCGGTATCCACCAAGACGGACTTGATTGCCGACGCCGTGACTGCCGCAAAAGAGGCAGATATCGCCATCGTCTGCGTGGGTGATCTGGCTGGCCTGTTCCAGACCGGCACAGTGGGCGAAGGCTCGGATACGGACTCGCTCAATCTGCCGGGCGTGCAGCAGCAATTGCTGCAAGCAGTGGTTGATACCGGCAAACCGGTGATTGTCGTCGTGATGGGGGGTCGTCCCTACAGTCTGCAGGGGCTGGAATCACACGTGGCGGCGTATGTGATGGCGTTTACCGGTGGGGAACAGGGCGGCGTAGCGCTGGCCGAAGTGCTGGCCGGGCTGGTTGAACCATCGGGCCGCATGACCGTGTCTATTCCCAAGAGCGCGGGTGCAGTCCCGTATTATTACAACCACAAACTCAAAAGCGCCGGTACGCCTATTGCCTTTCACTTCGGCAGCGCTTACCCGTTTGGCTATGGCCAGAGCTACACCACGTTTGAATACGCTGATCTGGTCATCGCGCCGGGCAGCGTGGATATCCAGACCGGTGATGTGGCCTGCACGTTCAGCATCACCAACACCGGCACCCGGCCAGGCGTGGCGGTGCCGCAAGTGTATATCCGTGACCAATTAGCCAGCCTGGTCCGCCCGGTGCAAGAGCTGAAAGCCTTTGGCCGCTTTACGTTAGCGCCCGGCGAGCGCCGCCAGGTATCTGTGCGTATTCCGGTTGATATGCTCAATTTCACCGGCAGCGCAGGCGCGCGCATTGTCGAGCCCGGCGATTTCGATATCCGCATCGGCGCATCGAGTGCCGACATCCAGTTGCGGGGTGTGGTCACCGTGGCGGGCGCAGTGCGCACCCTGGCGCGAGACTGGCGCATGCAGAGCGAGTGCAAGTGACTGGACTTGTCTGATAGATAGCCGCGTTCCCCGCCATTTGATGGCAGGGGATGCGGCTGCAGGATACTCCTGGCATTTCCCGGTTTAGTCGAAACTGCTACCGAGTCGAGCCCAGGCCGTTGCAGCGGCCAGGCCCGAAAGCGCCATCTCAGGCTTTGGCTTTCTTCGCGGATTTCGATTTGCTGGCCGCATTGAGCGTAATCGCCTCTTGAACCAGTGTCTTGAAGGCAGATTCGTCGACTGGCTTACCCTCAAAGATATCAATCGCGCGGCGGGTGTTGCCGTCCAGGCTCGAATTGAAGAGCTTGTGCGGATCAGGCAAAGAAGCACCTTTGGCAAAGGTGAGCTTCACCTTGTCTTTGTACGATTCGCCGGTGCAGATAATGCCGTTGTGCGACCACACCGGCGTGCCCATCCACTTCCATTCTTCCAGCACATCCGGCACGGCCTGGTGGATCAATTTGCGCATTTTGCTGAGGGTTTCCCCCCGCCAGTCGCCAAGGTCCGCAATGCGCTGCGAGATAAGTTCGGAGGCTGGCTGGCCGTTACCGCTATCGGTTTTACTCATCTGTTCATCCTGGTAGTTCTAGATCAATGCCGCCCTGGTGATACACGGCGATCACTTCTGACCGATTTCAACGTTCAGCCGATCCAGGTTTTGCTCGTTGGCCGGCTCGACAATGGGGCGAACGGCATTTGCTACCGCCGCATCTGCAAACACCTGTTCCCAAGGATAATTGGCCATCTTCGAGCGTTCGGAGATGCCTTGTTTGTATCAATTGGCATAAGCAACTTAGCGCAAAGGCCAGCAACTCGCCATCAACAAACGATTTTACCGCTCGCTCATCCGGGCCAAAGCGACTTGCTCTTGTCCGCTGCGATGCCAAGGCGGTGCTCGTACAAATAATGCGGGCAAAATTTCTTTATTTGCTCACCACATTAGAAATTAATTATTTGTTAACGCTTATTTCTCCAAAACATCATTGCTTGTATCAGCAATTAATCCATCAAAGCCAATCCCCGCTCAGATCATGGCCATTTACGCGGCAATTTCTTGTATCGGCAAGCATTAGGCAATTTGGGGCAATTTTGTTTTATATCAAATAAATGACGTAAATGATTACGGGAACCGTGTGAAATAAGGAACTTATTTGACTTCGGCAATGGCCTCATAATCAGCATTCAAAATTACGAGAATATGAGAAAAGAGAATGATGAGATTTGCTTTGGCCACCCTGGCAGTGGGATTGACAGCAACTCAGGCCAGCGCCGAATTGATGAATTACGATGCATTAAATGGCGAGCACGTCCGCTATGTTGAAAGGGTGATGTTCTCAAATGGCTTTCATCAGAACCGGGAATATCGTTCCGGGGTGGACTATTACGAATCGTTTCTGAACGATCAATTCGCTGAAGAAGTAACAATGAATTTCCATGATGGCGTGCTGCGCTCGCATGACATAACACCGGCGCTGCCCAAACAGAGCAAGCATCATCACATTAGCGACTGGAGTCAAAGCGATGGAGATCAGCCGGTTACTGCGGATATGTCGCGTGCGGTTGACATTTCAACGTTGACCGGTGCCCGCGCGGCAGGTGGCGAACAATATCTCACCAATAATGGTTTTGTATTGGCACGGCAATCTGGCCTGGTTACTTACTGGCGCAACAATGCAACGCACCAGTGCGCAAAGGTAAAAACAAATAACGGGCGCTATGCCGATGTTGAGTTGGTTCCACAGAACAGTTGCCGGTAACGAATAAACATATCTGCAGTGGATTTGATAGCGCCCAACCAATAACAAATCTACCAATTACTTGCGCCAGTTTCAAATAAATAAACCTCGCATTTATATTCGACAAATATTAATCCGTAACTTTAAATTACGGCACCTCAGGAAATGAGAAATGATGCGCCATGTCGTGCTTTTTACCGGTTTATGCCTCATTGCATCGCAATCCATTGCGGATGTGGTTGACTATGACAATCTGGATGGTCAACACCTGAGCCGCGTTGAACGCACCATGTTTAACAACGGTTTCCATCAAACCAGCGAATACAATTCCGGCAACACTTTCCATGAAGTCTTTTATAACGACGATGCCAAAGAAGAAGTGGCCATGGATTTTCGCAATGGTCGTCTGGACTCACATCACGTGACTCACAAGAACGATGACCATCACGACAATGGCTCACAACATCGGGTAGCGGAGCGCAACAAGAATGTCGCCATGGGTGTGGCCCTGGCTGCGGCATTGGGCGTTGGCTTGTATGCGCTGAATCAGCACAAAAAAGATCAGCTCAGCGACCAGACAAGCGATACCTCGGGCAGCCGGGTTCAATTGAGCACCCTGACCGGTTCACGGGCCTCTGGCGGAGAACAGTTTCTCACCAATAACGGCTTCGCCCTCTCGCGCTCGTCCGGGCTGACCAATTACTGGTACAACCAGTCGACCGGCCAGTGCGCGCAAATCAGAACCAGCAATGGCCGCTATAGCGATGTCGCGGACGTGGCGATCGAGAATTGCAAATAAGGCGCGCCGTGCGTTTCAGCCGCGCCGGGCCGCTTCGATTGCCGCGATGTCGATCTTGCCCATCGTCATCATGGCTTCGAAAGCGCGTTTGGCTGCGGCTGGATCAGAATCGGTCACCGCCGCGATCAAAGCTCGTGGCGTAATCTGCCACGACAGACCCCATTTGTCCTTGCACCAGCCACATGCGCTTTGCTGACCGCCATTGCCGATAATCGCGTCCCACAAGCGATCCGTTTCAGCCTGATCATCGGTGGCAATCTGGAACGAGAACGCCTCACAGTGCTTGAACGTCGCGCCGCCATTCAGGCCCAGACACGGAATACCCGCCACGGTGAATTCCACCGTCAAGACGTCACCCTCCTTGCCAGAGGGATAATCACCCGGCGCCCGATGGACCGCGCCAACCGCGCTATCCGGAAAGGTGCGGGCGTAAAACTCGGCGGCTTCCAGCGCCGTTCCGTTGTACCAAAGACAAATCGTATTCTTGCTGACCATCCTGGTTCTCCTGAATTGAGAGAGGGGAAATCGTCCTTGCTAGTGGTCATCAGTATGCCGCTGATTGCCACCACCGAGAACGGCGCGCATGACAAGCGGACCGATCACGAGCCGTTGCCGGAATGCTCAAGAGTGCGCAGATTCTGGACCGGTGCGGTTGTTTTCAACAGGCAATCGAGCGCCTTATAACGCCGCAATTCAGTTAGCGGAATATCTACCAGATCGTCATTTGGGGAATAGGTCACGCCGCAGGCTGATGGCAAACCACTTCAACATTGTGTCCGTCCGGGCCGATGACGAAGGCTGCATAGTAGTTCGCGTGGTAGCGCGGGCGCAGCCCTGGCGCGCCATTGTCTTTGCCGCCTGCTTCCAGCGCAGCGCTATGGAAAGCATCGACTTGCTGGCGATTTTCAGCCACGAACGCCAGGTGTAGATGCGCTGGTTTCTCTTGGGTCTGGAACAGGCACAACGAAGTCTTGTCGTCCGAGCTAAGCTCGATACCGTGCGGCCCTTCCTGGACAATAACTATGCCGAGCGGCGCAAGCGACTGCAGGAAGAATGCTTTGCTGGCTGCGTAGTCACTGACACCAAATACCACGTGATCAAACATGAGTACTCCTGAAGTGCGTGGGTGAATTGATCAAGCACGACATTACGAAGGGCGGACTGGATAAAGCAGGCGGGACTTCAGCCGGGCGCAATGTCAGCCAGGTGCGATGAGCCCTTGATATCAAAGCGCGTGACGCGTTCGTTTTCGACCCGAAAAACGTGCCGTATGAATTCATCTAGAAGCGTTACTCCCTGCAGATCCCGCACCGTCTGGTGGACTTCGACTTCCAGCGCACCGTCCTCGGTGGCAGATATCTTCATCGGCGAGACGGATGGATCAATCACCGACCACTGATAAGTCCAGTATTCCCTGACGGCCTGTCTGCCATGGAGATAAGTGCCTTCCATCCCGTTGGCCCAGATGACATCCTCGGCCAGCGAAGACAGCACCGCGTCGATATCACGATGGTTAAAACGGTCATACAAATGCCGGATCAGTTGCTCGTCAGTCATTTCGTATTCCTCGGCCCAGAATGTCTTGGCATTCCATACAACGGGAAACTGCAACGCAGTAGCGCAATTCACGGCGCCGCAATGGATTCGGTCCGCAATGACGACAACGACATCAATCATCCGAGCCCCGAACCTGGTAAAGAATAGCCGGTCCCCGCATATTTAGCCCAAGTCCGCCTTGGGCCAAATACGAAAATTGCAGGCAAATCAGATGCGCCCAGCAGAGCTACGGGTCGAACCCGGCTCCATGGTCTGCCCCTGCCGTGGTCGACACCCGGTCAAGAGCATTAGCCAATAAAGCCGGGATAGATCATCCGTGTACGCCCCGTTTCAATAGACAAACATCAAGCTCAAGCCGCGGCCTGCTCAAAGGCCTCGGAACCGATACCACCTGGATAGTCGTGACGGCGGGTCTGGTTGTGAAGCACCTCGATATGGTCGTGGGTATCCAGGCGAGAGGGGCCTGACGTGCCAGAAGATTCCGTCGGCATAAACCGTATTTATGGTCTAGCTTGATCACAAGATTGTCTTACGGCTACCAACTTCCATGCTTGAAGCGTGCGTCAAAGTCATTCAAGAAAATCCTTCAATAGCACTGTTTCTTGCACTGGCAATCGGTCATGCAGTGGGTGCGATCCGGGTCATGTCCATCCAGTTGGGTGGGGTATGCGGGACGTTGCTTGCCGCTTTGGTGATCGGCCAGATTGGGGTGGTGCCCGATGCTGGCATCAAAAACCTGTTTTTCTCCCTGTTCATCTTTGCCTTGGGTTTTGCCGGCGGCCCGCAGTTTTTTGCCAATCTCAACGCCAAAGGGCTGCGGTTGGGTCTGTTCTGCGCCATTGAGATCGTGGTGGTGCTGGCGCTGGTGTTAACGGCCACCCGGGTGCTGGGGCTGGATCAGGGTACGGCGGCGGGCCTGATGGCGGGGTCTGCCACGGAATCTGCCGTGGTGGGTACGGCATCGGATGCGGTGGGCAAGCTGGCGCTACCGGCGGCAGAAATTACACGGTTGCAGGCTAATGTGGTGACGGCGTACTCCATTACCTACGTCTTTGGCTTGATCACGATTGTGGTGATGACTAGCCAGCTATTCCCGCTGTTGCTCCGCGTAAACGTTCAGGCCGAGGCGCAACGTTTGTGGGAAAGCATGGGTGGTTCCGTGGAAGACGCCCAAGGGCGCCAGGCCGCGCCAGAGATAGTCGGGCGCGTGTTTCGCGTGACCACGACAGGTGGCGCCACCATTGATGACATCGAGGCGCGTTACCCAGGCATAGAGGTTGAGCGTGTGCTGCGCGATGGCCAAAGCATGGAGATATCCCAAGAGCTGGTGCTCAACAATGATGACCATGTGTTGATCACTGGCCGTCGCTCCGCCGTATTGGCTGCTGCAGAAATCGGCCCCGAGCAAGCCGAAACCGAACAACTCAATTTTGCGGTTGAAACCGTGGAAGTCATTTTCAACCGGCGTGACCTGAGCGGGCGCACGCTGGCCGAATTAACCGCCAAGGCACGCAGCACAGGTCTGGGCGAAGGTGTGCACGTCATGGGGATTACGCGTGGCGGTCAGCCCATACCGCCGCTGTTTGATGTCCCGCTTCAGTACGGCGATATCTTGCGACTATATGGCTCACGCGAAAATGTGCACCGCCTGGCGCCGCATGTGGGCGCGCTGGTGGACCAATCCGACCGCACTGATTTCACCTTTGCCAGTATTGGCATTGTGCTGGGTATTTTGATTGGCATGCTCAGTGTCCGGATTTCCGGTGTGGCGTTTTCGCTGGGTACGGGCGGTGGCGCGCTGCTGACTGGCCTCGTGTTTGGCTGGTATCAGGCACGCAAGCCGCAACTGGGCCATATCCCCGCCTCGGCCATTGCGCTGCTCAAAGATCTGGGGTTGGCGGTATTCATTGCCTGCGTCGGGCTTTCTTCTGGCCCGCAGGCATTAACGCTGATTCACAAATACGGTTTCGCGCTGCCTTTCACCGGCGTCCTGATTGCCTTGGTCCCCGCGCTAGTCTCTTTGCTGGTCGGGCGCTACGTGCTCAAGCTGGAAGCCCCGGTATTGCTGGGTGCCATTGCTGGCCAGCAATGCAGCACACCGGCGTTGAGCGCGGTGGTTAACGTGGCTGGCAATACCACGCCGCTGCTGGGCTACACCATCACCTATGCAATTTCAAACGCACTGTTGCCACTGATGGGGCCACTTATCGTGTTCGCGTCAGGGGCAGTAGTCGCCCATTAGCTTTTCCTCAGGTTCGTCTGCACGTACAGACAAGGGAGTTAGAAGTGGATTGGTTACACGATATTTTCAAGCACTCGCCGGAAATTGCGTTGTTTCTCTCACTGGCGGTGGGTTACCGGATCGGCCAGATTCATTTCGGAAAATTCCAGCTTGGCGGCGTGGCCGGATCGTTGCTGGTTGCGGTGGTGGTCAGCCAGGTCGGCGTGACCGTTGACCCTGGCGTCAAAGCCGTGCTGTTCGCGCTGTTTATTTATGCGGTCGGCTATGAAAGCGGTCCCAGTTTCTTTTCTTCACTGGGCAAACAGTCCATCCGCGAAATCATTCTGGCGGCATTGCTGGCCATCATCAGTCTGGTGACGGTGGTGGTGCTGGCAAAAATGTTCTCGCTGGACAAAGGTCTGGCCGCCGGGGTGGCGGCAGGCGGGTTAACCCAATCGGCCATTATCGGCACGGCTGGCGATGCGATCGCCAAGCTGGGGTTGGGCGCAGATGAGGTCAAGCGTCTGCAGGGGAACGTGGCCATTGGCTATGCGGTGACCTACGTGTTTGGTTCGTTTGGCGCCATTATTGTTTGCGTCAACATCCTGCCAAAACTCATGGGCCGCAGTATCCGCGAGGACGCCATTGCGGCCGAGGCCTCGATGCAGGCCGGTGTGCAGGTGCTGGGACCAGGACAACTGGCCGCCGCGCCGCAACTGGTGGGGCGCTTGTACCGCGTTGGCGCGGCAGCAGGACGTGCTGTGGCCGATATCGAGCAAGCTTCCATGCCGCCGATCACGCTGGAAAAGCTTAAGCGCGACGGCAACGTCATCGACATCACGGCGGATACCCAGCTGCAGCAAGGTGACATCGTGTTGGTGGTCGGGCGACGCACTGCCGTGCTGGAGCAAGCGCCCAAGCTGGGTGAGGAAATCCACGGCGAAGAAGGCATGGATCTGGTCGTACAGCGCCGTGAGCTTGTGGTTACCAGCCAGCAACTAATCGGCAAAAGCATCAAGGAAGTGGCCGAAGAAACCTCGCCAGTGGTGCGCCACGGCGTTTATCTGGTTGGTATTAGTCGCATGGGCAAGCCGCAGCCGCTTGTTCCTGAAACACGCATCGAGCGCGGCGATACTGTGCTGATTTACGGCGCGGAACGGGATATCAACCGGGTAGCGGGGCGCATTGGTTACATGGTGGTGCCTAGCGACAAGACCGACTTTGTCTATATGGGCGCGGGCCTGGTGGTGGGCTTGCTGGTTGGCCTGTTAGTCGTGAAGCTGGGGTCGATCCCGTTAACCCTGGGCAGTGGCGGGGGCGCGTTGCTGTCTGGTTTGCTGTTTGGCTGGTATCGCGCCAAAAAGCAAAGTTTCGGGCTGATTCCCAACGGTGCCGTGCAATTGCTCAAAGACTTGGGGCTGGCTGGCTTTGTGGTGGTGGTCGGCTTGTCTTCCGGGTTGCAGGCGGTAGACACCATCCGGGCTCAGGGCATTTCGATTTTCCTGATCGGGGTGGTGGTCACCATGCTACCGATGATCCTGACCATGCTGATCGGCCGCTATGTGCTGCGCTATGACAACGTCGCCATTTTCGCCGGTGCGCTCTCCGGTTCCCGTAGCGCCAACCCGGCCTTCGGCGAAATCCTGACCAAGGCTGAGAATTCGGTGCCAACCGTCCCGTTTGCCATTACCTACGCCCTTGCCAACGTATTTCTGACGCTATTGGGCCCACTGATTGTAGCCCTGGTTTGATAACGGGCCAGATGACCTGGCCTATCCATTTTTGAACGATGCAATATGCAACAGGAGCGGTTTCGATGAGTAATCTCAATTTGGAAGAACTGGCTGGCTTGAGCCCATTTGAACTCAAAGACGTGCTGATCAAATCGGCATCCAGCGAGCGTGGTCGGTCCATGCTCAATGCCGGGCGGGGCAACCCCAACTTCCTGGCCACAGTTCCCCGTCATGGTTTTTTCCAGTTTGGTCTGTTTGCCATGACCGAGGCAGAGCGCTCGTTTATCTACATGCCGGAAGGGGTAGGTGGCTTTCCGCAGCGTGAAGGCATCGAAGCACGGTTTGAAATCTTCACCAACACCCATGTGGGTACAAAGGGTGTCGACTTCCTGCGGTCGGCAGTCTCTTATGTGCGCGACCAGTTGGGCCTGTCTGCTGGCGATTTCATCTACGAAATGTGTGAGGCCATCCTGGGTTGTAACTACCCGGTGCCAGATCGCATGCTCAAACTCAGTGAGCAAATTGTCGGCAAGTACATCCACAGCGAAATGATCGGTACGCACCCCTTTGTCGGCAGCTTTGATATGTACGCCGTTGAAGGCGGCACGGCTGCGATGACGTACCTGTTCAACAGCATGCGTGAAAACCATCTGTTGAAAGCGGGCGATACCATTGCACTGGGTATGCCAATCTTCACGCCATATATTGAAATCCCTGAACTCAACGACTATCAGTTGCACGTGGTCAACATTGATGCGCCGCCAGAAAACAACTGGCAGTTCACCAGGAAAGAACTCGACAAGCTACTGGACCCGAAAGTCAAAGCGTTCTTCCTGGTCAACCCCAGCAACCCGCCGTCGGTGCGGATTAACAAGGAAACCCTTGAATATATCGCCGAGATTGTCAAAAAGCGGCCAGACCTGATTTTGCTCACCGATGATGTCTACGGCACCTTTGCCGATGATTTCGTCTCGCTGTTTGCACTGTGCCCATACAACACCATCCTTGTTTACTCGTTCTCCAAGTATTTCGGCGCAACGGGCTGGCGTATGGGCGTGGTCGCAACCCACGAAGACAATCTGTTTGATGAGTTGATCGCCAAGCTGCCAGAGTCGCAACGCAAAGAACTGGATGCGCGCTACGGCTCGATCACCACCACGCCACGCGAGCTTAAATTCATCGATCGTCTGGTGGCAGACAGCCGCACTGTGGCGCTCAACCACACCGCTGGCCTTTCCACTCCGGTGCAAGCCCAGATGGCGCTGTTCTCGTTGTTTGCATTGATGGACGAACCGCAGGCCTACAAGGCAGCCATGAAGCGGATCGTGCGTCGCCGCAAGATTGCGCTGTATCGCGAGCTGGGCATGGAAGTGCCACATGATCCGGATTCGATCGACTACTACCACTTGCTCGATTGGGAAACCATCGGCACCCAGATGCATGGACGCGAATTTATGCAGGCCATGATGGAGCAGTTCAAACCCAATGAGTTTCTACTCAAACTGGCCGAGGAAACCGGCGTGGTCTTGCTGCCAGGCCGGGGTTTTGGCACTGCGCATCCATCCGGCCGAGTCTCGCTGGCCAACCTTAACGAGGTGGACTACGCACGCATCGGCGCTGCCGTGCGCAAACTGGGTAGTCGTTACTACGCTGAATATCTGGCAAAAGGCGGAAAACCAGCCGACGACGTCAAGCCCGTACCCGGCGACAAGAAGGTGAAACCAGCCAAACGCAAATAACCGCGCGTGTTCAGGTGTCTTGTTCGCGCAAGACACCTGATTGCTTGTTGTTTCCGGGCTATGTGTTCGTTGGGCCCTAGATCAATGCGCCCCGCAGTGCTCATTGGAATTCGGGTGGCCGTTAGATGTCGCCGTAGGACTCACGTTTAAGTGACAGCCCTGCTCTGGGACTCCCCTACCGTGTTGCCACGATCACGTGCGCCTGAATTTTGGCAGCCACCGGACCGTCGCCATGACGCATTGTGATCGCCTCGGTGGCGCGATCTATAGCGCACTGAAGCAAGCTGGCGTCGCACGCCTCGATTTCGTTGCGCAGCGGCGTTCCCAGGCAATAGGCGGTAGCGACGTCTCGAGCGAAGGGCGCACGACTTACTTTCTGGCTCGTCTCGATCGTAATGTCGGCGAAGCCTGCGCGGCTTAACTCCTGGTGGATCAGCGCGAGATCGTGATAACCGTGCGGCGTACGAGCGAGGAACTGCGGAGGGTCCTGCGGAAACACCAAGGCGACGGCGTTAGTCACTTCGTTGGCAAATGCGTTCTCTTCGATTCGGTCCCAAACACTGAAGATAAAGCGCCCACCTGGCCTGAGTACGCGACGAGCCTCGGTGTATCCGGCAATCCGATCGGGAAAAAACATCGCACCGCATTGACAGCAAAGGACGTCAAACGAAGCATCTTCGAACGGCAAGTCGAGCGCATCCGCCTGCCGCCATTCGATACGACTATCTGGCCCCTGCCGGGTGGCAGCATAGTCGAGCATGGGCTGGTTCAGGTCAGTCACCACGTAGAGCGCATCCGCACCAAGTTTAGGAGCAAGTGCGCGCGTGACCACGCCGCTACCGGCCGCCGTTTCAAGCACGAAACGGGGTGAGTAAGCAGCAACAAGCTCTGCAAGCTCGTGAGCGTAGGCCTCAAAGATCAGCGGCACCATCAGCGTGTCGTAGAACTTCGGAATCGAGCCGGCAAACACCTTGTCGCTATCGGTCATGAGAGCCTCCTTCGAAATTCTGCGCGACGCCAATGCCGACCCACTCCAGAGCGGCTCAAATAACACCTCCACCGAGCCTGCTGCTCTGATGGTCATTGGCTCTGGTACACCCATCGTGGCCAATATGCCGCCGCGTTAAAATCGCATCGCCTCCTTCCCCATCATAGTTGCGGTTTGCTTCGCCGGATATTCCGTACTGTGACTGCGCCCTTAAGCGCGTTCCTGATATGCACAAAAAAACCACGTGTCGTTCGGCGCACAGTTCAGCCAGATGAACGCCAGCCGGTTCTTGTTCCTCATATAGAACGATCGTACAATTTGCGCTTTCCCCTTTAGCGCCCGGCTGGCATGCAGCGCAAGATCATTCACATCGATTGCGATTGTTTTTACGCATCTGTCGAAATGCGCGACAACCCGGCGCTGCGCGACGTGCCGTTGGCAATTGGCGGCGCGGCGGACAAGCGCGGGGTGGTGTCGACCTGCAATTACCCGGCGCGCAAATTTGGCATTCATTCGGCCATGCCTACCGCCACGGCCATGAAGCGTTGCCCCGATCTGATTCTGCTGCCGCCGCATTTTGACAAGTACCGCGAGGCATCACGGGCGGTGCAGCGCATCTTTGCCGATTACACCGACCGCATTGAGCCGCTGTCGCTGGATGAGGCGTATCTGGATGTCACCGGCTCCACGCACTGCAAAGGCAGCGCCACGCTGATTGCGCAGGAAATCCGCCAGCGCATTGAGGCCGAAGTGGGGATTACCGCCAGCGCGGGCATCGCCGCCAACAAGTTATTGGCCAAGATTGCCAGCGACTGGAACAAACCCAACGGCCAGTTTGTGGTGCGTCCGGATCAGGTGGATGAGTTTATCCAGCCCTTGCCGGTGGCCAAGTTGTGGGGCGTGGGCAAGGTCACGGCAGCGCGGATCAACAAAATGGGCGCGATGACCTGTGCTGATCTGCAGACCTGGCCGCTGGAAAAACTGGTGGCAGCGTTCGGCAAATTTGGCGGGTCATTATATAAACAGTGCCGGGGGCTGGATGAGCGCCCGGTACAACGCGATGGCCGTCGCAAGTCTTTATCGGTGGAATACACCTACAACCAGGATTTGCCTGATCTGGCAGCCTGCATGGCCAAATTGCCCGCGCTGATAGAGGACTTCACTGAGCGCTTTGCCCGGCTGCGCGACGGCGAACCGCCGCACAAGACCTTCGTGAAAATCAAATATCACGACTTCACCCAGACCACGATGGAATGCATCTGCAGCGAACCCCGGGCGGAGATTTTTGAGCAGCTGTTAACCCAGGCGTGGCCACGCGGGCATAAAGCGGTCCGCTTGCTGGGTGTCGGGGTGCGCTTTGCCGATACGCCGTTGGCGGGGCCGGTCAATCTGACTTTGCTCTGATCACGGCCTTGATTTGGCCGCAGCCGGTTGCTGTTGCAATTACAATACATTTTCTTCAAAAAGATACCACTCGTAAGTCAGACCCCGCCGAAACCAGCGCGCATAAGGGTTTTGCACTATCACCGGGTAATACCACTTTCCTTTTTCTGGCTGGATATTTGTACCTGGCCACAACTTGCGGAGAACACCGATGAAAACAGTGCAGATCACCCTTGCGCTCGCGGCGATGAGCCTGACCGGCGCAGCCATGGCCGACGTTACGCTCTACGGCATCATCACGGGCGACGTGGATACGGGTAATAACGGCAAGCAAGGCACCAGCGTCATTTACCAGGATGTGGGTACGCGGATTGGTTTCAAGGGCACCGATAAATGGGATGGCGGCGCCAAAACCATCTGGGAAGTGGAAAGCGGAGCGCTCACCGGCAGTAGCGGTCAGTGGGGTAGCCGGGAAGCATGGATCGGGGTGCAGGATGACACTTGGGGCACCTTGCGTTCCGGGCGCGGCAAGAGCCGTTACGATCTGATCGTGGAAGAGTTCGATACTTTTGAATCCAACGTCACCATGGCCAGTACATTCGATGACGCCACGTATGTCACTCGCAATACCGGTGCGGTGATGTACACCAGCCCGTCGCTGGGCGGGCTGACGCTGGATGGCGAATACAACTTTGTCAGCGGCGGCAATCACGATTACACAGCCATTGGCGCCGCGCACTTCAAACAGTCTGCGTTTCAACTGTACGGCGCGTATATCTTGCAAAGCCACAAGGTTCGCACCGGTCTGGCGGACGTGACCGACTTTACCGGGACAACGTCGGCTGATGGCGATTTGCAGGCGTATATGCTGGGCGGCCAGTGGTACCCCACGGATAGCGCCTTTGTGGGCTTGCTCTACCAGCATGCGACGCAAGACACCACCGATCCGCGCGGCGCTTTCAAACGCGATTCAACCATGTTGATGGCCCAATACAACGTAGGCGTGTGGACGCCTCGGGCCGGTTGGGTGCATCAGTTTGAAGGCAAATTTGATAATGGCGGCAAGATCAAAACGGCGGATCAGTTCGAGATCGGCACTGACTACAACCTGAGCAAACACTCGATCCTGTACGCGGAAGCGGCGTACATCAACAACAACGATCAGAACGGTTTTGTCACCACCTCCGGCACCACCGGCTGGACGCCAACGCAGCCGGGTAACGGCAAGGTGCTGTCGATCGGCTTGCTGGCGTTCTTCTGATCCGCTCAGTAGTTGGCGTGGCGAGCAGGCGCGATGCCGGTTCGTCACGCGATCAACCCGGTTGCGGCTGCATCCAGCGTTCGGCCTGCAGACGCACCACGTCGCTCATCGCCTGCTCACGTTGCAGTACCTCACGCAACCACTGACTGTCAGCCTGACCACCTTGTACTTCCGCCTGCAGCGCCAGCAATGCGGGTTGGCACTGCAATCGTTCCGCCTGGGGCCGCATTTGCGCCAGCGTCTGGGCGATATCGGCACCAAGTTCGCTGTGCACGCCGGTATACGGGTTAATGAAGTTCCCCTGCGCGCCAAAGCGGCAGGCCTGAAAGCGGTTGTAGGCGTATAGCTCGTAGACGTCGGGCGAGGGTTGCTGCGGTCGCTCCGTCAGATAATAACGAGCCAGACATTGCGCAAAGGCCGCCAACGCTGCGGCTTTTTCCACGGTAAGCGGGGTGTCGCAAATGCGTAGTTCCACCGTGCCGTAGCCCGGTTTGGGGCGGATATCCCAGTAAAAGTCTTTCATGCTGCCAATCACGCCAAAGCTTTTCATGCGCTCAAAAAACGCCGTGAATTCAGCCCAGCTTTGCACAAACGGCATATGCCCGGATAACGGAAAAGCGTTGATGGCGTTCAGCCGCGAGGTATGAAACGCGGTGTCTTCGCCTTGCGAGAACGGCGATGCGCCGGACAACACAATGAATTGCGGGATATGCCGCGACAACATATGCAGCAGATAGACCGCGTCGTCGCCATTGGGGCAACCTAGATGCACATGCTGGCCGAACACCACAAACTGCTTGGCCAGATAGCCGTACAACTCGGACAACTGATGAAACCGTGGCATATCAAAGATGCGCTGCTCGCTCCACTGGTGAAACGCGTGCGTACCGCCGCCAGCCACCGTCAAATTGAGCTTGCCGCACTGGCGGGCGATCTCGTCGCGGATGCCGCGCAGTTCTTGTACCAGCTCGTCGTGGCGGGTGTGGATCGAGGAATTAATCTCGATCATGCTCTCGGCAATTTCGGGTTTGACGGTGTCCTTGTAAGGCGTTCTGGCCAGCAAACGCAGCAAATCCGGCGCGCCGCGGGTCAGGTTGTAGTCGCGGGTGTTAAGCACTTGCAACTCCAGTTCCACGCCCATGGATAACTGCGGGGAACTCTGGAAATCCATTTCATCCATCGATACGAGGCCTTGTCGAGTTGAGTCGCAGGGTGGATGTGTCCAGCCCTCCCCCTTCCCGGGTTTGGCTGGCATCCATGTCACTCGGTTCCGTTTATCCCGCTCAACGGGTTTCGCGTGCCAGCCGCAATGCCAGGAGTGTGACTACCGGACCAACCAGCTCCAGCAGCGCCACTGATCCCAGCACAATGCCGCGCAAGGTCATGCCGAATTCCGGATACAGCCGGGCCATATCTTCGGCCAGCACCAGCGCTGTGCCCGATACCGGTAACAGCACCAGTCCCAACCAGGCAGATTTACGCAGCCCGAGGCCACTGAACGGGCTAATCAACATGGTGCCAAGAAATTTGCCAGCAAAGCGCGCCACGGTGAAAGCCAAAGCCGCCCAGCCACCGGCCATTAACGCGGGCCAGGACAAACTGGCGCCGGCAATCACAAACAGCACAGCCAGGAACAGATAGCCGTAACGGCCAATATCCACGGCAGCGACGCGGCGATCGCGGTCCATGTTCTTGATAAACACACCCAGCACCAGCAAGGTAATCAACACAGAAAAACGCAAAACTGAGGCAAAACCCACGGCCGCCAACACCATGCCGATCAAAATCGCCAACTGGCCATCGCCGGTTTTGCTGGTTAGTCCCACCAGAAACAAGGTGCTGCGCGCCATCAGAAAGCCCAGCAAAATGGACCCGGCTACCAGCCACAACGGGTGCAGGATCGCCAGCTTGAGCGACGCGCCTTGATCCAGATGCAGCATGACCAGCAACATGGCCACGGTGATGAACGCGATCACGCCATTGGCGGCGATCAGGTTCATGGCTCGATCAGTCACCTGGCCTTCGGCATGTTCATCGCGAGCAATCATCCAGAACACCGCGGGCGAGGTAGAAATTCCGATCGCCGCCGCCATGCCCGAAACCAGCGGCGACAAGCCCAGATACAACAGAGTGCCGAAAGCGAGCGCAAAGCCAAGCACACTTTCGGTGACGCAGCTGACTGCAAGCCAGCGATCTTGCCGCCACCATTTGAAGTCCAGCCGCTGACCGAACTCAAACAGCACCACGCCCAGCGCAATATCGAGCAAGGGCCGCAACTTGAGCAGCGTGGCGCTGTCGATCAAACCCAGGCCACTTTGGCCCAGCAATATACCCACCAGGGTGAACCCGGTAATGCGCGGCAAGAACTTCAGCCGCTGAACTGCGCCGCCGCCAATATATGCGACGACCAGCAAAATGCCGAAAAGAGCGACTACATTGAATTCAAAGGGAAAGGATGGCAGAAAATCCAGATCAAGCATGCCAGGCTCCACAGGTGATTTGCAGTTCGGGGCGCGGTATCCGCAGCAACCGGCCAGGCCGGGTAACGGCGGGTGCCAGCGCAATGACGCAAGGTGAACTGACTGGACTAAGGGTTGCCGCAGATACAAAGCACAAGCACTGTGCACCGGCGGCCAGAATAACGATGCTGATTGAAAATGCGTGCACTGCACGCATGCGACGAGGGTGTCCAGGTGATATGGTCTGATCCTCGTGTTCTACGATTAAACTACAAAACGATCAGAAAAGCCTCTGCCAATTCGTTACCGGCCGGAGGCCAACAGCAAGTCAGAACGGTCGGAAGCTTGTCGGGGCGGGACTTTGCGGCGCGTGGTTGCGCCATTGAAAAACTCCACACCAAGGCATACAGGCCGGAGCACTGCCCATGTTGAAGTTCTTCCCGCAATCGTTGGGATTCTGGTCGGCAACGCTGTTCCTGATTACCGTGCTGCTGCTGGGCGGCACCTCGGTGAACGCTCTGTGGATGATGGAACATCTGGGCCAGCAAAGCCGCAGCACCTCGCAAAGTGCGGCCACGCTGACCGAGCAGGCGCAGCGATTGCAAGAGCGCTCGCTGGCCATGGAACGCAGTGCGCGCCAGTTCCTGATCCTGAATGACCCGTCATTTCGCGACCGTTATATGGATGCCTGGAAAGACGCACAAACTGCGCTCCGTGCCATCAAGGTGGCTTCCGGCTCGCAGGCGCCAGTGTTTAACGAGTGGCTGGAAACCGCAGAAACTGCGGGGTCCGTGCTGGCCCGCTCTTTCGACGAAGCCCAACTGCAGCAGCACTATCTGTTTGCGCAGCTGGAGCATCTGCGCGAACTCAATGACGAGATCGTGCAGGACACGCGCAATGGCATCGCCAGTCGTAACGACTCATTCTTGCAGGAACTGGACCGCCAGCGCACCTTGCTGCTGTGGCAACTGATCACCGTAGGCGCCATCGCATTGCTGCTGATCATTGCGTGGAATCTCGGCTTTGCCCGACCACTGCGCCGGGTGGCGGCCGCCATTCATCAGCTGGGCGAGAACCGGCTGGCCGATCCGGTAGTCATTGGCGGGCCGGGCGATTTACGGCAACTGGGCGTGCAACTGGACTGGTTGCGGCGGCGCTTGTTATCTTCAGATGAAGAAAAAACCCGCGTGCTGCAGCATGTTTCGCACGAACTCAAAACGCCGCTCGCTGCATTACGCGAAGGTGTCGCCTTGCTGGACGAGGGTATCATCGGCCCGCTGGAACCACGCCAGCGCGAGATCACCGGCATCCTGCAGCAGAACGTATTAACGCTGCAGACCCGCATTGAAGATTTGCTGCGTTACCAGACCATTGCCTGGCAGGCGCGCCGACTTACTCGTGCCAGTACCGATGTGCGCACGGTGATTGAATCCGCCGTAGAAAACCAGAAACTGCAGTGGCAAGCACGCAATCTGCAAGTCACGGTGACTGGCCCCAATGCGGTGATTACGGCCGATGCAGAAAAACTGGGTATGGTGGTCGGTAACTTGTTATCCAACGCCATCCGCTTCAGCCCGGAAAACGGCACGGTGGCTCTGTCTTGCATGCAGGCTGATGGCACCACGCTGATTGAATGCGCCGACGAAGGGCCTGGCGTGCCCATTGCAGAAATACCCCGGATTTTCGACCCGTTTTATCGCGGCGGCGGGCAGCCGCCATCGGCCACTCCTGGTCACGGCATTGGTTTATCCATTGTGCGTGAGCTGGTAGAGGCCCATGGCGGCGCGGTTGAATTACTCGCAACCGGCCCCGGCGCCCGTTTCAGGATTACGTTGCCCGATGATCATCATTAAGTCCTCCCGCTTTACCCCACTGTTGTTGTGCAGCGCACTGCTGGCCGGTTGCGCTGGCGGCTGGGGCATCCGCAAGCCGATTCCGGCTCCGGTTGCCTCTGCCCCGGCGGTGACGCCCACGCCAGCCCCGGCACCACCGCCTGACCCGATTCGCACCAGCACCGAGTTCTATCTGCAAACGCGCGCGCTGCCGCCAGCAGAACTGACCCGTCGCGCCGCAGAACTGGCCAATGGCTTGCAGACCCCGGAAACCTCGTTGAAACAAGCCATTTTGTTATCGCATACCCGTAACCCCAATGACCTGACCCGGGCGCTGGCGCTGGTCGACAACATGACGCGCACCGACAACGCGTTGCGACCGCTGGCGCAATTGCTGAGCCAGCAATGGAACGATCGCCGCAAACTGGAAGACCAACTGGATAAGCAAACCACCGCCGGCAAAGATGCCCAGCGCCGTGCCGACCAGCTTAAAACGCAGCTGGACGCGCTCAAAAACATTGAGAAAGATATGGCCGACAAAGCTTCCGCCCCGGCGCGCAAGGAATGAACAAGCCCATGGAAAAAGCCCACCTGCTGTTTGTTGACGACGACGCAGACATGTTGCGGCTGATGGCACTGCGGCTGGATGCCGCAGGTTATCGCGCCACCACAGTGGCCTCGGCCGAGCAGGCTTTGGCGCAAATCGCCGTGGAATGTCCGCAACTGGTGATCAGTGACGTACGTTTGCCTGGCCAGGATGGCATGGCGCTGTTTGAAGAAATTCGCCAACGCCACCCTGGCTTGCCGGTCATCCTGCTAACCGCACACGGCACGATCCCCGATGCGGTCGAGGCCATGCAGCGCGGCGTGTTCTGCTATCTGACCAAACCGTTCGACGCCCACGTGCTGCTGGATAAAGTGGCGCAAGCGTTGAATCTGAGTTCAACGGGCGGTGGCTCGCCACAGCAAAACGACCAGAACTGGCGCAGTGGTTTAATCAGCCGCAGCCAGATCATGGAAGAGTTGCTGGGCGAAGCGCGGCTGGTGGCCGCCAGCGATGCCAGCGTGCTGATCCAGGGTGAAAGCGGCAGCGGCAAAGAGGTGCTGGCTCGCGCGCTGCATCGTGCCAGCCCACGCGGACGCGGCCCGTTTGTGGCAGTCAACTGCGGCGCCATCCCGGAACAACTGCTGGAGTCCGAACTGTTTGGCCATATCAAAGGGGCCTTTACCGGCGCGCTGGCCAACCATCGCGGGTTGTTCCAGACCGCCAATGGCGGCACCCTGCTGCTGGATGAAATTGGCGATATGCCGCAGCCCTTGCAGGTCAAGCTGCTGCGCGTGTTGCAGGAAAAAGCCGTGCGGCCGGTGGGCGCCAATGAAGCGGTGGCAGTGGACGTGCGCATTATTTCCGCCACTCACCGCGATCTGGATGCCGCCATCGCCCAGGGCCAGTTTCGCGAGGATTTGTACTACCGGCTCAATGTGGTGTCGCTGACCCTGCCGCCGCTGTCGGCGCGGCGCGAAGATATCCCGCTACTGGCCACGCATTTTCTGGGCCAGGTGGCAGCGCGCTACAGCAAGGCCGTTTCTGGCTACGCGCCCGACGCCATGGAGGCGCTGGTTTGCGCCGCTTGGCCGGGCAATGTGCGCCAGTTATACAACGTGGTGGAACAAGTGTGTGCACTCGCCACGGCGTCGATCATCCCGCTCACGCTGGTCCAGCGGGCCTTGCGGCTACCGGCGCAGGGCATTCTGAATTACAACGATGCCAAAATCCGCTTTGAGCGGGACTATCTCACTCAACTCTTGAAAGTGGCGGATGGCAACGTTACCGACGCCGCCCGCATCGCCGGGCGTAACCGCACCGAGTTCTATCGACTGCTGCAAAAACACGGGCTGAATCCGGGATTATTTCGCCAGTCCGGCGAGGGTGTCGCCTGACAGCGACAGCGCCGAAAGGCCGTGAATATGACCCTTTCTGCCCTGCATTTCATAATGCGTCGCCAAATGGCGACGTTTTTTCATTTTTATACTGGCCCAATTACACAAAAATCCATGACATCAAACGCAACACATTGAAAAACAATAAGTATTTAAAGCTGGCACGCCACTTGCATTAGTAGCCTTACCTCCAGATTGAGGTTGTCTTTTAAACATCCAGATTTCACATTGGAAAGGAGCTTACCGATGCAAATCCGAAAACTCATGCTTAATCTCGCACTGATTGCCGGCACTGTCATGCTCGGGTCTGTGGCTTATGCCGCAGGCACTTCCACCTCAACCACTGGCGCAGACCCGACTCCGGCGAGCGCTCCGCAAAGTTTGACGAAGTAAGCTTTATCTCCCGTGACCGACTGACCCCGGGCTGGCCTGTTGCAATAGCAGGTCGGCCCGGGTCTGACATCGGCGCTACCCCCCCAGCGCTGACGTAACGCCCACCCCTTGATGGGGTGGGCCTCTTTTTGTCCACGATCATGACAGTGTGCTGCGTGTAAACTGAGCGGCATGCCAGCGGTAACCCTCTTTCTTCTTGCTGATGATCCATCCATCACCGATGTCGCGCTGTCCGCCCTACCCTGGTCGGACGATGCCGTCGCACGGATGAGTCAGATCGCCAACGTCCAACGCCGGCGCCAGTTCATGCTGGGCCGCTGCTTGCTGGCTCAGGCCGCTGGCGAACTCAGTGGCGTCGCGCTGACAGTCAACAACATCCTGGAACGGGCGCAGGCGAGCCCGATAATCGACCGCCAACCCGATCTGGCAGTATCGCTATCGCACACCGGCCCATGGCTGGGGCTGGCATTGGCGCAAAACACCCGCCTCGGACTGGATCTGGAACTGGGCCGCCCGCGCAACGTACTGGCGCTGGCGCGGCATGCTTATGCGGCAACTGATCTGGCGTGGGTGGAACAGGCCAGCGCGACCGAACAAGCAGAACGCTTCTATCTCTTATGGACGCTGCGCGAGGCGGGTTTCAAGGGTGGTCTGCGTGAACATGTCTACGGTGAACCAGCCGCGCTGCCATTGCTGGACGACGCTTGTGCGGCGAGCGGGGTCGTTGAGCCGAATCTGTATTGGGCTGTGGTCGCGGCACACCCCATCAATGTGACCATTCGCCCGTTGGTGCTGCAGTTATGAATGCGCACGACGTCATCGTTTATCCCACAGCCAGCAGCTTGCAGCCGTTCCACTCCAGCCAGTTGCGCTACCGCCAGGCCTCGGCTGGCGATGCGACGGTATTGGCCCAATTGATCTACGCCGCTGGTGAAGCCGAGTTTGCCTATTTTCTGGGCGCTGATAGCCAGACGTGCATCGCATTTTTACAAGAAGCGCTGGAAGAACCGCTGGGCCATTTCTCCTGGCATCACCACCAGGTCGCCACGCTGGCGGACCAGCCAGTCGCGGTGATGAGTATTCAGGACGGGCGCGGCAGTTTGCTCAACGGCCCCTATCTGGCCGCGCAACTCACCCGCCATTTTGGCTGGCGGCAGACTGGCGCCATCCTGCGTCGTGGCCTGGTGCTGCAACGGGAAATCCCCTCACCCGCCCGCGACCAAACCTTGATCGCCCACTGCGCCACAGTGCCGGAAATGCGCGGGCTCGGCGTGTTCTCGGCGTTATTCAGCCACGCCATGACCTGCGGACAACTCCCGGCACGTAAAGGTCAGGACATCATTCTGGATGTACTGGCGAGCAATACCCAAGCGTTTGCGCTGTATCGCCGGCTGGGGTTTGTACAGATGTCCACGCATCCGTTTGTGGCAGCCGGTGTGCCGGAGCATTTGTTTGCCAAGCGGATGCGGTTTCGGGCTACGCCTCGGAGTTGTTGAGTTCATGAGGTCTGCCAGTAGCTCGTGGCTTGAATTCGGGGAGCAATCCGGGATTGCCATACCTGACAAAGGCACGAGCAGTGGCCAATTGAAGCATTGCAACCCCGGATTCTCGCTACGCTTCATCCGGGCTACATGCTTGAGTGCCTTCGGCACGGCTTGGTTTTGATACCCGGGGTGCCGGGAGCACGTTTCTTTTTCTTGCGTCGCCAAGAAAAAGAAACCAAAAAGAAGCCGACCCCAAGCCGTCGCCCGGTCTGCGACCGGGTACCCTGCGCTATGCAAGATTGCCCCGGCGGGTGCCCAACTAGCCCGTAAACGGGCGTCAAACAGTGGGGCCCCGAAACCCGGGCAATCATGCTTCGCTTGGCGACTTCAGGGTAAGAAAAACAAATCCTCTGTTGGCCGCCGATTACGATTCAATTCCTCGCCCACCATTTGTCCACCACCATTTCGTCATTCCCGGCCTAGGCGGCCCCCTTGACGGTAATCCGATGGGGCCGCCGGGACTGTCATGGTGAACGTAGCAGCTGGATTCCCGCCTTCGCGGGAATGACGAGCTGGTTGGACACCCACTATTGCTGTTGCTGTTGCTGTTGCTGTTGCAACTGACCCCAGCATTCCACCCAGCAAACCACGCCGCCCGAGAGTCGGAGACCCAGGCTCCGACCGAGGGAACGACGTAGTCGCGCAAAGACACCAGGCAGACAGTCTGTTTGTTTCGGCTTTTGACCTTGGGCCCCGTCAGGTGCTTGCACCCGGGTCGCCTTTTGCTATCCCACTCTGCGGGACTTTGGGACACC
Organism: Silvimonas soli; assembly: GCF_030035605.1. Lineage (NCBI taxonomy): Bacteria > Pseudomonadati > Pseudomonadota > Betaproteobacteria > Neisseriales > Chitinibacteraceae > Silvimonas > Silvimonas soli. Next base: position 2,468,737 of record NZ_CP106736.1, on the reverse strand, counting down.
TTTCTTTGGCGACGCAAAGAAAGGTGTTGTGCTCCCGGGCACCCCCGGGTATCAAACGCCTTTCACATCCGTGCCGAAGGCACTAACCAAACAAGCTTTCGATTTCCAAGTTACCGCCAAGCTAACAGAGGCCACGCACCTGCAGCCTCTTCCCGGGAATACCCCGTCACTTCCCCGCCACCTTCCCCTTCGCCATCAAAGCCAACTGCTCCGGCACAAACTCCTGTTCAATCGCCAGCTTGAGCAAAGTCGGCGGCAACAAACCCTGGTCAACAATAAAGTCGTTGAATGCCTGCAAATTAAACCCCTTACCCAACGCCAGTTGGGTTTGCGTCAGCAGGCTGCGCAGTTGGGTATAGCCGTAGTAATAAGCCGTCGCCTGTGCCGGGCTGGAAAAAGCGTAGCGATCAATTTCCGATTGGGCAGTGGGTTCGGACATCAAAACGTCATCTATCAACATCTGCTTGGCGCGCGCGGGGGTGATGCGACCGGTGTTGACCATAGGGTCGAGGAAAGCGCGGGCCACGCGCAACAGGCGCGACTGCAACGAGATCAGTTGTCCATCCAGCGGCATGTAGGGTTCGATCATGGCTTCGCAATACACCGCCCAGCCTTCCACGTTGGCGCTGTTTTCGGCAAAGATGGCGCGGGCGATGGAGGTGCCTTTTTCCACCATCGAATCAAACTGCAATTCGTGACCGGGGCGGGCTTCGTGAGCGGTTAGCGTCCAGGATGCGGCCTGATGGGTGTCGTCATCCATTTTGGCGTCGGACTGAGCGTGCGGGTTGGTTACCGTAATCACAAATTCGCCGTATTCGCCGGTATTGCCAATCAAGCGGGGCGGGTTCATGAACGGCGAGCCGACACTGGCCGATTCAGCCTCGGTCGCCAGCCGGATGTGTGCTTCGCGTGCAGGCAAAGTCACCAGATGCTCACGGCGGATGATGGCTTCAATCTGTTTCAAACGACTTTCGTAGTGCGGCAACATGTCGGCCGGGGCAATCTGCTGCTTTTTGAGCATGCGGATCACATCGCGGTAATCACTGGAAGGCAAATGCTGTTCGGCGGCGATGCGCCCCGCTACGGCGTTCATCTGGCCCAGCACTTCCTGGTAATCCGCCCCGGCGCGCTGGATCAGTTCATCCGGACCAATCGGCACCCCAACCTGCTTGAGTTCATCGGCGTAGATGGCCGGTGGTTGTCGCGCCTCATTACGGGCACGTGGCAGCACCGCCTGGCGGGCCCACTCGGTATAGGCGTGCAATTGTTGTTCCAGCGCGGCGTAGGGTTGCTCCCAACCCTTGACCTTGGCGTTGGTGAAGTCTTCGCGGATGCCTTTAAGCATCGCGTCGGTGTTTTCCAGTTGCTGCTTGATGTCTTCAATATATGGTCCGGTCAGACCATGCCGTTTGAGATCATCCTCAGTGCGTTCGCGCGCCAGGTCCGCCAGCGGACGATAACCCGGCTCCAGCCCGGCATAACGATTGAGGCGGACCAGCGCTTTGGCTTGGCGTTCTGGCTTGTTGCGCGGTTCCAGCACCGCATCCAGCCCGTAGTAAACCACCTGTGCCACATTAATGAACTGCAACAGATTCTGCCGCTGCAGCAGCTGTGTTTGCTCGTCGTCTTTGACCGCACCGATCAGGATATCCAGATCCTCGCGCACTTTCGGGTCGGTTTCGACCGTCCGCTCGGCCTTGAGTTTAAGCAGCAATTTGTCGGAATCCGCCTTGCGCCGCTCGTACAGATGCGGCCCCAGATCGGCCACCGCAGTATCGAATTCTTCCTGACCGTTGGCCGATGCTTGCTCCGGCGAATAACGCGCCTGGGCTTGCAACACGGGCTGTGCCAGCTCGTTACTGCGCACGACCCAAGCGGGCTGGTTGGCAAAACTGAACGGGGTAACAAACATAAGCGCGAGCAATCCCGCACGAGGCCTTGTGAGCATCGACGATCTCTCTTTGGAAAGTGGTTGGGTAAGCCAGATCAAGCGCGGCACCGGGTAGGGCCAGTCGCTATGACAACGGCAAGCTGAAGACGGTAAAGCGGCGGCGGCAAGAGCGTCAACAGCGGCCGTGTTTCAAGTGCGTACAAGCTGCAGTCGGCCAAACCGGCAGAGTCAGGCCTTGCTCACTGGCATGGGCAATGGCAGTGTCGCCGTACGTTTGACCGGGTCCAGCGCCACGCTGGACTTCACGCTGCGCACGCCCGGCAGCCCGGTGAGCTTGTGCATGACAAAGCGCGACAAGGCGGGAAGATCGGGCACGATCACGCGCAGCAGGTAATCCGCATCGCCGGTAATGCCGTGGCCTTCCAGCACCTCGGGCATGGCTTGCACGGCGGCGGCAAATTCACGGATCGCCGCTTCGCCATGGCGCTCCAGAATCACGCTGACAAACGCCTGCACCGACAAGCCCAGCAGTTCGGGATCAAGCGCCACACGGTAACCGCGAATTACCCCGGTTTCTTCCATGCGCTGGATGCGTCGGCCAATTTGCGATGGCGACAACGGCACTTGCTGCGACAGGCTCTGATGCGAAGCGCGTGCGTCACGCTGCAACTCGGCCAGAATCAGGTAATCGAACTTGTCCAGCATATCTGTGCAGACTCCATGCAGATGATGCTAAATAATTGCACGAATCCTGCATTTTCTCAGCAATATCGGGCCGACTCTGCGCCAACTGCGCACCCTACCCGACTTAGACTGTATGCATAGATGCACATGCCTCGCAGGAGCCGCTCATGGACAACACCGAAGAATTCGTCGCCCCCGACGTGACCATGCGTAAAAACGCCGGGCTCACGCACGCGGCCGACTACACCATGCGCCAGCCGCTGGAACGCTACACCGAAGAAGACCACGCCACTTGGGCCAAGCTGTATGCCCGTCAGCTTGCGCTGCTGCCTGGTCGCGCCTGTGACGAGTTCATGGACGGCATCCAACAGCTAGAAGTCGATCCGTTACGTATTCCCGACTTCACGCAGCTAAACCAGCACCTGATGCAGGCGACCGGCTGGCAGTTGGTGGCAGTGCACGGGCTGATTCCGGGCGATATTTTCTTTGAACACCTGGCTAACCGGCGCTTTCCGGTGACCTGGTGGATTCGCGAACCGCAGAATCTGGATTACCTGCAAGAACCGGACATCTTCCATGACCTGTTTGGCCACGTGCCATTGCTGATGAACCCGGTGTTTGCCGATTACGTGCAGGCCTATGGCAAGGGCGGCGTGAAGGCCCAGGCGCTGGGCTCGCTGGATATGCTGGCGCGGCTGTACTGGTTTACCGTGGAGTTTGGCCTGATCAACACCCCGGCCGGTTTGCGCATTTATGGCGCGGGGATATTGTCGAGTGGCTCCGAGTCTATGTACGCGCTGGAGAGCGACAGCCCCAACCGGTTGGGGTTCGATCTGCTGCGGATCATGAAAACGCGGTATCGCTATGATTCGTTTCAGAAGACCTATTTTGTGATCGATAATTTTGAGCAGTTGTTCAAAGCGACCGAGCCGGATTTCACGCCGTATTATGAGGAAATCGCCAACAAAGACGAGATCCCGGCTGGGGATGTGCTGGATGGGGATTTGGTGATTCATCGGGGGACGGGTGAGGGGTGGGCGTTGACGGAGGATGCGTGATTGGGTGTTGGGTGAGAGCAACCCACCTTGCTGGGATGGCTACGGCTTCAAAAGCTTTTTTTGTTAGTGCCTTCGGCACGGGTTTTAAAGACATTTGATACCCCGTGGTGCCGCGGAGCACGTTTCTTTCTTTTGCGTCGCCAAAAGAAAGAAACCAAAGAAAACGCGACCCCGCTGCCGCAAAGGGGCCCGAAGTCAAAAGCCAAAGCAAACCGTTTGTTGGCCAGGATTCTTTGCGCGGCTCCGTCGTTCCCTCGGTCGGTCGGAACCTGGGTCTCCATCTCTCGGTCGGCGTAAGTCGCGGGGTTGGTATGCCTTCGGCAACAGCAACTGCAAGACCTTTGGGCGTACCCATAACATCGTCATTCCCGCGAAGGCGGGAATCCAGCGGCTACGTTCACTATGGCAGCCTGGCGACCCGACAGGATTCCCGTCCAGGGGGACCGCCGAGGTTGGGACTGACGAAATGGTGGCGGGCAAAAGCAGGCAAGAGTTGAATCGCAATCGCTGGCCAACAGACGGGGTGCGTTTCCTCCCCTGATAGGCGCCAAGCGAAGCACGATTGACCCGGGGTTTCGGGTGACGCTTGTCCGACGCCCGTTTACGGGCTAGTTCGTCACCCGCCGGGGCAATCTTGCATAGCGCAGGGTACCCGGTTGCAAACCGGGCGACGGCTCGGGGTCGCTTTTCTTTGGGACACCTTTCTTTGGCGACGCAAAGAAAGGTGTCGTGCTCCCGGTCACCACCGGGTATCTAAAGCCTTTAACGCCGTGCCGCAGGCACTAATACACTTAGGTATTACAAGGAGCCCACATCACCATGACCAAACAACTCCCCCCCGACGAACGCACCACGGCCCTGCAATCCCTGCCCGACTGGCAACCCGTCGCCAACCGCGACGCCATCACCCGCAAGTTCAGCTTCAAAGACTTCAACGCCGCCTTTGGCTTCATGAGCCGGGTCGCCCTCAAAGCCGAGCAGATGAACCACCACCCGGAGTGGTTCAATGTCTACAACCGCGTAGAAGTCACCCTCACCACGCACGATGCCAACGGCTTGTCGGCACTGGATGTGGAAATGGCCCGGTTCATGGACAGCTTGGTTTAATCCAAAACCGCCGCCGCCCGGATATGGCGCCGGGCTACGACGGTGCCACGCCAGCATCTGCGGTGATACCCACCACCTGCACCTGTACTTTGTGCTCGCGCCGGTCATCCACCAACTGCAGCGCGTCGCCCTCTTGTCGCACGCCATCCAGCGTCAGTACGGCAGAGTCGCCGCGTAGCACGCTGATGCGGTAGGTGGTCTCGCCAAAGCGGTAGTCCATATCAAAACCCGGCCAACCATCTGGCAAGCAGGGCACCAACCGCAAGGTATCGCCCTCGCGGCGCAGGCCAAGCAACGACTCCACTACCAGCCGGTACATCCAACCGGCCGAGCCGGTGTACCAGGTCCAGCCACCGCGCCCGGTATGTGGCGCCACGCCGTAGACATCGGCAGCGGCAACATACGGTTCGACCTTGTATTTCGCCACCTCCGCCGCGTTGCGTGCGTGGTTTACCGGATTGATCAGGCCCATCAACTCCCAAGCGCGTTTGGCGTCGCCCAGGTGGGCAAACGCCATGGTCGCCCAGACTGCGGCGTGGGTGTACTGGCCGCCGTTTTCGCGCACGCCTGGCACGTAGCCTTTGATATAGCCCGGTTCCAGCGTGCCTTTGTCGAATGGCGGTTCGAGCAACTGGATCAGCTTGTCTTCGCGGCGGACCAGGTTTTCGTCTAGCGACTGCATAGCCCGCTGCGCCCGCTCGCTGCCGGCTGCGCCCGACAGGACCGACCAGCTTTGCGCGATCGAATCGATGCGGCATTCATCGTTGGTGACCGTGCCCAGCAGCGTGCCGTCGTCAAACCAGGCGCGGCGATACCAGTTGCCGTCCCAGGCATGCGTTTCCAGTGAGCGCTGCAGTTGTTCCGCCTCATTGGCGCAACGTTCGGCAAAGCCGATATCGCCATGCCGCCGCGCCAGCGCGCCGTATTGATTGAGCACTTCGTACAAGAAAAAGCCCAGCCAGACGCTCTCGCCCACGCCTTTGTCGCCGACCAGATTCATGCCGTCGTTCCAGTCACCCGAGCCCATCAATGGCAGATCATGCGGGCCAAAGCGCAAGCCGTGCAGAACGGCCCGAACGCCATGCTGATACAAGGTTTCGTGCAGATCGCTCACGCCCGGCTGGTCGTACCAGGATTCTTCGTCGGGATTCAGCAAACGGCCTTGCAGATAGGGTGCTTTTTCATCAAGCACGCCGATATCACCGGTCACTTCGATATAACGGCACAGCGCCATGGGCAACCACAGATAGTCATCCGAACAGCGTGTACGCACGCCCGCACCGGTGGGTGGATGCCACCAGTGCTGCACGTCGCCTTCGGCAAACTGGCGGCTGGCGCACAGGATCAGATGCTCGCGCATGCGCTGCGGTTCGGCATGGACCAGCGCCATGGTGTCCTGAATCTGGTCACGGAATCCATAGGCGCCGCCGGACTGGTAATACCCGCTACGGCCCCACAAGCGGCATGCAAGTACCTGATAAACCAGCCAGCCATTGGCCAGCAGGTTGATCGCCGGATCTGGCGTTTGCACTTGCACCGCGCCTAACGTGTGGCGCCAGTATTCGTGCACTGCATCCAGGGTATCGGCGGCCACAGTGGCACCACGCAAGCGCTGAACCAGCTCGGTGGCCTCGTTCAGATCGCGCCCCGCGCCCAGGCGGAAGGTGATTTCGCGCTCCTGGCCATCCACCAGCCCGAACGGTACCTGGATCGCGCCGCAGGGGTCGAGCGCTGCACCGACCTTGCCCGACAACCGGATGCGTTCCAGCGCAGCAGGACGAGCATGCGAGCCATTGCGTCCAATAAATTCACGCCGGTCGCAGGTTACTTCGCGCAGCGGGTCATCCACATCAAAGAAAGCGACCTGGGTACCCGAACTACTGCTGTAGCTGTTGCGGGCCAGCAGCGCTCCGTTATCGGCGGCGATTTCGGTCACCACATAAGGCGCGGTTTTTGGGCGCAGATCGCCCAGCACCCATTCCACGTAGCCGGTGGCCGAGAGTTTGCGGGTGCGGCCAGATACATTGCTCACCCGCAACCTGGAGAACTTGACCGGGGCATTGAGCGCCACAAAGATCGTCAATTCGCTGCGGATGCCGTTTTCTTCATGCTCGAATACGCTGTAGCCAAAGCCATGGCGGGTGATGTATTCACCGGTACCGCGGCACGGCAATGGCGCGGGCGACCAGACCTTGCCGGTTTCTTCATCCCGCAGGTAGAACGCTTCGCCGCCAGTGTCCTGGACCGGGTCGTTATACCAGGGCGTTAACCGGAATTCATGGGCGTTGCCACGCCAGGTATAAGCCGAGCCGCTTTCCGAGATCACCGTGCCGAAATCGGCATTGGCCAGAATATTGCACCATGGCGCGGGCGTGCGCTGGTTGCCATTGGTGACAATCACATACTCACGCCCGTCTGCGGCAAAGCCACCGGTGCCGTTAAAAATGGCCAGATCGCTGGTGCCGCGCCGCGACGGGGTTTGCCCGGCGCTGTCGCTACTAACCGGGCCTGCCAGCAAGGCCGGAGGTGTGGCCAGCAAGGCGCCACGGCGGGTTACTTGATCCTGCAAACTGCCACGGCTATCGGTGATGATGATGCGCGCCACCGATTGCAATAGCGTACGGTCTTCGGGCGCCATTTGCTCCCCATTGCGCACAAACACGCCGCCCGGGCGATCGGCAATATTGGCTTCGATCCCGGCGGAGATCAGCCCCATGATCTGTTCCTGCAATTGCTGGCGATAACCGGCGTGGTCTTCGTTCAGAATCACCAGATCCACGGCCAGCCCTTTCAGCCGCCAGTAAGCGTGAGCCTGCACCAGTTGCCGCACCAGTTCGATACGGCCCGGATCAGCAATGCGCAACAGTACGATCGGCAGATCGCCGGAGATGGCATAACCCCACAACCCGGACTGGCCGCGCCGGTTGTTCATCAGCACGGTGACTTCGGCGCGCTGCGCTGCATTGGCGTACAGCACGGCACCGGCCATGCGGCCGTACAACTGGCCGTCGGCTTCATTGGCATTGATTTGCCGCAGCAGCACCAGGTTATGGGTCCACGCCAGTTCAAACACCCGGTCAGCCAGGCGGCGATCCCGGTATTTTTCGATCAGGCCCAAGGCGCCTTCACGGGTATCGGACATCCCCAACACCAGATCCAGCGTGACGGTGGCCTCGGGCTCCAGCGTAATGTGGTGTCGCACCGAGACAATCGGGTCCAGCACGGCGCCTTGGGTATTGGATAGATTGCCGGTCGCCGTCAGCGCAGTCGGGGCCGCCAAGGTGTTACCGCGCCCGATAAAGCGCGAGCGATCGGTTTCGCAAGAGAACTGATCGACATCCGCGCCATGCACTGCCATCAAATGCAGTAAAAATGGCCGCGGTTCGTGTTGTTCGCGCGGGCGGCGGCTGCACAGAATGGCTTGTTGTTCGGGCAGGATTTCGCTTTCCACAAACAGCTTGCTGAAAGCCGGATGCGCGTTGTCGGCATTGGCCGGGGCGATCACCACTTCGGCGTAGCTGGTCACTTCCAGCACGCGTTTGCGGCGCGAGCGGTTGGTGATGCGCATGCGCCGCAGTTCAATATCGTCTTCCGGCGAAACCACGATTTCGCTGTGCACGTCGTAGCGTTGATCGTGGCGATGAAATTCAGCGTGCGCTTCAGAGAAGATGGCTTTGAAGTGCTCGCCCAGCATGCCGCACGGGCGCGCTGTGGCCGACCAGAACAAGCCACTTTCCAGATCACGCAGATAGCAGAACACGCCCAGTTGATCGAAGGTCGGGTCTTCCTGCCAGCGGGTGACGGCCATGCCTTTCCAGCGGCTGTAGCCACTACCGGCGTTGTTGACCATGACGTGGTAACGGCTGTTGGACAACAGCTGCACCTCCGGCATCGGCGTGTCGGGCCGGTCGTATTCGCGAATCGACGCTTCTCCGGTTTCGGCCGAAACCGTGCTGTTGGCAAACTGGCCGGCGCGGGCATACACCGCTATGGTTTTCGGCACGCGTTCTTGCAACAGCAGCATGGTGGCCTGGCATTGCGCATCGGCCGCAAAGCGCCGCAGCATGGGTTGACCCAGCAGCGCATATGACAATGACAGAAAACTCATGCCCTGGTGATGCGCCATAAACGAGCGCACCAGCGCGCTACGCTGACCGCGCGGCAAACGCGAGGCGGTGTAATCAATGGCTTCGTAATAGCCAAATGCACCTTCCGCACCCATCGCCGACAGCTTTTGCAGGTTCTGGCAGGCCGCTTGTGGTGCCACCATCAGCGCCATCACGGTGGCATATGGCGCGATCACCAAATCGTCGACGAGCCCGCGTTTGAGCCCCAAACCAGGCACGCCAAACGCGCGATATTGATAATTGAGGTGGGCATCGGTGGTGTTGTAGCCGGATTCAGAAATCCCCCACGGCACGCCACACTGTTTGCCGTATTCAATCTGCGCCCGCACGGCCGCACGGCACGTGGTATCGAGCAGCGTTTCCGGATACCCAGGCATGACCAGCATCGGCATCAGATACTCGAACATCGAGCCGCTCCACGACACCATCACCGGCTGGTTATCCACCAGCGTTAACAGGCGCCCGAGCGCGAACCAGCTTTCTTGCGGCAACTGCCCCTGGGCAATCGCCACAAAGTTGCATAAGCGATTTTCCGAGGTCAGCAAATCGTAGCGACCACTATCGCGGCGGTTATCATCCACGTTGTAACCCACCGCCAGCAAATGCACGGACGGATCGTACAAAAAGCCGTAATCCATTTGCGCCAGACCCAGTGCCTGGACTGCCAGCGCATTCATCAACGCCAGTCGATCCCGCGCCTGGCGACTGGCTTCAATGACTTGGGCGGCCAATGGTGTCGCCATGCCCCACTCGTCCACCGCCAATGCGCCAAAGCCGGGAATATCGCGTAGCAATGGCATGGTTGCCAGCAGCGGCACTGCGGCAATTTCCGCGTCACTCCAAGTGACCCAAGGCATCAGCGATTTGATGTCGTTCAGCGTGCTGAAGCACTGCCGTTGCAACGAAGCCGCCGCGCGTTGCAGGTCTACAGTCTCCGGGACATCCGCAATCAGCGAGCACAGCTGATCCGTCTGGCCGGTCAGCGCGGCGATGACCTTGTACACCGCAGCAGGGCCGGTGGGCGGAGTGACCAGCGCACTGGCGATCACGCCTTGCATGGACGTCAATACAGCCGGTGGATCGCCCTCCCAATGAATGGTGACCAGCCCCAGGCCATCGCTCAAGCCACGCCACAAGCGTGGATGCACTACCGGTTCGTCGGGCAGCGCCAGCAACCCCTGACGCAGGGTCAGCAAGTGTCCGGCCAGATTGCCACTATCGACCGTCGAAACGTAACGTGGTGCCAGTGGTTGCATGGTGCGGGTGTCGTACCAGTTGTACAGATGGCCGCGATAGCGTTCCAGCGTCAGCATGGCATTGAGCGTATTGGTGGTGCGTTCCAGTAACGAACCGCAAGGCAGATAGCCGAAATCGTAGGCGGTGAGATTGGCCAGCAGCGCCAGCCCGATATTGGTGGGCGACGTCCGGTGGGCGATGATGCCGGTCGGTACTTCCTGGAAGTTATCCGGCGGCAGCCAATGCTCGCCCGCCACCACAAAGGTCTCGAAGAACAACCAGGTTTTGCGGGCAGTCCGGTGCAGCAAACGCGTCTGTTCGGCATCCAGTTCGGTGGCGAATGGCTGCGGCGGCTGGCTGATCCACCAGGCGAGCAACGGCGAAACCAGCCACAGACCAGCCAGCAAGGCGGCAAACAACAGCCAGCTGACGTCAATAATGGGCGCGCTGACGGCGATGACAATGGCCAGCGCCGGCCCCATCCACATGGCACGGGCAAAGGTCACCAGATCATATTTAGCCGCATTGCTGACGCTTTCAGCGGTGGACCATTCGAGTAAATGCTTGCGCGACACGTGCACCCGCCACAGGGTACGCACCACGGCGGTGGTGTTCACGGCGGCTTCATGCGGCAAAGTGGCCAGGCGCAGCGCCAGTTGGGTGGCTTGAGTCCAGATCAGATGGCTATTGGTAAACAGATGCTGGCGCCAGGTAATTTCGCCGGGTTTACGAATCAGATCAATCAACGCGGAGAGGACCGCCGGTGCCCACAACACCAGCAGCACCGTACCTAGCCAGATGCGTGGCAACGGCAAAACCGTGGCACCCAATCCGATCAGCACCAGCAAAGCCAGCGGCACCAGGCTGCGGCGCAGATTATCCAGCAGCTTCCAGCGCGACAAACTGGTTAGCGGATTCTTGCTGCGTACGCCATCGGCCTGACGAACTCTGGGCCACAGCCAACTGGCCAGCTGCCAGTCGCCGCGAATCCAGCGACTGCGCCGACGCATGTCACTCAGGTAACTGGAAGGGGATGATTCATACAGCGCCACATCGCTCAGCAGGCCGGACCTGGCGTAGCAGCCTTCCAGCAAATCGTGGCTGAGAATGCGGTTTTCCGGAAAACGTCCGGCCAGCGATTGCTCGAAGGTGGCAACGTCGTAGATGCCTTTACCAATAAACGAGCCTTCACCAAACAGATCTTGATACACGTCCGAAACCGTGCGGGTATACGGGTCAATGCCCGGTTCGCTACCGCTCAGGCGGGCATAACGGCTGGGGCCATTGGCGGGTAGGCTTTCGGCCACGCGCGGCTGCAAAATGCCGTAGCCCTCGACCACGCGCTGGCGTTTTTCGTCAAAGCGCGGGTGATTGAGCGGGTGCGCCATGGTGCCGATGAACTGGCGGGCGGCGTCACGTGGCAATTGGGTATCGGTATCCAGCGTAATGACATATTTGACGTTGGACAGCACGCCGGTATGGCCGACCACCAACGAGAATTCGTCCGCTTTGCCTTCCAGCAACAAGGCGTTGAGCGCCGCCAGCTTGCCGCGTTTGCGCTCGTAACCCATCCACGCACCTTCGCTGGCATTCCAGCGGCGCGGGCGGTGAAACAGAAAGAACGTGTCACCGCGCTGGTTGGGATACTGGCTGTTGAGATCATTGATATGCGCGGTCGCCAGCGCCAGCAAGGCGGCGTCTTCGGGCAGGGTCTCGCTGGCGGCATCGGTGAAGTCGGTCAGCAAGGCAAAATGCAAATTGGGATCACGATTACCCAGAAAGCGCACTTCCAGATCATCAACCAGCGACTGCACGCCAGCGGCGCTGCCAAGCATGGCGGGCACGACGACCAGCGTGCGCAATTCCGGCGGAATACCTTTGCTGTAATCCAGGCGCGGCAAAAAGCGCGGGATCGCAATATTGGTTGCCAGCAAATTAACCAGCGCCACCGCCAACTGGCTCAAGCTGGCCAGTAGCGCGCCGCCGAGCAACGCCAGCATCCACCAGTTATGCACTCCAGCGGAGTGTGCCCGCAGCAGCATGGCGCCGGTCAACGCCCAGGTAATGAGCGTGATCGGCCCGACGTACCGGCTAACCGGCGCGCGCAGGAACCAGCGTTTGAATTGCAGGCCCAGCGACAAACGCGCCTGGCAATCGCGTTCCAGTTGATAAAGCCCGCGCCCGGTCAGGTAAAAGCCGACGTGCGCGTGGCGATCTACATGGATGGGCGAATCAATCATCGGCCCATCGCTGGTGGCCGCTGCAGCCAGACCAATGGCGCGACGGGCGACGGCACTTTCCGGCATGCGGGCGCGCCGCGCGGTGCGCTCTATGGTGTGGCGGTAATCGTCACGGGTGGCGAAATCCATGTGGCCATACATGCCCGCCGGATCATTGAGCAAGGTCTGCTCAACCACGCTCAAGGTTTCGACAAACTCGCGCCAGTTGGTGGCGCCCAGCAGGCGCAGGCTGGAAATACTGTTGCTGATCGAAAGTTGATTGGCGGCTTGTTGGCGGTTCTCGGCCAGCACCATTTGTTCAATGGTCTGGCCTTGTTCAGCCAGCAGTTGTTCCATCCAGGTCAGCGGTAAAGCCAGCGCCGCGCCCTGGCCTTGCAACCGCCGCGCCAGTTCGGCCACAAAAGTCGGCCCCATTGGCGGATCAGAACGGGCCATGTCGGCGATCAGCAAAATCAGACTTTTGGGATCTTCTTCGGCGGCGTTGATCATCTTGCCGGCCCAGTCATCGGCCAGATTGCGGTCGGCGCTGCCGGTAGCAATGCTGGCACTGACCCGGCGCAGATTTTCGATCAGCGCCAGCCGCAGCATGATCGGAATCGCCCACAACTCACCCAAGGTCAACTCAGAGGCTTGTTGATACGCGGCTACGTAACGGCTCAGGCTTTCCGGGTCCCAGCGACCATCGCCGTGGGCAATGGCTTCCAGCGCAATCTCGTACACCCGCGGTTGCCCGGCGGATTCGCCACCCGCCAGTCGCGGCAAGCCCCGACCATAGCCCTTGGGGAAGTGGCGTTTGGCCGTACGGATTTGCTCTTCGATCAGGTAGAAGTTATCCAGCAACCACTCACCCGCCGGGGTTAACCGGCTGGTATTGGTGGTGGTGGTGAGAATGCGGCACGCATCAATCAGAATGGCTTCGTTCTCGGCCAGACGGGCCAGCAAGCGGTCTGCTGGGTAACCTTCGCCAATTTTGTGCGATGCGCCAAGCGTTCTGCCGTGGCGCTCCATCTGGTCGGCGCTGAACAACTCGGCCCGCAATGGCGCCTCGGTGGCGGCGTAGTCGCGCAGACTGTCTTCGTCGTAGCGCGGGGAAGACTTGCCCAGAATTTTGCCAGACTGGCGGAAAACAGAGTGACCGGTGAGTGCCAAGATGCATGCCTCCTTGCTGATACGCCAACATGCACTGGCAAGCCTCACCGGTGTTGGCAAGCGATTCAGAAGCTGAACACCGCGCGCAGCGCACAAAACCAGACCGGCATGGCCACAAAGCTGTGGCTTGCCGGTTAGCGAAAACTGCTTTCGTGCCGCGTTGCGGTTGTGATTTATGAGTACTAAGACTGGTACGAACTGTGACTGGCGAGCGGTGAAGCGATGCTCATGGCTCTGGAACAAGCGGGGCGGGGAAAACCTTCAATTTGCCTGGTCTCAGAGGTTGAGCATGCGCAAAACGAAAGCTGTGTGTGGTCCGCTCACCATACGCCTATCCCGGTTGTCAGGGGCAATTTTCACCAGGCACTGCGGACCAGTTTGCGATGTGGTTTGCCAGGCGTCTGTCAGACGTGCAACTCTTGTGCGTCAGTGGACTCCTACTTTGCTGCAGTCGCACAAAAATATTCCACATCCAGAGTCTGCAACTTGCGCTAGCCGGATCGTGTCCATCGCAAAACAGCTATTCTTGTAATCTGTGTAGTGCACTTTTTGCCAAACCAAGGTGATACCCGATGAGCAAAACCTCCCTCGAGAAAGACAAGATCCGCATTCTGTTGCTGGAAGGCGTGCACCAAAGCGCCATTGATGCCTTTCATGCCGCCGGTTATTCCAATATCGAGGCACTGCCTGGCGCGCTGGCACCGGATGAGCTCAAACGCAAGATTGCCGATGCGCATTTTGTCGGCATCCGCTCGCGCACCCAGCTCACGCCCGATGTACTGGCCGAGGCCAGCAAACTGGTGGCTGTGGGTTGTTTCTGCATCGGCACCAACCAGGTTGATCTGCATGCGGCGTTAGGCCAAGGCGTGGTGGTGTTCAACGCGCCGTATTCCAATACCCGTTCGGTGGCAGAGCTGGTGCTGGCCGAGGCCATCTTGTTGCTGCGCGGCGTGCCGGAGAAAAACGCCAGTTGCCATCGTGGCGGCTGGATTAAATCGGCCAGTGCTTCGTACGAAGTGCGCGGCAAGCATCTGGGCATCATCGGCTACGGCGCCATTGGCTCGCAATTGTCCGTGTTGGCAGAGGCACTGGGCATGCGCGTATCGTTCTACGACACTGCCTCCAAATTGCCCCTGGGTAATGCGCAGCAGATCGCCAGCCTGCATACCTTGCTGGGCCAGTCGGACATCGTCACGTTGCATGTGCCGGAAACAGCCTCTACCAAGAACCTGATGGGCGCGGAACAGATTGCGGCCATGAAGCCCGGTGCAGTGCTGATCAATGCCGCTCGCGGTACGGTGGTGGATATCGAAGCACTGGCAGCGGCGCTGGATAAAAAGTATCTGGCCGGTGCGGCCATTGACGTGTTCCCGGTAGAACCGAAAGACAACCACGAAGAATTCGCCTCACCGCTACGCGCATTCGACAACGTGATTCTGACCCCGCATATCGGCGGTTCCACGGTAGAAGCGCAAGCCAATATTGGCGTGGAAGTGGCCGAAAAGCTCATCAAGTACAGCGACAACGGCACCACCACGTCGTCGGTCAACTTCCCGGAAGTCGCCCTGCCCGCGCAAGCCAGCAAACGGCGCGTGCTGCACGTGCACCAGAACGTGCCAGGCGTGATGAGTGCGGTGAACAACGTGTTTTCCGCCAGCCAGATCAACATCGCCGCGCAGTACCTGCAAACCAATAGCGAGATTGGTTACGTGGTGATCGATATCGATTCGGGATACACCGATGACGTGCTGAAGAAGCTCAGCAGCATTCCGGGGACGATTCGTTGCCGGGTGTTGTTCTAATAGGGCGGATGCAACCCGCCCCACCCGGGCTGCATCGCCAATGTAGGGTGGGTTAGCCGGAACGGCGTAACCCACCGTTCAAAGGGGCCAATAATGGCGATCACGCCGGCCGCTTTGATTGGTGCAATGCCCCCCGTTGGGGTATTGCACCCTATGCGCTTCGCACCGCCTGCAACAACGCCTGCAAGGGGTGTCGCAACTGCACCCCATCAATCAGCTTCACCTGGCAGCGGCAGGAATACCCCGTCGCCAGCAGCATTTCTGGCGTCTCGGCGGCGGCAATCACCGGTGCCCAGCTCAACCCGTAGATCTGTTCGGACATTGGCCGATGTTCGGCCTCGTGACCATATGTTCCGGCCATACCGCAGCAACCCACTGGCTGGGTTTTGAGCGAGATGCCAAAACGCGCAAACAACTTCTGCCAGTCGCTGGATACTGCGGGGGCATTGGTTTTTTCAGTGCAATGCGGCAGCAGAGTGTAGCTACGCTCTGCCGCCACCGTGTTTTGTGGTAGTTGATCCAGCCGCCGCACCAGCCACTCTTGCAACAGATGCACCGTCGGCGCGGCGTCTTTGCCCAGCGTTTTGGCGTATTCGGCGCGGTAGGTCAGCGTCATGGAGGGTTCCAGCCCCACCAACGGAATCCCGGTCGCGGCCAGCGCCCGCAAGCTGGCGGCATTACGCGCGGCCACCTGCCCAAAGCGTCCCAGAAAACCATGTACATGCAGCGGTTTGCCGTTGGCCTTGAATGGTGCGAGCAAGGGGTTGAAGCCCAGCGCCTTGAGCAAGTCGAACAGGTCCAGCACCAAACCGGTTTCGAAGTAACTGGTGAAGGCGTCTTGCACGATGATCACCGACTGGCTGCGGCGGCCCTCATCCAGCGTCTGTAAAACCTGCGGTGTGGCCATGGCAAAACCGCGCTTACGCAGCGCTGCGACTAGATCAACGCCACTGAGCGCCGGGCTGTGGACCATGCCCAGTCGCTGCATCACCATTTTACCGGCGCCACTGCCGATTACGCCGTTGTACAGAGCGGGCCAGCGCGCCACCAGCGGCAGCATGGTTTCCAGTGAGCCCACCAGATAATCCTTGGCCGGGCGCAGATAACGGCCGTAATACAGTTCCAGAAATTTTGAACGGAACTCCGGCACATCCACTTTCACCGGACATTGCCCGACACAGGATTTACACGCCAGGCAACCCTGCATGGCGTCCATCACTTCGTGCGAGAAATCGCTCTGCCCCTGGCGTTTACGCAGTGTGTTCCTGAGCCGCCCCAGCAGATTCGACCAACCATCATGCTGGCGTAACGCCGTGGTTTCCTGCAGCGGATCGACCCCGGCCAGCGTCATTTGCCGCAGCCATTCACGCATTAGCGAAGCTCGCCCCTTGGGCGAATGCCGCCGGTCGCGCGTGCCTTTGTAGGAAGGGCACATGGCGTCGTCCGGATCAAAATTGAAGCAGGCGCCGTTGCCGTTGCAATGCATTGCCTCATCATAGTTTTTCCGCACGGCGATGGGGATCACCCGGTCATGCTGGCCGCGTGTGGGCACGGCATCAATCTTCCACAATTCCTGCCCCGGCGGCGCAGCGATTTTGCCGGGATTGAGCTGGTTATGTGGATCGAACACCGCCTTGATCTGTTGCAGCACCGGATACAACGGGCCGAAGAACTCCGGCGCGTATTCCGAGCGCACGCCTTTACCGTGCTCGCCCCACAGCAGGCCGTGATATTTGCGGGTCAGCGCCACCACGCCATCGCTAATGGTACGGATCAGTTTTTCCTGTTCCGGGTCTTTCATATCCAGCGCTGGGCGCACGTGCAGCACGCCGGCATCGACATGCCCGAACATGCCGTAGATGACGCCGTGGCTATCGAGCAGCGCGCGGAACTCGGCGATGTAATCGGCCAGGTTTTCTGGCGGCACGGCGGTGTCTTCCACAAACGGGATCGGACGTTTATCGCCCTGCATATTGGCCAGCAAGCCGACCGACTTCTTGCGCATGCCCCACAGCCGCCCGACCGCCGCATCACCCAACGCCACGGTATGGCCGCAACGGCCATGCTGGCGGCCATCGCGCTGCAAAATGCCGGTCACTTCGGCCAGTTTGGCTTGCAATGCAGTTTGGTCGTCGGCGATAAATTCGACCAGATTAACGCCCAGCGCGGGTACATCATCGTCCGGGAAAAACTCGCTCACGCCGTGCCAGACGATGTCCTGCCGCGCCAGCCCCAGTACTTTGGAATCCACCGTTTCAATCGACGATGACCCCAGCGCCATCAGCGCCGATGCATCGCGCAAGGCCGCATCAAAACTGGTGTAACGCACATTCACCAAGGCGCTGAATTTGGGGATGGGCAGCACATTGAGTTTGATTTCAGTGACCAGCCCCAGCGTGCCCTCGGCTCCGCACAGGATCGCGTTCAGATCGAACAAACCCTCGGCATTACGGATATGCGCCAGATCGTAGCCAGTGAGACAACGATTGAGTTTGGGAAAGCGCTCGCGGATCAGCTCGGCGTGGGTGTGCTGGATATCATCCAGCAGCCGGTGGATCTCGCCCACCTTGTCGGTGCGCTGTTTGGCCACGGCCAGCTCAGCATCGTTGAGTGGGGCGGAACGCCACAGCGTGCCATCCAGCAACACGGTATCCAGCGCCAGCACATGATCGCGCGTTTTGCCATACAGGCATGAGCCCTGACCGCTGGCATCGGTATTGACCATGCCGCCGATGGTGGCGCGGTTAGAGGTGGATAATTCCGGCGCAAAAAACAATCCGTGCGGTTTGAGCGCGGCGTTGAGCTGGTCTTTGACCACGCCCGCCTCAACCCGCACCCAGCGCTCGGCGGCGTTGATTTCCAGAATGCGGTTCATATGGCGCGACACATCCACCACCACGCCATCGGTGAGCGACTGCCCGTTGGTGCCGGTACCGCCACCGCGCGGGCTGATCACCAGCTTTTGAAAGCGTGGCTCACCCAACAGTTTGACCAGGCGGATCAGGTCATCGGTATGTTTGGGCGTGACCACCACCTGCGGCCAGACCTGGTAGATGGAGTTGTC
The DNA here is from genome assembly GCF_030035605.1 of Silvimonas soli. Taxonomy (NCBI): domain Bacteria; kingdom Pseudomonadati; phylum Pseudomonadota; class Betaproteobacteria; order Neisseriales; family Chitinibacteraceae; genus Silvimonas; species Silvimonas soli. The sequence goes on along the minus strand of NZ_CP106736.1, from coordinate 2,450,379 downwards.
GGTGGCTTGCACCGTGCGATCGGCATAACTGGCGCTCAACTCCCCCTCGAACCCACGCACGCCCAGCTCGGCTACGAAATCCAGGTAGAGCGAATTGGCAATTGGGCGGTTGGCGAGACGGGGGATCATTGGGGCTCTCATAAGGGGCGCTATTCCAAGGGAGGAGGGAGCACCAGCCGGTGGTGTTGGGCAGGACGAAAGTACGTTGGTCGTTAATCGAATCATATTGCCACGTTGTGGCTGAACCGTAGACCGGATTATGGTTTGGGGCTTCTTCGTCTGGGCCTCTTGGCAAAAGCTTGAGTGCCTGCGGCACGGTGTTTACCTATCAAACGCCTTTAAACACCCGTGCCGAAGGCACTTAACAAACAGACGTTCAACATCGGCACTTAATTGAAACATTGCCACCCCGGATTCCCGCCTCCGGCTCCATCCGGGCTACAAAACCACCGCGCCGAACCCATCCAACGAACAACGCCTCAACATGCCGCCGCGGTCATCTTGAAAATCCCCTGCGCATTGCCGCTATCAAACCGCAAATCCAGCTTCTGCCCGCCCGTCTCAGCATCAACAATCACATCCCGCGAGATGAATTCATAAAACGACCCCGGCACTACCCGCTTCACCAGCGAGCCATCAACAGCTTTAAAGGTCCGCTCCACCATCGTTGCTTTGAACGCGGTCTGGCGTACAGACCCGGCGCTGGAGACTTCTACCTTGTCTTTGATCGGCAACCCCTTGGCGCGTAAAGCATCGGCCACGGCAAATACATCCTCCACGCGATCGGTGGCATGATTAAAGCTGTTGCCCTCGGTGGCAATCCACGCCATTTCGGCGGATTCGGCCAAAAGTATTTCGTAGGCCGCCAGGCTTGGCGTAGCGTGATGCACGCCAAAGCTGTCGACCAGCGCCGGCAGCAATTCAACCGCGCCGGGAAAGCTCAGCACGCCAGTGCGGCCCAGTTGTTCCAGCAAAGCCAGATGACGGCCAGACAACGGGTCTTGCGAGCTGGATACGACCTCATCCACGGCAGCGGCAAACGCAGGAGAGAATTGATCGACGTGCAGTTCGGACACAAAGAACTGCGCCACAGATTCCGGCGCGTCCACATGGCAATAAGCTCGGCCGGTCATTTTCAGGCGTGGCAGCGGATACAAGCCGGCAACGGCGAAACCCAGCGGTTCCAGGATACGTTTGAAAGCCAGTTCGCCCACCGGCAGCGAGCCAGTGTTGGCGGCAGCTACCGTACGCAGCGCACCGTGATCAAAGACCACTTTGCCACCCGCCGCGAGCTTTTCTGCCACGTAGGCTTTGCCTTCCGGCACCGCGGCCAGATTTTTGGCAAAGAGCTGCATGTTCATGGCTTGCGCGATCAGCACGCGCGGCACGCTGTCAACCGCCGGAGTCAGCAGCACAGCGTCGACGGTGATCATGTTGAACAGTTCGGCGGTTGCGGGCTCACCAATGGTGGCGGATAGCAGTTGCCAGAGCTGGCTGGTTGCGAAAGCGGCTGGGTTGGTCATTGCCTGGTCCTCAAAAACAGTTACATGAGACGGTAGTGAAGTGGCAGGTTGCCCTGCCATGCAAAATCAAATGCCCCTAACAATCTGGTTTAACCATGTAGGGTGTGCATTCATGCGCACCGCTGCAGACTCCTGAACGCGTTCGCACGCCAGCGTGCAAACCCTACGTACTGCTCGAGTTCAACGTCATGGCCCGCACGGTGCTGCCATTGGTCACACGCAGCGCCTGAGCTTGCTCGTGATCCAGTTGCAGTAAGCCATCTTGCGGCGCTGTGTTAACCAGAATCACCCGGAATTCGGCGAGTTCACCATTGGCAACCAGATAACGCGGGCTGCCTTCAATGATCGCGGGCGGCGTATCGACCACCGCCACTTGCACCAGCACGCTGTCGTGCATCACCCGCAAGCTATCCACCCGGGCTTCCAGCACCGGACCGCCCTCAAAGATGTCGATATGCTGCTCGGCCCGCAGGCCTTCGCTTTCCAGCAAACGGCGCGCTGGTTCGGTGTCGGCGTGGGTTTTGCCGATACAGGCGCGGGCGTCATCCGGCAGAAAATCTACGTACACCGGATAGCGCGGCATCAGTTCGGCCAGGAAAGCCTTTTTCCCCATCGCCACCAGTTGATCGGCCTCGTTGAAACCGATGCGATAAAAGTGTGCGCCCAACGCCCGCCAGAATGGCGATTCGCCGTTCTCGTCAAAATGGCCGCGCATTTCGGCACACAAGTGTTCAGAAAAACGTTGCGGAAACTGCGCCAGGAACATGAAGCGGGATTTGGACAACAACGCGCCGTTGCCGGGCAAGCGAAAAGCCGGGTCCAGAAACAGCGTGCACAGTTCCGAATAACCGGTCAGACCGTGCGACATGTGCAGCTTGTCCATGCGCGTGTACAAGCCCATTTCGCGGCTGGCGTGCACAAACGTATCCATGCGATAGGTGTAAAACGGCTGCTCCAGGCCGACAGCGACTTCCAGCCCACACACGCCCACGGCCTGGCCGGTGGCAGTGTCTTCCATCATGAATAGATAGCCCTGGTCGGCCAGCGGCGCGGTGCCTTCGACGGTGCGCTGCACGCGGTCCAGCCGCGCCGATTGCACTTCACGATCCGGTTTGAGCGTGGTCATGCCGGGGCCGGCTTTGTGGGCCAGCGCCAGCAGTGCATCCAGGTCAGTGGGGCGGCAAAGTCGCATGACGATCATTGCATTTCTCCCGCACCTGACGGCGTAAACAGCGGCACGCAACGGATGGCGTCACCGTCGTTGATTTCCAGCATGTCGGCGGCGACCTGCGGCAACACCACGGGCGCAGTGAGTGGCGTTGGCAACATCACCACCACACAGCGAAATCCTTCGGTCAGCAGATTGCTGACCAGCCACGGCGTATCCGCCGCAGCGGGCTGGCCGCGCACTGCACGATGAACCGTACTGAAGCGCACCGAATGACAAACATCAAGCGCGCCAGTCAGCACCGGCCCGGCATCGAAAATATCGACAAATTTGTCCGGCTCCAGCCCTTCAGCCAGATGGCATTCGTAATTGGGCAGCACGTCGGTATGTGGCTCGCCCATTACGCGTTGCGCGTCTTCTGACAACAGCGGCACATAGAGCGGATCAACCGGCATCATCTCGGCAATAAAGGTACGGCTGCGACCACCGGATTCGATCTCCATCTGCCGGAAATCGCGTTTGAAGAACTTGTGGCCGACGCCTTCCCAGAATGGCGAATGACCAGCGGCGTCGGTTACGCCAGGCAGCACGGCAAAGATGTCGCTGGTAAAGCGCTGGCGATGCTGCGCGGCAAACATGATCCGCGCGCGTGACAACAAATGCGCCGCCAGCGAGCCTTGCTGCTGGGCGAATTGATCAACATAAAACCCGGTCAGGCGCGTGCGGCCTGTCATTTCGTGGGACATCACCAGCGCGTGAACACGGTGATTGACCTTGAGTGCGCGTGAGGCATGCACCACGACCTCGTTGCGGAACACATAAAACGGCTCGGAAAATCCTTCCAGCGCCACCAGACTGGCAGTGCCATGCAACATGCCGGTGTCGGAGTCTTCCAGCACAAACATATAACTTTCTTCGCCCGGATATTCGACCTCACCCGCCAGCGAATCAATCGAGTGGCGTACGGCTTTTTGCAGGCGGGCGCGATCTGGCGGCAACGAATGCAGGATAGGGCCAGTGGCGCGGGCCATGCGCTCCAGCTGGTCCAGATCGGACAGCTTGCTCGGTCGAACAAACAACATGGCGGGGTGGCTCCAGTGGATTGATCTAGTTCTATTTATGTTTATGTTTTGATTGTAGTGCCAGGCCGGGGACTCACCAGGCATGGCACGTAGGGCGGGTGCAACCCGCCGTTTGCCATGGCCAGCCTCTTTGTAGCCTGGATGGAGCAAAGCAGGAGTCCGGGTTAGCGGATCGCGGCGGGTTGCACCCGCCCTACACCAGCAATCACGCCGGTTGCGCAGTTTTAACCTGCTGAGTCAGCTCGGCCACGGCAGCTTCAAAACGTTGCAGGCCTTCAACCAGATCAGCCTGCGAAATAATCAGCGACGGTGCCAGACGCACTACATTCACGCCCGCGACCAGCGCCACCAGGCCGTGCCGCGCGGCTGCATTAACAAAGTCCTTGGATTTGCCATGCAACGCTGGCACCAGTTCTGCGCCGATCAGCAAGCCCTGGCCGCGAATGTCTTCGAAAATATGATATTTGGCATTGATTGCCTTCAGGCCATCGACCAGCCAGTCGTGACGTTGCTTCACGCCAGCCAGCGTTTCTGGCTTGCTGACCAATTCGATCACCTTGTCGGCCACCGCGCACACCAGCGGATTGCCGCCATAGGTGGAACCGTGCGTGCCCACCACAAACGATGCGGCGATTTTGCTGGTGGTGAGCATTGCGCCAATCGGCATGCCGTTACCCAGCGCTTTGGCCGAGGTCAGAATGTCTGGCGTAACGCCGTATTCCATATACGAGAACAGGGAGCCAGAGCGACCAACGCCGATCTGCACTTCATCAAAAATCAGCAGCGCGCCGTGCTTGTCGCACAGTTCACGTAGTTTTTGCAGGTACGCCTTGTTGGCCGGCATTACGCCGCCCTCGCCCTGCACCGGCTCGACGATCACCGCACAAGTGCCCCAGTGAATGGTGGCTTCAGCGGCGGCGATATCATTGAAAGGGATATGTGCCAGGTTGCCTGGCAGCGGGCCAAAGCCTTCGGTGTATTTGGGCTGACCGCCGACCGACACTGTAAACAGCGTGCGGCCATGGAAAGCCTGTTTGCACGACACAATCTGCGTTTTGTCGGCGTTCTGGGTGGCGGCATAACGGCGTGCCAGCTTGAGCGCCGCTTCGTTAGCTTCAGCGCCAGAGTTACAGAAGAACACGCGCTCGGCAAAGGTGGTTTCGGTCAGACGCCGCGCCAGGCGCAGTGCGGGCTCATTGGTGAATGTATTGCTTAGATGCCAGAGGCGATCAACCTGTTCGTGCAGCACGGCAGTCAGTTCCGGATGCGAATGACCCAAGCTGGTCACGGCGATGCCGCAGGCAAAATCGATGTATTCCTTGCCATCCTGATCCTTCAGGCGCGAGCCTTGACCAGAAACCGGGATGAACGCAGCAGGTGCGTAGTTGGGCACCATTACTTCGTCAAAAGTCTGGCGGTTTACAGGGGCGTTGGACATACGAACTCCAGGACACAGGCATTAGGGAGAGCCCATTCTAGAGTGGGCGGGCCAGGAGATATTTCCCAAGAGCGACAACTAACTGCCTGTTTGAGACAGATCAGCCAACTTCTGGCGTGGATATGGCAAGCGCGCGGGCACTGCCAGCAAACCGTTCTTCGCGTGGCGCCATATTGAAGTGCCCGCGGTACACCGTAGAAAAATGCGCGCCGGACGAGAACCCGCACAGCAGACCGATCTGGATAATCGATTTACCGGTAGTGCGCAGCAGATGACGGGCGTGTTCCAGCCGCAATTGCAGGTAATAACGGGTAGGCGCCATATCCAGATGCTGTTTGAACAAGCGCTCCAGCTGGCGGCGCGACTGGCCGGTGAGGCGGGCGAGTTCGTCGGTGGTCAGCGGTTCTTCCAGATTGGCTTCCATCAGCATGACCGCTTCGGTCACACGCGGTTGCTTCTCGCCCAATCGCACCATCAGTGGCACGCGCTGGCGCGCCTCGTTGGGGCGGATGCGCTCCATGCACAAGGCGCCAGCGATATCTTCAATCAGGGCATTCCCATGCTGGCGGCCAATCAGGGTCAGCAGACCATCAAGCAGCGCGGCACCACCGCCACAGGTAAACCGCTGGCGATCCAGTTCAAATACATGCTGACTGAGTAAAACGGCAGGGAAACGTTCGGCAAAGGGCACCGCATGTTGCCACTGAATGGTGGCGCGATAGCCATCGAGCAAACCGGCGCTGGCCAGCCACCAGGCGGCGGTACCCAAGCCTGCGATGAGCGGCAGATGTGGCGCCAGCCGCGCCAGTTCTGCGCAGAACAGGCGGGCATCGGCAAAGCGCTCGATGCCATCACTGAGCAGCAAGACATGATCGCCCGGCCGAACCTGGCTCAAGTTGCCGCTGACGGGAAAGTCGACTCCCTCGGTCAGCGTCAGCGCCTGACCATCTCGCGACAAGAAACTCACCTCGTACAGCGTTTTGCCAGCCAGGCGGTTGGCCAGCGCAAACACCTGGGCAGCCGCGCCCAACGCCAGCATGGAGCATGGCGATAGCAACACCAGAGCAATACGAGTGGCGGATGACATTGGCAAAAGCAGCGAAGCATTCGTCGGGGCGGGTCTGAACCAGACGCGAAACAGTAACGGGCCACTGGCGTAAACCAGCGGCCCGCACGCATCAAACCCGACGCTTTGTCAGCCTATGTGTGATGCTCAGTTGTAGATATCAAAGCTGAAGTACTTGGCGGCCAGACGCTTGTAAGTGCCGTCTTTGTGGATCTCGCCCAGTGCCTTGTTGATCTGCTCGCGCAGGTCAGTATCTTCTTTACGCAGACCGATCGCGGTGCCGTTGCCGATGGTTTTCGGATCTTCCAGATTTGGGCCAGCGAAGGCAAAACCGGCGCCGCGTGGTGTTTTCAGAAAGCCGACGTCAGCCTGCACCGCATCTTGCAAGGTCGCGTCCAGACGGCCTGCTACCAGATCAGCCAGCACCAGTTCCTGGTTCTGGTACGGCACCACGGTCACGCCCTTGGGTTCCCAATAGGCTTTGGCATAGGTTTCAGCGGTAGTGGCTTGTTCAACACCAATGCGTTTGCCAGCCAGTGCTTCGGGCTTGGGCTGCAGGGTCGAACCCTTTTTCGCCACCATGCGTACTGGCGCATTGAAGAGCTTGTCGGAGAAAGCAATGACTTGCTGGCGCTTTTCTGTCACTGACATCGACGACAAGATGCCGTCAAATTTGCGCGCTTGCAGGCCAGGAATCATGCCGTCAAAGTCGTTTTCAATAAACACGCATTTGGCTTTGAGCTTTTCACAGACTGCTTTGCCCAGGTCGATATCAAAGCCGATCAGGCTGCCATCGGCCTGTTTCGATTCAAATGGCGCGTAGCTGGCATCCACACCAAAACGGATGGTGGTCCAGTCTTTGGCACAAGCACCGGCCATGGCCAGGCCCAGTACCACTGCAAGGGTCAGTTTCTTCATGTTGTCTCCGTGGGGTGAAACCCGGGCAATCCCGAGCGATCCAGAACGCCGAGAGGGCAAAGCCGTCTGACAATCACGTTGCGATGTCAGGTCAGACAGCATGTGGATTGATGGTTTCAGCAAACCGGAATGACGACAATTGCGGATAGCCCGAAAGGCGGGTCGATGCTGCCGTGCAAAAACGGCCGGGAAATTGGCAACAAACGTATTGGAATCAATCAGATAAATAGTTGATTGCAACAAACAAAGTCATTGTCTGGTGCCCGTCGCTGGTCGACTTTGGCAATTAGATGTCGCATTTGCGAAATTGCCACCACGTACTTACACCCCAGCGCAGCGCTCACTGTCGCCAAAAAGGCGCAGAGCGGCGGGTTCCATCATCCCGTGAGTGTTGCGCCTGGCAGTGAGTTGGCCGACGTTCACTCTGACCCGCCATGGTAAGGCGAGCATGACACCCGATCCGCGCTGGTGGCGGGAGGGGACACTCGCAACAGACATGATGATCTGCAGGATTGCCCGGGCATGACAGTCAGAAAAATATACCGTCAGCGGCACGGAACAGGCTTTTTGATTTGGCTTGCCTTCACCAAAAATCTGGAAGAATATTCTTCATATTAATGAATAATATTTAGATTCTTCTGAAGGTGGATATGAACGCTCGAAATCATTCACTCGACCAGCACGACCGCAAGATTCTGCGAGAGCTGCAAAAGAACGCCCGGCTAAGTAATACCGAGTTGGCTGAACTGGTAGGCATGTCCAGCACCGCCTGCTGGAACCGCACGCGCCAACTGGAGGCGGAGGGTTATATCCGTGGCTACGTGGCGCTGATCGATCAGAAGAAAATGGGCTTTGCCGATATCGTGCTGGTGGAAATCACCCTGGACAGTCACGAAGACACCGCGCTGGCGCGGTTTGGCGAAGAACTGGCGGCATTGCCGGAGGTGCTGGAAGCGCACCTGGTGTCTGGCGAATATGACTATTTGGTCAAACTGGCGGTGGATGGCACTGCAGGATATGAACGCTTTTTACGCGAAAAGCTGTACCGGATTTCCGGCATTCGCCACAGCCGGTCGATGTTTGCGTTGCGTTGTATGAAGAGTATTCCGTCGGTTCAGGTCTGATAACCCACAACCTGGCCCGACAAAACTACGGCGGGCCAGATATCGGCCCGCCGCAATCAACATACTCATTCGCCTCCGATCAATAACCCGACCGGTGGCTCAATGGGCTCAAACCGCGCCCATGTAATCCTTCTTGCCCAGTTCCACGCCGTTGCTGCGCAGAATGTCGTAGGTAGTGGTGACGTGGAAGAAGAACTGCGGCAGGCCGTAACTGAGCAAATAAGCCTGGCCAGTGAATTTCTTCTCTTTCGGTGTGCCCGGGCGCAAGACGATCTCGCGAGTTTCACCGCCTTCAAACAGCGAAGGCTCGATGCTGCTGACAAACGCCAGCGTCTTTGCCACGCGCGCTTGCAGCTCGGCGAAGGTTTGTTCGGTGTCTTCGTACGCCGGCACTTCAACATTCGCCAGGCGAGCGGATACACCCTTGGCAAAATCGCTGGCGATCTGCACTTGTTTGGACAGTGCAAACATGTCCGGGAACAATCGCGACTGCAGCAGTACGAGCGGGTCAATATTTTTTGCCGTAGCGTGGGCTTCGGCCTTGGCCAGAATGTCGTTCAGGCTACCCAGCATTTGTTTGAAAACAGGCACGGATGCGGCGTACAGCGAAATGGACATGACTTATTCCTGGTTGAATGACACGCCATTATAGGGATCAAACCGCAGCCATTTCGCGTCGCAGCAATTTCGTTTTGGCAACAATGAGATAGCTCACACCGCCGTTACCCACTGGCGGCTGGCACCAGTGAGAAGACGTGGTCTATTGCGGAACGACAAACGTAGCACGCGCGCTGATAACCTGCTGCCGGGTGATGCAGCCTTCCTGATGATCATTCACCAGACCCATGGCCTGCATCAAGGCGTACATGGTGGTGGGCCCGACAAAGCGCCAGCCGCGCTTTTTCAGATCACGGCTCAGTGCATTTGATTCGGGTGATGTGGTCATCGTGCGCAGGTAATCCGGCGTGACCAGCTCGGGACGGCTGGCGGGATGAGGCTCAAAGCGCCAGAAATAAGCGGCCAGCGAGTTTTCGGTTTCCAGCAATTTGAGCGCGCAACGCGCATTGTTGATGGTGGCTTCAATCTTGCCCCGATGCCGCACAATGCCCGCGTCGGCCAGCAAGCGCTGGATATCAGCGTCATCAAAACGCGCAATCTGTTCGATCTGGAAATTGGCGAACGCTGCACGAAAAGCTTCGCGCTTGCGCAAGATGGTGATCCAGCTCAGGCCCGACTGAAAACCCTCCAGACAGACCTTCTCGAACAGTCGCCGGTCATCATCGACCGGAAAACCCCATTCGTTATCGTGATAATGCTGGTACTGCGCCGAGGCCCCGCACCAGCTGCAACGCGCCGGTTCGATCAGGTTGGTATCGGCGGACTGCGCCAGCGTAGAAGAAGAACCAGCCATCGGTGACGCGCTCCAGAAGCTATGTCGATAACGCGACATAATCCGCGCAACACAGCCGATAAAGCAATCCGCTTGTTGCGCCAGTATGCCCGGCGCGGCCATGCGCTGATCGGCGTTCCGGCTTGCAACAGACACAAAAAAGCCCGCGCAAGCGGGCTTTTCATTCACATCACAGCCTTGAGACGATTGGCTTAGTTGCTGGCAACGCGGCCTGGTTGGGCGTTGATTTGCGCAGCGTAGTTTTGGGGAGCAGCAGCAGCACGTTCCCATGCCGGTACGTTGGCAGTGTCAGTTGCTGGAGTGACAGCGCGGAAAGCAAATTGGGCGCGGCCAGGTTGTTGGTTGATTTGCGCAGCAAAATTCTGCGGTGCGTTGGCAGCACGTTGCCATGCCGGTTGTTCAACACGTTGGGCACGTTGGGCGACATTGTCACTATCTGCAGCTTGAGCAGAGAAAGCAGCACCGGCGGCAACAACAGCAAATACGAAAGAAGCAGCAAACTTGTTCATGATGGTTCTCCAGAGTTTAGGTTTGGCTGTCGTTTGTGTTTCGACATTGGAGCCCATCTTATGCCGCTAAATTACGTAGAAAAACTACAGATTCGTTGAAACAATGTTTCCTGATTATTGATAAATATCAATCATATTGATTCATTGATAATTATCAGCAGATTCTGATAAGCACTCGCTCCGAGCTACAAGGTCAGGCCGGCTCTGCCAGCAAACTGCAAAACCGGGTGAGATCGATATTGCCGCCGGTAATCAGCACGCCAACACGCTGGCCGGCCAGTGCCGACTTGAACTGCCGCACCGCCGCCAGCCCCAGGCATCCGGTCGGTTCAACCATCAACTTCATGCGAGTAGCAAAGAAGCGCATGCTTTCGATCAGTTGCGCGTCGCTCACGGTGTGGATATCGGCGACATCGCGGCGGATGATGGCAAACGGAATTTCGCCCGGCTGCTGCACCTGCGCACCGTCGGCAATGGTGTTTGGGGTTTTGATCGTCACAATGTGCCCGGCGCGCAATGACTGCTGCCCATCGTTGCCCGCCTCGGGCTCCACGCCATAAATCTGGCAAGCAGGTGCAAGCGCGCGCGCCGCCAGCGCTGAACCCGCCAGCGCCCCGCCGCCACCCATGCCAATAAACAATGCGTCCAGAGGCCCGGTTTCTTCCAGCAACTCCTTCACCGCCGTCCCCGCTCCGGCGATCACATCCGGATGATCAAACGGTGGAATCAGCGTTAGCCCTTGCATCCGCGCGAGCTCGCGGCAGATTTGCTCGCGGTCTTCGCGATAGCGGTCATAAAACACCACTTTGCCGCCATAACCTTGGGTTGCCGCCACTTTGACCGCCGGAGCGTCCTGCGGCATGACGATAGTGGCCGGAATACCCAGCAGCTTTGCTGCCAGCGCAATGCCCTGCGCGTGATTGCCCGACGAAAAACAGATCACCCCGGCCCGCCGCTGCGCGTTATCAAACCGCGCCAAGGCGTTGAACGCGCCACGAATCTTGAACGCCCCCATGCGCTGCAGGTTCTCGCACTTGAAAAACACCTGCGCGCCCACTTCGGCATCCAGCTGGCTGGAAGTGAGTACCGGCGTGCGATGCACATGCCCTTCAATGCGCGCTGCGGCGGCCAGCACGTCGGCGTAGGTGGGCAAGTCAGACGGGGTCATCGGGCGTCTCCGGGATTATTGAAATACTGCGCTCATGATAGGAGGGACTTCACGGCGCGTATCGCAACAGAATGCGCAAGAGCGGGACGATACAGACAAAAAAGTGCGTGACGCGGCCCGTCGTCATCTTCAGCCACTGCAGACTTGCGCTCTGCACCACGGCGGCTCACGGCAACGCCGCCACATCGCCCCCGGCGGGCACGACAGCAATTACTGGAACGAGCAACGCAAAATGGATTACCTGGTGTTTTATGCCGGGCAATAAGCTGCAACAGTAAATCAGCGACGGCACATCTCACCAGTATCGGTGCCGTCTCGCTGCATCCCTGCAATCAACCGCGTGTCACTGCGCCGGTACCCCATCCTTCCACTGCGCCCAATCCTTGACGATGGACTGGACCAGCGGATATCCGGCCAGATACAGGTTTTGCACGGCAGGCACAAAGCCGCCTTGTTCCTGATACTTGAGCAGGTTGTCGGCATCCGAAACGCCTTCTGGCGGTCGGTCAAAGTCAGAGCCGGTGCGCAATACTGCGACGCGGTTCAGGTCAGTCAAACCGGCGGAGGCGCCGCGTTTGAGGGCTTCGTAGGTCGCGTTGTCTTCTTGCTGGGTGGTGCAATAAGTGCCTTTGCCGTCAGTCAGCAGCTTGGTCCAGTCGCGAGCGCGCTCGCCCAGTTTGGTGCCAGAGAACCAGGTGTCGCCAGCCAGCGTGTCACACTGGATAACGGCAGGCGGCTGGTTGGCCGGAGCGTAGGTGTAGCGGGCGCGAAAGGCAGCGGCTTCTTTGCTGTCGACCAGTTTGGCATCTTTGGATAAAGCCACGGCCCGTTGCAGTAGCGACTCGTTCAGTTGAAAGACTTCGGTGCGGTAATCCAGCGGCGGTTTTTCATCCGGGCTCTTGGTGTTGATGCCCAGATAACCGGTTTTCCAGCCCGCCGGGATTTCCCGCGCATCCAGTTCCCACTGAATGCCAAAATCCACCAGATAGCGCGCCCATGCGGCAGAACCCACCGTGCCTTGCTGTGGATCGATACCGGCGATCCCGGCGATCAGGAAATACGTTTTGCGCAGATCAAACTGGCGTGACCAAACCAGTGCAGACACGGATGCCGCCGCGTTGGCGTGGCCCATGCCGGTCGTCATCAGGCAAATACCGTCGGCAGTGCAACTCACCGCCGGGTAGTCGGGCGACAAACCGGGCACGGCCACTTTGCGATTGAACTTGAGGTGATCCCGCCAGACCTGCCCTTCCGGCCCGAACATGGAAATGATCATGACTTTAACCGGCTGTGAGTGGGTTACTGGTGCAGCCTGAACCGGGCCGAGACTGAGCAATGTGAGCGCCGCTATCAGGCTGGCACGCAGTGTTAAATGGGGCATGAAGAGATCCGTTGAGCAGTTGAAAACGGAACCAGCGGCAGCTGCGCTGGTAGCCATAAAACATCGTTGCCAAGGCTAACCGGCCGGTCCAACGCTGCCAATGGCCCATGCCATATAGCGGACATCCGCCTTTTGCATGTCATCCGGGCTTTGGCAAGCCTCACGTAATGGCAGGCGCTCACCCACTTTAGTCAATGCGCCGAGACTTGCCTTGCGGATGCAGGCTTGCAATTTGACAAGGTCATCACAATATTTATTATTGAGCGCTTACTCAATCATAAATAACACCCGACATACAAACATGCCTGGAACTCATAGCGTGATGGGCCAGGTTTGCAATGTGTTCGGCTCGTACCCACGGCGAGTTGGTGATCAGCAATCCGCGTGCGCCATTCACTGGCCGCGCCATTTAGCAGCGAGCAAAACAATGAAAGTGATTCTATTGGGCGCCACCGGCATGGTCGGCCAGGGTGTATTGCGAGAATGCCTGCGGGACCCGGCCGTAGACAGTGTGCTGTGCGTGGGTCGCAACGCCACCGGGCAGACGCACCCCAAACTGCGCGAACTGGTAGCGGCAGATTTATACGATCTGTCCGCCTTTGCCGAGCAGCTCAGCGGTTTTGATGCCTGCTTCTTTTGCCTGGGTGTGTCGTCCGCCGGGATGGCCGAGGCGCCTTATCGCCGCATCACTTATGACCTCACGCTTGCCCTCGCGCAGTTGCTGGTGCGCCAGAACCCGGCGCTCACGTTTATCTATGTTTCCGGTGCCGGAACAGACAGCAGCGAGCATGGGCGTGCAATGTGGGCACGGGTTAAAGGGGCAACCGAAAACGCGTTATTGAAATTGCCATTCCAGGCCGCTTATATGCTGCGCCCCGGGGCGATTCAGCCACTTCACGGGGTAAAGTCGAAAACCGGCTGGTATCGGGCCATCTATGTGGTGGTTGGGCCGCTGCTGACCACCCTGCGCCGGGTCTGGCCGCAATACATCACCACCACGGAACAAATGGGCCGGGTCATGCTCACACTGGCACAGCGGGGTTATCCACGGCCCGTGCTGGAAACCGTGGATATCAATCAACTCACCGTTGAGTCTGCCCCCGGCTAAATGTGGAACTTGCTGAACAGCTGGCGCAAGAAGGTCGCCAGTTCGTTCAGATGTTTGACGCTATCTGTCGCGCGTTGCAGCGAGGCATCGGTTTGCAGCATGCGACTGGTGATGTCCTCCGCACTTTGCGCCATGGCCGTGGTGGCTTGCTGCTGCTCTTTGGTCGATAGCGCAATCTCGCCCATTTTCTGCATCACACCATCCATGTTCTCGCGGATCAAGCCGATCTTGCTGGCGGCATGGTTGGATAGTTGCACGCCCCGTTTCACCACATTGTGGGTCTGTTGCATGCTGCCCACGGCGCCGTCGGTTTCCGTGCGGATCGCCTCAATCATGCCGGTAATTTCCAGCGTCGCGGCACTGGTGCGCTCGGCCAGTTTGCGTACCTCATCGGCCACCACGGCAAATCCACGGCCCTGCTCGCCCGCCCGCGCGGCTTCAATGGCGGCGTTCAGCGCCAACAAATTGGTTTGATCGGCAATCTCTTTGATGACCCGGATAATGCCGCTGATTTCCTGCGCACGCTGGTTCAGGTGGTCCAGCAAACTGGCCAGAGATTCCACTTCCGACGCCGATTTGCCCACCTCTGCAGCGACTTCATGCACGGTGGAGGCGGACTCTCCCGACAGTGCGCCGGTACTCTTGACCAATTGATCAGCATCCGTGGCATTGTCGGCAATGTGCGAAATGCTGACGGTGATTTCCTCAATCGTGGCCGCGTTAGTGGCCGCCAGATCAGACAGTTTTTCGGAATCCGCCGCCAGCTCACGCAGCACGCTGTTGATCCCTTCCACGCCGGTGGTGAGGCTGTCACTTTGCTGCTGAATATCGCGGAACATGTCGCGCAACTGGTCGGTAAAGCGGTTGAATGCCTGCGCGGTCTGCGCAATTTCATCATCGCCGGGGATATCAATCTTGCGCGTCAGATCACCGCCGCCTTGGGCTATTTCCTGCATGGCCTGACGCACGCGGATCAAACCCGACAGCATGTTGCGGATTAGCAAGCTGGCAATCGGCAACACCACCGCCAGCACAATCACCAGAGCGGCAATGCATAGCTCCAGCATCTGGTTCAACGGCGCCAGCGCGGCCGATTTATCGATCACCAGCGCCAGGAACAGGTCCGATTGCTCAATCGGCTGCAGATAAAAGAACTTTTTGGCGCCACCAATATTGGCTTCATGCAGATTGCCGTCGGCAATGCTGGCGAGTTGATCGCCTGGCAAATCCTTGCTCAGGTCCGATACCGATTTGAGCACCATCCCGGCGTCGCTGTGCGCCAGGATTTTGCCGTCTTTACCCACCAGAAACGCATAACCGTCGCCGGTCAGCTTGATATTCAGCACGTCTTTGACCAGCGCCGACAGATAAACATCCCCCGCCACCACGCCTTTGAGTTGCTTGCCCGCGTCTTTGACCGGCGCGGCAAAAGACAGCGTCAGTTGCTTGGTCGAGGCATCGATATATGGCGCCGTGAGAATCAGCTTGTCGTCGCCCACCGCCTGTTTATACCAGGGTCGGCTGGTGGGGTCGTATCCGGCCGGAAGATCCAGGTTGTGACCTTGCACCATCTTCTTGTCGGTGGTGCCGAAATAGACCGAATCAAACGTGGAACTCTTTTCAGCCTGCGTCAGGATGGCTGACTCATCGCCAGTCGCCGCGCCGATCATCTCAGCCACGCCGCCGATGACACGTTGTTTGTCCTGAATCCAGTTGCGCAGCACCACGTTGTAACCGGTGCCCACCCCACGTATCTCGTTGTTCAAACCCGCCACGATCTCGGTGCGCATTTTGTAATACGCGGCCCCGGCAAGGATGGAAGTGGTGACCACGGTCAGGATCACCATAAACAGAATCAGTCTGGCACGCAGTGAACGCATGAAAGGTCCGTCCCTGAAGCGGTAATTAACCTGCATCTGCCAATGGGCCGCTGGCTGACCTGGAACGGCGTCATTGGCACTTGTTTTTCGAAATGGGTCTGGCAGCCCGGTCACCGTTTTCCGGCTCAGTCCAGGGCTGGTTTGAGTGTAGATGAAGGCTGTAAGGTTTGCGTAGCATGTTGCGGTTCAAGCGTATGCAGAACGCATAACCGTAAGCAAAATACAACGCCACGCCTTACTTGCAGGCTGCCCGGAGTGGCGTCACTCTCAGTTGAGCCGACGAACGGAAGCGCCCGAGACGCTGGCCACCATTCGCCTTGCCGCAGCCGTTGTCGTAACCGGCACAGTCACCGCGCCATATGCCATATATAGGGTGGCTTGAAGGCGCCGCGACGTCAGCGCAAGCACCCGTGCGCGACTAAACAGATAGTTGAATCCCGGCTACTGGATGACTCCATGAAAAAAATCCTGCTCCCGCTATCCGCTTTATGTCTGTTGATATTGAGCGCCCCGACTCTGGCTGCCGACCCGGCATGGCTGGCCTATGAGCGCGGTGACTATGCCAAAGCGTTACCGGCCTATCGCCAGGCCGCGCAAAAGGGCAAGCCGCTGGCCGAGTACAATTACGCGATGATGCTATGGCGGGGCGAAGGCACGGCGGTGGACAAAGACAACGGCCTGCTGTGGCTGCGCAAGGCAGCGGAGCATCATCTGGCACAGGCCCAATACGCACTTGGGTTGCTGTACGAGAATGGCGATCATTTGCCGCGCTCACAACCCGATGCCACGCAATGGTTTTTGCTGGCAGCCCGACAAGGCCACACCGCTGCCCAGACCAGCGTCGCCACACAATACTTCCTGGGACGAGGCGCGCCTAAAGATATGGTGCAAGCCGCGCGCTGGTATGAAAAAGCCGCGGAAGGTGGCGACGTGGGCGCGCAATATATCGTGGCGACCATGTATGAAAAGGGTGATGGCCAACCGCAGGATCTGGTCGAAGCGTGGCGCTGGTATCACGCAGCGGCGCTGCAGGGCGACCCGGCTGCGGCGATCCGTGCGCATGATCTGGGTGTGCGTCTGAAGCACGCCGCAGCGGCCAGCAAACCCGCCGCTAACGTGCAATAAACTTTGGTGAGACCTCCGCGCCGGAGCGCCTCACCACTTTGCATTACAGCCGGAAGCGACCCGCCGTGGTACGCAGTTCCAGCGCCAGGCCTTCCAGCCGCTGCACCGAATCGCGCGCGTTGCTGACCGATGCATCCGACTCTTCCACCATATTGGCGATGCGCTCGATATGCCCGGCGATGCTGTTGCTGGCCTCGCTCTGCTCTTTGGTTGCGCCTGCCACTTCGCGGATTTTATCGAGGGTGCCCGCCGCACTCAGGCTGATCTCGCGCAACGATGTCGCCGCGCGTTCAGCCAGCGCAACGCCGGTTTCCACCTGCGCGCTCACCTGATTCATGCCGCCGACGGCTTGTTCGGTATCACGCTGCACCGTTTCAATGGTGCGGGTGATATCCTGGGTTGCGGTGGTCGTGCGTTCAGCCAGCTTGCGCACTTCGTCGGCTACCACAGCAAAACCACGACCTTGCTCACCTGCCCGTGCCGCTTCAATAGCGGCGTTCAGTGCCAGCAAATTGGTCTGATCGGCAATATCGCGGATCACCTTGGCGATGCCATCAATTTCGCGGGAGCGATCGACCAGACCATGAATCTGCCCGGCGGCGCTGCCCACCTTTTGCGAAATCTGGCGGATTTCATCGGCTGCGTCATGCACCAGTTGCTCACCTTCGGTCGCCAGATGGACTGATTGCTGCGAACTACCGGCGCTGTCCCCGGCATTGCTGGACACGTGGTTGATGCTGACTGTCATTTGCTCGACCGCCGCCGCCGTACTGGCGGTGAACTCGGACGATGCGCGGCTGCCTTCGCTGATCTGGTTCATCTGGCGCGTAAGTGACGTGGCCGCTTCAGCCAGGCTGCTCGCAGCACCATTAAAGCGCTGCGCCATATCACGCAGGCCGTCCTGCATGCGGCTCATGGCCCCGAGCAGGCTGTCGCTGCGCCCGTCGACCTTGATCTTGCGCGTCAAATCGCCCGCAGCAATGGCAGTGGCAATTTCGCTGGCATAACCAGGGTCACCGCCAAGCTGCCCCAGAATCCGCCGCGACATGCTGATCAGCAACGCGGCCACAATCGCCAGCACCACGCAGACCACGCCTAGCATGACGCCTGCCTGTTCCCAGAAAGCGGTATCAATATCATCAATAAAGAAGCCAATGCCGATGATCCATTGCCACGGCTCAAACTTGACCACGCCATTAAGCTTGGGCAGTTCGGTCTTGGAGCCAGGGCGGGCGGTCAGGATATTCATCAGGCCGATGCGGTCTTTGGCCAGCGCATCGTTGTAGAGGTCTGAGGTGTAGCGGCCATCCGGCATCTGTGTGCCCTTGTCGATCTTGCCGACACGGGCCGGGTTGGGGTGCACGATCATCATGTTGTCGGTGCCGCGCACAAAGAAATAAATATCCTTGAAGCGCATGTGGCCTAACGCTGTCTTGGCGCGTGCCTGCGCTTCATCGTGCGACAACTTGCCGGAAGCCTCTTCACCCTGGTAGTAGGTGACCAGCGCCACCGCTTGTTCCAGCGCAGTACTAATCTGACCTTGGCGGTCAGCCATCATGGCATGCCGCAAACTCACCAAACCCACTGCGGATACCAGTAACAAACCGGCCAAAGCAGCCCCAATGATAATCCAGACTCTGGTTTGCAACTTCATGGCAGCCTCATCAATCAGAAAACGGTTATGCAGATGGAATGGTGTGGATTGTAAGTCTACCCAGTGTTTATGACCAAAAACTGCATAAAAGTCTGACGATCGGTCTTTTTCTGACAGCGCTCAAGTTCGCCGGAACGGATGTTGGGCCGCCAGCGCTTCGGCCCATTCATCGACGGCCTGGCGCTCATTGGCCAGGAATCGCCCCACCGCATTGGCAAAACGTGGATCGGCCAGCCAGTGGGCCGACCAGGTGGTGACCGGCATGAATCCCCGCGCCATTTTATGTTCGCCTTGCGCGCCACCCTCAAACGTATCCAGGCCGTGTTCCAGCGCAAACTCCAGGCCCTGGTAATAACACAGTTCAAAATGCAGTCCTGGCGCAAAGCCGGCGTCATCCCATTGCGCACCCCAATAGCGCCCATATAGCGCGTCCGGCCCGACCAGATCAAATGCCGCTGCCAGAGGTTGGCCGTTGCGAGAGGCAATGATCAGCAAGCAGGCGTCTGGCATTGCGGCATGAAGTTGCTTGAAGAACGCCAGATTGAGATACGGTTGGGAGTTATGTTCCAGATAGGTATTGGCGTAGCAGCGCTCAAAAAACGCCCAGTCCCGCGCGGTAATGGCCGTGCCGTGTTTGCGCAGAACTTCAATTTCGCCATCCGGTCCATGCAGGGCTTTGCGGCGTTCTTGTTTGATTTTTTTGCGCTTGTCGTGATTCAGGCTCGCCAGAAAATCATCGAAGCTGTGCCACGCTGGATCACGCTGCCAGTGAAACTGGATTTGCTCGCGCAACTGCATGCCGCATTCGCCAGCAAACTGAGCCTCTGTCGGCGTGGGGAAAAGAATATGCAGCGATGAATCACCCAGCTCCCGGGTGACGCCAATCGCCGCCTCAATCAAGGCTCGCCGGTCTTCATCGTTTTCGGCCAGCAACCGCGCACCCGGCAGCGGGCTGAACGGCACCGCGCTGATCAGTTTGGGGTAGTAATCCAGGCCGTGCTGTTCGTACGCGCGGGCCCAAGCCCAGTCGAATACATACTCACCCCAGGAATGGCTTTTGCGATAAAGCGGCATGGCGCCGACCAGTTGCCCGTCGCGCCATAAGGTCAGATGACAAGGCTGCCAGCCCGCTTGCACATCCACACTGCCGCTTTGTTCCAGTGCCTGCAAAAAAGCGTGCTGCAGCGCCGGATGCGTGCCGGCAAGCCGATTCCACGCATCGGGCTGGATATCTTCTATCTGATCGAAAACGCGCAGTTCTGTGGCCAAGCGCGTCATGCCTTGCCGAAGTAGTCGGGCTCGTTACCGGCTTTCCATTTGATATTGCAGCCCATGCCAGGAATTTGCTCCGCCAGCGGAGGCTTGCCAGCCACCAATGCATCGACCGCACGCAGGATATCCTGACCGCTTGGCTCGCCCTGATTGGGGCGGCTGCTATCAAACTGCCCGCGATAAACCAGTTTCAGGTGCGCATCAAACAAGAAGAAGTCAGGCGTACACGCGGCACCAAAGGCTTTGGCGGCGCTTTGCGTTTCATCGTACAGATAGGGAAAGGTGTAACCCAGTTCTGCGGCAGTCTGGGCCATTTGGATCGGGCCATCGGCCGGGTAGGTATCGGCATCATTGCTGGAAATACCCAGCATCCCCACGCCCAGTTCGGCCAGTTGGGCGCCCAGCGGCGCCAGCACCGGGTTGATGTGTTTTACATAAGGGCAATGATTGCAGATGAACGCCACCAGCAAGCCGCAATTACCGCCCTGGTCACCAAGGGTATACGCCACACCATTGCCATCAGGCAGTGTGAACTCTGGCAGCGGGGTGCCCAAAGGCAGCATGGTGGAAAGGGTTCTGGCCATGGGATTCGCCTTGTTGGATCAACTGGATTGATCCTCCCATTTTAGCCGGATGTCATGACGCTGGTGGGCTACAGTTGCGTTGCAATGTGCCAGACCCACCGGCGTCATCAGGATTGCTCGGTCAAACCGACCATTGCACCAGGCCGGTCCAGGCCGTGAGCAGCACAATCAAACCAAAAGCGATGCGATACCAGGCAAAAGCGATAAAGGTGTGATTGGCAATAAAGCGCAGCAAAGCCCGTACCGCAATGAATGCGCTGATGGCCGCGGCAATGAAACCGACTGCGAAAATCCCCGCATCGCCCGCGTCCAGCACGTGACGCAGCTTCCACAGACTATAAAGAGAAGCCGCAGTCAGCGTGGGAATGCCCAGAAAGAACGAGAACTCGGTTGCCGCCTTGCGCGACAAGCCAAAAAACAGGCCACCAATAATGGTTGCGCCAGAGCGACTGGTGCCCGGAATCAGCGCCAGACACTGGGCACAACCGATCTTGAGTGCATCCATCAGCGAGATGCCATCGACGGTCTCGACGCGTACACGATGCTGGCGCTTTTCTGCCCATAAAATCAGCAAACCACCAATGATGAAAGCCAGCGCCACGGGCACCGGCTTGAACAGATACGCCTTGATGGTGTCATTGAATAGCTTGCCCAACACAGCGGCCGGAATGAAGGCGATGATGACGCCCCACAGCAGATTGCGTTCGCTACCCGCCCGGCGGGCGCCGCTCAAGGTCTGACCGATTTTGGCGCGGTATTCCCAGACCACGGCCAGAATTGCGCCGAGCTGGATAAATATCTCGTAAACATCACGCTTTTCTTTTTGGTCGGGCAGAAAGTCCAGCAAATTGCCAGCAATGATCAAATGGCCGGTACTGGAAATCGGCAGAAACTCGGTAATCCCTTCGACCACGCCCATGACCAAGGACTTGAACAGCAAAACGGTATCCAGCATCGATATGATTCCCGCGGTTGAGTAATGTTTGTTGTAGTTGGCGGGGATTATAGAAGTGGGCAGCGGCGGTGTGGGCAAAACTTTCAGCACGCTGGCAAATCTGCGAGCGTTGTACCAGGGAACGTGAGCAACGGCGCGGGGTGCAGGATAGAAATCGGGGTTAGCCCGGTTCGGCCAAGAGGCGGCCTTCGGCCCCTGCAAAATGACCGTTCATATAAAAAAGTGAATTTTTACCAATTAGCTTGGGAACTAGATAAACAACCCCACGTCATATCTGGCGTGTGCGAGCAATTCGCGCATTTTTGCTCATCTCCTCCCTGATTAGCGGGCACCTTCTGGTGCCCCTTTTTTTGTCCGCAATTTGCGCCAGGCTAATCAGTTAACACACTAGTTAACACACTAAAAACGAGTTATAGCTTGCGGGACTGATTATTTAGCAAGTTGCGAATCGCAGCAGCCAGCTGCTGATCCTCTACAGTGTCGGCCAACTCGGTAAAAGCATCGCGCGCAGCGCCGCCCATCTTCAAGTCTTTGGCGCGTATGGGTTTTTGTTCTCTGAACGAGCCTTGCACCCGCGGCAGGATTGCGGTAGCTTCCCACCCAGCCCGCGCGAGAGCTTCCAGCAAATCTGGCGCGGCATACCGGATACGGGTGGCCGCTGCCGCGCTGTTCACACCCACAATCAAAGCCTCGCCAGACCACGCCGCGCCCAGACAGGCACGAGCGACCTCTGGCGGCAGTGCTGACTGCAGCGCTTTGAGAATCCGGTTGTATTCGCCCACACGATCGGCAACTTGCCTGAGCGCCCGGTTACGACCGATAAAACCGGTGGTGGAGCTTTTTTTCATATTTCTCGATGTTGCGATGTTTGCAAGGTCATTCAGGGAGCAGTCCCCTTGAATATTATTCTTATTTCAAACCGCTACTCCAGTGCATTACATCTGGGTATCGGTAAGATCGTTGCGCTATTTATCGGACTGACCGTGCTGACCGGCGGGCTGGGCCTGGCCATTGGCATGTCGCTGTCGGGCAGTTCGCCCAAACAGTTGTGGCCATTAATAAAGCCGCTGCGCCAGGTCGAACTCGACGCCATGGCCGTACGCCTGGGCGAACTGCAAGCGCGGTTGATCCGTCTGGATGGTCTGGCGCAGCAAGTCGGCGCCAAAGCGGGTATCGACGTCAAACCGCTCTCCTCCACCGCCCCGGTGCCACGTGGTGGTGTGCAGACCCGCGATCACGCCATGTCTGCCCGCGAATTTTTGCAGCAGCTGAGCACTACCGAAACCGATGCCAGCAATGCTTATGACCAGTTCAGCCTGGCGCAAACCGTCTTGTTGCGCCCTGCAAGTACCATTCTGCCGACGCTGGCACCGCTGACCACCGGCTTGCAGTCCTCCAGCTTTGGCTGGCGCATTGATCCGTTTACCGGGCATCAGGCTTTTCATGAAGGTCTGGATTTTGTGGGCGCAGTCGGCACCCCGATCAAGGCCGCCGGCGCAGGCACGGTGGTCTTTGCGGCCTTCCATCCGCAGTATGGTAATATGGTCGAGATCGACCACGGTAATAACTTGACCAGTCGCTACGCCCACGCCAGCAAATTGCTGGTGAAAGTCGGCGATCATGTTACTGCCGGGCAAGTGATTTCAGAAATTGGCAGCACCGGACGTTCAACGGGCGCTCATCTGCATTTTGAAATCCGCTATCGAGGCGTGGCGCAAAATCCGCTACGGTTCCTCGCGCAAAATACGCAAAACAATGTTGGTACAGTGGCAAGCACCGAGGGTCCGCACGATTAAGCGGCCAGTGGTGTGCAAATAGTGCACTAGTTACTGCGGTCAGGGCTGGAAAACCGGCCATTCGACCTTATCTTGTGCACACGCGTTATGTATCGGTGCGATACTCACGCACGGTTTTGAAGCGGCGGCCAGGGCAACCTGCCCGCCGTTCTCGTAGAATCGCTGGCAATCCCTATGCTGGTCCGGATTATCCCGGAGCCAAGTCTGGCGAGGCTGGTAGGCGGTTCTGATTAGCAAACAGGTCGGTGGCAACATTTGGCACCTGAACAACAAGACAAGCCGCTCGCGGCGAAAAATCTGGTAACAGGAAATGATCTCCAATCTGCTCAAGAAAGTCTTCGGTAGCCGTAACGACCGCCTGCTCAAGCAATACGGCGCAGTCGTGCTGAAAATCAACGCGCTGGAATCCAGATTTCAGTCGCTGTCCGATGACGAACTGCGCGGCAAGACCGCCGAGTTTCGCGAGCGGGTTGCCAAAGGCGAATCGCTAGACGATGTCCTGCCAGAAGCCTTTGCCGTCTGTCGCGAAGGCTCCAAGCGCGCCTTGGGTATGCGTCACTTTGATGTGCAGCTGATTGGTGGTCTGACCCTGCATCAGGGCAAGATTTCCGAAATGCGTACCGGTGAAGGTAAAACCCTGGTCGCTACGCTGCCTGCGTATCTGAACGCGTTGTCTGGCAACGGCGTGCACGTGGTGACGGTGAACGATTACCTGGCCCAGCGCGATGCGGCCACCATGAGCAAGTTGTATAACTTCCTTGGTTTGTCTTGTGGCGTGAATCTGGGCCAAATGGCTCATGATGAAAAACAAGCTGCCTATGCTTGCGACATCACCTACGGCACCAACAACGAATTCGGTTTTGACTACCTGCGCGACAACATGGTGTTCACCGTGGGTGAACGCGTACAGCGCACGCTCAACTACGCCATCGTCGATGAAGTGGATTCGATCCTGATCGATGAAGCGCGTACCCCGCTGATCATCTCTGGCCCGGCGGACGACAACACCGAAATGTATCTGGCGATGAACCAGGTGCCTCCGCAATTGGTGCGCCAGGCAGAAGAAGAAGGCGAAGGCGATTTCTGGGTTGATGAAAAAGCCAATACCGTACTGCTGTCTGAAGCCGGTCACGAAAAAGTCGAGCAGATCCTCACTGGCATGAAGCTGCTGCCAGAAGGCGACAGCCTGTATTCCGCGCAGAACATCAACCTGGTTCACCACCTGTACGCTGCCCTGCGCGCGCACTCGCTGTTCCATCGTGACCAGAACTACGTGGTCATGGATGGCGAAGTCATCATCGTTGATGAGTTCACCGGCCGTTTGATGTCTGGCCGTCGCTGGTCCGAAGGCCTGCACCAGGCCGTGGAAGCCAAAGAAGGCGTTGAGATCAACCAGGAAAACCAGACCCTGGCCACGATCACACTGCAAAACTACTTCCGCATGTACGGCAAGTTGTCCGGCATGACCGGTACGGCCGATACCGAAGCCTACGAATTCCAGCAAATCTACGGTCTGGAAACCGTGATCATCCCGACCAACCGCCCGATGGTGCGTCAGGACAAGCAAGATCAGGTTTTCAAAACCGCCAACGAAAAATACAACGCCATCATCGAAGACATCAAAGACTGCGTATCGCGCGGTCAGCCTTCGCTGGTGGGTACGACCTCGATTGAGCATTCGGAAATCCTCTCCAATCTGCTCAACCAGGCGAAGATTCCGCACAACGTGCTGAACGCCAAGCAACATGCGCGTGAAGCCGAGATCGTGACGCAAGCTGGTGCGCCAGCGCAGGTGACCATTGCTACCAATATGGCCGGTCGCGGTACCGATATCGTGCTGGGCGGCAGTATCGAACGCACCATCAAGGATATCGAAGCCGACGAAAGCCTGGATGCAGCGGCTCAAGAAAGCAAAATTGCCGACCTGAAAGTGTCATGGCAAAAGCTGCACGATCAAGTCGTGGCCAGCGGCGGTCTGCACATCATTGGTACCGAGCGCCACGAATCACGCCGGATTGATAACCAGCTGCGCGGCCGTTCCGGTCGCCAGGGTGACCCGGGCTCCAGCCGTTTCTACCTGAGCCTGGAAGACCCGCTGCTGCGTATTTTCGCCGGTGACCGTGTCGCGTTCGTGATGGACAAGCTCAAGATGCCGGAAGGCGAGCCGATCGAAGCCGGTATTGTCAGCCGCGCTATTGAATCCGCCCAACGCAAGGTAGAAGGCCGCAACTTCGATATCCGCAAGCAATTGCTGGAATACGATGACGTCGCCAACGAGCAGCGCAAAGCCATCTACACACAGCGCAACGAATTACTGGAAAGCGCCGATACTTCAGAAACCATTGCCGCCATGCGCGACAGTTTCTTCCACGATCTGTTCGAGCAATACATTCCGGCGCAAGCCATGGAAGAACAGTGGGACATTCCGGGTCTGGAAAAAGCGCTGGCAGAATTCAACATTCAGGCGCCTGTTGGCGAGTGGCTCAAGCAAGACGCCAGTATGTCGGACGAAGTGGCCAAAGAGCGTGTTGTGTCGCTGGCGCGTGATGCTTACGTGCAAAAAGTGGCTGACGCTGGCGAAGACACCTTCCGCCAGTTCGAACGCGCCGTACTGCTGCAACATCTGGATCAACACTGGCGTGAACATCTGTCGTCGCTGGATCACTTGCGTCAAGGTATCCATCTGCGCGGCTATGCCCAGAAGAACCCCAAGCAGGAATACAAGCGTGAATCGTTTGAGTTGTTCAGCGAACTGCTGACGAGCATCAAGCGCGACGTGGTGCAGATCGTCATGAATGTGCAAGTACGCTCGCAAGCCGACGTCGATGCTGTGCAGCCACAAGCCGTACCGGATGGCGCGCTGCAGTTCCATCATGATGATCTGGCTGCTGTGCTGGCATCGGGTGACGAGGAGCAGATCAAGGCATCGTTGGCTGGCGCAGCCGCCGCAGGTGCTGCTGTTGGCGGTGCCAATCCGTTTGCCGGTGTGGGCCGCAACGACCCATGCCCATGCGGTTCCGGCAAGAAGTTCAAGCACTGCCACGGTCAGATCAGCTAATCGTTCAGCTTGTCTCGCCTCAAACAAAAAGCCCGTCGTTGACGGGCTTTTTGTTGTTCATGCCATGCAGCATGCCAGGCAAACTTGACGCGCAAAAACCAGCTGGCTAGATTCAATGCGACGGGCCGATAGCTCAGCTGGGAGAGCGCCGCGTTCGCAATGCGGAGGTCGTGAGTTCGATCCTCATTCGGTCCACCAAACAGCCATTTCATACCATATCACTACATGCCTAAAGCCCTTGAAAATGCTAGATTCAAGGGCTTTTTTTGCGCCATGACGCGTCGTGCCGTATCATGAAATACCGTCACATCTGACGGTATTTGTGACGGTATTTCAAAAAAATGGAAAATACCGTCATGAAAATACCGTCATCCAGCACCAGAGGCCGCTATGCCGTTATCAGACGTTGCCATCAAGAAAGCCAAACCGGCCACCAAACCGCAGAAGATGCCAGACGCCGATGGCCTGTACCTGCTTGTGGCGGTATCCGGCGGCAAGCTGTGGCGGTATGACTACCGGTTTGGGGGAAAGCGCAAAACGCTGTCTTATGGCGCATACCCTGATTTAAGTTTGGCGCGCGCCCGGGAATGCCACGGTGATGCGCGCAAGCTGCTGGCCAGCGGTATCGATCCTGCCGCATCCAAGCAAGCCGACAAGCTGGCGCGACAAATCGCCGCGGTTAGCTCATTCGAAGCTGTGGCCCGCGAATGGTTTGCAAAGCATCAACCATCGTGGGCCAAAGGCCACTCTGAGAAGGTCATTCGGCGTCTGGAAAAAGACGTCTTCCCCTGGATGGGCAACAGACCAATATCCGAAATCACTGCCCCGGAGTTGCTCGCTACAATCCGCAGAACCGAAAGCCGTGGCGCACTGGATACCGCTCACCGTGCTTTGCAGAATTGTGGCCAGGTATTCCGCTATGCCGTCGCAACGGGGCGGGCAGAGCGTGATCCATCCGGCGACCTGCGCGGCGCACTCCCACCCGCGCGAACCAAGCACTACGCATCAATCGTGGAACCCCAAGGCGTGGCAGAGCTGTTGCGCGCAATGGATGGCTTTAAAGGTACGTTGGTCGTGCAGTGCGCGTTGAAGCTGGCACCTCTCGTATTCACGCGCCCGGGTGAGTTGCGAAAAGCAGAATGGTCAGAGATCGATCTGGAAAAAGGGGAATGGAATATTCCTGCAGAACGAATGAAGGGCTGGCTACGGAAAGGCATCACAACGCCTCACCTTGTCCCGCTCTCAAGTCAGTCGTTGGCAATACTGAAAGAGCTTCATGCGCTCACCGGGCACCGTCGCTATGTGTTTCTTGGACGCGACCCGCAAAAGCCAATGAGCGAGGCCGCCATCAATGCCGCATTGCGCCGCATGGGGTATGACACCAAAGAAGACATCACTGGCCACGGTTTCCGGGCGATGGCCCGCACGATCCTGCATGAAGAACTGGGCATAGAGCGGGATGTAATCGAGCACCAACTGGCCCACAGCGTGCCGGATGCCCTTGGCACTGCATATAACCGCACCAAGTTCATTAAAGACCGGCGCTCAATGATGCAGGTATGGGCCGACTACCTGGACAAACTCAAGTCAGGCGCTGACGTAATACACTTTCCAGCAAGAACCGCTTAAACGAGTTTGCTGCGCCTAGCCCGACGGGGCGAAAACCGGGAACCGTTGCCCGGCTGGCGCAGCATCCAATAACAAGGGATGACGCTTACAAGGTGGCGTTATGAGTGGCAACCGAATTGACGATGACGATGATGATATTTTTCTCGGGGTGCGACAGGAATTAGAGAGATTTAACGCCCGAGGCGAACGGTTATCTGCTTACTGCCAGCGCCTAGACATTACTCCGCAGCAAATGCGGCTAGCGCTGGAAGATTATGAGCGAATGCGGATTTTGAGCAGGCGCACACTTGATCGATTCGTTGACATCGCGTCTAGCATTCCGCAGATTGTAAGCGAGTTTGAAGACCTTGAAAGCAAGAAAGCGAAGCGATTAGCCGAGAAACGGCATGCGCCGCACTATCAACTGCGGAAGGAAGCTATAGGCTTGTATCAATCCAGGAATTGGAAATCCATGAGGCAGGCAGCAAAAAATATTCGAGGTCCTCTGGAACGCAGGGCCGATCAGTTGGGGGTAAAGCTATCCATCGATAATATCGAACGAACAATTTACGACTGGATACGCGATTTCGAAAAATCATTACGTTTGCAGGCAGACGTAATACATCTGCCAGATGACGTATAACGCCAGCGGGCAAGCGATCTAATCACCGTTTTCAGCATGTTTTAACTTGGCGCCATTCCTTCACCACAACCCACTGCGGGGCTACGAATGGCACAGCAAACTACTTCCACCGCTAATCGTGCATCCAACGCACGGTTTCACGAGCAATACGGCGCACTCCCGGTGACTGGGTATGTGCGCCAAGCCCAGCTAATCCCGGCAATTCTTCCCTTCTCCGCTTCCAGTCTGTGGCGCATGGTGCGCGGGGGCAAATTCCCGGCACCGGTGAAGCTTTCCGAGCGGGTAACAGCGTGGCGTGCAGAAGATGTGCGCGCCTGGATTGATTCCCGCTTGGCAGCATAAGGGGGCGATCATGAAAAAGAAAAACCGCCACCCGGTTTCCCAAAGTAGCGGCGCAGTCAACAACGCCAATTCTAAGCAGCCGGTTGTATCCGGGCAATGTGCCGAGGTGCTGGAACTACTGCGCAAGCGTGGCCCGACCATATCGCTTGAACTTACCGCCAATTGCGCCATCCCCGAGACTGCTGCGCGGGTGTATGACCTGCGGGCCAAGGGCTGGAACATACAAACAGTCATCGAGCCGGAGGTGGTGTTCCGTGGCCGCA
The DNA here is from genome assembly GCF_030035605.1 of Silvimonas soli. NCBI lineage: Bacteria > Pseudomonadati > Pseudomonadota > Betaproteobacteria > Neisseriales > Chitinibacteraceae > Silvimonas > Silvimonas soli. The sequence continues at coordinate 2,421,303 of NZ_CP106736.1, read as the reverse complement.
TTCGCCGCAATGTCGCGCGTTACTCGCTGGGTGTTCCTGAGTGGCCTGCGCCTGGCTTCTTTGATGGGGAGGCCGCAGCATGAACCCGTTACCCTTTTACGCTGTGGATTTGCTGCTGACCGCAAAGGCTGTTCTGGATGCCGCTGGCGGTAACGTCCAACCGTGCATGGATGAGCTATATGCCGCCGTGTGCGCGTTTGAAGTTGCCATGCCCAAGCATGAGGGCGAAATTGTGGAGCGCCTGCCGTGAATCTCCATTTCTCATCCCCCCTTGCACATCAACCAGCGCCAGCATATCCTTGGCCTGTCGCGGTAAGTCCCGCGACCGGGTTTGGCGACCTGACTACTAAGGCGGACAACCGCCTCCCTGGCGGATTTTTTTCGTCCGTACACCGCTATTGGTGCGCCCAGTTCATGGCGAGCCGTAGTGGGGATACCTTCGGGTATGCCGGTTTCCTTAGTGCCGGTTCGCCAACCCCGCTACGTGCTTGCCACCCCCGTTTGGCGACGGATGGCAGGCATTCCACTACTAAGGAAGCCACCATGCCTAACGCCCTCATTGCGCCCGTCGCGCACGCCTTTACCGCTGTTTCTGCCGTTCTCGCTTATGCCCACCGTCCTGCTGCTGCCGTGCTGGCGCTGCTTGCCGGTTTGGTCTGCATTGGCATTGCCGGGAGGGCCGCGAAATGAACCGCCAAGCCTATCTCGATCAAATTGACCAGCTGTGCCTGACCCAGTGCCACGCAAAAGGTCTGGCCATGCTGCTGGAGCTGTATTCCGACTTGCAGAACAGCGACCCGGTGAATATGCCGGTGGCGCTGCCCTCGGACGATGCCCGCGTTGCCGGGTTTGGCCTGCTTTACCGCCTGCTCGATGAGATCAGCGAGCAGGCGCATGTACTGGGACAAGCGGAGGTGCGGCAATGAGCGCCCTACGTTACGTTCTCACCCAAGCGCAGAAGCTGGACAGCTTGTCTGCTTCTGAACTGTCATCGCTGGCCACCAATGCCGATACGGCTATCGTCAACGGACTGATCGGGCTGCAGGCGATTGGCGATCTGGCCATGAGCTACCCCGACGATGTGGGCGGCGATCATTCCATCCTGACCGGGCTCGGGTTCTTCCTGCAGGACTACGCCAACCTGCTGATCGACCTGCGCAACATCGAAATCAACGCCACCGAACTGGCCAGCCGCGCCAGACCCACACCGGAGGCCTGACCATGAACAATCGTTCTATCCGCTTCAGTGCGGAGGCCCCAGCTCAATCTGCATTTGCCGGAGGTCGCCATGAATGCGCCCCAAACCTTTGAAACCGTAGATCGCATTCAAGCCGCGCTGGCCCATGTTGCCGCCGATGACCGGGCGGTGTGGTATCGCATGGGCATGGCCATAAAAAGCGAACTGGGCGAAGCCGGTTTTGCCCTGTGGGACAACTGGAGCCAAGGCGCAGACAGCTACAACGCCAAGAGCGCCAAAGCCGTCTGGAAAGGCATCAAGGAAACGGGAGGTGTAACCATTGCCAGCCTGTTTCATGAGGCCATGCAGCACGGCTACAAACCCGCCACGCCGTACACGCCGCCGACACCCGAACAGCGGGCGACGCTCGATGCCGAACTTGCCGAAGCGCAACGGCTGGCCGATGAAGACCAGCGCCAGCAGCGTGAAGCAGCCAAAGCCAAGGCCGCAAGGCTGTGGGAAACCGCGGGACCGGTACTGGCCAGCCATCCATACGTGGTCGCCAAAGGCATCAAGCCGGTGGGCGCGAAGCAGTTGCGAAACATGCTTGTGCTGCCGTTGCGCGTGGGTGGCGATCTGGTGAACCTGCAATTCATCGGTGAAGACGGCAGCAAGCGGTTCTGCACCGGTGGCCAGGTCAAGGGTACGGCATTGGTGTTGGGCCAGCTCAAGGGTGCAACCGAAGCCCTGTTATGCGAAGGCTGGGCGACTGGCTGCAGCCTGCACGAAGCCACCGGCCTGCCCGTGGTGGTGGGCTGGAATGCAGGGAATCTGCCTGTCGTGGCAGAACGCCTGTCCAAAGGTTTGCCATCGCTGGCGCTGATTGTCGCTGGAGATTGCGATGCATCCGGCACCGGCCAGCAAGCCGCGATCAACGCTGCCAGAGCGCACGGCAATGCCCGCTGGTGCATTCCAACGTTCACCGACGAGCAGCGCCAGCAATGGGCCGATGCGGGCAAAGGTGCGCCCTCTGACTTTAACGACCTGTACCAATTGGCCGGGCTGGATGCCATGCGCCAGCAGATCGAGGGGGCAAAAGTGTCAGACGTTGCGTATGTAGAGGCAAAAGGGAGTGAGGGTAATTTAAAGGAAATTTCAAGGTCAGAAGCTGCATTTGTTGCGGGTGTAAAGGGAAACGCGGTTAGGGGTGATTTAAAGGAAAATTCAATACCAGACACTGCAGATATGCCATTGGCAGGCTTGCCCGATGCCGGTGACGAAGATGCTTACCTGATCCATCTGGCCGGACTGAAACCGTTGGCCTATGCCCGCATCCGCAAGGCTGCTGGTGAGGCCTTGGGTGGCATCCCGTTGGGCATCCTCGACAAGCTGGTTGCGGCAGCACGCAAGGAGTTGCTAGCCGAATCCGGCGATACCGAAACCAGCGGCACCAGCGTGATATTTGATGACGTGGAGCCATGGCCGACACCGGTCAACGGTGCTGCCGTGCTGGATGATGCCTTTGCCCTGCTGTGCCGCTATGTCATTGCTGACCGGGAAACCCTGCGTGCTGCAGCTTTGTGGTGTGCGCTGACGTGGTACGCCGATTACGCCACGGTATTGCCGCTGGCGCTGATTACCGCACCGGAGAAGGGCTGCGGCAAATCGACGCTGCTGGCTGCGCTGGCGAAGCTGGCCAGCCGTCCACTGTGGGCATCCAACGTCACACCCGCCGCCTTGTTCCGGGCTGTGGAACACTGGAAACCGTCATTGTTCATTGATGAGGCCGACACCTTCATGAAGGACAACCCGGAGCTGGTGGGCGTCATCAATTCCGGCCACACCCGGGATACGGCCTATGTCATCCGAACGGTGGGCGACAGCTTTGAGCCAAGGCAGTTTTCTACGTGGGGACCCAAGGCCATCAGCGGTATCGGCGCGCATGGCGTAGCAGAAACCATAACCAGCCGGTCTGTCGTGCTGATGATGCGCCGCAAGCTGCCAGGCGAACGTTGCGACAACCTGCGCCATTGCGACCGTGACGCCTTCCATATGGTCAAGCGCCAGTTTGCCCGCTGGGCCGACGACCACGGCGAAACCTTCGCCCATATGCGCCCCACACTGGACGGCCTGAGCAACCGCACCGCCGACAACTGGGAGCCGCTGCTGGCGATTGCCGATCTGGCGGGCGGGGAGTGGCCACGGCTGGCAAGACTGGCTGCACACAAGCTGACCAATACCGAAGACGAAGCACCGAGCTTCAACGAGGAGTTACTGGGCGATATCAAGTCCGTGTTTGAGCGCATGGGCATTGACCGCATCAGCACCGCCCAGTTGATCGAGGAGCTTTGCCGGGACGAAGAATCCGCTTGGGCGACCTATAACCGGGGCAGGCCACTTTCCCCCCGCCAGCTATCCAAACGGCTGGGCGAATTTGGCATTGTTTCCAACTCGGTGCGCATCGGTATCAATACCCCAAAAGGGTATCGGCTGGATCAGTTTGCCGACGCATTCACGCGTTACCTGCTCAACCCCCCTTCTCAATCCGCAACACCGCCACAAGCCAATAACGGCGCGGGTTTCAGCGATTTTCATATCCGCAACATCGAGGGAAATGTTGCGGATAAAAAAGAAGCTAGATCAAGCACTGACGCGGGTTGTGGCGGTGTTGCGGATAGAAACCCCCAAAGCGGTGGGAAAGTCGAAAGCGAAGCCGAAAAAGACTGGCTGGCAGATTACGATCAGGCGGAAAACGTACCCGCTGCACGTGACGATTCCGAGTGGGAGATGACGATATGAACGCCGCCCAACTGATCGACTACGCCACCAGCACCGGCCTGCTTCTCTCTGTGAAAGGTGATGTGCTGAAACTGAGCGGAAACCGGGTAGCGGCGAACGATGCGTTTATCCGTGACCTGCGCCAGCACAAAGCAGAGGTGATCGACATTCTGGTGCATCAGCCAGTACGTGCCGTGCTGCCCTATGCGCTACATGGTGGCGGCGGTGGCCAGATCATCGACCCGGACGGCCTGCTGTCTGCCGTCGCCGAACTGCACCAGAGATACGGCAAGCGCCTGAATCTGGAAAGCCTTGCCACGTGGTTCGAGCAGCGCGTGACGCAGGTCTGGCCCGTCAGTGACCACTGGCAGATCGAACAAGAACGCACGGCACAAACCGCCCTGCAACAGGCAAGGGAGGTGCAATGAGCAAGTTGCGGAGGTTCAACGGGCAAGCGGTCACACGGCTGATAGTGTCCGTGCCCCTAGACACCTTGATGCAGATTGATGCCCTGATTGGCTACCCGTATGGCGGGAAGCACCCGGCCAAGGGCAACAGGTCTGAATTTGTGCGTCTGGCGCTGCTGGAGAAACTGGAGAGGGAGATGCCGATGATCTGATGATTAATACACCAGTACGCGCGCGTGCGCGAGGCACCCACCCACGACTTTGAATTTACGAGGCTTCACGATGAGCACACCACAATACCTACGCAAGGCATCACTTCTGATTGGCGATGACAAGGAAGCGCTGGACTTGTCGCAACTTCGATTCCGGTTTGCGATTCACCGCGGGGATAGCAAAACCCCAAACAGCGCAGATATCCGGGTTTACAACCTGTCGGATGAGACCTGCCAGAAGATCCAGAAAGAATTTACGCGAGTAGTGCTGCAGGCTGGGTACGAGGAGAATTTCGGGCTTATCTTCGATGGTACTACGGTGCAATTCCGGCGTGGTCGTGAAAGCCAGACCGACACTTATCTGGATATCACTGCGGCTGATGGAGACCGGGCATATAACTTCGCGGTGATGAACATGTCGCTAGCGGCCGGGGCATCAGTTGATGACCAGATAGCAGCAATTATTCAGTCGATGGTGCCGCATGGGGTAACGCTCGGCTACAAGCCGCCCGCGCTCACTGGCAACACACTACCGCGCGGAAAGACCTACTTCGGAGCCGCCAAAACTTACCTAGATGACTTAGTAAAAACCATCTCAGCTAAATGGAGCATTCAGGACGGCAAGGTGGAGATCATTCCGCTGGACGCCTACATACCTGGCGAGATTCCAGCCGTTACTGCTGCAACCGGCATGGTTGGGCTGCCCGAGCAGACTCAGAACGGCATCAAGGTGCGCATGCTGCTGAATCCGGCGATCCGGATTGGCCGCCTGATCCAGCTGGATAACGCCAGCATTCAGGAACAGCGGTACGGCGTTAGCGCCGAGAACCTTAAAGCAAACAACATAGCGGCCAGGCAGGGCAAGAAAGACAACAACGGACGGTATTACATCATGGTGGCCGAGCACTCAGGAGATACGCGTGGCAATGAGTGGTACACCGACGTGATTTGCTTGGCGACTGACGCGTCTGTGCCGCTGGCGCTCGTGGATAAGGCTTCCGCCATTTCACCGATCAAGGCATTTGGCTAGACGGGTGCGGGCGCTGAATCGCGCCCGCTTGTTCCTCCCACCAATTATTGCCCGCTATCGACTTGTCCTTTTGCTGCAAGCTCTTGGTCGACGCAGGTCTTCAATATCTGGAAGCTGTGCCCAGCAGCATCTGCAACCTGGCTGCACTATGTTGCTACCCGCTTGGGGATACTCATTGTGGCCACTGCATTCGCAGCTTCCCTCTCTTGTCCGCGGCAAGCCTGCTCTATCTGATAGCTGCCGCCCACTGCGTCAGATACCGATTTGCAGTAGGTGTTTATGACCTGCATTTGTTGGTCTGCAACGCTGGCGCTATCGGTGGAATCGGCAGCTGGCTGGCATCTGCGGGTTGCGTCGTTTTAACAGTCGGCTGCACGGCTGGCGTGGTCTCGACCACTGGGGGCCCAAGACTAAAACCGGCAAGGAGGCCAGTAGTCAGAATGCGCGGGTGCATGGCATACGCAGTGCAGGAGAGATCGAGGACAGGAAGCGATAACGCTATCATGCGCAGTGCAAGGGACTGCCTGGGGAAATTACGAAGGTGAGCAAATTGACCGAATTGGCATTTACATTTCACCTCAATGAGAATGGCGTGGAGCAGGACAAGCCTCTGCTATACCTGTGGGAAGTTTATGACGCATGTTCTGGCGAGCTGTTACACAGCTATGTGGGGAAAGCCAAGGGCGGTAGCAAACGCCCACTGAAGCACTATCGGCGCAACGTATTGAATCTGCTACATGGCCGTCCCTATCGCAGGGGTAAGCTCGACCAGTTCAGGGCCTCGCATCGGGCCCTCGCTGAGGCAATACTTCAAGGCCATCAGGTCGTACTGACTCTTCTGCGAAACGTGGAGCTAGCCGACATCAATAAAGCCGAGCGAGAGGAAATCATGCTTCGCGCACCTGACTTGAACCGGGCTTGATTGCGCGCGCGCGAGGCCCGGCCACAGTGTCGGGTTTTTCGTTGCTTGGTGGGAACAACTGCCAGCAGCGGCGTGGGAGCGTAAAACGGCGCCAGCAGCCTGAGTTTTGCAAGCCCATAAAAAAGGAAATGCAGTCATTGCGAAAACACCCCATGAAAGGGCCGGTCAGGGCGCACGAGGCAGACGATTGGTGCGAGTGCATGCGTTTGCGAAAACTCACCCCATGAATTCGGATTTATGCCGAGGGTTTCGAAACACCCCAAACGGCGCAATGGCTTGTATTTACTGGCTTTTGTAGGACTGACTGGCTGGAGTTATTAAACGATAAAGCCGAACGTTTGCATCCGTGCTGGCATACCCCCTCTTGCTGGCGCTGGTTGCCCACCAAAATGGCGAATATGGAACGGTATGGAACGCGGTTTAACGGCTTGGAATATGCAAAATTGCAATTTTGATCGCATCTAGTCCATACTGGCAGCATCGTCAATAGGCCCGCATCGCGCGGGCTTAGCCATGTAGAAAATAGGGATATGGAAGCTGTAGAGGGTCGCACCCACCTTTCTGCCAAGGATGTACTAGATAGATACTGGGACCGTCGCGTTCCGGTAGATGTCGTTGCGATTGCTCGCGCCATGGGCGCAGAAATCAAAGAAATCTCGCCCTTTGATCGGCTAACAGGCTATATCTGCCGTCAAGACAATGGCGGGATTGAGATTGGCTACAAGCTCACCGATCCCGAAGTACGCCAACGTTTCACAGTTGCGCATGAAATCGGGCATTTAGCCTTAGGGCATCTAACGGACCAAAGCGAGCGTTACCGTGACGATGTCGCGAGCTTTTTCAGTGGCGTTAAGGACCCAAAAGAGGTCGCCGCAAACAAGTTCGCGGCAGCGCTCCTCATGCCTAAAGTAGCGATTGACTGGGTACTAGCAAATAAACCTAACATTTATAGCGTTGAGCAGATGGCTGAGATGTTCAATGTTTCAAGTGCTGCAATGGGTTTCAGGCTTGATGCATTAGGAATCAGACTTGGCTGAAGCGAATAACCCAGGAGGTGTTGATCTTTCAGCACCTAACGCAGGGGCTGGCCACACGCCCTCCAAGACAGTGACGATGGGCGCTTGGGACCGATTTAAAGCCGCATTTTACCCTCCGATACCAAGCAACTTTGCGATTCCGAATCAGGAAGCTTCTGATCTATGGGTTGCAAGGTGTATGCGCGTCATCGTGGCTACAGCGGCGCTTATTTTCGTCGCCGCCATGACCTTCTACTTTATCCGCTTTGTTGGCACGGTAGCGGATTACACCATGCAGCGCGCGAAACTGAACGAGGTGGAAGCAGCATCTCACCGGGAAGCGCCTGCATCCGACGTGAAGGTCGTGACCGCACAAAAAACGTCTATTGTTTCCGCAAGCAAGGTTGACGAGCTAAAGCCATCCCCAGCCTCTGGTTTTGATTGGCACATACTGTTGATTGGTTCTGAACTGATTATCCCGCCGACATTGCTCCTATTTGCATTGTTGAAGCGCGTGTTTGAACGAGCTCCCACAAAAGAAAAAGAAAAGGGCGATGACGATGAAAGCGAAACCCCGACCACCGAGGGCGTCGGTGAAATCATGAAAGGTGTCGGTGAAATCATGAAAGGTGTCACCGAGCTGATAGCCAAGAGATAGAGTCAAGTAGATACCAAGCCCCGCAACTGCGGGGTTTTGCTTTTCCATTTTCATACGCTCATGGCGCAACGCTTGTTTTCGAAAACCGCCCATAAATGAGGCAAGCGGGCGCGGCCTGACGGTATTTTTGACGGTATCAAGCCATATGAAAATTTCTGGAACAAGCAATGGTGCGGGTTACAGTTGATAGTTCGATAGCCATTCGGTCCACAGTTTTTGATTTGTAACACGAAAATACCCAAGGTATGCGCAAGCCAGCGGATAATGCGGTCCAGTGCAAGCCGTATCCAGTGACTTGATGCGTTTGCCCCCGTGAAACCGTCACGTGAAGCACACAGGCCCGCCGTGAACAAATCAAACCTTGCCCGAATCGCCATGCATCGCGCCTCTCATGTCCGCATCTGGCGCTTGCTTCAGGAAAAGAAAGCCGTTCAGGCCGCGCAATTGCCTCCCCCTCCTGCCGAGCAATCCACCCAGCCCGAAGCGGATACCTTCACCATTCCCTTGCCTTGGGATCACTGATTCATCGCTTGCGCGGTGGTGGTGTGAATGTCCAGACGCAAAAAAGCGGCAACCGATAGGCTGCCGCTTTTCCACATTCCCGCTGGCGCCCGGTTAGAGAGCCAGGGTCAGCGGCAGCTTTGCCGCAGGAATCCTGATACGCAAACCCAGTGGCGTGCTTTCCGTCTCCAGTGCCGGGGAACTGGCCAGCGTCGGCACATTGCGCAGCACCAGTGTCAGGTCTTGTGCTTTGCCGGTTTGTTCCACGCTCAGGGCATTGCCTTTCCGACTTACCTTCACGGTGTTGACCGTCGCGCCCTGCAAGTCACGCACCGTTGCCGTAGCAACGTGCCCGTCTTTTAGCGCAAACAGATGCAGTTCGCTCTGCGTGGCGTAGTCGTAATCCGGCTGTTGATCGTTGGTGCCCAGCGCCAGCAAGGTGTTCGGGCGCACGTACAGCGGCAGGCTCAAAAAGCTGTGCTGTTCGCGGTGCCAGCGGCCACCGACAATCTCCTTGTTGCTGAACAGATGCGTCCAGCGGCCTTCTGGCGCGTAGAAGTCGACATCGCCCGTCGCATTGAATACCGGCGCCACCAACAGCGAATCACCCAGCATGTACTGGCGATCGAGATAATCACAAGCCGGATCATGCGGGAACTCCAGCATCATGGCGCGCATGGTGGGCGTGCCGGTGGTGGCTTGTACCGATGCGTCATACAGATACGGCATCAGACGCGATTTCCACTCGGTAAAGTGGCGCACCACCGCCACGGCCTCATCGTCGAACAGCCAAGGCACCCGATACGATTTGCTGCCATGCAGGCGGCTGTGGCTGGAGAGCAAACCAAACGCCGACCAGCGTTTGTAGACATCGGCGGGGGCGGTGTTCTCAAAGCCACTGATATCGTGGCTCCAGAAACCAAAGCCACTCAAGCACAGCGAAAGCCCGCCACGCAGCGTTTCCGCCATCGATTCGTAGGTAGCGCTGCAATCGCCGCCCCAGTGCACCGGCAGCTTCTGGCTACCGACTGTGCCGGAACGGGCAAACACCACCGCTTCGGCCGCGCCACGTTTTTCGACCAGTACGTCAAACACCACCTTGTTGTACAGGTAGCTGTAGTAGTTGTGCATCTTCTGCGGGTCCGAACCATCGTGGTAAACCACGTCGGTGGGGATGCGCTCGCCGAAGTCGGTCTTGAAGCAATCCACGCCCATATCCAGCAAGCGGCGCAGATGCCCGGCGTACCACTCGCACGCGGCCGGATTGGTGAAGTCGACAATCGCCTGACCGGGTTGCCATTTGTTCCACTGCCACACATCGCCGTCGGGCTTTTGCAGCAGATAACCCTTGGCTTTGCCCTCGGCAAACAGCGGTGACGGTTGCGCGATATACGGGTTGATCCACACGCAAATTTTCAGGCCACGCGCTTTCAGCCGCGCCAGCATGCCTTGCGGATCGGGGAAGGTTTCACGGTTCCACTCAAAGTTGCACCAATGGAAAGCCTTCATCCAGAAGCAGTCAAAGTGGAACACATGCAGCGGAATATTGCGTTCGGCCATGCCATCAATAAAGTGATTGACCGTCGCTTCGTCGTAATCGGTAGTGAATGAAGTGGTCAGCCACAGCCCGAACGACCAGGCCGGAGGCAGCGCCGGGCGTCCGGTCAATTGCGTGTAGCGGTCCAGCACCTCTTTCGGTGTCGGGCCGTCGATCACGTAATACTCCAGCCCCTGGCCTGGCACGCTGAACTGCACCTTGGTGACCTTCTCGCTGCCCACTTCAAACGAGACGTTCTCCGGGTGATTCACAAACACGCCATAACCGCGATTGGTCAGATAAAACGGGATGTTCTTGTAGGCTTGTTCGGTGCTGGTTCCACCATCGCGGTTCCAGCTTTCCACGGTCTGGCCGTTCTTCACGAAAGCGGTGAAGCGCTCGCCGAGGCCATAGACATTCTCGCCCACACCCAAGTCGAGGCGCTCGAACATATACGGAGCGCCATCCTGATTGCCATCGGTCAGATGGCCGCAACCGCGAAAACCGCTACCGGTAATCCGCTGCTCACCACGCAGAAAGTCCACCGCCCAATCGCCGGTTTTGGCGATGCGCACGGTCAGCGAGCCGCTGGTCAGCGTCGCTTCGGTAGCGGTGTTGGTGATCTGCACCGGCACACGTTGGCGGTTCACTTCAAAATGCGGGCCTGTATCACGCCCCCCCTGGAAATGATCGACGCGCACGCCAATGACACCGTTCTGCGGCGAGTGGATACGAAACGCGAGCAGACCCGTATCCAGCTGCGCGCCACGCCCGGAGACGTCGCGCGGGGCGGCGTAGATCAGCAGTTCATCGTCCAGCACATCCACGCTGTGGATTTGCACCGCGTACAGGATGTTCAGACCTTCGCGGATCAGCCAGTTACCGTCACTGATTTTCATGTTGGAATTCCGTTTTGTTGATGCCTGACCGGAAACGTTTCCGGTCAACAATAAAATCCGAGATACCTGGCGCTGTAGCGCACCGGAGCACCTTCGCTTAAATGGCTTTTTCGGTCTCGCGATCGAACAGATGCAAATGTTCGGTGGCGATATGCAGGTTCAACTGCTCCCCCGTCGTCACCGTGGCTTTGCCGGCATGCGCCACCAGCAACGGTTGCGCGGCCGCGCCACCGGGGCGGGCTTCGATAAAGGTCATCGAGCCGGTGGTTTCGACGTTCTCCACTGCGCAGCGCACCGCTTGCCCGGCACCTTGCAGATGCAGATGTTCTGGTCGCAAGCCTAGCCACACTTTCAAACCTGGTGGCAAATCGCGGCCACTATCCAGCGTTTGCAGGTCTTCGGCACCAAACAGCACGCTGCGGCCATCACCGCCGATTTGCGCTTCGATAAAGTTCATGGCTGGTGAACCAATAAAGCCGGCCACAAACTTGTTGGCTGGTTTGTCATACAGCGCCAGCGGCTCGCCTTGTTGTTCGACGCGGCCTGCGCGCAGCACCACCACGTGATCGGCCATGGTCATGGCTTCGACCTGATCGTGCGTTACGTAAACGGAAGTGGCGTGCAAGCGCTCGTGCAATTTGCGGATTTCCGAGCGCATGTGGACGCGTAGCGCGGCATCCAGGTTGGACAATGGCTCGTCGAACAAAAACACCTTGGGATTGCGCACAATGGCGCGGCCCATCGCCACCCGCTGGCGTTGTCCGCCGGACAATTGGCGCGGCATACGCTCCAGCAAATGTGTCAGCCCCAGCGTTTCGGCCACGCCGCTAATGCTGTCCTTGATGACCTGCGGCGCGCTACGCTTCAGGCGCAATGAATACGACATGTTCTTTTCGATATTCATGTGCGGGTAGAGCGCGTAACTCTGGAACACCATCGCCACGTCGCGCTTGCGCGGCGGGGTCTTGTTGACCACTTTGCCGTCAATTTTCAGCGTGCCGCCGGTGATTTGTTCCAGCCCGGCAATGGTGCGCAACAGGGTGGATTTACCGCAGCCCGATGGCCCGATCAGCGCCACAAAACGCCCCTCCGGCACAGCGATGGTGATGTCCTTGAGGATTTCCACCGGCCCGTAGGACTTGTTCAGATGTTCAATTTCAATGCGATTCATGATCTGTTCCGTGTGAGCGGCTCATAAAACCCTGCCGCCTGCGTTGTACTCGTTTGCCGTAGCACTTGTACTGTCTACACTTCGTACGCCTTGTCGGCATCGTTCCACTTGGTTTTCTGAGCCGCTCACTTCAAAGCGCCAGCGGTCAGCCCAGCCACAATCCGCCGCTGCAGCAGCATGAAGGCGATCAGGATTGGCGTTACGAACACCGCGGAGTAAGTCATGATCCCGATCCAGTCGATCTTGGTGGCGCCAATAAACGCCGACAGCCCGACCGTGGCGGTCTGGTATTGGTCATCCAGAATCAGCGAGCGGGCGTAGACGTACTCACCAAACGATTGCAGGAACACCAGGATTGCCGTCACCAGAATGCCGTTCACCGCCAGTGGCAAGATCACATCAAAGAAGGCGCGGGCGGGAGAGGCGCCATCCACCAGTGCGGCGTCGCGCAGTTCACGCGGAATCTGCACAAAGCTGGCGCGGCACAGCACGATGTAGAACGGCAACGTTTTGGTGATCTGCGCAATCACCACTGCCAGGCGTGGGGTTTCCAGCAGACCGAGTCCTTTGAAAGCGGTGAAGATCGGCGTCACCATCAGGCTCGATGGCAGCGCCTGTAGCACCAACACGGCGAAAATCGCCAGGCTGGTCCAGCGGTTTTGTACGCTAGCCAGCGCATACGCTGCACCAGTACCGACAAACACCGTCACTGCCGTGGTGCCGCAGGCGATGATGAACGAGTTCCACAAGAACTTGCCCATACCGCGCTCGGTAAACACCTGCCAGATATGCGATTCGGCGTGGGCGGGCCAGAAGGTAGGCGGGGACTGGAACATCTCGGCCGCGCTTTTGAACACGGTGATGTACATCCAGTACAGCGGAAAAAGATAGACCGCGGTGACGATGAGCGCGATCACAAACAAGACATAGCGCTTCATCTCACACCATCCGTTCATTGCGCGTGGAGCGCACGTAAAACACCGCCACGATCAGCACCAGAATCATCATCAGCGTGGCTACGGCCGAACCAGCCGACACTTCGAAGGTCTGGAACGACAACTGCCATGACCAGTACTGTGCCACTTGCGACGAATTGGCCGGGCCGCCTTGGGTAAGCGCGGCGATCAGGTCGAACTGTTGCATGGTCATGATTGCGCCCAGCGAGATCACCGCGCCCAGCGTGGCTTTCATCATGGGCAGCGTGATGCCAAAGAAGCGTTGCAAGGCGTTGGCGCCATCCAGTTCCGCAGCTTCGTACAAGTCGCCGGGAATCGCCGCCAGACCGACTGACAGCAGCAGCATATTGAACGGCACGCCCAGCCAGACGTTGGCGATGATCACCGCGTAGATCGAATACGCCGGGTCGGACAGCCAGAAGATGCGGTCATGCAAAATGCCGGAGCGCATCAGCAAGTCATTGAGCACACCGAAATCGCCGGCGAACAGCAGTTTCCAGATCACCCCAACCACCAGCCCGGGCATGATCCAGCCCGCCAGAAACAGGCCGCGCATAAAGGTGGCGAAGGGGAAGTCTTGCAGAAACAGCAGCGCCAGCAGAAAGCCGATGACCACTTGCAGCGCCAGCGACAAACCGACAAACAGCAGCGTGTTTACCAGTACCTGGCGCGCTTCAGGACGGCTGAAGATATCGTGATAATTGGCCAGCCCGGCAAACGGGCGCAGCAGCGTGGCTGGCTCCATCAAGTCCACTTGCTGGAACGACAACACAATGTTGTACAGCAGTGGCAAGCCGGCAAAGACCAGCAGATACGCCAGCGCAAATACCGCCAGCGTGATCTCGAAGCCGCTCTCTTTGGGAAAGCGGGCAAATAACTTGTTCATGGGTTGCCCCGTAAAGCCTGGAAATGCGAATCGGGCGGCGGCGTACATCCGCCGCCGCCCGCAGAGGTGAAACGCTTACTTCTTGATCGATTGCACAGTCTGGTAGGCCGCATCCATCGCTTTCTTCGGATCAGCCTGATGCGTCAACACCGACTGAACAGCGGTGGAGATCGCCTTGGAGACCTTCGGCCATTCCGGATTCGGGCCACGTGGACGGGCATATTGCATTTGCTCGTTGAACGTCTTGTACGCATCCGGCCATTTCGGGTCTTTGGTCACCGTGTCTTTGGACGGTGGCAGCATGCCGAATTCGTTCCAGTTACGGCCACGCTGGCTGTACATGTATTCCAGGAACTCAAACGCCACTTGCGGGTTCTTGGCGGTGCGCAAAATGGCATGATTCTGTTCGCCCAGCGCCGAAGCCTTGGTACCACCGGCCTTTTCGGTAGGCAGCAACGCTACGCGCCACTTGAACTTGGCGCCTTTCTCGACAGCCATCAGTTCCCACGGGCCGTTGATATCCATGGCCGCATTCCCGTTGATAAAGGTAGCGGCAGCTTCAGACTGGCGATGGCTCAGCGTGTCCGGCGAAGCCAGTTTGTCGTCCAGCAGTTTTTGCCAGAACGCAGCGGCGCGGGCAGCGCCCGGATTGTTCAGCTTGTCCCAATCGGCGCCAGTAGCCTGAATGAACGGCAGAAACTGGAATACGCCTTCTTCGTCACCCACTGCCGAGAACGCCAGGCCGTAGATGTTCTTTTGCGCGTTGGTCAGTTTCTTGGCGTAGGCATACAGCTCGTCCCACGTTTGTGGCGGCTTGTTCGGGTCCAGCCCGGCAGCCTTGAACTGGTCTTCGTTGTAGTACAGCGCCAGGGTATTGGTGCCGCGAGGAATCGCGTAGACCTTGCCGTTCCAGCTGGCGTTTTTCAGCGGGCCGGGGAAGATCTGTTTGACGTCGATCACTTTGGATTTGACCAGATACGGCGTCAGATCCAGCAGCGCATTGCGGGCGGCAAACATGGCGGTGTTCGGGTTATCGACCGGGATTACATCGGGGCCATTGCCGGACATCACCGCACGCATTGCTTCGTCGTTCAGGGCCGAGAAACCAACCTTGCGCACTTGCAGTTGTACATCCGGGTGCAGCTTGGCGAATTCGCGCGCCATTTTTTCGGTGTAGTTGTCCGGCTCATCCACCGCCCATACCGACAGGCTGGCGGCGAGCGCTGCCGCGTTAGCCAGCGTGAATGCCAGACCCAGTGCCGTACACACGGCACGCATGTTCTTTTTCATAGCCCCTCCAGTTGCTGCAAAGTCGCGGATGGCGAAACCGGGTTCGCCTGCTGGGCCGGTGTCAGTCCACCGGTCATGAATATGCTGTTGTCTTGCGCACCATTCCGGCAGCGAGCAAAGCTGCTATTGAATCGCTTGTAATTTTCCGGAACAAGTTACGGAAACGTTTCCGAAATGGTGCGGCGATTCTTGACCTCGCACCAAAAGCTGTCAAGCAAGCAAGTGAAAAACAGAATCGGGATTGTGGAAAAACAGAAGTGCAGCGGTGATTAACAACAAAACGACAGCCAGCAAAATCCAGGTTAGCCGCTCGCCAAATGTGCAGTATCAGTGGCCTGCTCCACCATCGCTATCGCGTGCGCGCAAATCCAGCGGCCACACACTTTGCCGGGCTTCGCTGGCGTAGATTTCTGCAAACTGCGGCCATTGCGACAGCAACACCTTGGCCATGCGCACGCCCAAAGCCTGGGCATCCACCGTAAAACCACTCAACCTTGGCGACAGATATTCCGGCACATCCCCCGCCAGTACGCCGCCAAATACGGCCAGATCGCGCCCCGGCGTTTTGCCCAATTCATTGAGTTTGCGATAGGCGCCAATGGCCATGCTATCGCTCTGGAACATGATCGCCGTCGGCGGCTGCGGCAATGCCAGCAGGGTTTCGGTGATGCGATAACCGCCGCGCTCAGACAGTTCATCAACCTGGACGAAATCCGGCAGCAGTGGCAATCCCGCCCTGGCCATTTCAGTTTGCCAGGCTTGCAGATACAGATGCGCCTGCATGGCGTCTTTACCGGGTACGCCAATGGCAATGCGCTGATGCCCCAATCCGGTGAGATGGCTGACGGCGGTTTTTGCGGCAGCGGCAAAATCCAGATCGATCCAGGCGTGGTCACCACCGGATTCGCTACGGCCAAAAGCCACAAACGGAAAACGACGCCCGGCCACGTAATCAATGCGTTCATCATGGCGGCGCGTGCCGGCCAGAATCACGCCGTCCACGTGATGTCGCTCCACGATGCGCCGCAAACGCACGAACTCTTCTTCGTACGATTTGCTGCCGTACATAACCAGATCCATGCCATGCATGGCCAGCACAGATTGCAAACCATCGGCCAGACGCATGAACAGCGCCAGCGTGTAGTTTTCTTCTTCCAGCCGGGCGGGCAGCATCAAACCTATGGTGTTCAGCCGTCCTTTGCGCAGGCTTTCGGCGGCGCGATTAGGCGCATAACCGTGGCGTGCTGCTGCCTCGCGCACACGTTCGCGGGTTTTCTCGCTCACTTCGTCACTGTCGTTCAGAGCACGGGAGATAGTGGAAACGGATAGATTCAGCTCGCTGGCGAGCTTGCGGATGCCCATATTGGACTGGTCCTTTGGCGTGCAGATACATGCGGGTTATTTGGCCGCAAGCGTAGCCGGACCGGTCCGCGATAACAAGCCGCCCTGAGCCGAGCGGACAAGCCGGGAACAAATACGGCGCAGTTGCCGTCAGGCACTGCGCCGCAACTTTGCGCCACTCGTGAGCCACCATGACGCCTGATCAGGCGATAGAGCGCACCACTCCGCCATCGACCTTCAGCGCCGCGCCGTTGGTGGCAGAAGCCTGCGTGGAGCACACATACACCACCATATTGGCGACTTCTTCCACCGTAGCCAGGCGCTTGAGCAGCGATGTCGGTCGATGCGTAGCAATGAAATCACGCTCAACCTGCTCTTGCGGCACGCCTTGTTCTTTGGCGATTTCACCAAAAAAGTTGCCCACGCCATCCGAGCGTGTCGGGCCGGGCAGCACCGCGTTCACAGTCACGCCTGTGCCCGCAGTCAGTTCAGCCATGCCGCGTGATACCGCCAGTTGCGCGGTTTTGCTGACGCCGTAATGGATCATCTCTGCCGGAATGTTCAAACCGGATTCGCTGGAGATAAACACCACGCGGCCCCAATTGGCTTTGAGCAAGCGCGGCAGGTAATGACGTGACAGACGAATGCCACTCATGACATTCACATCAAGCATGGTTTGCCAGTGTTCATCGGTGATCTCGGCAAACTCCCGCGGTTCGAAAATCCCGGCGTTGTTCACCAGGATATCCACATCTGGATATGCGGCGATGATGGCTTGCGCGCCCGCCGCTGTACCCAGATCAGACGCGATCACGCTGAGCGTAGCTTTCGGAAAAGCCGCAGCAATACTCTGGCGTGCTTTCTCCAGTTTGGCCGCATCACGTCCATGCAAAACGACGGAGGCGCCAGCTTCGGCCAGCCCACGCGCAATCGCCAAACCAATGCCGGATGATGAACCTGTGACCAGTGCGGTTTTACCTGTCAAATCGATATGCATAGCAAAGTTGCTCCTGAGTGTGGCAAAGCCAGAATCAATCAAACCCAAAATGTGCCGGCTACCGCAGCAGCCGGTTTAGCAAAACCTTGAACAACGTGAGCACTACATCGGGCCAAAGCCGCCAGATCAAAACCCTTCCAGCACAATCTTGCCGCGCGCCTTGTTACTTTCCAGTAAGGCATGGGCCTTTTTCAGATTGGCGGCATTGATGGTGCCAAAATGCTCGGCCAGCGTGGTGCGAATCACCCCGGCATCGATCAGATTCGCCAGGCGGCTCAGCAACTGATGCTGCTTGATCTGATCAGCAGTGGCAAACATCGAACGGGTAAACATGAACTCCCAGTGCAGCGAAATACTCTTGCGCTTGAGCGGACGGGCGTCCAGTTGAGCCGGGTCATCAATCAGCGCCAGCTTGCCTTGAGGGGCTAGCGCCTCGACGATCTGCGCGTAGTGGGCCTCGGTCTGGTTCAGGCTCGCCACGTACTCCACCTGAGCAACGCCAATGCGCTTGAGTTCCTCGGTGAGCGGCCTGGTGTGGTCGATCACGTGATGCGCGCCCAGCTCTTTTACCCAAGCCTGGGTTTCTGGCCGCGATGCGGTGCCGATCACGGTTAGCCCGGTCAATTGCCGCGCCAGCTGCACCATGATCGAACCCACGCCACCCGCAGCGCCGATCACCAGCAATGCGTTACCACTCGGCGCAGCGTTATCCAGCACCTGCAGGCGATCAAACAGCAATTCCCAAGCCGTGATAGCCGTCAGTGGCAGCGCCGCAGCATGGGCGAAATCCAGCGATTGCGGCATGCGGCCCGCAATGCGCTCATCCACCAGATGCAGCTCGCTGTTAGTGCCGGGCCGAGTCAATGAACCGGCATACCACACGCGATCACCGACCTTGAACAAACTGACCTTGCTGCCCACTGCACGCACCACGCCAGCGGCGTCCCAACCAATGACCTTGGCCTCACCGGCCGTTGGCGCCACCCCGCCGCGAATTTTGACGTCCACCGGGTTTACCGAGATCGCCTTCACCTCAACCAGCAAGTCGTACTCGCCCGGCGTCGGGTCTGGCAGGGTCAGGTCGATCAGTGACTCAGGGTGATCAATGGCCTGGTTCTGGTAATAGCCTACTGCTTTCATGATGTTTCTCCGGAACGTTGTAAAGGTGCTGACTGGCAGGGCAATGCCACTGCCACATGCGAATCGAATGAGCGCATCTTGACCCTGTTACGGCAGCTGAAAAACAGGCTAAGATCAGATGCAGTTTCAATTTATTTTTGAAAATAGCCGAAATGAGGGCCTTCAATCTTGGTGCGAATTGAAGATTTACTGGTGTTTGTACGGGCGGCAGAAAACGGCAGCTTTTCCACCGCCGCGCGCGAACTTGATCTCACTCCCGCCGTTGCCAGCGCGGCGCTCAAACGGCTTGAGGCCGAATTGCAAACGCGGCTGTTTGTGCGATCCACCCGTAGATTGCGCCTGACCAGTGACGGCGAACGCTATCTGGAACACGCCCGCAGCGCCCTAGCCGCATTGGAAGCGGGCCGTGACGCCATCGCCCAGGACAAACAACACATCTCCGGCACCTTGAGCATCTCCATGCCCTCTGACTTGGGCCGCAATTTGCTGACAGGCTGGCTGGATGACTTCCAGCGCGAACATCCTGCAGTGGGATTCCAGATTCGCATCAGCGACCGCCTCGCCGACTTTTACCGCCAACCGGTCGATATCGCCCTGCGTTATGGCGCACCAGAGGACTCCAGCCTGGTGGCGTTGCCGCTAGAACCCACAAACCGCCGCGTGCTGGTGGCGTCACCCGACTATCTGGCTCGCCACCCCGCCCCACAAACTCCCGCGCAACTGCGTCAGCACAATTGTCTGCGTTTTCTGCTCAGCGACACCGTGCACGAACGTTGGCGCTTCAGCCAGGGCGATACGGATTACACAGTGGCGGTACATGGCGACCGGGTGAGCGACGACGGCGAGGTGGTGCGCCGCTGGGTGCTGGCCGGGCTGGGCATTGCCTACAAATCGAAGCTGGATGTGTTGCCCGATCTGCAAACCGGTCGGCTGCAATTGTTGCTGCCGCACTATCAGGGCGAAGCCGCCCCCATGTACCTGCTCTGCGCCCACCGCCTCACGTTATCGCCCACCGTCATTCGCCTGCGTGAATACCTGCAAAGCCGGTTTGCCCGGTACATCCAGATTGCGAATCCAGCCGCCCTTTAAGCCCGCAAACTGGCGGCTTTGCTGCTGCGCCAAAAAAATATCCGCAGCAAAGTATTGACGCCCCGACAATTCTTAGGCAGAATGCGCGGCTCGTTGGGTCGTTAGCTCAGTTGGTAGAGCAGCGGACTTTTAATCCGTTTGTCGCAGGTTCGAATCCCGCACGACCCACCAGAAAATTCAGGAGGCTAGCTCGCAAGGGCTGGCCTCTTTTGCATTCTGCAATGCATTTTCAAACCTGATCTCCACGCAAACCGTCGCTCCCAAGCACAACCGGCCATGGCAATGATTGTATTTCCTGGAGAAATCGACCCATCGCTATCGGCCAGCCGCAACCATCCTTGCATTGAGAAACCGGTTTGCCAATTCGGCTTTTACGCCGCAGTTGCAGGCTGGAAATTCTGAAAAGCCTTCGCATCCAGCGCGCGCGCAAACAGCCATCCCTGGCCATATTGCACTGCGCGAGCCTTCAGATAAGCGTGCTGCTCTGCGGTCTCTATGCCTTCTGCCACGATGTTCAGGTTCAGATCCTGAGCCATTGCGATAACGTGTTCGGTGATGTCTGCGGTCGCCGTCGCTTTGCCAATGGCGTCAACAAACATCTTGTCGACCTTCAGGCCAGCGAGCGGCAATTCTGATAAATAGGCCAGGCTGGAATAACCCGTACCAAAGTCATCGATATAGATAGGAAAACCGGCGTGGTGCAGACGGTTGAGCGTATCTAGCGAAACGGGATCATTAACGCAGGCACTTTCGGTAATTTCCACCCATATCTGTTGGGGCCGGATACCCATTTGCGCCACCATGCCGGTCAATTTGCCGACCACGTCGCTTTGCTGCAGGTCTGATGCAGCGAAATTCACCGAAATATGCAGAGATGGATTGGCGACAAGAAACGCGCCCTGGTCGCGTGCGATTTGAGCCAGTACCACGTCCGTGATCTGCGGCAATAGTCCAAGGCTCTCGGCCATCGGGATGAAAGTTGCCGGGCTGACGGTGACGTTCTCTGCCGTGCGCCAGCGTACCAGGGCCTCCGCGCCGCTACATCTGCCGGTATCCAGCTCAATAATGGGTTGGTACTGCACAAAGAATTGTTTGCGCCGGAGTGCTTCGAGCAAGGTGGCTCTGGGGCCCTGCCACTTGCGGGCCCAGCGCAGTACCAGCCAGCTAGCCAGCAAGCTCATGGCCAGAGCGAAGGGCATGCAGATATAAAGCAGCTTTTGCCATGCCTGCTGGAACGGCATCTCCGGCTCATAGATCACCACTGCCATTGCCATCTGTTTCGAGCGCACAACCCGGAATATGCGCCCCTCCATTGCCTGTTTGTCCAGTTTGCCGGCGAGCGCCTGTTTCAATATTTCCGGGTCGGCATGTGGCCATCTGGCAATGGCCTGGCCGTTGGCGGTGTCGACCACACCCAGCTGGATTGTGTTATCGAGCGGAACGATATCTACATAGAAACGCGGATCAACGATGACCAGATGCTGTCGGTCTCGCAATGCTACAAACCTGGAGTCCAGCCCGGCAGCAACATCGGCGGCATTGACCAGCCCCTTGCCCACATCTGCGACGTGAGAGGTACAGGCGAGGGTAGAACCTTGCAGATACGCCACTTCACGCACGTAGCGATATTTGCGCTCGATCTCGCGCAGAGCATGCAGATGCGCCTCGCCACAATAGGGACCACTTGTAGCGTTGGCCTCGGCCAGAGCGTTTTGCGCCTCGCCCGCGACCATTTCCGCACGCAGCAATACGCGGCCGGAAAACTCGTCAATGCGGTGCAGAAAGGCTTGCTGGGCGATGCCGTAGGAGACCAGCGCAATCAGCAGCGCAGGCGCACAAAAACCGGTGGCGATCGCCACCGGCATGTACCAGGGCCGAAGTTTCATCATGAGCGGAACCTTTGTGGTGCCGCTATAGCTGGAGCCTGATCATAGGCCCGAGTCCGGGCGCGCTTTCCATTTGGTGAGGCAGAGCAGATGCAATGGGCTAGATACAGGCCACCAATTTGGCCAAAGCGGGCAAGATGGATGACTGCTTGGGCGCAAGTTTCAGCGGTGTGTATTCGTCGCTGACGGTCTCTGACGATCTCTGACGTTTCGGGCTTTCTGCATGAAAAAACCGTACAACCCCGCTGCCTTATGCCTTTTGCATTGGACTGATTTTGCCCGGCATACCGTTTTGTATGATGGGCATTAATTGACAGCGGCAGCTTGTTTTATTGCCGCACTGATCGTTGATGAGTATCAAATATCGCAGCGCACATTACGTGCTAGTCAGCTCCGCCTGCCTTTTCGGCTCGCCGGACAATGCCTGCTCAAAGAACGACGAAATCAGCAAGCTGTGTCGCCGCTCAGCCAGGCAGTAAACATAGGTTTCGGTGTGTACCGGGTCGCCCTCGAGCCGCACGATACGGATATCCGGGTGCGCAATGAATTCGGCCTCGGACACCGTACCCAAACCCAAGCCACGGATAACGGCTTCACGCAGCGCCTCGCGACTGCCAATCTCCATCGACATATGGGGTTTGACGCCCGCTTGCTGCAGCGCCAGATCAAGCGCGGCGCGGGTAGTTGAGCCTTTTTCCCGGCGCAGCAAGGGTTGCTGGTGCAACTCGGCCAGCGAAATGCTGCCGCGATGGGCAAACGGATGCGCCACATTGGCAAACAACACCACGCGATGACGAGCGTAACTGTGAATGGCAAAGCGCGGATCATCATGCTGACCGGCCAGCACCGCGATATCGGTGATGTAGTTTTCCAGATCAGCCAGCACCGCAGCGGAATTACCGATGCGGATCGATATCTCGATATCGGGATATTGGCGCCGGTATGCATCAACCATCTCGATCACATGAAACGGCCCCACCGCGCCCAGCTTTAACTGGCCACGAGTGAGCCTGCCTGAATCGTGCAGCAGGTTGTACGCATCGGTTTCCAGCGAAGCCAGTTGCTGGGCGAATGGCAGCAGTTGCTGGCCAACTTCAGACAATTGCAGCCGCCGGCCATGGCGCACAAACAACTCCACATTGTGTTGTTTTTCCAGCGCCTGCACTTGTGCCGTCAGCGTGGGCTGGCTCAGCCCCAAAGCGCGGGCACCGGCGCTGAAGCTGCCGTAGCGCGCCACCGCGAGGAAGGCGCGGAACCGGGCAGTGCTCATGTATAGATTCCTTCTATAGTTTGCTGGGCAAAGACATGTTGAACCGCTCAGATGACTGTCACATTACGTCGTTAATCTCTGCGGCATTCTCCCTGTCACGAGGTTTGCCATGAAACGCATGTCGTCTTTGCTGTCCGCGCTCTGTCTGGCGGTGTTGCCGCTGCTGGTTGCTACCCCGGCCCAAGCCGAACCTAAAACCACGCTCACCATCGGCCTGATTCCGTCCGAAGACTCCCAAGCCATGGTTGAAAGCAGCAAACAAGTACTGGAAAGCCTGCATCAGCAAACCGGTCTGACCATCAAGCCGTTTGTGGCAACCGACTACAACGGCGTGATTGAAGCACTGCGTTCGGGCAAGCTGGATGTCGCTTATCTGGGGCCGTTCTCTTACGCGCTGGCCAATCAGGTGGCTGATGCCGAAGCATTTGCGGTTGCGGTCACCAAGAAAAACAACTCCAGTGCGTACCACAGCCTGATCATCGTGCGCAAAGAGTCGGATATCAGCTCGCTGGCGCAACTGAAGGGCCATACCTTCGCTTTTGTTGATCCAAGCTCCACCTCGGGCCACTTGTTCCCCAAAGCCGCTTTGCAGAAAGCGGGTTATGACACAGACAAACTGTTCTCGCGCACTGTGTTTTCGGGCTCGCACGACGCCAGCATCCTGGCTGTGGCAAACAAAAAGGTCGACGCTGCTGCTGTGGCTGACCGGATTCTCGCCTCTGCCATCGCTCGTGGCGTCGTGAAGCAAGATGACTTCAAGGTGGTGTGGACTTCCAGCCCGATCCCGGAATCGCCGATGGTCTGGCGTAAAGATCTGGACCCGGCCACCAAAGAAAAACTGAGCAAGGCTTTTGCCAATATCAAAGACCTGCCATGGGGCGACCAAGGCATGCTGGCGGGCTTTCAGCCGACCAACGATGCCGCCTATGACATCATTCGCGAAACCGCCAAGGTGCTCGAGCTTGATTTGCGGAAAATGAAATGATTCACGTACGCCAACTCACCAAATCCTGGGGTGACAACCTGGTTCTGCGCGGCATCGATCTGGATGTCGCACCGGGAGAATTCGTGGTTATCCTGGGACAGTCGGGCGCGGGCAAATCGACACTGCTGCGCTGTATGAACCGGCTGGTGACGGCGGACTCGGGCGAACTGGAAGTCACCGGGCTGGATGCCAACCAGCCTGGCACCACCCGTGCTTTGCGTCGCCAGGTGGCGATGATTTTCCAGCACCATCACCTGGTTCTGCGTTTGTCGGTCCTCAAAAACGTGCTGACTGGCCGCCTGGGTGCGCTGCCGACGTTCACCTCAATACTTCAGCTGTTCAAGCGTGAAGACGTCGCTCTGGCTCATGAGTGTTTACGCCGGGTTGGTCTGGCCGCCAAAGCCACGGCGCGCGCCAGTTCGCTTTCCGGCGGGCAAATGCAGCGCGTGGGGATTGCCCGCGCCCTGGCCCAGCAGCCGCGGGTGATTCTGGCCGATGAACCGGTGGCCAGTCTTGATCCGCAAAGCGCACGCATGGTGTTGCAATACCTGCGCGATGCCACGCGGGAACTAGGCATCACCGTGGTGTGCAACCTGCATCAGGTGGAATACGCCCGCGAATTTGGCGACCGCATTGTGGGTCTGGCGCAGGGTCGTATTGTGTTCGACAGCCGCGAAGGTGCGCTGACCGAGGCGGACTTGCAGCGCATCTATCCGGGCCAGGATGCATCAGCGCCGACCATGGCCCCGGTGAGTCTCACTCCCGCGACCGCAATCACACATGCCGTGGGCCTGGAGGTACTGCAATGAGCACGTTCAAGCATCAATGGCTGGTCAGCGGGCCTAAAAACTCCGCGCAATGGTTGAGCCTGGGCGCCGCGATGGTCATCGGCATTGTGGTGCTGCAATGGAGCGCCGCCGGTGCGCAACTGAGCTGGAGTGATCTGGCTGGCGGCCTGCCGCAAATTGCCGATTTTATCGGCCGCACCATACCGCCAGACTGGAAGATATTGCCCCGGCTGATCGGCCCGGCGCTGGAGACCTTCCAGATCGCGCTGTGGGGCACAGTTTTCGGCGTGATCTTTGCCGTACCGCTGTCTTTGCTGGCGGCACGCAATCTGCATATGCCGTGGCTGCTGTATCAGGGCGCGCGGCAATTGTTCAACCTGATCCGCAGTATCAATGAGCTCATTCTGGCGCTGATTTTCGTCTCCGCCGTCGGCCTCGGGCCATTTCCTGGCGTGCTGGCTCTGGCGCTGCATGGCGTGGGGATGCTGGGCAAATTCTTTGCTGAAAGCATCGAAGAAATCGACCAGGGCCCGATCGAGGCACTGGAAGCCACCGGCGCCCGGCCACTACAAGTGATCGTATTTGGCGTGATACCACAAGTCATCACCGCCTGGATCGCCGTGATTCTGTACCGCTTTGAAGTCAACCTGCGTTCGGCCACCGTGCTGGGCATGGTCGGCGCGGGCGGGCTGGGTTTCGAGTTGCTGAGCAGCCTCAAGCTCTTCAAATACCCGCAGTCGGCCACCTGCATCATCGTTATCGCCGTCATGGTGATTGCGGCGGATGCCATTTCATCGCGCTTGCGCCGGGCCATCCAGCGCGGCTAATGCGCTGGCGCCCACCAGAAAAACAAAACGGAATTTACCCCATGTGGCACTACCAGAACCCTGTCGATATCCACGCCGGGCGCGGAGCGCTGGACGGACTGTCCGCGCTGCTCGGCAACCGCCGCGCAATCCTGATCACTTTTCCCGAAGCCGCCTCTCTGGGCATTAACCAGCGGCTGGCCGATTTGCTGGGCGAGCGTTTGCTGGCCATCGAGTCCGACGTACAACCCAACCCGGACGTGAGCTGGCTCCGGCCGATGTACCAGCGCGTGTGGCAGCACTATGCCGATGCCGATTGCATTATCGCGCTGGGCGGCGGCAGCGTGATCGATTGCGCCAAGGCCATGCTGGCACCCACACCATCGCGCACCTTTGACGAACTGCTTACCCTGCTCACCAGCACCGATAGCAGCGCGCCATTGCGCGGGCAAGCCAAAACGCTGATCGCCATTCCAACCACCGCAGGCACCGGCAGTGAAGTAACACCGTGGGCCACCATCTGGGATCAGCAAGCGGCGCGCAAATACTCGTTGCATCAGCCGTGGTCGTGGCCCGAAGCCGCCATTATCGATGCCGACCTGATGGTGACATTGCCTCGCGCCAGCACCTTGGCCAGTGGCCTTGATGCGTTGTCGCATGCACTGGAATCGCTTTGGAATATCCATCGCAACCCGGTATCCGCCACCCTGGCCGTGACGGCAGCCCGCGAAATCATCGCCACCTTGCCGCGTCTGCTGGCTAACCTGGATGACGTCACCCTGCGTGAACGCATGGCGGTGGCAGCACTGCAGGCGGGCCTGGCGTTCTCCAATACGCGTACCGCGCTGGCGCACTCGCTGTCTTATGACATCACCCTGCAGCAAGGCGTGGCCCATGGCATTGCGTGCTCCTTCAGCTTGCCCCGCATCATGGAAATGGCCGTGGGCGCCGATGCCGAACTGGACGCCCTGCTGCTGCGGATTTTTGACGCAACCAGCGCGGGCAATGCCGTCCAGCATTTGCGCGATTTTCTGGAAGACCTGGGCGTGAGTACCGACCCCGCCGACTATGGTCTGGCCGAAGCCGACTGGGATGGCCGGATCGACCAGGCACTGCAAGGCCCGCGTGGCCGCAATTTCATCATTCCCGGCGACAAACATCCCAACTGAAGGTCATCAATCATGAACGCGCATTTTGAGAACAAACCCGCCGTGCAGGCGGCCATCTTTGACTGGGCAGGTACGCTGGTCGATTTCGGCTCGCTCGCTCCTACCCAGATTTTCGTCGAAGTGTTTGCCCAGTTTGGCATCCAGATCAGTCTGGAACAGGCGCGCGGCCCGATGGGTTTATCCAAATGGCAGCACATCAGCGCGCTGCTGGCCGAGCCGGCCATTCAGCAACAATGGCAAGACAAGATGGGCCATCCGTCGACCGACGCCGATATCGACGCCATGTACCGGCGCTTCATGCCGCTGCAATTGACCCGGGTTGGCGACTATTCGGCACCGATTGCCGGCGCTCCGGAAGTACTGACCTGGTTGCGCAACGCAGGTATCAAGATTGGCTCATGCTCCGGTTATCCACGCGAAGTGCTGAATGTGGTGCTGGCAAATGCCATTCCGGCGGGAGTCTCGCCAGACTATGCCGTGGCCGGGGATGAACTGCCCGCCGGTGGCCGCCCAGGCCCGTATATGGCGCTGGCCAACGTCCTGGCACTGGCGGTGAGTGACGTGCGCCAATGCATCAAGATTGATGACACCACTCCCGGCATTGAAGAAGGCCGTAACGCGGGCATGTGGTGCGTGGGCGTGACCGTTTCGGGCAACGAGGTGGGTTATTCGCTCGCCGAAATGGCCGGGGCGACACCAGAGCAAATCGCCCGGCGTAAAGCCATTGCCAGCGAACGGCTGCTGGGTGCCGGGGCGCATTACGTGATTGATTCGGTGGCAGACTTGCCAGAAATCGTCATGGCCATTGATGCACGAATCAAGGCGGGCGAAACGCCCTGAGTAGCAAGTCGGTCCGGTCAGCTCATATGCAGAATCCAAAGCCCAGCCTTACCGTTGGGCTTTGGATTTTTCCAGGTCCGGTAACGCGGATTTTGCGACGCAATGTCATGCAAATCCCGCGACGCAGCAAACTGCACCTACAATTCGGTCATGTCTTTTTTGCACCGGCCCGAACTTATGACCGATACCCTGCTTGAAACGCCCGAAACCTCGGCCCTGAACGATTACCTGCAGGTGCACCAGGCCACTCTGGTGACTACCGAAGGTAGTTACGCGGTGTCAGTACATGGCGAGATTGTGGTGAACAAGCGGGTGGTGCCTTATCACCTGGTGCCGGATGAAGGCTTTCTGGGCAAGACCAACAAGTGGCGCAAACTCGGTACAGCGGAACGACTGGCCTTGTTGCAAGAGCGCTGGAATGCCGCCGCACGCGAAAAACTGGAGCAACAACTGCTGCAGTGCGCGTTGGGGATCGCCAAGATCTCGCAGGAATACGAACTCGACCCCAGTAGTGCCTACAACGCGTTCCAGGCCAAGTACGAACTGGCGCGTTTTCGCTGCAAACTGGCGGTGGAACGGATTGAATCGTTACTCAGCACCGGCGTAGCTACGCGCCAAGCCGCCAAAACGCACGATGCGATCAACCTGTCGCTGTACCCGGAATCGTTCACGCTGGCGCAGCAGATGAGGCGCCATTTCATTGCGGTGCTGGGGCCGACCAATTCCGGCAAAACCCACCAGGCGATGGAACATCTGGCACTGGCCAAATCCGGTGTTTATCTGGCGCCGTTGCGTTTGCTGGCTCTGGAAAACTACCACCGCCTGCTTGACGCCGGGGTTGCGGTCAGCCTGATTACCGGCGAGCAACGCAAACTGCACCCGGACGCCACGCATGTGGCCAGCACGGTGGAAATGCTCAACCCCAACCGGGCGATTGATGTGGCGGTGATTGATGAAATCCAGCTGCTGGATGATCCGGATCGCGGCGCGGCGTGGACTGCCGCCGTCTGTGGCGTGCCAGCCAACACGGTGTATCTGCTGGGCGCGCTGGAGGCTGAAGAAGCCATTGAATCGCTAGTCAAACGTGTGGGCGGCACGCTGGAAGTACGCAAGCTGCAACGCAAGTCTCCGCTGGAAATGGAACGCCAGCCGCTGGGTTCCCTCAAGAACCTGCATCCGGGCGATGTGCTGATTGCGTTCTCGCGCCGCGAAGTGCTGAACTGGCGCGATCAGGCCATCGAGCAAGGCTTTGCGGTATCGGCCATTTACGGCAATTTGTCGCCCGAGGTGCGCCAGGCGCAGGCCGAACGCTTTATTGAAGGCGAAACCACCATTGTGGTCGGCACCGATGCCATCGGCATGGGCCTGAACACGCCTGCACGCCGCGTGATCTTTACCACGGCCAACAAGTGGGATGGTTATTCCGAAGGCATGATCAGCGCCTCGCTGGCCAAACAGATTGCAGGTCGCGCCGGGCGGTTTGGCGAGCATGAAACCGGTTTTGTGGCCGGGCTGGATGCGCAAACGCACAAAGCCATCACCATGCTGCTCCAGCAAAAGCCGGAACCCTTACCCGCGACCGGCTTCTTCGTGGCGCCTAATCTGGATTACCTGCAGCAGATCTCCGCCGCCAGCGGCCAGAGCAAGCTGCAGCCGTTGCTGGAACTGTTCACCAAACACATTAACGTACATGACGAATTCTTCCTGCCCGCCAACCTGACTGACCAGTTGGAAAAAGCCAAATGGCTGGATGTATTGCCGCTGTCGCTGGCGGAGCGCTTCACCTTCAGCCTGTGCCCGATCTCGACCAAAATCCCCATGCTCGAACGCGCCCTGAAAGACTGGGCCGCCTGTCGCGCCAACAAAAAGGCGGCTCCGCTGCTGCGCATGGAGGGCCTGGGCGGACGCAATGAGCTGCAATATCTGGAAGACACCTGCAAGCTGTACTCCGCCTACGCCTGGCTCGGCTATCGCATGCCAGACACCTTCCCCAGCGGTGAAATGGCGCAATCGCTGATGCAATCGACTTCGGAAGAAATCGACAAGCTGCTGCAAGTACAGAACACGCGGCATCGGCATGGCAAAAAACCCGCCAAGCCGGTGCGCCGTGGCGCTAGCGGACCGAATCGGCGGCGATAAACGCAACAGACGCGCGTGCAAAGTGCGTGCGTCTGTCGATGTTGCAACTCGCCGTGCGCTCGTTGCCTTTGCCCCAAATCAAATAAACCCGCCAAATACCGCGTCCGCGGTAAACCAGACACATCCCGCCCCGTTAAACGAGATCGGCTGCGAATCGTCAGACTCGCGCCGCTATCGGCAAGCGACTTCAGCCGCTACCCAAAGTATCAGCCCCAGCAACGGAACCCGATAATGCCCAGCGCAATGCCTCCCGACACAGACGCGGCCGCCACACCATGGCTCGCCGCACGCTGGCAGCATGTGGATTACTTTTTGCGTTTGCTCGGTCTGCAAGGCAAAGGGTTCGCGCTGATTGCGGGGCTGGTGTTGCTGGGCTGGCTGGCCAGTGGCATCTACAAAGTGCAACCCAGCGAGCAAGGCGTGGTACTGCAGTTTGGGCGCTGGGTGCAAACCACGGATTCCGGCCTGCACTACCACCTGCCGTGGCCCATTGAAACGGTGATGCTGCCCGAGGTCACGCAGATTAACCAGATTCATCTAGGCAACCAGGTTGACGGCCCGCAGGCCTCGGTGGTTGATCCGCGAGAGAAACAAATGCTGACCGGCGACGAGAACATCGTTGAGGCCGATTGCACGGTGTTCTGGCGCATCAAAGATGCCGGGCAGTTTCTGTTCAGCGTGAACATGCCGGAAGCCGCCTTGCGCGTCACTGCTGAAAGCGCGCTGCGTGAGGTGATCTCCCGCACGCCAATCCAGGCCGCCATGTCCAACCGTCGCCAGCAGATCGCCGAAGAAACGCTCACGGTGTTGCAAACTTTGCTGGACCAGGAAAAGGCCGGGATTCTGGTGACTCAGGTACAGCTGGAACGGGTTGACCCACCCGCCGCCGTCATTGACGCTTTCAACGATGTGCAGCGCGCCCGCGCCGATCAGGAACGCGCCCGCAACGAGGCCCAAGCCTACGCCAACGACATCATTCCCCGTGCCCATGGCGACGCCGCCCGCATTGAACAGGAAGCCGAAGGCTACAAAGCGCAGGTGGTGAATCTGGCGCAAGGCGAGGCGCAACGCTTTGACTCGGTGTACCAGAGTTACATTCAAGCCAAAGATGTCACTGCCTGGCGTTTGTATCTGGAAAGCATGGATGAAATGCTCAAGAAGGCCAGCAAAGTGGTGGTGGATGCCACCGGCAAAAGCGGCAATGGCGTAATGCCGTGGCTGCAGTTGCAGGATAAGCCCAAAGCGGCGACCGGCAAGGAGGCACACCCATGAACCGCCGTTTGCGTCCCTTGCTGATTGTCGGCGGCATCGCCCTGATTTGGCTGTTGTCATCCAGTTTGTACACCTTGAATGAGGGCCAGAAAGCGCTGGTCATCCGCCTGGGCGCGCCGCTCACAGTGGATGAGCACCCCGGCCTGAAATTCAAGATACCGCTGATCGATACCGTCATGTTCTACGACACCCGCGCCCAAACGCTGGCGCCGCCGCCGGAGCAGATCATTCTGGGCGATGAAAAGCGGCTGGAAGTCGAAACCTACACGCGTTATCGCATTGTGAATCCGCTGGTGTTTTACCGCGCTTTACGTACCCCGGACCAAGCCAATGCCCAGCTGGCGCAGATGGTCAGTTCGTCTTTGCGGCGGGCTTTGGGCAAGGTGCCGCTCAAAACGCTGCTATCCATCCAGCGCGACGAGATCGTGATGCAGGTCCAGCAAGAAGTGGCCGAACGCTCACGGCCGCTGGGGCTGGAAGTCACCGAAGTGCGGCTGCATCGGGCCGATTTGCCACTGGAAACCAGTCAGGCCATTTACGACCGCATGAAGTCCGAGCGCCAGCAGGAAGCCCGGCAATTGCGCGCCCA
The DNA here is from genome assembly GCF_030035605.1 of Silvimonas soli. Lineage (NCBI taxonomy): Bacteria > Pseudomonadati > Pseudomonadota > Betaproteobacteria > Neisseriales > Chitinibacteraceae > Silvimonas > Silvimonas soli. Next base: position 2,389,552 of record NZ_CP106736.1, on the reverse strand, counting down.
AGGTGCCGAATGGGGCCAGCAGATTCAGGCCCACGCAGATGCCGAGCGCACGGTGATTCTGTCTGAGGCGCAACGTCAGAGCGTGATCACCCACGGTCAGGCCGATGCCGAAGCCAACCGTATTCTTGGCTTGGCCTTCAGCAAAGACCCCAAGTTCTACAAGTTCTACCGCGCCTTGCAGACCTACAAGCAATCGCTGGCCGATTCCAGCCCAACGCTGGTGCTGTCACCCGATTCGGCCATGATGCGCTATCTGAAAGCCGGGCCTGATGCCAAGCCGTAACGGCTGCGGCTTTCGATGATGGATAACGCAATTCCTCCCGCCACGCTGGTACGGCTCAAGCGCTTGGCCACGGTCATCGGTCCTGGCTTGGTGGTGATGCTGGCCGACACCGATGCCGGCAGCGTGATTACCGCCGCGCAAAGTGGTGCGCAGTGGGGTTATCGCCTGTTGCTGCTGCAAGCCTTGCTGATCCCGCTGTTGTTCATGGTGCAGGAACTCACCGTGCGCCTGGCCTTGGGCACCGGCAAAGGTTACGGCGAGCTGATTTTGCAGCGCTTTGGCCGGGCCATCGCCGTGCTGGCGATGACCACTCTGGTGATCAGTTGCTTTGGTGCCTTGATCACCCAGATGAGCGGGCTGGCGGGCGTGGGGCAATTGTTCGGGCTGCAACCGTGGCAAACCGTGACGGTGATCGGGCTGCTGATCTTTGCCATGGTCTGTACGGGCTCCTATCACTCGGTTGAACGCATCGCCATTTTTCTGGGCATCTTTGAACTGGCGTTTTTGCTAGTGGCCTGGAAAGCCCAGCCCGATTGGGCGCAAATGGGCCGTCAGCTATTGCATATACCGCTACACAACCCGGGTTACCTGTATCTGGTCGCCGCCAATCTGGGCACCAGCGTGATGCCGTGGACCGTGTTCTACCAGCAATCTGCCCTCATCGATAAAGGGCTGGGGCTGTCACACCTGAAGCTGGCGCGGATCGACACTTTTCTGGGCGCCATCCTGTGTCAGGTGATCACCGCCGCCGTGCTGATCGCCACTGCCGCCGCGTTTGGTCACGAAGGCGCCGGTGTGCCGCTGGATAGCGTCCCGCAAATTGCCCAAGCCTTTACCCGTGTGTTGGGGCCAGACACCGGCCGCATTCTGTTTGCCATGGCGCTGAGCGGCGGCGCGCTGGTTGCCACCATCGTAGTGTGTCTGAGTGCGGCGTGGGCGCTGGGCGAAGTCTTTGGCATGCGCCACACCCTGGCCCAACATCCGCGTGAAGCGCCGTGGTTTTACGGCGCGTTTGGCTTCATGTTGCTAGCGGGCGGGGTACTGGTGGCTTCGGGTGTCAATTTGATCAAGCTATCGATTGCCACCGGCGTAATCAACGCCATTTTGTTGCCGGTAGTGCTGGGTTTGCTGTACTGGCTGGCTCGCAAAGAGTTGCCGCAACGCTACCAGCTGAAGGGAACCTATGCCGTGGTGATTGCTATCCTTTTTGGCGTTACGGCGTTGTTTGGTTTGTATGCAGGCCTTGCCGGTGCATGGGGATCGCCATGACTTTAAGTTTGCTTTGCAAAGGGAGCCCGCATGGGGACTGACAGCGTGTTGATGGCGCTCGGGCTGAGCATCCAGGTGTTCTTTCTTGATCTGATCCTCAGCGGTGACAACGCCCTGGTCATTGCGCTGGCCTGCCGCAACGTGGCCGCACCTTTACGCGCCCGCGCCGTGTTAATTGGCACCGGGGTGGCGGTAATCCTGCGCACTTTGCTGACCACCGTGGTCGGCTACGTGCTGATGATTCCGCTGTTAAAGCTGGTAGGCGCGGTACTGTTGCTGGTGATCGCAATCAAGCTACTTCTGGATAGCGATGACAACGCCGCAGACAAGGGCGGCGAGGACGCCAGCAGCACCCAGACCTCACTGGCCAGCGCCGTAGTCACCGTAGTGGTGGCCGATCTGGTGCTCAGCCTGGACAACGTGGTGGCGCTCGGGGCCGTGGCGCAAGGCAGCGTTTGGCTGCTGGTATTGGGCTTACTGGGTAGCGTGCCGCTACTGATGTACGGCAGTTTGTTCATTGGCCGCTGGCTGGACGAAAACCCGTGGCTGGTGCCCGGCGGCAGTATGTTGCTGGGCTGGATCGCCGGGCGCATTGCGGTATCCGACCCATTGGTAGCTGATTGGGTAAACAGCCAGGCACCCGCATTGAAGTTGGTCGTACCGGCGATATGCGTGATATTTGTTTTGCTGGAAAGCCGCATCATTCGCCAGCAAAGCCGGGTACTCGTGCGCCCGGCGCCGCTTCGTAACCGGAAACCCGTTACTGCAAATATCCTGCCCACGGGACCTGCACTTATTGCCGCCGCGCCTGTGTCAGCCCCTGCCATCTCCCCCAAGGCAGTCGTAGCCGTGGCCGCTGCTGTGCCCACACAAACCCCGCTTGCTGAAGACCAGGCAAGGTCGGCACGAGAGCTTGCAACCACGCAACCCACCACCGAACCCGAACTACTCGACCGCCCCGCGCTTATTCGCCCGGACGATCCGGTCAATGTATCGCCGCTTTGGTCCATAGGCCTGAAAGTGCTGTTTGTGCTGGCGGGGATTATTGGTGTGATCTGTCTGGGCTGGTTGTTCTATCACCTGTTTATCGTCGGCACCATGCCGCCACCGTCGGGGCATCCCGTGGTTACGGGGGCACTGGCAGCGTTAGCCAGACTTGGTTAGGCGGCTGCGCCCCCTTTCTCTCTCTTGGTAATAGCGCCAAGGAGAAAATGGGGGCTGTCCGGTCGCTGCTATTGCTACCGCAGTGAGTAGTTACCACTGCATTGGATTTCCGCCAAGGGACTACCGAGGTCGAGAATAACGGCGTGATTGGCAGGCCCTCGCTTTATCCCGTAACTGTTGCCTGGCATGTAAACGCCACCTTCCCGCTCAAGACACCCTCATCGCGGCCCCCGCACTCAGTGTAATATCTCCCGGTTTGCCGCAAACGCAGCAAACCCTCCCCCTCGGGCAACAAGGCAATGGAATGATCCTGAATCAGCGGCAGCAAGAACTTCTGGACTGGGTCCAGCGTGACGGTCATGTCAGTGTGGAGAAGCTGGCATCGCATTTCAGCGTGACGCACCAGACCATCCGGCGCGATATCAACCAGTTGGCTGATGCGCGTTTGCTGCAACGCGTGCACGGTGGGGCCAGTGCTCATTCAAGTGTCGAGAACGTGGCCTACAACACCCGCCAGGTGATGTTCAGCAGCGAGAAACAACGTATTGCCCGGCTGGTGGCTCAGCACATTCCCAATCACGCCTCGATGTTTATCAACCTTGGCACCACCACCGAAGAAGTCGCCAAGGCGCTGAGTCATCACGTGGGTTTGCGGGTGATTACCAACAACCTGAACGTCGCCGCCATGATGTGCAGCTACGCCGATTGCGAGGTTATCGTCGCTGGCGGTGTCATGCGCCCGCGCGATCGCGGCATTATCGGCGAAGCCACCATCGAGTTCATTCGCAAATTCCGGGTGGATTACGCGATTCTGGGCATATCCAGCATTGAGAGTGACGGCACGCTGCGTGATTTTGATCTGCGCGAGGTACGCACATCCGAGGCGATTATCGAGCATTCGCGCAATGTGTTTCTGGTGGCCGATCACTCCAAATTCGGCCGTCCAGCCATGGTGCAATTGGGGCATTTGTCGCAGGTTACCGCCTTGTTCACCGATGCGCCGCTGCCAGATGAGATGAGCAGCGTCCTCGCCGAAACCGGCACTGAGCTTTACATCGCCGACCAAAGCCACTGACCTGCAGGCTGAAACCACCCGCACCAATCCACGCGCAGACTGAGGCATTCAAGTTGCATCAAAACAGACCGCCTGTCGGGATTACGCAACAACCTGGTGCGCCTTTTTCCGACATAAACCGGTCTTTTTGTTTCGCTGCAGCATTCTGACAAAACCTTTATGCATCAATGTAGTCACTCGTAATGACACTACATTTTTGCCATCCAAGCTGACCCATGCCGAGCTTTTGAATTTTTCCTGGCGGGTTGATAGCACCTTTCGTTTTCCAAAATATTCGAATAATGTTCTGTTTGTGTTGCATTTTTCGCAATAACCGTACAAATCGAAAATAAACGAACAATCCCGCGTCGCACCACCTGGTGCGATCTGAACGTCGCGGGATATTGCCCCTGCGGCACGGTCGCGGCACAGTGATCGGCTCGCAACCCGTCAATTGGAGAGTTGAAGAGATGCAAAAGCAATTTATCCTCGCGCTGGATCAAGGCACTACCAGCTCACGCGCCATCGTGTTTGATCGCGCGGGCAATATCGTGTCGCTGGCGCAGAAGGAATTCCACCAGCACTACCCGCAGGCGGGCTGGGTTGAACACGACCCGCTGGAAATCTGGGGCACGCAGGCTGGCGTAGCGGCTGAAGCCGTGGCGTCCGTTGGCCTGGAAAGCGGCCAGATTGCCGCCATCGGCATTACCAACCAGCGCGAAACCACCATTGTCTGGGATCGCGAAACCGGCCACCCGGTGTACAACGCGATTGTCTGGCAAGACCGCCGCACCGCCAGCTATTGCGATTCGCTCAAGCGAGATGGGCTGGAGCAAATGATCCGCGAGAAAACCGGGCTGCCAATTGACGCGTATTTCTCCGGTTCCAAAATCAAATGGATACTCGATAACGTTCCCGGCGCCCGCAGCCGTGCCGAGCAAGGCAAACTGGCCTTTGGTACCGTCGACTCCTGGCTGGTGTGGAACTTCACCCATGGCCGCGAGCACGTCACCGATGTGTCCAACGCCTCGCGCACCATGCTGTTCAATATCAACACACTGCAGTGGGATGACGAACTGCTCAAGCTGCTGGATATTCCGCACAGCATGCTGCCGCAAGTGCGTTCTTCCAGTGAGGTCTACGGCCACACCGCCGACAACCTGTTTGGTGGCGCCATCCCCATTGCAGGGATCGCGGGCGATCAGCAATCCGCGTTGTTCGGCCAGCAATGCACGCGGCCGGGCATGGTCAAGAATACCTACGGCACGGGCTGTTTCTTGATGATGAACACCGGCAACAAGCCGATTACCTCGCGCAACAACCTGTTGAGCACCGTGGCATGGCAAGTGAAGGGCGAAGTGCAATACGCGCTGGAAGGCAGCATTTTCAGTGGCGGCGCGGTGGTGAAATGGCTGCGCGATGGCTTGGGCATTATCCGCACTTCGTCTGAGGTCGATAGCCTGGCGCGCAGCGTGCCCGACAGCGATGGTCTGTATCTGGTGCCCGCGTTTGCCGGTCTGGGTGCACCGCACTGGAATCAAGACGCACGCGGTTCGATGTTTGGCGCCACGCTGGGTACTACCGGCGGCCATGTCGCTCGCGCCGCTCTGGAAAGCATCGCCTACCAGACCATGGACGTGCTCAAGGCCATGGAAGCTGACGCCGGTATCACCATGCCCGAACTGCGCGTTGACGGCGGTGCCACGGTGAATGATCTGCTGATGCAATTTCAGTCGGACATCCTTGGTATCAATGTGGTGCGGCCGAAGATCACCGAAACTACCGCGCTCGGTGCGGCGTACCTGGCTGGTCTGGCGGTGGGTTACTGGAATGATGTGGAAGACGTGCAGGGTCAGTGGCAACTGGATCAGCGCTTTACCCAGCAATTGCCGCAAGCCGAGGTCGATCGCCGCGTTGCCGGTTGGCAGCGCGCCATCAAAGCCACCATTGCGTGGTCGGCATCCTGATCAAGCCCTGATCACCTGAGCGGCATTGCCCCTTTCCCATCATTGCGGAACTCTGGATATGAATCCCCTCTTTGCTGAATTTATCGGCACCACCTTGCTCGTCTTGCTGGGCAACGGCGTGGTTGCCAACGTCATTCTGAACAAAACCAAGGGTCAAAACGGCGGCCTGATCGTGATTGCCTTCGGCTGGGCCATGGCGGTGTTTGTTGCCGTATTTTGTGTGGCCTCGTTCAGCGGCGCGCACCTGAACCCGGCGGTCACGCTGGCTCTGGCGGTCGCGGGCAAATTTGCCTGGGCGCAAGTGCCGGGCTACGTGGCGGCACAAATGCTGGGCGGCATGACCGGCGCTTTTCTGGTCTGGTTCATGTATCGCAAGCATTTTGAACACACCGATTGTGCCGATACCAAACTGGCGGTGTTCTGCACCGGCCCGGCCATCCGTAGCTTGCCCGGCAATCTGGCCTCCGAAATCATCGCCACCTTTGTGCTGGTGTTTGCCGTGCTGCATATGGTGTCGCCCAAGGTTTCACTCGGCGCCATGGATGCACTGCCGGTCGGTTTGCTGGTGCTGGGGATTGGCGTATCGCTGGGTGGCACCACCGGCTACGCGATGAGCCCGGCGCGCGATCTGGGCCCTCGTATCATGCACGCGCTGCTGCCGATTCCCGGTAAACGCGATAGCGACTGGTCATATTCCTGGGTACCAGTGGTGGGCTCGTTGAATGGTGGCGCGTTGGCCGCAGGCTTGTTTTTGAGCCAGACGTAAAAGTTGATTGATCCCTACAGGAATGGGTGGCGGCAAAGCAGGCTCAACCCGCTTGGCCGCCATCCGTTCCTGTTTCATCAATAACCTAACCCGGATGGAACGCAGTGGGAATCCACGGTGGCAATGCCTCAATGGACCACGGTGTCTGAAATTGCCGATGCTGCTCCCCGGATTCACGCTGGCGCTTCATCCGGGCGACAAAACCTCGCCCGGCCCAATGGTCGCAATGCCATTCGCCCACAATTGGCGATCATCCCCCGGCCACTAACTCCCCTCGTACCGCAAGCACCGCTCCCCGCAAAACCCTCGCGCGCCCTGCTTTCGTTTTATGTTCATTTTTTGACAGATAAATCAAAATACCACCATAAAACAACATTTTTAGAACATTAAATGTTGTTTTATTATCTTAAAATGTCTAGAATTTGTTTCATACGAACAAATACAGAACACCGAATCGAACATGGTTTTGTAGTTGAAAGCCGGAGCGGTTGGCTGGTTTTCTGGTCAAAGCACAAAGGTGAAACACATTGGACAAGCTGATGTATGACTTGCTGGTCATTGGCGGTGGCATCAATGGCGCCGGAATTGCGCGAGACGCGGCTGGGCGCGGGTTATCGGTGCTGTTGTGTGAGAAAGATGATCTGGCTTCGCACACCTCCTCTGCCAGTACCAAATTGATCCACGGTGGTTTGCGCTATCTGGAACATTACGAATTTGGCTTGGTCCGCAAAGCGCTGCAGGAGCGCGAGGTGCTGCTGCGCGCTGCACCACACATAATCTGGCCATTGCGTTTTGTCATGCCACGCGCGGCAGACCAACGCCCGGAATGGATGATCCGCACCGGCTTGTTTTTGTATGACCACCTGGCCAAACGCGAATTGCTACCCGGCGCGCAGACAATCTCCTTTGCCAAACATCCATCAGGCGTGCCACTCAAGCCGGGCTTCAAACGCGGGTTTGCCTATTCGGATGGCTGGGTGCAAGACGCCCGGCTGGTGGTGCTGAACGCCATGGACGCCCACGAACATGGTGCCACCATCATGACTCGCACGGCGGTGACTGGCGCACGGCGTGAGGCCAAGTCCTGGCGCATTGAGCTGCATCATGCCGATGGCCGCGAGCAAACCGTGTTTGCCCGCGCCGTGGTCAACGCAGCCGGGCCGTGGGTGGACCGGCTGCTGCGCGATGTGATCGACACGCCATCCAGCCACTCGGTGCGGCTGGTGAAAGGTAGTCACATCATCGTGCGCAAACTGTTCGATCACCCGTTTGCGTATATCTTCCAGAATCCGGACAAGCGCATCATTTTTGCGATTCCGTTCGAAGGCGAATTCACGCTGATTGGTACGACCGATATCGAATACCACGGCGACCCCGCAGCAGTGCAGATCGATCCGGATGAGATCGATTACTTGTGCCAGATGAGTAATCGTTATTTTGCGCAGCAGATCAGCCCGACCGACGTGCTCGCCACCATGTCTGGCGTGCGGCCACTGCTGGATGATGAATCATCCAGCGCCGCCAAAGTGACCCGCGATTATTCACTGGAACTGAACACCGACGGGCCGCCGCTGCTGTCGGTGTTTGGCGGCAAGATCACCACCTACCGCAAACTGGCAGAGCAAGCCGTCGACCAACTCGCACCGCTATTGGGTAGCACCCGCCCGACATGGACGGCCACCGCGCCACTACCGGGTGGCGATATCGCCGATGCCGATTTCAATCGTTTTTTTGCCGACCTGCAGCAACGTTACGACTGGCTGCCCGAAGCGCTGCTGTTGCGCTACGCCCGCGCTTACGGCACGCGAATCAAGACCCTGCTGGGTAAAGCACGCTGTTTGTCTGATCTGGGCGCGCAAATTGTGCCAGGTTTATATGAGACAGAAGCCCGGTATCTGGTTGAAGTGGAATGGGCGCAGCGGGCCGACGACATCCTGTGGCGCCGTAGCAAACTGCAACTGCACATAGACCCGGCCAACGTGCCATTGCTGGAAAACTGGCTGGCCGATTATCTGGCACGTAAAGACCTGAACGCCCACCGGCGCAGCCGCGTCGCCTGAGGTCTGGAAAATGGAACCTGCAATGAGCCTGTTTTCCCGTACTCCACATATTCAGCCGACGCTGGCCGGGCGGTTATCCAACCCCACGTCACCGCGCCGCAAAAGGGTAGTCGGCAACTGGAAGATGTACGGCAATCTGGCGCTGTGCCGCCAGGCTGTGCCCCTGCTGGCCGAGATCGCCACAGCCGACGTTGATCTCGTGTTGTGCCCGCCCGCACCGTATCTGGGCGAAGTTGCCCGGCTGGCGCACGGAAGTCATTTGCAGTATTGCAGCCAGAACGTAGCCGAGCTGGCTGATGGCGCACGCACCGGCGAATGGTCGGCACACATGCTGGCTGATCTGGGCTGTCACTATGCCATCGTCGGGCACTCGGAACGGCGCCTGCATCATCATGAAAACGATGTTTTGATCGCGGCCAAAGCCAAAGCCTGCGTACAAGCGGGCATCACGCCGATTGTCTGTATTGGCGAGAACTGGGTGCAGCGGCAAACCGGTCAGACTGAAGCGGTGCTGCAATATCAGTTGGGCACACTGCTTGAGAGCGGCGCGTGGCAAGGCGCGATCATTGCTTATGAACCGGTGTGGGCGATCGGGACCGGCATCGCGGCCACGCCGGAGGAAGCCCAGGCCGCGCATCGCTTTATCCGGGAACAGATTGCCGCGCACGGCGTGGCGGCGGCCGCAGCCATCACGCTGCTCTATGGTGGCAGTGTGAACGCCGACAATGCCGCGGCGCTGTTTGCCATGCCAGACATCGACGGCGGATTGGTCGGCGGCGCTTCACTGGATACCGGCGCATTTTTGCGCATCTACGCCGCTGCGCAGGCCGCTGACACCGCCATTCATCCCGCAGTAGTGGCAGGAGCGCTGCAATATCCGGGGCAAAGCCGCTAAAGAGCGGCCCAACGCACTATATTTTAGTGGGCATGCCGCTGTCATGGCGGCTGGCCCGGCCAGAATTTTCAGCCAGACACAGGCCGCCGTACCGCCTCTTATCCAGGGAGCAGGCCCGGCGGCAAGGAAAGCACTTATGGGCATCAGTTTTTCAGAATTCAACACCAGCCAGTTTGCCGAGACGACCAATACCGATCTGGGCATTCTGCTCAGCCAGGTGGCAACTGCCTGCAAAGTCATCAGCGCGGCGGTGGCGCGTGGGCCGCTGTCCGACTCATTGGGCAACAGCGCCACAGACAATATCCAGGGCGAAATCCAGAAAAAGCTCGACATCATCTCCAACGAGTTGATGATCCGCTGGACCGAATGGGGTGGTCAGGTCGCGGCAATGGCGTCGGAAGAAATGCCCACCATTTACCGCATTCCCAACCAGTATCGCCAGGGCAAGTACCTGCTGGTGTTTGATCCACTGGATGGCTCATCCAATCTGGACGTGAACGTTTCGGTGGGCAGTATTTTTTCTATCCTGGCAGGCCCGGATTCAGATACGCCACCGGCGGAGTCGGATTTTCTGCAACCCGGTAGCGCGCAGGTTGCCGCCGGTTATGCCATTTACGGCCCGGCGACCATGCTGGTGTTAACCACCGGCCATGGGGTGAACGGCTTTACGCTGGATCAGGAAACCGGCGAGTTCATCCTGACTCATCCCGATCTGCGCATTCCGCCAGACACGCGCGAATTTGCCATCAACGCCTCTAACGCCCGGCTGTGGGAAGCGCCGGTCACGCGTTATATCGACGAATGTCTAGCTGGCACGAATGGCCCGCGCGGCGAGGCGTTCAACATGCGCTGGGTGGCCTCAATGGTGGCCGAAGTACATCGCATCCTCATCCGTGGCGGCGTGTTTTTGTATCCCAAAGACAGCCGGGAACCAGACCGCCCCGGCAAGTTGCGCCTGCTGTACGAGGCCAATCCGATGTCAATGATTGTTGAACAGGCTGGCGGTGCCAGTTCCAACGGGCGCGAACGCATTCTGGATATCCAGCCCGACGCCTTGCACCAGCGCGTAGCCGTCATGCTGGGCTCACGCAATGAGGTCGAACGACTGGTGGATTACCACCGGCAACCGTAAACGTTGGCGCTCTTTCAGTACGACCAGGATCGCCTGGCGTTCAACACCGCTATTTGAATCCCTGTCGGCAGCGCCGGTTGCTACCGCACTGACGATGCCCGGAGAGCAATATGTCCCTTGTTTCACTGCGCCAGGTACTGGATCACGCCGCCGAAGAGCAGTACGGCGTGCCCGCGTTCAACGTTAATAATATGGAGCAGATGCGCGCGATCATGGAAGCGGCCGACCGCACCGACAGCCCAGTGATCGTGCAGGCTTCGGCCGGGGCGCGTGCTTACGCCGGAGCGCCATTTTTGCGCCATTTGATGCTGGCAGCGCTGGAAGAATTTCCCCATCTACCGATTGTGATGCACCAGGATCACGGCACCAGCCCGGCTATTTGCCAGCGGGCGATCCAGCTGGGGTTTTCCTCGGTGATGATGGACGGTTCGTTGCATGAAGATGGCCGCACGCCAGGAGACTTTGATTACAACGTCGCCACCACTCGCACCGTGGTCGCGTTTGCGCATGCGTGCGGCGTTTCGGTAGAGGGTGAACTGGGCGTGCTGGGCAGCCTGGAAACCGGACTGGCAGGCGAAGAAGACGGCGTTGGCGCAGCCGGAAAACTGGATCACGCGCAAATGCTGACCGACCCGGAAGAAGCCGCCGCCTTTGTACGTGCCACTCAGGTCGATGCGTTAGCCATCGCCATCGGCACCAGTCACGGTGCCTACAAGTTCAACCAGCCGCCGACCGGCGAAACCCTGGCCATCGAACGTATCCGCCAGTTGCATGCCCGCCTGCCCAATACCCATCTGGTGATGCACGGCAGTTCTTCGGTACCGCAAGATTGGGTCAAGGTGATCAACCAGTTTGGCGGCGAAATCCCCGAAACCTACGGCGTGCCGGTGGATGAAATCGTCGAGGGCATTCGCTACGGGGTACGCAAAGTGAATATCGATACCGATTTGCGGCTGGCGGCAACCGGTGCCATTCGCCGCGCTTTCGGGCAAGCGCCATCCGAGTTCGACCCGCGCAAATATCTGCAACAATCGGTCGATGCCATGCGCACCATCTGCATCGCGCGCTACGAGGCCTTCGGCGCTGCGGGCCAGGCCAGCAAGATCAAAGCGCTGACGCTGGACAAGATGGCGCAGCGCTATACCAGCGGGCAGTTGCGCGCCATGATGACGCCCGCCGGTTAATTCCGGGCGGGAGGCCATCTAGTCGCGACGAACGCAGACCGTTTACAGCAGGTCTTCCGATTCCAGTATTTCCAGCCCCGGCGTGGCAGCCAGCGCGCCTTCCAGCAAGGCGCGCGCCACTTTCTCGGCGGGCACGATACGAAATCGTCTGGGCATGATGCCGTTCAATGCGCCCAGCACCACCTGCCCAAAGCGCTCTCCAGGACGGATTTCGGTGCGATCGCCACCCAGCAACCCCGGTCGCACGATCAGTACCGACGGATAGTCACACTCCATCAGCGACTGTTCCAGTTCACCCTTTACCTTGAGGTAAAACACCCGCGACCCCAGCTTGGCACCCATGGCGGAGTTGAGCGCGTACATGCGCGCGCCATGCCGGCGGGCCAGCAAGGCAATGCGCAGCGGGTATTCCAGATCCACTTTGCGAAAAGCCTCTCGCGAACCAGCCACGCGCAAGGTGGTGCCCAAGGTGCAGATCACCGCATCGACCTGCCACCATGGCGCGTCTTTCGGTAACTGGTCAAAGTCGATTACCGGGTTTTCCAGTTTGGGATGCGGTGGCAAGGCACGGCGAGTGGGGGCCACAACCCGACTCACACGTTCGTCAGCCAAAGCCTGGCGCAAAACGGCGTGACCGACCAGGCCGGTCGCACCAGTCAATAACAGCGTACTCATATGCATTTCCCCAAGCAGCGTCGTTGCGCTTTACCCGCAGCATAATCGCCGCTGGGCCAGGTACAAACCTTTGTGACAAAGAAGAACTCCCGGCGAGGCTACTTCAAACCGGTATAATGTGTTGAATTTCCTTGCATTTGGTCTACCTGCCCCGCCTATGAAAACACCTCCAAGATTGCTGCCGCTGGTTGAAGATGGCTTGATTGATGAAGTCGTCCGCCAGTTGATGAGCGGCAAGGAAGCCACGGTCTACGTGGTGCGCTGTGGTGAAGAAATCCGCTGTGCCAAGGTCTACAAAGAGGCCAACCAACGCAGTTTCCGACAGAACGCCGCCTACCAGGAAGGCCGCAAGGTCAAGAACAGCCGCCAGGCCCGCGCCATGGAAAAAGGCTCGCGCTATGGCCGCAAAATGCAGGAAGAAGTCTGGCAAAACGCTGAAGTGGATGCTCTGTACAAGCTGGCCGCAGCCGGTGTCCGCGTGCCGCGCCCATATCTATGCTTTGAGGGCGTGTTGCTGATGGACCTGATCACCGACGCTGAGGGCAATGCCGCACCGCGCCTGAACGATGTGGAAATGTCGCCGGAACTGGCGGTGCAATATCACGGCCAGTTGATCAAGCAAGTAGTGTTGATGCTGTGCGCCGGGATGATCCACGGCGATTTATCCGAGTACAACATTCTGGTCGATGCCGATGGTCCGGTGATCATCGACCTGCCGCAAGCTGTGGACGCTGCGGGCAACAACAACGCCAGCCAGATGCTGGAACGCGACGTGGACAATCTGGCGACCTACTTCGGCCAGTTTGCACCTGAACTGCTTACCAGCCAGTACGGCAAAGAAATCTGGTCGATCTTTGAAGCCGGCACGTTGCATCCAGACGTGCCACTCACTGGCCATTTTGCCATCAGCCACAAACCGGCGGATGTGAAGAGCGTGCTGGAAGAAGTGGAAGCCGTACGCCTGGACGAAGAAAACCGCCGCCGATATCAGCAAGAAGCCGGCTGAGGCTAAACATCATGGCTCTGGACCCGAATGACCTGGCGCAAATTGCCGCGCTCAATATCCATCATTACAACGGCGTGGCTGAGGATTTTCGAGCAGGCACGGCAGACCACGATGTCAGCCAGAATATCGCCGCCTTGCTGCAGCACATCACAACTGCCGCCCCGTTCACCATTCTGGATTTTGGCTGCGGGCCGGGTCGTGATCTGAAAACATTCACCGCGCTGGGCCACACGGCCATTGGCCTGGAAGGTGCCGGTGAGTTTGTCGAGATGGCGCGGAAGGATTCGGGTTGCGAGGTCTGGCAGCAGGATTTTCTGGCGCTGGATTTACCGGATGCGCACTTTGATGGCGTGTTTGCCAACGCGGTGTTGTTCCACGTGCCCAGCCAGGCGCTGCCGCAGGTTCTCAAACAGTTACACGCGACTCTCAAGTCCGGGGGCGTGCTGTTCAGCTCCAATCCACGCGGCAACAATGAAGAGGGCTGGAATCGTGGCCGCTACGGCGCGTATCACGATCTGCAACACTGGCGCGATTACATGACCGCAGCCGGATTTGTGGAGCTGGACCACTACTACCGCCCTGCCGGACTGCCGCGTGAACAGCAGCCGTGGCTGGCGAGCGTTTGGCGCAAACCTTCACACTGACGCGAGACCCGGTAGCCCGGATGAAGCCCGCAGGGCGGGAATCTGGGGTGCGGTGTCGGCAAATTCCCACGTAGAGGCCCAAGGATGTATTGCGTCCCCGGATTCCCGCTACGCTCCATCCGGGCTACGGGTTTTGTCGATTAGCCCGAATACCAGCTATCTTTATGCGATTTTTGTCGCCGCAGTAAATGCAATCTCTACCAGATCATTCGGTGACGCCAAATCAGCGCGTACGCAAGCGCGGGACGGCGCACTGCCCTCTGGCAGCCAGGCTTGCCAGATCTCGTTAAACGCAGCGCGGTTGGCCAGATCAGGTAGATAAATCATCGCCATCAGCAAGCGGCTTTTATCCGATCCCACTTTCTCCAGCGTGCGTTCAGCCTGCGCCAGCAAGGCGTGGGTTTGCTCGACAAAAGTCGTGCCGCTTTCCGGGACTTCAACAAAGAAGGAAATGCCGTTGAAGCTGGTCGCATCAGACCATTGCGGGGTTGGGTTCAGGCGCTGGATATCGGAATTGGACATAGTGCGGGTTCCTGCTGGCAGATGATGAGGAAATGATCAGCCAGCATCATCGCCGCAGTGGGCTTCGCTGTCACCTGTTTGCAGTATTGGCCAGTCAGTGGACTCGGCGAAGCCAATCCACCAATGCGGCGGTGGATTATCGCGCTTCAGAAAAGGTCGCCCGGATTCCACCCAACGCCACGCCGGTTACATCATCATCCGCTGCAACGCCAACCCGCTAAAAAACACCAACAGCAGCGCCAGCACGCCGTACAGCACCCAACTGATCATGCGCAGCCAGAAGCGGTCACGCGTGCGCAGATATTTGAACGCGCCAAAACCAGCCAACAGCACGGCCAGCACAAACAGAATGCGCAAGATGCCAAACATGGATGATCAGATAGACAGCGGTGGCAGCGCGTGGAAGGACGAGGGCACTTGGGTATCGTTCTCGAAGGTCACCAGTTCATAGCTGGTCGGGTCCGCCAGCAAGGCACGCAGCAGCTTGTTGTTCATCGCGTGGCCGGATTTGTAGCCAGAGAACGCCGCAATCAGTGGGTGACCAATCACGTACAGATCACCAATCGCATCCAGCAGTTTGTGGCGCACGAACTCGTCATCAAAGCGCAAACCGCCATCGTTGAGCACGCGGTATTCGTCGATGACCACCGCGTTGTCCATGCTGCCGCCACGGGCCAGGCCATTCATGCGCATGTATTCAACTTCGTGGATAAAACCAAAGGTGCGGGCGCGGGCGATTTCGCTGATGTAATTGGTATTGGCAAAGTCGATGGAGATCGACTGTTGCGACTTCTTGAACGCCGGGTGCTTGAAATCAATGGTGAGCGTGGTTTTGTAGCCTTCGTACGGCTCCAGCTTTACCCATTTGTCGCCCTCGGCCACTTGCACCGGCTTGAGCACGCGCACAAAGCGCTTGGGCGCGTTTTGCAGCACCACACCGGCGGACTGCAGCAAGTAAATGAATGGCGCGGAGGAGCCATCCATGATCGGCATTTCCGGAGCGTCAACTTCCACCAGCACGTTATCAATGCCGAAACCGGCAAAGGCCGACATCAGATGTTCGATGGTGCCTACGCGCACGCCGTCTTTGACCAGCGTGGAGGAGAGTCGCGTGTCGTTGACGAGATCCGGCCCCACCTTGAATACGTCCGAATCGGGCATATCCGAACGCTTGAAGACGATCCCGTGTTCCACCGGTGCCGGTTTCATGACGAGCGTTACCCGCTCGCCTGAGTGCAAGCCGACGCCGACGGCACGAACCGTCGATTTCAAGGTGCGTTGCTGAAACATGTATCGATTACTCCGCCTGGCTATTCAATCTACTGAGACATTTTAGCAGCCCCGGGTCATGGGCTGGATTGATCGTCACAATAAAAGGGATAGCCGGAATCAATCTACTTACTGCGTCCGTATGCGCTACAGTCAGCCGCCTTGTGGGCAAAAGACGGTCGTGCGCACCCATCCAGTTGAAATGAATCACCAGAGACAGGGGCGCGGTGCGGCACACCGTTGGGCGTGCCGCACGCTACGCGATCGGGTCAGAGGCGCAGTTGGCGTTGTGTAGAGTCGCTACAAAATGCTGTAGGCGAGGCGCGCGCCGTGCAGACAGTACAACTTGGTACGGCAAGCAAGCGCAACACTGCATACAGCTTTTTTTGCGACTCTTAATCGGCCTGGCGGCGCAAGAACGCCGGAATATCCATGTCGATATTGTTCAACGCCGGACGTGCCGCAGGTGCCGCCGCAGCTTCACCGGCACCACCGCCACGACGGGTACGCCAGATTGCCGGAGTGTCGTAATCTTCTGCGTTAAAGCCCATGTTGTCAGTACCGGTACGGGCTTGCTGGCCCTGACCTTGTACGACCGACAGTTGCGGCTTGCTGGTTTCCTTGGCACCCAGACCGGTAGCGATCAGGGTGATGCGGATCTGGTCACCTAGCGATTCGTCATACACCACGCCGTGCTTGACCTGAGCATCTTCGGCCACGTGGGCGTTGATGATTTCCAGCGACTGGCGAATTTCGCCCTTCTTGAGCGTGGTACGGCTGGCACTGAAGTTCACCAGCACGCCGCGAGCACCCTTGAAGCTGATGTTGTCCAGCAGCGGGCAACGGATGGCTTCTTCGGTTGCTACTACAGCACGGTCTGCACCCACAGCCACGGCCGAACCCATCATGGCCATGCCCATTTCGCGCATGACGGTCTTCACGTCGGCAAAGTCGACGTTGATCAGGCCCGGGTAGTTGATGATCTCAACGATGGAACCCACAGCGCTGCGCAGGACATCGTCTGCAGCACGGAAGGCTTCGTCGATGGTGACATCTTCACCCAGCACTTCTTCCAGCTTCTGGTTGGACACCACGATCAGCGAATCAACATACTTCGCCAGTTCGTCGATACCCACTTGCGCCACTTTCTGGCGACCGCCTTCGTCGATGCCTGGCTTGGTCACCACGCCAACCGTGAGAATGCCCTTCTCACGTGCCACTTGCGCGATGACCGGCGCGGCGCCAGTACCTGTGCCGCCACCCATGCCTGCGGTGATGAACAACAAGTCCGAACCTTCGATCAGTTCGGCGATGTGGTCACGGTCTTCTTCTGCTGCCTGACGACCGATTTCCGGGTTGCAACCTGCACCGAAACCACGAGTGAGGTCAGCGCCCAGCTGAACCACGTTATCGGCGCGCGACAGTTTCAGAACCTGTGCGTCCGTATTGGCGGCGATGAACTGCACGCCTTGCATCATGTTGTCGATCATGTTGTTGATCGCGTTGCAACCCGCGCCACCAACACCAATCACCTTGATGTTCACAAGGTGCGCTACTTCCTGAACTTCAAAAGTAAGTGCCATGTGTTTCTCCTCTGACCCTAAAACTACTGCTGACCCGAAAAATAAAAAAACGCCCGTTTTCAAAACCGACTACGACTGAATTCTTGCTTTTGTTACTGCCTGAACCGGTACTGCTGAAACTGGTAACTGATGCATCCAGACTGTTAGAAGTTGTTCTGGAACCACGATTTCATGCGGCCCAGCATGTCGCCGAACGAGCCATCCTTGGCCCGGCCAACGGGATTGCGCATGTATTGCTCTTTGGCGATCAACAACAAACCCACAGCGGTGGAGAAGCGCGGGTTCTTCACTACTTCGGCCAGCCCGCCGACGTACTTCGGATGCCCCAGACGCACTGGCATGTGGAAGATTTCCTCACCCAGTTCCACCATGCCGGGCATCAACGATGCCCCGCCGGTAATCACGATGCCGCTGGATAACCGGTCTTCAAATCCGGCCCGGCGCAGTTCTGTCTGCACCAGGCTGTACAACTCTTCCACTCGCGGCTCGACCACTTCGGCCAGGGTGTGACGGCTCATCTGGCGCAAGCCACGCTCGCCCACGCCCGGCACTTCGATCATCTGTTGCGGATCGGTCATGTGACGCAGCGCCACGCCGTATTGCAGCTTGATGGTTTCGGCTTCACCGGTTGGCGTACGCAGCGCCATGGCGATGTCGTTGGTGATCTGGTCACCGGCAATCGGAATCACCGCGGTGTGGCGGATCGCGCCATTAATGAACACCGAGATATCCGTCGTGCCGCCGCCGATATCGACCAGGCACACACCCAGATCTTTCTCGTCTTCCGTCAACACGGCATAGGCCGAGGCCAGTGGCTGCAACACCACTTCGGCGATCTCCAGCCCGCAACGACGCACACACTTGGTGATGTTCTGCACGGCAGAGACCGCGCCGGTGACGATGTGCACGCGCACTTCCAGGCGTACGCCACTCATGCCCAGCGGTTCTTTGACGTCTTCCTGGCCGTCGATGATGTATTCCTGCGCCAGGATATGCAGCACCTGGTGATCGGTCGGGATATTCACCGCACTGGCGGTTTCGATCACGCGGTCCATATCGGCCTGCGTGACTTCCTTATCCTTAATCGCCACCATGCCGTGCGAATTGAGGCCCTTGATGTGGCTACCGGCAATCCCGGTGAACACTTCGCGGATTTTGCAATCCGCCATCAATTCCGCTTCACCCAAAGCCGACTGGATGGCGTTCACCGTTTTCTCGATGTCCACCACTACGCCGCGCTTCAGGCCCCGGGACGCAGCCGAGCCCAGGCCGACGACGTTCAACGAGCCGTCTTCCTGCACTTCGGCCACCACCGCCACCACCTTGCTGGTGCCGATATCGAGCCCCACGATGAGGTTTTTGGTATCCCTGGTCACTGACAACCTCTTTATCTTTCCTGATGAATCACTTGAAAAATTGTCCGGCGATCCGCGCTAAACGCTGATCAAAGCCGGGCCTGTATCACGCTGGCGCTTTGGCGCCCTTGGCCGGAACTGCGGGTTTGAAGCCCGGCAATCTCACGGCAAAACCATTCGGGTAACGCAAATCCACATACGAAAACTGCTGGGCATCGCCAGAGAGCTTGGCCAGTGAGCCGCCATAGGCCGTGGCAAAGCGTTTGACCCGGTCCAGCACCTCGTTACGACCTGCTTCCACAATCACTTGTCGATCCAGCTCAAAGCGCCATGCCCGGCGTTCAGACAACCAGATATGCGTGGGTTGCTTGCCCATTGGGCCCAACGCAGTCTTCAAATCACTCAAACCATCCACCATCAGCTTTTCTGTGCCATCCGGACCTTCCAGGATCGGCAGCTGATCGTTCGAGGCGGCGTCAAAGCGCTCGCCATAGTTGTTCAACAACGCAATCGAACCCCAACGCGCGATAGCGTGATGTTCTTCAATCGTGACTTCCAGCCGGTCTGGCCAACGCCGCCGCACGCTCACCTGGCGCACCCACGGCAACTTTTCAAAGGCTTGCCGGGTCTTGTCCAGATCCAGCGTAAAGAACGTCCCCTTGAGGTCGTTCTTGATCACGTACTGCAACTGCTCGCGTGTGACGTGCGCCAGATCGCCATCCACCGCGATCCGCTTGACCGGGAACAGCGGTGAATGCACCGCCAGAAACAGCACGGAATAAAACAGCAGCAGCACGGCCATGGCCGTGAGCAGATTGGCAAACCACATCAGAAGTTGGGGCTTGTCCCACATGCCGTGTTATTCCTGCCCGTCCAGCGTGGTGTCCAGAATCCGCAGCACCAGATCCTCGTAGCTCATGCCCGCCTGGCGCGCCGCCATCGGAAACAGGCTGTGACTGGTCATACCTGGTGCGGTGTTTACTTCCAGCAAGTAATGCTGGCCTGCTTCATCCATCAAAAAGTCCACGCGGCCCCAACTGCTGCCGCCAATGGCCCAGAATGCTTTCAGCACATCTGCGGCGATCTGCACTTCTTTCTCTGCCGACAAACCACACGGACAGTGATAAACCGTGTCGTCGCGGAAATACTTGGCTTCGTAGTCGTAGAACTCGGTGGCCGGTTCAATCTTCACGGCGGGCAGTGCTGCATTGCCCAGCACGGCCGTGGTGTATTCACCGCCACCGACAAACGTTTCGGCCAGCACCAGCTTGTCGAACTTGGCTGCCTCTTCATAAGCCGCCTTGAGGCCACCCGCCGTTTTCACCTTCACCACACCCACGCTGGAGCCTTCGGTGGCCGGTTTTACAAACAGCGGCAGACCGAGTTTTTGCTCAATGGCGGCAAAGTCGGAGTTGGCATCGACCAACTCGAACGCCGGAATCGGCAAACCCAGCGCTTGCCAGATCAGCTTGGTACGCAGCTTGTCCATGCCGATGGCCGAAGCCAGTACGCCGCAGCCGGTGTAAGGCACGCCCAATACCTCCAACGCGCCCTGGACCGTGCCGTCTTCACCGTATGGACCGTGCAAAATAGCGAACACACGATCAAAACCTTCGTCCTTGATCGACAGCAGCGGTTTTTCAGCCGGATCAAACTTGTGCGCATCCACCCCTCGGCTTTGCAAAGCCGCCAGCACGCCGGTGCCACTCATCAACGAGACTTCACGCTCGCTGGAGGTGCCTCCCATCAAAACCGCCACTTTTCCGTATTGCTTCATTGCTGATGCTTCCAGTTAAAAATTTCCCATGCCGCCCTCGAACGCAGTGAGGCTCCCTCGCGGCGGCGAGGGCGGGGGGAGTCGGGACCAATCAGAGCGAGCGGTTGCTGGCACACCTTCCAACGCAAGCGCTCGGCTTGGCCGGGCGCCGCAAGCAACTCTGTACTCACCCAAAGATTCATCTCATGCCCCCGCGAGCTTGGCCGGGATACCGCCAATCGACCCGGCGCCCATGGTGATAACCACGTCGCCGTCTTGCACTGCGGCGAATACTGCCTCAGGCATATCTGCAATTTGTTCCACAAACACCGGCTCGACCTTGCCCGCAACACGGATGGCACGAGCCAGACTGCGGCTGTCCGCGGCGACAATTGGTGCCTCCCCAGCGGCGTACACGTCGGCCAGCAACAAGCCATCGACGGTGGACAGCACTTTGACAAAGTCTTCAAAACAGTCGCGGGTGCGCGTGTAGCGATGTGGCTGGAACGCCAGCACCAGGCGACGGCCCGGGAAAGCACCGCGCGCTGCGGCCAGAGTCGCCGCCATTTCTACCGGGTGATGACCGTAGTCATCCACTAGCGTGAAACTGCCACGCCCGCTGCCATCTGCAGCGGGTTTCAAGGCCACTTCGCCGTATTGCTGGAAGCGCCGACCGACACCGGTGAATTCGGCCAGAGCGCGCTGAATTGCGCCTTCGCTGGCGCCCACTTCCAAGCCAATCCCAATCGCCGCCAAAGCGTTGAGCACGTTATGCTTGCCGGGCATGTTCAGCACGATTGGGATGCGGCGGGTTTCGCCGTTTTCCCACACCGCGTCAAACTTCATCTGGCCGCCTGCAGCTTCGACGTTCTCGGCACGCAAGGTGGCGTCTTCGCTAAAGCCGTAGGTGGTAACCGGGCTGGTCACTTCGGGCAGGATGGAGCGCACGTGTGGATCATCCACACACAGCACGGCGCGACCGTAAAACGGCAGGTGGCGCAGGAAATCAACAAACGCACCTTTGAGTTTGTTGAAGTCGTGGCCGTAGGTATCCATGTGGTCCTGGTCGATGTTGGTCACGACCGAGATAACCGGATTGAGATACAGGAACGAGGCGTCTGATTCGTCTGCCTCGGCCACCAGAAAATCGCCGTGGCCCAGGCGCGCGTTGGTGCCAGCCGCATGCAGCTTTCCACCAATCACAAAGGTTGGGTCTAAATCAGCCGCTTGCAGCACGCACGCGGTCAAGCTGGTGGTGGTGGTCTTGCCATGCGTGCCGGCAATGGCGATGCCTTGCTTGAGCCGCATCAGTTCGGCCAGCATCATGGCGCGCGGGATAACCGGGGTTTTGGCTTCGCGTGCCGCCAGCACTTCCGGGTTATCGGCAGTCACGGCGGTCGAAGTCACCACCACGTCCACACCACGGGCGTAATCGGCCGAATGGCCCTGATACACCTTGGCGCCTGCGGCGATCAGGCGTTGCGTGGTGGCATTGCTGCCCAAGTCAGAACCGCTGACTTCAAAGCCCAGGTTGACCAATACTTCGGCGATGCCGCTCATGCCAACGCCGCCAATCCCGACAAAGTGAATGCTTTTAACTTTATGTTTCATGCTGATAATTCCTCCAGCACCCGCACCACGTCTTGTGTGGCTTCGGGGCGGGCGAGTTGCCGGGCTGATTGGGCCATCGTCAGGCAAGCCGCTCGATTGGTTTGTTGCAGCAGCGCGGCAAAACGCGCTGCGTTGAATTCGGTTTGTTGCAGCAACACGCCAGCACCCGCGTCGCTCAGATATCTAGCGTTGCCAGTCTGGTGGTCATCCACCGCGTGCGGATACGGCACCAGCACGCTGGCCGCGCCAACGCAGGCCAGCTCAGACACCGTGAGTGCGCCGGAGCGGCACAGCACCAGATCGGCGTCGGCGTAAGCCGCAGCCATATCGGCGATAAACGCCACGCATTCAGCCTCAACACCAGCCTGGGCGTAGTTGGTCCGCAGGGCGTCGATATTCTTTTCACCTGCTTGATGAATCACCACCGGGCGTTGTTCTTGTGGCAATTGCGCGAGTGCCTTGGGCACTTCGTCATTGAAGGCCTTGGCACCGAGGCTGCCGCCGACCACCAGCAAGCGCAGCGGACCAGTACGACCGGCAAAGCGCTCGGCCGGAACTGGCACATTCAGGATCGCACCGCGTACCGGGTTCCCGATGCACGCGCGTTTCTTGCCAGACGCAAATGCGCCAGGGAAAGCAAACAGCACCCGGTTGGCGATATGCGACAGCGCCTTATTGGTCAGACCAGCCACGGAGTTCTGTTCGTGAATCACCAGCGGCAACCACAGCAGACGCGTGGCCAGGCCGCCAGGAAAGCCGGTAAAGCCGCCAAAACCAATGGCTACGTCCGGGCGGTAACGGAAGATCACGTTTACTGCACCGGCCAGCGCGCGCAGTTGCACCCACGGCTGCGCCAGCTTTTTCAGCAGGCCTTTGCCGCGTACGCCGGTAATGGGCAGGGTTTCCAGCGGAATGTCATGCAGCGGCACGATGCGCGTTTCCATCGCCCCTTTCGCGCCCAGCCAGACCACGCTCCAGCCTTTTTGCCGCACGGCATCAGCCACGGCCAGTGCCGGGAAAATATGCCCGCCAGTGCCGCCCGCCATCACCAGCAAAGTGCGCTTACTCATGGCGCACCCCGCGAATCATCTGGCGGTTTTCATAGTCGATGCGCATCAGCACACCCAAGGCCAGCAGATTGGCCACGATGCCGGAGCCACCAAAGCTCAACAGCGGCAAGGTCAGGCCCTTGGTTGGCATCAGGCCCATGTTCACGCCGATATTGATTACCGACTGCACGCCAAACCAGATACCGATGCCTTGCGAAACCAGCGCTTGATAGGCGCGATCGAGCTTGGCGGCTTGCACGCCAATCAGGAAAGAACGCAGCACGATAAACGCGAACAACATGACCACGAACGCTACGCCGAGGAAACCCAGTTCCTCGGCAATGATCGCCATCAAGAAGTCGGTGTGCGCTTCGGGCAGGTAGGAGAGCTTCTCGACGCTGGCGCCCAGGCCCACGCCGGTCCATTCGCCGCGGCCAAAGGCGATCAACGAGTGACTCAATTGATAGCCCTTGCCGAACGGGTCTTTCCACGGATCAAGAAAGCCCAGCACACGCTGCATCCGGTAAGGCGAGCTAACCACCAGCCCGACAAAGCCCACCGCCAGTGCGACGATCAAACCGGCAAACAACCGCCAGTTAAAGCCGCCCAGGAACAACAGGCCCATGGCGATGGCGGTAATCACGGCGAAGGCACCGAAGTCCGGCTCCAGCAACAGCAAGCCGCCGACCACCAGCATCACCACCATCATCGGTAGCAGGCCCTTGGTGATACTTTCGATCAGGTCGCCGCGCATGAAGGCTGCTTTGCGTACGGTGTAATCAGCGGCATACAACGGCACCACAAACTTCATGATCTCGGATGGCTGCAAGTTGATAACCACCAGCGACAACCAGCGGCGGCTACCGTTTACTTCGCGGCCAATGCCCGGCACCAGCACCACGGCCAGCATGAGCACACCAACGATAAACAGCGCCGGGGCATACTGCTGCCACGTCTTGGTAGAGATATTGAACGCCACAAAGCCTGCGATCAGCCCGACCACCAGGAAAATCGAATGACGAATCAGGTAGTAATTGGCGCGGAACCCGATGTCTTTATCGACCTCGGCTTGTGCAATTGACGCCGAATACACCATCACCAGACCAAACGCGAGCAGGACGAGGATCGCCCACAGCAGTGCCTGGTCATAGGCAGCCATGGTTGGGCGAACGCGTTTGAGTGCCTGATAGAAGATGTTCTTCACGCCGAACCTCCGGCGAGCGCTTTCACCGCGGCGATGAACACTTCGGCGCGGTGATGATAATTGCGGAACATGTCCAGGCTGGCGCAGGCGGGCGACAGCAATACGGCGTCGCCGGGTTGCGCCATATTGGCAGCAATGGAGACAGCCATTTCCAATGTCGGCACTTGCAATACCGGCAGGAACGATTCGTCATCGTCATCCTCGTCATCGCCCACGGCAATGAATGGTGACGACGCATCGTTCAGCACTTCGGCAATCTTCGGGCCATCGCGACCAATCAAAATCACCGCGCGGCAGATACGCTCGCACGCTTCAACCAGCGGTTCAAAATCCTGGCCCTTGCCATCGCCGCCGGCGATCAGCACGACCGGTTGGGTCATGCCTTTAAGAGCGGCTTCCGTGGCGCCCACATTGGTGCCTTTGGAGTCGTCGTAGTACTTAACGCCGTCAATCTCGGCCACAAACTCAACGCGGTGCGGCAAACCTTTGAAGACCTTGAGTGCGGTAATCAGCGGGGCATTCGGCAAGCCAATGGCGCGGCACAATGCTATCGCAGCCAAAGCGTTCACGGCGTTGTGCAAACCAGCCAGCGGCAATTCGCTGGCCTTGAGCAGTTCAGTATCACCGGCGCGCAGGATGAAATCTTCGCCTTGCTCGACCAGACCATATTCGGTGGCAGAACGCGGCAGGTCGGCACCAAACCAGATCACTTCGCGGCCCGGCAAGGCCATGTCCTGGCACCAGTCGTCTTCACGATTGAGCACCATCACGCCGTTGCCGTTGAACACGCGCGCCTTGGTGGCGGCGTAATGCGCCATGCCGGTGTAGCGATCGAGGTGATCCTCGGTCACGTTCAGTACGGTGGCCGCATCGGCTTGCAGCGAATAGGTGGTTTCGATCTGGAAGCTGGAAAGTTCCAGCACAAACACATCGGGCAAAGCGCCTTTGGCTTGCCATTGCGCCAGGGCTTCGAGCACCGGCAAGCCAATATTGCCCGCCACCACCGTTTGCAAACCGGCGGCTTCACACATCTGGCCAACCATGGTGGTGACCGTGGATTTGCCGTTGGAACCAGTAATGGCGATGACTTTGGTCGCCGTGCCAGCAATCACTTGCGCCAGCAGTTCAATGTCGCCCATCGCCGGAACACCACGCGCCACGGCAGCAGCCACGGCGGGAGTCACCAGCGCTACGCCAGGGCTCATGATCAAGGCATCGGCATCAGCAAAAGTGGCATCGGAGAAAGCGCCCAGACGTAAACCAGCATCCGGCAGCGCCGCTTTGAGCGCATCCAGGTTGCGTGGCGTATTGCTGGTATCTGCCACCGACACTCGCGCACCTTGCCCTGCCAGCCATTTGGCAGCAGCCAGACCCGAATCTCCCAGGCCCACAACGATGCAGTGTTTTCCTTGCCAAGCCATTTTGTTGCCGATTCCTTAACGCAGTTTCAGTGTGGCCAGACCGGCCATCACCAGCAGCATGGTGATAATCCAGAAACGCACCACAACCTGCGTCTCTTTCCAGCCTTTCAATTCGTAGTGGTGATGCAGCGGCGCCATTCTGAAAACCCGCTTGCCGGTGAGCTTGAAGCTGGCGACCTGGATCATCACCGACAGTGCTTCCACCACAAACACACCGCCCATGATCAGCAGCACGATTTCCTGGCGCACGATCACGGCCACAGTGCCCAGACCCGCGCCGAGTGCCAGTGCGCCAACGTCGCCCATGAACACTTCCGCCGGGTAGGCGTTAAACCATAAAAATCCGAGCCCGGCACCGGCCATTGCGGCACAGAAAATCACCAGTTCACCGGCGCCCGGCACATGCGGAATGCCCAGGTATTTGGAGAACACGGCGTTACCGGCCACGTAGGCAAAAATGCAGAACGCACCGGAGACCAGCACCGTTGGCATGATCGCCAGACCGTCGAGGCCATCGGTGAGGTTGACGGCGTTGGACGTGCCAACGATCACGAAATAGGTCAGCACGCAAAAGCCGATCGCGCCGAACGGGTACAGGATTTCTTTGTAAAACGGGATGATGAAGCCGGTGTGCGACGGCAGCTGGCCCGCGTTGACCAGGAACACGCCGGCACCAATGGCAATGGCCGACTGGCCGAGCATCTTGGCTTTGGCGCTCAAACCCTTCGGGTTTTTGAGCGCGACCTTTTTGTAATCGTCGATAAAACCGATGACGCCGGTAGCCAGCGTCACAATCAGTACCAGCCACACGTATTTGTTGTTCAGCTCGCCCCACAGCAGGGTGGTTATGCCAATCGACAGCAGAATAAGCGTGCCGCCCATGGTCGGGGTACCGGCTTTGACCAGGTGAGTCTGGGGGCCATCGCTGCGTACGGATTGGCCGACTTTCATTTCGGTCAGCTTGCGGATCACCAGCGGGCCCAGCGCCCACGAAATTCCCAAGGCCGTAATCATGGCCAGCACCGCACGCAACGAGATGTAGTTGAACACGTTGAAAGCGCGGATCGATTCGGCCAGCCATTGAGTCAGTAGCAGCAACATGGCTCAGGCATCCTTTTTATTGTTGTTTTGGGCGATGCCTTGCAGCGCTTGTACTACCCGTTCCATACGCATGAAGCGCGACCCTTTCACCAACACCAGGCTGTCTGGTGTCACTGCCATTTGCAGCGTGGCCATCAGGTCTTCCAGCGTGGCCGAATGCTTGTTGCCAAACTCACTCGCGGCATTGGCCATTTGTTCGCCCAGCGTAAACAGTTGCTGTACGCCCTGCTCTTTGGCGTATTTGCCGATTTCTGCATGCAGATCAGCAGCATCAGGGCCAACTTCGCCCATATCACCCAGC
Organism: Silvimonas soli; assembly: GCF_030035605.1. Classification (NCBI taxonomy): domain Bacteria; kingdom Pseudomonadati; phylum Pseudomonadota; class Betaproteobacteria; order Neisseriales; family Chitinibacteraceae; genus Silvimonas; species Silvimonas soli. The sequence goes on along the minus strand of NZ_CP106736.1, from coordinate 2,362,281 downwards.
ACCAGAATGGATGGATTGCCACCGGCGCGGGCCAAGGTAGTCAGTACATCGACCGCCGCGCGCATCGAATCCGGATTGGCGTTGTAGGTGTCGTCGATCACTTGCGCGCCATTGGCCGCCACTTTGCGTTCGAGTCGGCCTTTCACGCCTTTGTATTGCCGCAGGCCAGCAGCAATTTGCGTCACGTCCAGCCCGGCAGCGTAAGTGCCAGCGGCAGCGGCCAGCGCGTTACGCACGTTATGCAGGCCCGGCGCAGGCAGCAGCACGCGGGTTTCATCGATCGGCACACCGAGGATAAATTCCGAGCCTTCCGCCGTTTCGACGATGTCCCGTGCATGCATGTCGGCGGTGTGCAGACCAAAGCTGAGTTGGCGATTGCCGTTGGCCAACTGGCTCCACAACGCAGCATTGGCGTCATCAGCGTTGATTACCGCTGTGCCGCCTGCTTTCAGTCCGCCAAAAATCTCACCCTTGGCCCGGGCCACGCCTTCCACCGAGCCCAAGGCTTCCAGATGAGCGCGCAGCGCGTTGTTGACTACGGCCACATCCGGGCGGGCCAGATGAGTCAGGTAATCAATCTCGCCGAAATGGTTCATGCCCATTTCAATCACCGCAAAACGATGTTGCGCGGTCAGGCGTAACAAGGTCAGTGGCACGCCAATGTGGTTGTTCAGGTTGCCACGCGTCGCCAACACCGCCTCTTCACCAAAGCGGGTGATCAGGATGGTGGCGATCATTTCCTTGACGGTGGTTTTGCCACCGCTGCCAGTCACGGCGATCACTTTCAGGTCGGTCATGCGCTCGCGCCAGTAGGCGGCGAGTTTGCCCAGCGCGGCCAGGGTATCGGGCACGACAATATGCGTGCCACTTACCACACGCTCTACCAGCACCGCGACGGCACCTTGCGCCAAAGCATCGGCGGCAAAATCATGACCATCAAACCGCTCGCCCTTGAGCGCAACGTACAGATCACCCGGCTTGATGTCGCGGCTGTCGGTGGTCACGCGGACAAAGGCGATGTCGGCATCGCCTGTCAGCAAACCATCAAGGGCCAGCGCTGTTTCGCGCAGGGTCAGCATCATTTACTGCTTCCTTTCCAAAGCTGCACGCGCCTCTTCGACATCGTCGAAATGCTGGCGCACACCATTGATTTCTTGATATGTCTCGTGACCTTTACCGGCGATCAGCACCACGTCGTCTGGCCCGGCCAGATCAATGGTGTCTTCAATGGCCACGCGCCGATCGAGACTAATGGCGTAGTTGTGATCACCCAGGCCATACACACCCTCAACGCCCGCGACGATGTCTTCCACAATTTTTTGCGGGCTTTCGGTACGTGGGTTGTCGCTGGTGATAATGACGTTGTCGGCCAGGTCACAAGCGATTTTGGCCATCATGGGGCGCTTGCCCGGATCGCGGTCGCCACCGCAACCAAAAATGCAGTACAAGCGTTTACCGGCAGGCATGGCTTCACGCAGCGTAGCCAGGGCTTTTTCCAGCGCGTCCGGCGTATGGGCGTAATCCACCACCACCAGCGGCAAGCGGCCACCACCCAGACGCTGCATGCGCCCGCCAGCGGGCTCGATCTCGCTCAAGACCTGGGCGGCATTGGCCAGCGGCACACCGGCAGACAACAACACGCCCAGCGCGGCCAGCAGGTTGTAGACGTTAAAGCGGCCAATCAACTGACTAACGATGCTGGCGCGGCCCATTGGCGTTTCGATTTCCAGCGCCAACCCGTTGAGCGAGGCATGAACCGCCACCGCACGCAGATCACCCTGGTCGATGCCGTAGGTAAACACTTGCTGTGCCGTGGTCGATTTGGCTAGCTCGCGGCCAAATTCGTCGTCCACATTGATCACGGCGGTTTTGAGTCCTTCCCAGGCAAACAGGCGAGCCTTTTCGGCACCATAGGCTTGCATGGTGCCGTGGTAATCAAGGTGATCGCGAGTCAGATTGGTGAACACGGCGGTATCGAAAGCCACGCCATGCACACGCGCTTGAGCCAGACCATGCGAAGAAACTTCCATCACCACCTGGCTAGCACCTTGATCGCGGAACCGCGCCATCCACTGCTGCACAGCGACCGGATCAAGCGTGGTGCGGCTGGATGCTTCCAGCGCGCCCCACAAGCCATTGCCCATGGTGCCCATCAAGCCCGTTTTGTTGCCCAGCAAGGTAAATGCTTGCGCCAGCCAATGAGCGATTGAGGTTTTGCCATTGGTGCCTGTCACACCGACCACTAACAACGCTTTGGAAGGATCGCCCAACAAATGGGAGGCGACGATGCCCGCCTGCGCGCGCAATTGCGGCAATGGTAGATTGGGCACTTGCCAGCTTTGCTGCCACGAAAAATCTTCCGCTTCCCACAGCACTGCACCAGCGCCGCGCCCCACCGCGCTACCTATATACGAGCGCCCGTCGGAGTACTCACCCTGAAAGGCAAGAAACACGTCGCCCGCATCCACAAGGCGGCTATCTGCGCGCACCGGTCTACCTGCGGCGATCTTGTCGATTGCAGCCAGGTCCAGCGGGGACAGATTCCAGGTTTTGGGCTTCATGTTTATTCCCTTGCGTCCGATTCGTCGGGCGCAGGCAGCAGGATATTGTCGGTCGGCGCATCGGGCGGCACGCCCAGCAAACGCAAACTGCCAGCCATGACATTGCTGAACACCGGCCCCGCAACCGAACCACCGAAGTGTTTGGCGCCAGTGGGTTCATCAATCATGACGGCGATAATCAAACGGGGGTCAGATGCTGGCGCCATACCGATAAAGGAGGCAATGTACTTGTTCACATACTGGCCACCTTCCAGCTTGTGTGAAGTACCGGTCTTGCCCGCCACGCGATAACCGACCACGCGCGCGGCAACGCCGGTCCCGCCTGGCTGCACGACGGATTCCATCATGTCGCGCATAGCCTGGGCGCTGGCAGGAGTAATCACTTGCTTGCCCGGCATGGGGGCGACCAGCTTGGTAAAGGTGATCGGGTGAATCTGGCCTTGATCGGCAAACATCTGGTAAGCCCGCGCCATTTGCATCAGGCTGACCGAAATCCCGTTGCCAAAGGCCATGGTGGCTTGTTCAATGGGGCGCCAGTTCTTCCAGTTACGCAAAATACCGCCCGCTTCGCCAGGGAAACCACTGTGCGGTGGCTCACCGAAACCGGCGTTGTGATAGGCGTTCCACATGTATTCGCGCGGCATCATCAATGAGATACGCGCAGCGCCGACGTTGGATGACTGCTGGATAACCTGGGCGATACTCAGCACGCCACCGTGGTGGGTGTCGTGAATGGTCGCCGGACCGATCGACATGGTGCCGTTGAAGGTATCAACCTTGGAATTAGCCGTGATCTTGCCGGAATCCATTACTGCCGAGATCGTCACCGGCTTCATGACCGAACCAGGCTCATAGATATCGGTCAGCGCCCGGTTGCGGCGTGCAGCAGGGTCAATGCGGTTGCGGCTGTTCGGGTTGTAGGACGGCGCATTGGCCAGCGCCAATACTTCGCCGGTATGGGCGTCGAGCACCACGATGCCGCCGCCCACGGCCTTGTTCAATTCCACAGCCGCTTTCAGCTCGCGATAAGCCAGATACTGGATGCGCTTGTCCACCGACAAAGTCAGTGTTTCGCCATCGCGCGGAGGAATGATGGTGGAAATGTCTTCAACGATATAGCCGCGGCGGTCACGAATCACCGTGCGGCTACCGGGTTTGCCGGCCAGCATGCTGTCGCGGGTCAGCTCGAAGCCTTCCTGCCCTTTGCCGTCAATATTGGTGAAGCCAATAATGTGCGCCATCACTTCCCCGGCGGGGTAGTAACGGCGATATTCGGTTTGCGCATAAACGCCGGGCACATTCAAGGCCAGCACGGTCTTGGCGTCAGCAGGTGACAGGCCGCGCTTGAGCCACACAAAATCCGGGCGAATGTCTTCGCCGTTCGGGCCTTTACGTGAGACCGCGACAATCTTCTTGAAGATGTCGTCGGTGGTCATGCCCAGCGATTTGGCCAAGGTAGCGACTTCGTCACGTGACACCGGTACCGGGTCCTTATCGTTCGCTGGTTCCCAATCGTCATCACGCTTTTGCCCTGGCGGCAGCAAAATCATGCCGCGCGGGCTGCACCAGATGGATTGCACCGGCGTGGAGATTGCCAGCGGATCGCCATTGCGGTCGGTGATCATGCCGCGATTGGCTTCCAGCTTGAGCGCACGGGTATAACGCGCATCACCCTGACTTTGCAGGAATGACTCGTTGAACGCTTGCAGATACAAGCCGCGCGCCAGAAGCACCACGAACAGCGCCATCAAGCCGGTCAGAATCGCCCAGACACGCCAGCGCTCGAGCTTGAGCACGTGGGCGTAGCGTTGATGCGGGCGCACGGAAGAGACGCGGGCGTTCATTCTTTCAGGTCCGCTTTGGTGGCCGCGCGACCAATCGCGGTACCTTCCGGGCCGATCACTTGCGTGCGTGCGGCGCCTGGCATCTGCATATTCAGTCGTTGCGTGGCCTCGGACTCAATACGCGAGTGCATCGCCCAAGTGCTTTCTTCCAGCTGCAACTGACCCCATTCCACATCGCGTTGACGTGCAACCTCTTGTTCTTTCTGGAGTTCTCCGTAGGCCTTGCGCGAACGGTGCTGACTGGTAACCACGGATAGAGCGCAAACAATTGCGAGGGTCAGTAAAAATAGATTGAGGCGGATCACAGCGCCGCCTCCGTTCTTTCTGCCACCCGCAGAATCGCACTTCTAGCCCTGGGGTTTGCTGCCACCTCCTCATCGCTTGCCCGAATGGGCTTGCCGATGATTCTCAAGGGTGGCACCGGCATTTCCGACGCCCGTAGCGGCAGTCTGTCCGGCATGTGCGACTTGGACGCATGCTGCATGAACTGTTTGACGATGCGGTCTTCCAGCGAATGGAAGGCAATCACCGATAAACGTCCGCCTGGCTTCAGTCTGGCCAAGGCTTGCGGCAAGATCAGCGAGAGCTCTTCAAGCTCCCGATTAATGAAAATCCGTACAGCCTGGAAGGTACGCGTCGCCGGATCCTGGCCCGGCTCACGGGTACGGACGGCCTTTGCCACGAGCGCGGCAAGTTGGCGTGTAGTCGTGATGGGCTCGATGTCCCGACCCGCAACAATCGCTGTTGCAACCTGTTTAGCAAACCGCTCTTCGCCATAGTCACGTACCACCTCGGCAATTTCTTTTACATCGGCGCTGTTAATCCACTGCGCAGCAGTCATGCCGCGGGTGGTGTCCATGCGCATATCGAGCGGAGCGTCGAAGCGGAAACTAAAGCCGCGACTTCCGTCGTCCAGTTGCGGGGAAGAAACCCCAAGGTCCAGCAATACGCCATCAATCTGCGACACGCCCAAGGCGTCCAGCGCCTGCGCCAGTCCGGCAAAGCCTTCGTGGACGATGGTGAAACGTGGGTCAGTAATGGTGTTGGCTTCAGCAATGGCCTGCAGATCCTTGTCGAATCCGATCAGACGACCATTGGGGCCAAGTTTTGAGAGAATGAGACGGCTGTGGCCGCCGCGACCGAAAGTCCCGTCGACATAGATGCCATCGGGGATAATGGCGAGAGCCTCGACCGCTTCGTCGAGCAAGACCGTGCGATGGATAAAACTCACAGCACGATACCTTGCATTTGCTGGGCCAGTTCGGCCGGGTCAATCGCCAGAACGGACGCAGTTTGTGCGGCCCATTTGGCGTCATCCCATAACTCGAACTTGTTACCCATGCCCACCAGTGCGACTTCCTTGTCCAGCCCGGCAATTTGCCGCAAGCGAGGAGGGATCAGCACGCGACCGGCGCCATCCATTTCGATTTCTTCGGCATGCCCGACGATCACGCGGCGAATGTTCACCTGTGCGCCGGACAATTGATTGAGTTTGTCGCGAACCGGCACCCAGTCTGGTTCGGGATAGACCAGCAGGCAGCCTGCCGGCTCAACGGTAATGACCAGTTTGCCGGCGCAATGGGCAGACAGCAGTTCGCGGTGCCTGGCCGGTATGGCCAAACGCCCTTTGCTGTCGAGATTAAGAGTTGCTACGCCGCCGAACATTGCCTGGTTTTTCCTGGTGTTGTGGAGCAGAAAAGGACACTTTCACCCACTTTCTCCCACTTCGCCCCACTATAGAGCAAATAAAAAGGCGCCACAAGGGGCGCTCACGGATTTTTCTGTTTCTATACAATCACTTATAATGGTCATCGTCAGTAAACTGCGATTTAATAAATTCACTCAAAATCAGGCATCAGCGACCCGTACTTAAAGTGCTACATTAAGTATTGCCAGTGCTAACGCGCGCTGTCCCCACCTGATCCTCACTCTTACGCCGCCAGAAAACTCCCAAGTGCTTTCAGCATTTTCCTTGGCTCTACGCCTCATTTTCCTACTGCTTGCCGCCTGGCTGATTTTCAGCCGCCTGTTCCCGCGAGCCCGGCAAGAGGTTGATCGAGTCGTCAACATCACCGCCATGGTGCTGGTTGTTGCATCGAGCATCGTTGTAGTGCTGCACTTTTTTCATTGATACCGGTCCTATGCCAAAAGCATTGCCTCGTAAGAGAATGCCGGTATAACGATGAAAGAAAAAAGCCAGCCGCGCGACTAAAGCACTATCAGGCCACCTGCGGGAGAAACCCATGTCTCGATTTATCTTCAAGTCCGACGTCGCACCGAGTGAAATCACGCCCGAAGAGGTCTACCGGCAACGCCGACTGTTCATGCAGGCGGCCGGTACGCTGGCGGCGGCAAGCTTTGTACCTGAACTGGCCATGGCAGCTGCCGCGCCATCCTTTGCCGGGGCTCCCAGCAAATACAGCACCACTGAAGCCAAAAATACGTTTGAGCAGATCACCCACTACAACAATTACTACGAGTTTGGCACGGATAAATCCGATCCGGGCGAAAATGCCGGCACGCTGAAAACGCGGCCATGGAGCGTGCGGATTGAGGGCGAATGTGCCAAACCGCAAACGTTTGATATCGATAGCCTGCTGAAACTGGCCCCGCTGGAAGAGCGTGTCTATCGCCTGCGCTGTGTGGAAGCCTGGTCGATGGTGATGCCATGGGAAGGGTTTCCGCTGTCTGAACTACTCAAGCAGGTGCAGCCTAACGGCAACGCCAAATATGTGGAGTTCACTTCGCTGGCCGACCCAAAGCAAATGCCCGGGGTCTCCGAGCGCGTGCTGGACTGGCCGTATACCGAAGGCCTGCGCATGGATGAAGCCATGAATCCGCTCACGCTGCTGACCTTCGGCCTTTATGGCAAGCCGTTGCCTAACCAGAACGGCGCGCCGGTGCGGATCATCGTGCCGTGGAAGTACGGCTTCAAGAGCGCCAAATCCATCGTCAAGATCCGGCTGGTCGAGAAACAGCCGGCCACGGCGTGGAACAAGTCGATCCCGAGCGAGTACGGTTTTTACTCCAACGTAAACCCGGAAGTGGATCACCCGCGCTGGAGTCAGGCCACCGAGCGCCGTATTGGCGAATTCAGCCGTCGCAAGACGCTGATGTTCAATGGCTACGGCGAGTACGTTGCGGCGATGTACCGCAATATGGACCTGAAAAAGTTCTACTGAGGCTGCTGACACCGGCGCCAAACGCTACCGGCCTGGCATTCCCCACACAACCGCGCATTGTCGCGGTTGTTTCATTTGCGCTGTCCGCACCAGCCACCTGAGGCGCAATGCGGGAAACCCCATTCGCATATTTCAGGTTTTCTGCCAAAAATAGGATACGCATCAAAACACGTGCAGCTGCCGCGGGTATGTTGATATGCCTTTCACATATCCAGCTGCACTCGTGCCACAAGCGCGCCGCTGCAGACAAAAGCACCGTTAACAAACCGTTTTCCGGGGAGTACCAATAAAGATGGATATCGTCCGCAGCCTGTTCGGCATGGTGGTTCTGTTACTGATTGCTTTTGCGGTTTCCAATAACCGCCGCCTGATCAAACCCCGCGTCGTCATTGCCGCCTTGCTCACCCAAATCGTGATCGGGGCATTCATCCTGTTTGTACCCATCGGCAAAGATATCCTGGCCGGTGCCGCCAATGCGGTGAACCACGTGCTCGATTATGGCCAGCACGGTATTTCGTTCCTGTTCGGCGGCCTGGTCGACAAAAAGATGTTTGAAATCTTTGGCGACGGCGGCTTTGTATTCGCCTTCCGCGTATTGCCCGCCATTATCTTTGTTACCGCGCTGATTTCGGTGCTGTATTACATCGGCGTAATGAAATGGGTGGTGCTGATCCTGGGCACCCTCTTTCACAAGGTCATTGGTGTTTCCAAGATCGAATCTTTCTCTGCCGCCACCACCATTTTTCTGGGCCAGAGCGAGATGCCTGCGGTGGTCAAACCGTTTGTTAAAAACATGAACGGGCCGGAATTGTTTGCGGTGATGTCCAGTGGCATGGCGGCAGTGGCGGGCTCGGTGCTGGCGGGTTACGCCGGGCTGGGCGTGAAGATGGAATATCTTCTGGCCGCCTCGTTCATGGCGATTCCAGGCGGCTTGTTGTTTGCCAAGATCATTTGCCCGAGCACCGAAGAAAGCAAAGTCGAATTCAAGGAAATCGGCTTTGACGAACATCGCCCCGCCAACGTTATTGAAGCCGCCGCATCCGGCGTTTCCGTCGGTTTGCAGATTGCCTTCAATGTCGGCGCCATGCTGATTGGCTTTATTGGCTTGATCGCACTGGTCGATGGCGTGGTCGGCGGCATCTTCGGCTGGTTTGGTCATCCCAACTGGACCCTGGAATACCTGCTGGGTTATGCCTTTTCGCCACTGGCCTGGCTAATTGGCGTGCCTTGGCATGACGCGCAAATCGCTGGCAACTTCCTCGGCCAGAAAATGATCCTGAACGAGTTTGTCGCGTATGTCGGCCTGGCTCCTTACCTCAAAGACGCGGCCTCAGTTGCTGCCGCTGGTTTGCAGGTGCTGGACCCCAAAACGCTGGCGATTGTGTCGTTCGCTCTGTGCGGCTTTGCCAATTTCTCATCGATTGCCGTGCTCGCGGGCGGTTTCTCTGCCGTCGCCCCGGAACGCCGGTCGCAAGTGGCTCGCTACGGCTTGCGCGTGGTGGTGGCCGGTACGCTCTCTAATCTGATGAGTGCAACCATTGCCGGTATTTTCTTGTCTGTGCATTAAGCATCCAGTCCCCGAGCCGTAGGCCCGACCTGCAAGCGCCTGCGTCGGGCGGGTCTACTGCATCGCAATGCCCGTTCTTCATCTTATCTTCAGCCGGAGGTTGTCATGACCGAACTGAATCGCAACCAACTCACCGAAGCCGTCCTGCGCGCGCTGCATCTGATGGACCTGACCGCGCTGAATGACAGCGACACACACGAATCCATCCGCGCCCTGGCCGCCGCCGCCGATACCCCGGTTGGCACACCCGCTGCACTGTGCGTCTATGCGCAATTTGTCAAAACCGCCAAAGAAGCGCTGGCCAGTAAAGGTTTGACTATTCCCGTCGCCACAGTAACCAACTTCCCCAAGGGCGAAGCCAATCCGCAGGCTGCGGCCGGAGAAACCGCCGAAGCCGTAATTCTGGGCGCGGACGAGGTCGATGTGGTGTTCCCGTTCCGCGCCTTGATGGCGGGAGACGAGGAAGTCGGCCACAAACTGGTGGCACAAAGCCGGCTGGCGGTGGGTGACAAAACCCTGAAAGTGATTATTGAGTCTGGAGAGTTGCAAGAGCCCAGTCTGATCAAACGCGCCAGTGAAATCGCCATCGCGGCGGGTGCGCATTTCATCAAAACCTCTACCGGCAAAGTGCCAGTCAACGCCACCTTGCAAGCGGCTGAGATCATGATTCAGGCGATACACGATTCGGGTAAACCGGTCGGCTTCAAGGCCGCTGGCGGCGTGCGCACTGCAGCCGAAGCGGCGGCCTATCTGGCTATTGCCGACCGTATCATGGGCCCCGCTTGGGCGAGCCCGGCGACCTTCCGCTTTGGTGCCTCCAGCTTGTTGGGCAATTTACTGGTCACGCTGGGGCACGACGCCGGCGCCACGCGTAGTTCGGGGTATTGAATCCCAACGACGACAGCCCAGGACCCACCATGTTTCTGCCCCAGGAAATCATTCGCAAAAAGCGGGATAACATTGCACTCAGTGCTGAGGAAATCGGCTGGTTTGTGCGCGGTGTGGGCGATGGCAATGTGTCGGAGAGCCAGATAGCGGCCTTTGCCATGGCCGTTTTCTTCAACGACATGTCCACCAGCGAGCGCGTTGCGCTGACGCTGGGCATGCGCGATTCGGGCGAGATACTGGAATGGGCTTCGGCCAATTTGCCAGGGCCGGTGCTGGATAAACATTCGACCGGCGGCGTGGGTGATCTCACCTCACTGTTATTGGGGCCGATGGTCGCCGCTTGCGGTGGCTTCGTGCCGATGATTTCCGGACGTGGCCTTGGGCATACCGGCGGCACCCTGGATAAACTGGAAGCCATTCCCGGCTATAACATCACGCCGGATACCGACACTTTCCGCCGTCTGGTACGAGAGACGGGCGTCGCGATTATTGGCCAGACCGCGGCGCTGGCACCGGCCGACAAACGCATTTACGCGGTGCGTGATGTCACCGCCACAGTGGAATCGGTGGCCATGATTACCGCCTCCATCCTTTCCAAGAAGCTGTGCGCCGGTTTGCAGGCGCTGGTCATGGATGTAAAAACCGGTTCCGGGGCGTTTATGCCGACCATGGAAAAGTCGCTGGAGCTGGCCCGTAGTATTGTCGACGTTGGCAACGGCGCGGGCCTGAAAACGGCGGCGCTGCTCACAGACATGAACCAGTCGCTGGCACCGTGTGCTGGCAATGCGCTGGAGATCCGCTGCGCCATTGATTATCTGACCGGCAAATCCCGCCCGACGCGTTTGCATGAGGTGACCATGGCGCTGGCCGGACAAATGCTGCTGCAAGGCGGCCTGGCGGTCACGCTTGAACAAGCCGGGCAACAACTGCAGGCCAGCCTGGATAGTGGCGCGGCAGCGGAACGCTTCGCCCGGATGGTCGCCACACTGGGCGGCCCGGCTGACTTGCTGGAACATCCCGAACGACACTTGCCGCAAGTCCGAATCACCCTGCCCATTACCGCGACTCATTCGGGGTACGTCTCGGCGGTGGATTGCCGCGCGCTCGGGCTGGCGGTGGTCAATCTGGGCGGCGGACGGCGCCAACCCGACGACGCCATTGATTACTCGGTAGGGCTGACCGAATTGGCCGAGATTGGCCAGCGCATTGAACCAGGTGACCCGCTTGGCGTAATACACGCCCGGGATGAGAACAGCGCCCGCCAGGCCGTGGCTGAGATCACCGCCGCCTACAAGCTGGCAGCGGTTGCGCCTGATCTGCCACCCGTGGTTTACCAATATGTTGAATAACCCAGGCTGGCCTCGTTCAGGCCGCAAAGACCAGGCATGAGGCCGGAATCAGGCTACAACAAATGAATTAACGCTCAAGCCGTGCTCACGCTAGCAGTGAGCGGCAATTCACCTACCATCAAACCCGCTTTTCGCGAGGATGTTGATCCTCGCATGCGATTCTTCAGGAGCCGATATGAATCACGATCAACTGATGCATGAAGCAAAAACCGCGCGGCAGAAGGCTTATGCGCCGTATTCAAAGTTTCTGGTCGGAGCGGCGTTGCTCACGCGAGACGGCAAGGTGTTTCATGGCTGCAATGTCGAAAACGCCTCCTACGGGCTGTGTAACTGCGCCGAACGCACCGCACTGTTTGCCGCGGTGGCCGCCGGTTACAAGCCAGGCGATTTCCAGACCTTGGCCGTAGTTGGCGATACCGATGGCCCGATCGCCCCGTGTGGCGCCTGCCGCCAGGTCATCATTGAACTGGGCTCGCCCAAACTGGAAGTGGTGCTCACCAATCTCAAGGGCGATGTTGAAGTGACCAGCGCCAGCGCGTTGCTGCCCGGCGCGTTTTACCTCGACCCCAACGCCAATAAATAACCGCTTGCCCGCGCAAGCAGAAAGGACAGCCGCAATGTCACAAGCCAACGTGCAATCCGAAGTGTTTCACCTGGGTTTAACCAAAGCCATGCTCAAAGGCGCCACTGTCGCCATCGTGCCGGGTGACCCGGGCCGCAGCCAGCGCATCGCCGAGTTGATGAGCAACCCGCAGCCACTGGCCAGCCATCGCGAATTCAACTCCTGGCTAGGTGAACTCGACGGCAAGGCCGTGGTGGTATGTTCGACCGGCATCGGCGGCCCTTCGACATCCATCGTGGTCGAAGAACTGGCACAACTGGGCATCCGCACCTTTTTGCGCGTCGGCACCACTGGCGCTATCCAGCCGCACATTAACGTGGGCGATGTGTTGATCACCACCGGTTCGGTACGGCTGGATGGCGCGAGTTATCACTTTGCACCTGCCGCTTACCCCGCCGTCGCCGACTTTGCCTGCACCACGGCGCTGGTCGCGGCCGCCAAGGCAAAAAACGCCACAGCCCATATCGGGATCACCGCCTCTTCAGACACGTTTTATCCGGGTCAGGAACGTTATGACACTTATTCCGGGCGGGTGAACAAGGAATGGGAAGGCAGCATGAAGCAGTGGCAAGCGCTGCATGTGATGAACTACGAGATGGAAAGCGCCACACTGCTAACCATGTGTGCCGCGCTGGGCCTGCGCGCCGGGATGATCGCCGGGGTCATCGTGAACCGCACCCAACAGGAAACGCCCAACGCTGAGACCATGAAAAAGACCGAAGTGGATGCGGTTGCCATTGCGGTTGAAGCGGCTCGGCAACTACAGGGCTAAATCTGGCGATCGAGATATACGTTCAGCAAAAACCGGGCTTCACGCCCGGTTTTTTTGTCAGCGCCAAGCCATTACAACTGGGCATGTTTAACGGAAAGTGAAGCGGTTCAATCCCGTTTTTCACTGGACCAGGGCAGCAACCAGTACGTGCCCCCGAAAAACGTTTTGCGCTGGGGCGCGTTTTGCGCCTGATATTCGATCCACTCGGCCAGCCCGGGCGCGGTGACCTTGGCGCACTCTTCGCGCAAATGGTCGAACGACTGCACGATGCCGGCAGTGCCAGCGTAGTAAAACGCACTCCAGGCTCCCTGGTATTTGTTCAACAAAAACGCGCGGGCGGTGTGGGTATCGATCATGCGGCAACGGCTCCATGTTGATGAGGTTTAATCCTTCGCGCCGCCGATCATGCTGCCTCTTGGCATCAAGCCGATTCGAGCGGAGCCCGGCTTTCCGGATCAGTCAGCAGCATAACGCAACGTTACTGACTGGCGTTGACGTTGCGCATGTCCCGCCCGGCGCTCCGCAAACACCAGACAAAAAAAACCCGCCTTGCGGCGGGTTGAAGGTACGACTCTGCTCTTTACGATCAAACAGGATGTGTTCTGTTTTATAGTTTTACTTATTCCACACGTTCGCCGTGCAGGGACACATCCAGACCTTCGCGTTCTTCTTCTTCAGTCACGCGCAGGCCGATCACAACATCAATAATCTTCAGCAGGATGAAGGTCAGCACGCCGCTGTAGATCAGGGTGCACAACACGCCCTTGACCTGCAGGATCACGCTGCCATCAGCACCACCGATATCTTTCACAGCGAATACACCGGTCAGGATCGCACCCAGGATACCGCCAACACCGTGCACGCCGAAGGCATCCAGGGAGTCGTCGTAACCGAGCTTGTGCTTGAGCCACGAAGCGGACCAGAAGCAAACCACACCAGCCAGCAGGCCGATGATCAGCGCGCCACCCACACCGACGAAGCCGGATGCCGGGGTAATCGCAACCAGACCAGCCACTGCACCAGAGATGATGCCCAGGACGGAAGGCTTGCCCTTGGCAACCCACTCGGCAAACATCCAGCCCAGTGCGGCCATGGCGGTAGCAACTTGTGTGGTCATCATGGCAAAGCCGGCACGACCATCAGCAGCGACTGCGGAGCCGGCGTTGAAGCCGAACCAGCCCACCCACAACATCGAAGCACCGATCAGCGACAGCACCAGGTTGTGCGGAGCCATGGCTTCTTTGCCATAACCAACACGCTTGCCCAGAACCAGGGCGCAAACCAGACCGGCAACACCGGCGTTGATGTGCACAACAGTACCGCCAGCGAAGTCCAGGACGCCTGCAGTTGCCAGCCAGCCTGTTGGTTCCCACACCATGTGAGCGATCGGGGCGTAAACAATGATGGACCACAGAGCCATGAACACCAGCATGGCCGAGAACTTCATGCGGTCAGCAAACGCGCCGGTGATCAGTGCCGGAGTAATGATGGCGAAGGTCATTTGATAGACCATGTACACCGATTCCGGGATCGAAGAAGCCAGATGGCTCACGGTCAGCGTGGTTGCGTTGGCACCCTTGATGTAGTTCATGCCAGACAACATGACTCGCGAGAAGCCACCAATAAAGCTGTTGCCAGGAGTGAAGGCCAGCGAGTAACCGATAACCACCCACAAAATGGTGACGACACAAGTGATGGCAAAGCTTTGCATCACAGTGGCCAGCACGTTCTTTTTGCGAACCATACCGGCGTAGAACAGTGCCAGACCAGGAATGGTCATGAACAGCACCAGTGCGGTAGAGGTCAACATCCACGCGGTATCACCGCTGCTGATCTTGGACGAATCTACCGAGAACGGTGCTGTAGGAGCCGGGGCAGCGGCGGGGGCCGAAGCGGCGCCAGCGGCTGAAGCGTCAGTCGTTACCGCCGAAGCTACGGCGGCAACAACTGCCGACGCATCCGAAGCCACTACGGCCGCGGCATCTGATGCCACTGCAGCCACGGAGGCATCGTCAGCAAAGCTCGGGGCCGCCATACACATCGCGCCCAGCAATGCGAACATCGCAAAGACTTTTTTCATCGGGTCATCTCCTTCCCAATTTTATTAGATTGCAGATTCGCCGGTTTCACCGGTACGAATACGAACAACATGCTCAAGCGCGAAAACAAAAATCTTGCCGTCGCCGATCTTGCCGGTGTTTGCGGCTTTTTCGATCGCTTCCAGCGTCTGGTCCAGCAGGTCGTCGGCAATGGCGACTTCCAGCTTTACCTTGGGCAGAAAATCAACAACGTATTCCGCACCACGATACAGTTCGGTATGGCCCTTTTGCCGACCGAATCCCTTCACTTCAGTTACGGTCAAGCCGGCTACACCAATTGCCGACAAGGCTTCACGAACCTCATCCAGCTTGAATGGCTTGATGATGGCGGTAACAAATTTCATGGGTGTGCTCCTCATGTGTCCCGGTAACGACGTTTCCCTATGAGCAGAAACCGTGCCAGCGTAAATTTTCCCAATGTTTACAACGGATAAACGGCACCATCAGAAATATTTCTGGTAAACCGCACCGAATTTGCGCGCGTGAACCAAGTTGAAAATTCAATATGCACCATGCAAGTGCGCATTGCCTGAAGAAATATTCACGTAAGCATTTCAGCCTGCGGTAGGCATTCTGCGCTGCTCTGCTAAACTGATAAGGTGCAAACCATTCAGGAGAAGCGGCATGATCAAGGAAAAACTGTTCGACGAAATTTCCAGCAAGATCTCCGACGCCATCGCCAACAGCCCGGCGCGGGATGTGGAAAAAAACGTACGTGCAATGATGAGCTCGGCCTTCACCAAGCTGGATCTGGTGACACGTGAAGAATTCGAAATCCAGCAAGAAGTGCTGGCGCGCAGCCGTGAGAAGCTGGCGGAACTGGAAGCGCGGGTACTGGATCTGGAGCAGCGCCTGCATGGCGCCAATCCGCAAGACGGTATTTGAGCGGCGTTGAATCTGCAGATTGCTGGTTCAACAAAAAAAAGCCCGGTTTATGCCGGGCTTTTTTATTTGGGGGACTGGCTTTAAGAGCCTTTTCTTCCTGGCGGCACACCAACTCCCGATTGAGTGGCGATATTGGACTTTGTAGAGCGGCCGCATTCCACCTGGTCATATCAACGACAAGAACCAACAAGAACCATTACGTCGTCAATCCCGTACAGGTGGGAATCCAGTACAAGGCCCCCCAAACGGGACTGTTCACCAACAATCCCGTAGCCTGGGTGAAACGAAGTGAGAATCCGGGGAAGCAATGCGCCAACGAGCCATCAGCATTTGCCTCACGCCAATATCGCCTGCATTCCCGTTAACGGTTATGCCAGGAAGTGGCCTTCATCCGGACTCCCAACATTGGCCAATAAAACCAGCCATCACGCTTAAAAACAAAAAAACCACCGATCAACTCGGTGGCTTTCATGCATGCTGAAATAGCAAAATGTGAGGGGCGAAGCCAGCCGATAAGCCGGGTTTTGTACAGATGCTCGCGCATCCTGACAGCCATTCCTCTACGCCCACCATTACTAGTGGGCTCTTGCAACCTACCCGCAGGCTCGGCGGGCCACCTCAACGCCTGCTGCTTGGTCTTGCTCCGGATGGGGTTTACCGAGCCGCCCGGTTGCCCGGGACGCTGGTGCGCTCTTACCGCACCGTTTCACCCTTGCCTGTGCCATTTGTAGACACGACCAAAGCCGCATCATGCAAATGTGGACAAAGTCCTGCCATCGGCGGTCTACTCTCTGTTGCACTTTCCGTCGCCTCACGGCGCCCGGCCGTTAGCCGGCATCCTGCCCTGCGGAGCCCGGACTTTCCTCCCCCCGTGTATTAATAACGGGCAGCGGCTGTCTGGCTTGCTTCGCGGCCGCCATTATCAGGCCTCAGGGTCACTTTGGGCAAACGGCAATCCAGTCAGCTCTGCCAGACGGTGTACTTGCTCCACCCCTTTGCGCACACCTGCGGTGGTGGCACGGTAGTGGGCGAACACAAAACGGGCCTCGCCATCGTCAGCCAGACAGACCCAGATGCTGTCCGGGCCGATCACGTTGGGCTCTTGATCCAGCATCACGCGGGTAAACGCGCTGAGCGGAATTTGCCGCGTGCGCACCGGAATCAGCCCGAACAGGCAGATGCGTCGCTCCAGCACGCCATCGTAGACGCGTTGTTCTGCCGGAAAAGCCCAGAACGCCGCCGCCAGAGCGATCATCGAATACCAGAACAAGCCGAAAAAATGATTTTCGAAGCGCGGCGAATCAATCAGCGGCCAGCCCCAGAAAGCGGTGGCCAGCAGCACCAGGCCAAAGATCAGCCAGGCCGGTTTGCTGGCATTGCGGTGGACCAGCGCCCTCACGCGTTCAGGGTCCAGTCGATTTGCTCACCGGCACGCAGTGGCACGACGGTGTTTTCGCCAAATGGATATTCAGACGGCACGGTCCATGCGGTTTTAGTCAAAGTGACCGAGCCGCTATTGCGCGGCAAGCGGTAGAAATCCGGGCCGTTAAAGCTGGCAAAGGCCTCGAACTTGTCCAGTGCGCCGGCGCGGTCAAACACTTCGGCATACAGCGGCAATGCGGCGTGCGCGGTGTACATGCCCGCGCAGCCACAGGCGTTTTCCTTGGTGTGACGGGCGTGCGGTGCACTGTCGGTACCCAGGAAGAACTTGTTCGAGCCACTGGTCACGGCACGCACCAGCGCTTCGCGATGCAATTCGCGCTTGAGCACCGGCAAGCAGTAATGATGCGGACGAATGCCGCCGGTAAACATGGCGTTGCGATTCATCAGCAGATGGTGCGCGGTGACCGTGGCGGCCACGTTGGCCGAAGACGAGGCCACAAACTCGGCCGCTTGCTGCGTGGTGATATGTTCCAGCACCACCCGCAGTTCGGGCAGGCGTTGCAACAACGGCGCCAGAATGGTTTCGATAAACACGGCTTCACGATCAAACACATCCACGCTTTGATCGGTCACTTCACCATGCACCAGCAACGGCAGGCCCAATTCGGCCATTTTCTCCAGCGCGGGCATAACTTTTTCAAACGATGTCACGCCGCTATCAGAGTTGGTCGTCGCCCCTGCCGGATACAGCTTGATGCCATGGACGAAACCAGAGGCTTTGGCGCGCGCGACTTCGGCAGCGTCAGTGCGATCGGTCAGATACAAAGTCATCAGCGGTTCAAAATCCAGCCCCACTGGCAATGCGGCAAGAATGCGCGCGCGATACGCCGCAGCCAGTTCTGTGGTGGTCACCGGCGGCTTGAGATTGGGCATCACAATGGCGCGGGCAAATTCACGCGCAGTGTGCGGCAATACAGCGGCCATCAAGGCGTCATCACGCAGATGCAGATGCCAGTCGTCGGGGCGGGTAATGGTAATGGTTTGGGTCATTTGGGTTCAGGCCTGCTGGCGTTTCTGGATCAGGAATATGAATTTGCCGTCAATTTCGGCGCCCTGCAGCAAGGTGTTGCCGGTCTGTTTGCAGAAAGCTTCAAAGTCTTTCAAGGTGGCCGGATCGGTGCAAACCACGTGAACTGTCTGGCCGCCTTGCAAAGTGGCCAGCGCTTTTTTGGTGCGCAAGATCGGCAGCGGGCAATTCAGGCCGGAAAGATCAATGGCAAGATCGGCATCCATGGGCGATTCCATATCATTTATTATCTGGGCGAATCCGGCATTTTACGCTGGATGCGCCCGCCGTGCCGAGCGGCGCTTGTAGCGGTCATTTACACACGCCAGGCGCGCCGAAAAGCGGATCAGCGTATGATTATCGGGTTGTGACCGGCCCCGCCACACAGGTATTGCGGCCATCCCGCCCATGGAGCTAGACATCTTGAAACGCATTATCCCCGCCGCGCTTATCGCCCTGTTTGCGGCACTGCCCGTTTTTGCCGGTGTGGTTGGCGAGAACCCGGACAATCCGCGTGATGCCAATCACGACAACACCAACAGCGATGGTGATGGCTCGCAAAAATCCAGTTTTACCAATTTCTTTAAAGATGTGCTGCCGGTTCCTGCCGAGCAAGCGTTCACCCCGCCGGAGCTGGCCAAGCTGGGCGACTGGACACAAATTCGCAATAACTACGCTTGGGGTACCGAGCGCTTCATCATCTCCAAAGACAGCCTTTCGATCGGTGATAAAGACAAGATCGTGCGTTACGCCGTGGGGATTCCGCTGCGCAACGGCAAATACAACTACGTTTACGAAGGGCTGGATTGCGATACCGGCCAGTACCGCACTTACTATTACGCCAACAGCGACAACCCGGTCTGGGCCACGCTGACCCGTAAATGGCAACAAGTGCAGGAAAGCGGCTACAACACGTATCAGTCGCCGTTGTACGACTCGCTATGCAGCATGCGCGATCCGCTCTCCATCAAGGACATGAAATCCGAGCTGGGGAACAAGACGCCAGTCAACGCCAGTTGCCCTGGTTGCCGCAGCCCGGCAGGCACCACCGCAGGTGCTGGTCAGAATGGCGCTGGTCTGGGCAAATAAGCCAGCCGTGCCGTTTCAAACAAAAAGGACTGCCTATGCAGTCCTTTTTGTTTTTCTGCCTTCCCCGCGAGGATTACAGCAGCACCAGGTTATCGCGATGGATCAGTTCCGGTTCTTCCAGATAGCCCAGAATGGCCTCAATCTGCCCGGTCGGCTGGCGCAGGATACGGCGTGCATCACCCGCCGGGTAGTTGACCAGACCACGTGCGATTTCGCGTCCTTCGGCGTCGATACAGCTGACCATCTCGCCGCGCGAGAACTCGCCTTCGACCGTGATCACCCCAATCGGCAACAGGCTGGACCCTTTCTCGGTCAACGCGCGGCTGGCGCCCTCGTCCAGCATCAGCCGCCCCCTCACTTGCAAATGTGCTGCAATCCATTGTTTGCGCGCTGCCAGCGGGGTTTTCTCTGGCACCAGTTGCGTGCCAATGGCCTCGCCACTGGCCAGCCGGGTCAGCACCTTTTGCTCACGCCCGCTGGCGATGATGGTTGCTGCACCGCTACGCGCTGCCCGCTTGGCCGCGATCACCTTGGTCAGCATGCCACCAGTCCCCACGTTGGAACCCGCGCCGCCAGCCATGGCTTCCAGCGCGGCATCGCCAGCGCGTGCTTCCTGAATCAGCGTTGCCGTCGGGTCTTTGCGCGGGTCGGCAGTGAACAAGCCTTGCTGGTCAGTGAGGATAACCAGCGCATCACCTTCGACCAGATTGGTCACCAGCGCGCCCAGCGTGTCGTTGTCACCAAACTTGATCTCAGCGGTGACCACTGTGTCGTTCTCATTGATGATCGGAATCACGCCCAGCGACAACAATGTGAGCAGCGTGGTGCGCGCGTTCAGATAGCGCGTGCGGTCAGCCATATCTTCATGCGTGAGCAATACCTGTGCGGTTTTCAGACCATGCGCTCGAAAAGCCGATTCGTAGGCCTGGCACAAACCCATCTGGCCCACAGCAGCGGCGGCTTGTTTTTCGTGAATAGCCGTGGGCTTTTCTTTCCAGCCCAGCCGCGCCACGCCTTCCGCCACCGCGCCGGATGACACCAACACTACCTCTTTGCCCAATGCGGCCAGCTCGGCGATTTCCGCCGCCCAGCGAGCCAGCGCGGCGTGGTCCAGACCACGGCCTTCGTTGGTTACCAGGCTGGAACCCACCTTGACGACAATGCGGTGGGCGCGCTGCAGGGCACTTACGGGCATGTTGTGCATCCAAAGTTGATCAAAACGCGTAATTATACCGGTGTAGGCTTGTCATATACCTGCCCGATTCACGACAAAACTTATATCGCTACTCGTTCCGGAATCGCACCATGTCTGCCCTGACCTTCAAGCGCCTGAAAATTGCGCTGTTTTTTATCTGTCTGATTCCGCTGGCACGCACCGCGTGGCTGGCGCAGACCGCAATCAACCCGATCGAGTTCATCACCCACCAGACCGGGACATGGACGCTCAATTTTCTGCTGATCACCCTCACCATCACCCCATTGCGTCAGATCACGGGAAGAAACGAGCTGATCCGGTTCCGGCGCATGTTGGGCCTGTATGCGTTCTTTTACGTGTGCATGCACTTTTTGACGTGGCTGGTGCTGGATCACTTTTTTGATTTCCACCAGATTCTGCGCGATATCGTCAAACGCCCTTTCATCACCGTCGGTTTCCTGGCCTTTGTATTGTTGATTCCGCTGGCAGTAACGTCGACCGACAAGATGGTCCGGCGGCTTAAACGCAACTGGGCCCGCCTGCACAAGCTGATTTATGTGATTGCCACACTGGGCGTCCTGCATTACTGGTGGCTGGTGAAGCGCGACATCACCCAACCTTTGATCTACGCCATTTTGCTGGGCCTGCTGCTGGCGTGGCGGTTTGTGCGGCGACAACGGCAAACCGCATTGGCGACCTCTAAAATGGGGGCATGACTGCTCCTGACTCAATGACTCCGGCCAATCTGGCCACCCTCACCGACATCGCACTACTTGCGGGCCTGATTGCGCACAGCTGCGGTGGAGATACTGCACGAACCAGCAACGTCATGCAGCGCGCTGCGCTGGCGTTGGGGGCACAGCGCGCCGATACGGTGGTGTCTTCGCTCAATCTGGGGCTGACCGTTGAACACGGTAGCCTGCGTGAGACGGCGCTACGCAAGGCACCGCATATGGGCGTGAATTTCCGGGCGCTCAATGCGGTTGAGCACGCCATCAGCGCGCTCGAATCCGGCCGCATCGCCCGCGATGCTTTTCATATGCTGCTGCTACAGATTGAAGGCTGGCCACGGCATTACCCGCAATGGCTGGTGGCAGGGCTGGTCGGGCTGGCCTGCGGCGGTTTCGCGGCGTTGTTTCATGGCGATCTAATGGCCATTGCGATTACCGCACTGGGCAGCAGTTTGGGCATGTTGCTGCGCCAATGGCTGGCCGCGCGCCATTTCCAGCCGCTGATCTTTGCCACGGTCAGCGCTTTCGTTGCCACGCTGATCGTTGGGGCGTTGCGCCATTTAACCGCCACACCCGATGCCGCACTGGCCGCTTGCGTGCTGTTTCTGATCCCCGGTGTGCCGCTCATCAACGGCATGAGTGATTTGCTCAGTGGCAATTACCTGAACGGCAACGTGCGACTGACCATGAGCGCCGTGTTCATACTGGGTATCGCCCTGGGCATGAGCCTGGCGTTGCGGGTGACCGGATCATGAACGCCTGGTTACTGGAATTGTGGGCCGCGCCCGCCGCCTTGGGTTTCGCGCTGCTGTTCAACGTGCCGCCGCGGGTGCTGCCCGCTTGCTGTTTGCTGGCCGTGCTCGCCCACGGCTTGCGCAGTTTGCTGGTGCTGTGGGGTATTGATCTGGTCATCGCCACCTTGTTTGCCGCGCTTTTTTTGGGCTTTGCCGGACAATGGCTGGCGCAGCGTACCCGCCAGATCAGCGCGGTTTATGCCATCAGCGCCGCCATTCCGATGGTGCCTGGCACGTCGATGTATCACGCAGTGCAAGCGCTGCTGCATATCGCATTGTTGAAAGTGCCGACTGAAGGCGGGGTGTTGCTGACTGAAGCGGGGGTCAGCGCCATCCGGGCGGTGATGATCTTGCTGTCTCTCACCCTCGGCATTGCTGCCCCGCGCTTGTTGTGGCCACGACGGCCGGGCTAGTCCAAAACCGGTCTAGCGTGAGCCGGAGCGCGAAATCACGTCGATCCACACCGCCAGCAGCAAGATCGCGCCTTTGACGATCATTTGCCAGAACGAATCCACGTCAAGCATGGACATGCCGTTATCCAGGCTAGCCATGACCAGCGCACCGATCAGCGCACCATGCACGGTGCCGACGCCGCCACGCATGGAGGTACCGCCAATGAAACATGCGGCAATGGCATCCAGTTCGCCCATCGAACCGGCCGAAGGCGAGCCAGCGGCCAGCCGTGCGGTATTCACCACGCCGGCAAACGCGCACATCAGCCCCATGATGCCGAAGATGGCCAGCTTCACGCCGCGCACATTCACGCCAGACAAACGCGTGGCTTCCATATTGCTGCCCACGGCGTAGATGCGGCGGCCGAACACCGTTTGCGTGGCCATATAGGTAAACACAGCCAGCAACACCATCAGCAGCAACACCGGAATCGGAATGCCGTCATAAGCGTTGAGCGTGCGCACAAAGCCGAAGATCAACACACCGGCGGCGATCACCTTGGCGATATCGCGCCACAGCGGCGCCACTGGCAAACCGTAGCGGGCGTGGTTCAGACGTGCGCGCCAGGTAATGATGCCCGCGACCACAAACAGCAACACGCCCAGCAGATCACCCCACAACAGCGGCAGATAACCCTGGCCCAGATACACCAGCTGGTCAGACAC
The DNA here is from genome assembly GCF_030035605.1 of Silvimonas soli. Lineage (NCBI taxonomy): Bacteria > Pseudomonadati > Pseudomonadota > Betaproteobacteria > Neisseriales > Chitinibacteraceae > Silvimonas > Silvimonas soli. The sequence goes on along the minus strand of NZ_CP106736.1, from coordinate 2,339,136 downwards.
CGGCGCAATCGTGGTGCCGCCGGTAACCCCCAGCAGCACGCCACGAAATGCCAGCATGCCGCCCAGACCCACAATAAACGAAGGGACCCGCAGGTAAGCCGCCCAGTAACCATTGAACAAACCAACCAGCAGACCCAGCCCGCAGACGATGGCCAGGTTGGCCGCCAGTGGCATGTGGTAGGTCACATCCAGCACGGCGGCGATGCCGCCGAGCAAGCCCAGCAACGAGCCCACCGACAAGTCGATTTCACCAGCAATGATGACGAACACCATGGCGCTGGCGAGCATGCCAGTGATGGACATCTGCCGCAGCAGGTTGGACAAATTGCGCGCGGTCAAATAGCCGCCTTCGGTCTTCCAGGCAAAGAAGGCCCAGATCACCGCAATGGCAATCAGCAGCGCCAGTATCTTGTTCTGGCTGAATATCTGCTTGATGCCGGGAAAGCCACCGCGGCTGGCGTTGTTACCCGACAATCCGTTGTCGGCGGCGAGTGTGCCGGTTTTCATGTTTGAAGCTCCCTGTTCTTGTAACCGGTTCAGGCCGCGACCGGCGCGGCACTGTTTGAATTGGCCGATGCCGCAGCTTGCTGCGCCAGTGGCGTCAGCGCGGCGGCCAGCACTTGTTCCTGGGTCAGGCCATCGTTGACGAAATCGCCACGCAACTCGCCCTCGCCCATTACCAGCACCCGATCACTCACGCCCAGCACCTCGGCCAGTTCGCTGGAAACCATGATGATGCTGATGCCCTGGCGCGCCAGTTCAAACATCAGTTTGTAGATTTCATATTTGGCGCCGACATCCACACCGCGCGTGGGCTCATCCAGAATCAGGATGTCCGGCTTGGGCTGCAGCATTTTGGCCAGCACCACCTTTTGCTGGTTGCCGCCAGACAAACCGGTGATCTTCAGATGCGGACTGGCCGTTTTGATCTTCAGCCTGCCGATTTCCTGCATGACCGTTTGTAGCTCTTCGCTTTTATCAATGCGCCCGCTGTGCGAATACTTGCCCAGCACCGGCAGCGAAATATTCCAGCCCACGCCGAATTCCGGCACGATGCCGTGCTGCTTGCGATCTTCCGGCACCATGCAGATGCCGTGGCGGATGGCCTTGATCGGCGAAGACACATCAATCACTTTGCCGTGCAGTTTGACGGTGGCGTCATGCTTGCCGCGATACGCGCCAAACAGCGTGGACACCAGCTCAGTGCGCCCGGCGCCGACCAGCCCGGCCACACCCAGAATCTCGCCACGGCGCAGTTCGAAAGACACATTTTTGACTTTGCGCCGCGCCGGATTGGTCACGTCATAACAGGTGACGTTCTGCACCTGCAGCACTACTTCGTCGCCAATCTCGTGGGGTTCGCGCGGGTACAGATTGGCGATATCGCGCCCGACCATCATCGAGATAATGCGGTCGACGGTGAGCGAAGCCATCGGCTGCGTGGCCACATGCGTGCCATCGCGGATGACCGTTACGGTGTCGCAAATCTCGGCCACTTCATCCAGTTTGTGCGAGATGTACACGCACGCCACACCCTTGGCTTTGAGCGCCTTGATGATGTTCAGCAGCACCTTGATTTCAGAGGTGGTGAGCGACGATGACGGCTCATCCAGAATCAGTAATTTGGCTTTTTTGTTCAGTGCCTTGGCAATTTCCACCAGTTGCTGCTGGCCGCCGCCGTAGTTGTAGACCGGCAACGCTACGTTCACTTGCGGCATTTCCAGCTCGGCCATCAAAGCCTGAGCGCGCTGGTGCATGGCTGCGTAATTCATGCGCCCGCCCGGCAAGGTGATTTCATTGCCCAGAAAGATGTTCTCGGTCACCGACAACTCGGGCACCAGCATCAATTCCTGGTGGATGATGACGATGCCGGCTTCTTCGGTTTCCTTGATCGTCTGTGCCTGCAAGGGCTGACCTTGCCAGAGGGTCTCGCCTTCCCAGCTACCGTGCGGATACACCGCCGACAGCACTTTCATCAGGGTGGATTTACCCGCGCCGTTTTCACCGCACAAGCCAACACACTCACCTGCGCGGATACGCAAATCAATGCCATCAAGCGCTTTCACGCCCGAAAACGACTTGCGGATATTGCGCATTTCCATCAGGAAATCAGACATCGTGTTTCCCACATGCATTGCATATTGAACATACGCAGGGTGAACAGCTTGCAGCGCATCCACCCTGCGTCATGCTGGTAAGGCTTACTGCGCGGACAATTGCGCCTGGGTGTAGAAGTTGTCTTTCACTACGACATCTGCCGCGTTTTCTTTGGTCAGCATGGTTGGCTTGAGCAGGATGGTGTTGACCTTCTTCACGCCATTATCAAGCTGAGTGTCATATTTCACCGGCTTGTCCTGCACCAGGTTGACCGACAATTGGGCGGCTTCAGTGGCAATCAGACGCAGCGGCTTGTACACGGTCATGGCCTGGGTGCCGGCAATCACGCGTTTAACCGCAGCCAGATCGGCATCCTGACCGGAAACCGGCACGATACCGGCCAGTTTTTGTGCAGCCAGTGCCTGGATGGCGCCACCTGCGGTGCCGTCATTGGAAGCGACGATGGCATCGATCTTGTTCTGGTTGGCAGTCAGCGCGTCTTCCACAATGGTCAGCGCCTTTTGCGGGCTCCATTCGGCAACCCACTGCGAACCGACAATCTTGATGTCGCCCTTGTCGATATACGGCTTGAGCACCTTCATCTGACCATCACGCAGCATTCGGGCGTTGTTGTCGGTCGGTGAACCACCCAGCAGGTAGAAATTGCCCTTGTTCTTCATCTTCAGCACGCCTTCGGCCTGCATTTCACCCACTTTGGTGTTGTCGAAGGTGATGTAGGCATCGATGTCGGCATCCGAAATCAGGCGGTCATAAGAAATGACCTTGATGCCCGCTTTCTTGGCTTCCCGAATGGTGTTGGTCAGCACTTTGCCGTTAAACGGCACGATCACGATGGCATCAACACCACGCGAAATCAGGTTCTCGATTTGCGAAATCTGGCGTTGCTCGCTGGCATCAGCCGATTGCACGTAAACCTTGGCGCCGAGCTTTTCAGCAGCAGCGATGAAATAGTCGCGATCGCGAGCCCAGCGCTCGACGCGCAGGTCATCAATCGAAAAGCCGATCACTGGCTTGTCTTTGCTGGCCTGGGCAACAGGCGCTGCAAACATCAGAACGGAAGTGGTGGCGGTGGCTAGCAGGGTCGTAATCAGTTTGGCTTTCATCGATGGCTCCTGAGGTATTTCGTAGAACGTTTATTGTTTGAAATGTGCGATCACCGCACAGTGAACAACGCTTCGTATTTCCTCTTACCACCCCGATCTGCGTCGGGGCTTGCAGCAAACTGGTGGCAACTGCACCAGGTCAGAACAAAGATTCGACTTGCTGATACAACTGGCTGAAACGCGGGCGGCGTTGCTCGCGCAGCCAGACGCTACGAGCCGCATCGGGCTGGTAACGGCCAATGATTTCGGGCACAGGGCAAACTTTGGCCACGCTGGCTTGCGGGTCCATCGCCAGATGGGCCAGCCGGGCGGCACCCAGTGCCGGACCCACTTCACCGCCGGAGCGGCATACCAGCGGGCGACCCAGCACGTCGGCCAGCATCTGTACCCAATACGCACTGCGTGATCCACCACCTATTACGGTGATTTCGTTCGGCACCACGCCGGTGGATTCCAGCGCCTCAACGCCATCCGCCAGACCAAAAGCAACGCCTTCGAGCGTGGCATTGGCCATATCGGCCGGAGTGGTGGCGCCGGTCAGCCCAAAGAACACGCCTTGCGCCGCCGGGTTGTTATGGGGCGTCCGCTCACCCGACAGATAAGGCAGGAAGGTGGGAGTACGCTCGTCCAGCGTGCGACGTTCCGCAGCGGCAAGCAAAGCCGGAACGTCGGCATAGCCCGTCAGTTGTGCGGTGAAATCCAGACAAGCCGCAGCGCTCAGCATTACTGACATCAGGTGCCAGGTTTCGGGCAGGGCATGGCAAAAACTGTGGACGGCGCGTTGCGGGTTGGCGTTAAAGCCATCAGAGGCGGCAAAGTAAACGCCGGAGGTCCCTAGCGACAGCATTGCCTGGCCTGGCGCGACAATGCCGACGCCAATGGCACCAGCGGCGTTATCACTGGCACCAGCCACAATCGGAATAGTCCGCAAACCCCAACGGGCGGCCAGTTCGGGCTTGAGATAGCCGGTAACCTGGTTGCCTTCATACAGACGCGGCATATGACGGCGGGTGAGCCCGGTGGCGACCAGCAGTTCGTCACTCCAGTCACGTTGCCCCACATCCAGCCACAGCGTGCCAGCGGCGTCAGATAGATCGCTGGCGAAATTGCCGCTCAGTTGGTAACGCAGGTAATCCTTGGGCAGCAGCACCATGGCGACCTGGGCAAACACGGCCGGCTCATGGCGGGCAACCCACAGCAATTTGGGAGCGGTGAAACCGGGCATCATCAGATTGCCGGTGATCGCACGGGATTCAGGTACGCGGCGTTCCAGCTCGGCACATTCGGCAAACGCGCGGCCATCGTTCCATAAAATGGCCGGACGCAGTACTTGGCCCTGGTCGTCAAGCAAAGTGGCGCCGTGCATTTGCCCGGTCAGGCCAATGGCTTCGATATCGCTGGCAGCAATGCCTTGCTCACGGGCTAGCTGCAACAGTTGCGGCACGGCGGCTTCACAAGCGGCCCACCAATCGGCAGGCGATTGCTCTGACCATAACGCTTGCGGACGAGAGACCTCCAGCGGCGCACTGACGCTGGCGCGAACGACGCCTTGGCGATCAAGCAAAATGGCTTTCAGGCTGGACGTACCCAGATCAATTCCAATAAACATCATGACCCCGTGTTGCTTTGCACCATAAATGTGCGTTTTATGCGTTTTGTGATACTGGCCGCAAGATTCTTCCTGTAGTCAGCTTCTTACAATTACAAAATCTGCCGAAGCTCATGACGTTTTTTCACCATGAAATTCCATTTGTAATCAATTGATAAAGGCCAACGTGCAAAGAAATGGCGCTGCGAGGTTCGGGTCCGCAGCGCCATAAAGCCGTTGTATCGTCGCATCAGCTACAGATGCGGCTCACAGCGGGCGAGGAGAGTCAGCAAACGCCGACCAGACAACACACATCCGTGTCCGTTAGCCGGAACAGGACGTGTTTCCTGGCCCGCGCCGTCGCGCATGGGGTCACGACGGGCAGGGCCCGGACGATGTATTAACCGTAGATGTAACGGTTAACGACGTTCTCCAGATGCTCCTGGCGACCACTGACGTGCTTGGGATCAATGTTCTGGGCAACCGCCCATTGCGCCACATCGGCCAGGGTTTTCTCGCCGGCCAGTACGCCGCGGCCAAACTCGCCGTCCCAGCCGGCATAACGTTGGGCTTTGAACTGGGCCAGTTTGTCGTTTTCGATCATCTTGGCCGCGCGCTTCAGGCCCAGCGCCAGGACGTCCATCCCGCCGATATGGCCGAGGAACAAGTCATCCAGATCTGAGCTTTGACGGCGCACCTTGGCATCAAAGTTAAAGCCACCGTTCTTGAAGCCGCCGCCTTTCAGAATCTCGTAAATAGCCAGGGTGATTTCTTCAACGCTGTTAGGGAACTGGTCGGTATCCCAGCCGTTTTGCGGATCGCCACGGTTGGCATCGATGGAACCCATCACACCCAGCGACACTGCCGTGGCAATCTCGTGCTGGAATGAATGGCCTGCCAGCGTGGCGTGGTTGGCTTCGATGTTGACCTTGATTTCTTTCTCCAGGCCGAAGTCCTTGAGAAAGCCATACACGGTAGCGGTATCGTAGTCGTACTGATGTTTGGTCGGTTCTTGCGGCTTGGGTTCGATCAGGATGGTGCCGCCAAAACCCAGCTTGTATTTGTGCTCTACCACCATCTGCATAAAGCGGCCCAGTTGTGCCCGCTCCCGTTTCAGATCGGTGTTGAGCAATGTTTCGTAGCCTTCACGACCCCCCCACAGCACGTAGTTGGCGCCGCCCAGACGATGCGTTGCGCCCATGGCGTTGAATACTTGAGTGGCAGCGTAGGCGAAGACTTCCGGATTCGGATTGGTGGCAGCACCGGCGGCATAGCGTGGATTGCTGAATGCATTGGCCGTACCCCACAGCAGCTTCACGCCGGTTTCAGACTGCTTTTGCTCCAGGTAATCCACCATGTGTGCGAGGTTTTCCACATATTCGCGGATCGATTTGCCTTCGCTGACTACATCGTTGTCGTGGAAGGTATAAAACGGTACGGATAACTTGGAGAACAGTTCGAACGCGGCGTCGGCCTTGCCGCGTGCCACGCTGATGGCGTCGCCGCTCTTGAACCATGGGCGCTCGAACACACCGGGGCCGAATACGTCCGAACCCGGCCAGCAGAAGGTATGCCAGTAACACACGGCAATGCGCAGATGCTCCGCCATGGTTTTGCCCAAGATGACTTCATCCGGGTTGTAATGACGAAACGCAAACAGGTTGTCAGACTCAGGGCCTTCGTAACGGACCTTGCTGATGTTGGCAAAAACTTCGGCCATGGCGGAACTCCAGAAAACGGATGATTGACGCCGGGAATGCTAGGCTTTGTAGTCGGCTACCCACAATTACGAAATCGGCCAGTGCGGTTGCCGTTTTTTGGCAAGCTGCTGCGCACCGATGCGGCGCGCACTACAATCGCTACATTGTTTTAAAACGTGTTATTCCGGGTGTTTTGCACATAAACGGTGCGCATTGCCACACTGATTTGTGATTTTCGGGAACTCAGTAATGATCCACACCACGCCAGCGCAGCCAAATCACGGCAAAGCACCGCATCGCATTGCCTTGCTGTTCAATGCCAACAAGATTTACGACCGCCAGGTCATCACCGGCATTGGCGAATACCTGGGCTCGACCCGCGTGGCATGGGATCTGTTTCTGGAAGAAGATTTCCGCTGCCGGCTCAATGGCCTGGAAAACTGGCAAGGCGACGGCATCATTGCCGATTTTGATGACCCGGCCGTAGCCGAGGCCTTGGCCAAAAGCCCGTTGCCGGTAGTGGCTGTCGGTAGCTCTTATCAAAATGAAGCCGACTACCCGCGCGGCGTGCCGTACGTGGCAACCGACAATCTCAAACTGATCAAGCTGGCGCACGACCATTTGATCGACGTCGGGCTGGAACGCTTCGCCCTGTACAGCCTGCCCGAATCGTCCATCAACCGCTGGGCGCAAGAACGCGAAAAAGCGTTCAGCAAGCTGGTGGGTAAAGAGGCTGAAATCCATCGCGGTCTGGCCACGTCGCCAACCGGCTGGAGCAGTGCCAGCGAGCAACTGGCCGCATGGCTTAAAAGCCTGCCAAAACCAGTAGGCGTGATCGCAGTCACCGATGCCCGCGCCCGCCATCTATTACAGGCGTGTTTGTCAGCGGGAATTGCCGTGCCGGAAGAAGTCTCGATTATCGGCATTGATAACGATCCACTCACCCGCACGCTCAACCGTATTCCACTCAGCTCGGTCGCTCAGGGCGCAGAAGAAATGGGCCGCACCGCCGCGCACATGCTGCACCAGATGCTGCACGGTGCCCGCTTGGGCGAGACCCGCATTCTGGTGCCGCCGGTAGGTATCAACGTATTGGCGTCGAGCCAGTACCAGCCATTGTCCAGCCCGTACGTGATGCGCGCCCGCCATTACATTCGCCAGTACGCCTGCCAGGGCATCAAGACCGAACAGGTGGCCGATTATGTGGGCGTATCACGCTCATCGCTGGAAAGCTATTTCCGCCGCGAACTGGGCTACACCGTGCACCAGGAAATATTGTTATTCAAGCTGGAAAAAGCCCGCGAAATGCTGCTGGCTGGCGAATTGCCGACCAGCGAGATCGCCGTGCGTTGCGGCTTTACCTCGTTGCAATATCTGCATGCAGTCTTCAAACGCGAACTGGGCTGCACGCCACGCGAGTTTTATGACCGCAGTGTGGATGCGCGCGGCGCGCCGCCGGTGCTTATTCAGTAACCAAGCCGGTTAAATCTGCCAATCGATTTAACCGCTATGTCCATGCGTGGCTCCATACCGTAGCCACTATGGACGCGTAAACTTTGCCTCATCAAGTGAACGACAGGACCGGCCCTTACGCTGGTCCCAGTGGTTCAGACCTGCCCGTCTTTATCCTGGACGGTACAAAAACAAGTTTTCCCGGAGATTGCATGTCCATTTTGCCCATTCAAACCGCCCCTTGGGATGGCGGCGCGAGCCTGTATACCCTGCGCAATTCCCACGACATGCGGGTGGTGGTGACTGATATCGGTGCATCACTGGTATCCTGGTTTGCTCCGGATCGCTCTGGTCGCATGGCCGATGTGTTGTTGGGTTATCCCGACGCCGCTGGCTACATTCGTGGCAATGGCTTCTTTGGCAGCGTGGCGGGCCGCTGGGCCAACCGCATCAAAGGCGCGCGCTGCAATATCGATGGCAATGAATATCCGCTGGATGCCAACGAAGGTAACAATCACCTGCATGGCGGCAATGCCGGTTTTCATAACCAGCGCTGGCAGGCACATGTATCGCTGGATTCGCTGCGCTTGTCGTTGATCTCGCCCGATGGCGCCGGTGGTTTTCCTGGCAACCTGCGGGTGGAAGTGGATTACCGGCTGGACGACACCGGCACGCTGACCATTGCCTATGCCGCCGCCACCGATATCGCCACGCCGATCAATCTGACCAATCACGCTTATTTCAATCTGTCTGGCGGCGAATCGGATATTCGCGGACATTTGCTGTCTATGGATGCTGATGCATTCCTCGCCATTGATGCCGAATCCATTCCGGTTGAGCAAAAGCCGGTGGCGGGTACCGCATTTGATTTCCGCACACCCGCGCCGATTGGTTCACGGCTGGATTGGCCGGACGCGCAACTGGCCTTGGCTCGCGGGTTTGATCATTGTTACGTGTTGAATGGGGATGCAGGCAAGTTGCGCGAAGTCGCCACTGTCTACGACCCCACCAGCGGCCGCGAAATGGCCGTGGCGACCACCGAACGCGGCATCCAGTTGTACACGGGCAATTATCTGGATGGCCTGGAGGGTCGCCGCCCATGGCACGCGCAAGATGGCTTGTGCCTGGAAGCGCAGGCTTTTCCCAACCAGATCAACAGTGAAGAAGCCGAACAAGTCATTCTGCGGCCCGGCAAGATTTATCGCCAGGTGACGACGTACCGGCTTGGAGTACGGATGTGATGCTCGTTTGAGTGAACATCAGACGTAAAAAAGCCGCCCGGTTAAGGCGGCTTTTTTTATTACCAATTACCAGTGACCTGAGCCAGTTCAAGCCTTGACGACTTGATCCTGCTTTTCGATCTGCCGGGTAATGTAGTACTGCTGGGCAATCGACAAGCAGTTGTTCACCACCCAGTAAATCACCAGACCGGCCGGGAAGAAGAAGAAGAACACGCTGAATGCCAACGGCATGATCTTCATCATCTTGGCTTGCATCGGGTCCGGCGGTGGCGGGCTGAGCAAGGTTTGCACGTACATCGAGATGGTCATCAAGACCGGCAAGACGTAGTACGGGTCTTTCACCGACAGATCGTGGATCCACAGAATCCATGGTGCCTGGCGCAGTTCAACCGCAGCCAGCAAGGCCCAGTACAGCGAGATGAAGATCGGAATCTGCACCAGCATCGGCAGACATCCGCCCAATGGGTTCACTTTCTCGGTCTTGTACAGTTCCATCGTGGCTTGCTGGAACTTCACCTTGTCGTCGCCATGACGCTCTTTCAGTTGTTCCATGCGCGGTGCCAGCTTGCGCATCTTGGCCATGGAGCGATAGCTCTTGGCGGCCAGCGGAAAGAACAACGCCTTGATCAGCATGGTCAGCAGAATGATCGACCAACCCCAGTTACCAACGACCTTGTGGATATGATCCAGCACCCAGAAGATTGGCTTGGAGAACACGGTGAAAATGCCGTAGTCCTTGATCAGGTCAAAGCCCGGAGCGATATGGTCGATGATGGCCGTTTCTTGCGGGCCGGCATACAACTCAACCGTCAGGTCTTTCTTCGCACCCGGCGCAATGGCAGGCAGATCAACAATCGCACCAGCGGAGTACAAACCGTCTGGCAGCTTCTTCAGATCGTAACGGCACGCATTGGCACCACATGACGAAGGCTGATCCAGCGGCGACATGATCCATGCACTGGCAAAGTAATGCTGGATCATCGCAACCCAGCCGTCTTTCGCGCTTTGCACGTAAGTGGCTTCGCCCTTGTCCAGCTTGCTGAAATCCACCTTCTGGAACTTACCGCTATCGGTATACACCGCCGGGCCAGTGAAGGTATGCGCGCCGCCGAACATACTCGGGGTGCTGGATGCAGCGTCAGCCGATTTGCCATCACGCAACAGACGGAAGTACGCGGACGTGGTCAGTGGCTTGGTGCCGCCATTGACGATCTCGTAACTCACGTTGATGACGTAGCTGTCCCGGGTGAAGGTGTAAATCTTGGCAACCTTCACGCCATCCGGGCCAGCAGCTTCAAGCCGTACATCCACTTTGTTCTGACCGTCGGCCAAGGCGTAGGCGTTCTGGCTGGCAGTGAAGGTGGTCTTGTGTGTCGGCAAGCCATCACCGATCAGGCCGGTTTGCGCCACATAGGTGTGCGCACCGCTGTCTTGCAGCAAGGTGAACGGCTGCTTGCTGTTATCCAGCGCGCCGTGCTTGAGCAACTGCAGTTGGCGCAGATCGCCACCGGCAGTGTCGATTTCAGCCGCGAACAGATCAGTAGTTACCTTGATGCGCTGACCTTTGGCCAGCGAAGCAGCATCTTGCGGAGCAGCGCCCGGGGTGGTGGCAGGAGTACCAGACGCAGGTGCGCTGGCAGTCAAAGCCGGATTGGAAGTCTGCGGATATCGATGCTCCATCCACTTCTGCCAGAAGAAGAGGATGCCGAACGAAATCGCGATGAACAGAATTAGTCTGCGGGTATCCATCGTGTACTCGGAAATTAAGGAGCCGGGTTAAGGAACCGGGTCGTGACCGTGACCGCCCCAGGGATGACAGCGGGCAAGACGGCGCATTGTAAGCCACCCGCCTTTCACTGCGCCATATTTCGCAATAGCTTCGATCGCATATTGTGAACAGCTGGGTGAGAAACGGCAGCGCGCGCCGAGCAAAGGACTCAACGTGTAACGGTAGGTTTGCAGCAGAAAGATCATCAGACGGGACATCGCCGCCGTATCCGGGCAAACAGTTCAAGCAGTTCAGCCCGAACCGCAACGCGCTCTGAACGGCCAAAAGCCTGGCGTGAACGCACAACCAGATCCAGGCCATTGAGCGCCTGGGCATTCAGGCGGAATGTTTCGCGTATGGTGCGCTTGATGTAATTGCGTACCACTGCCCGGTTGTCGGTTCGTTTCCCTACCACCAGGCCAAGCCGTGCCTGTCCCAGTGCATTGGGTTTGGCCAATACCTGGAAATGCACGTTGCTGACTGCGTTGCGCAAACTAAAAACGGATGAGAACTCATCCGTTTTCAGAAGGCGCTGAGCCCGCGTAAAGCGATATCTTGTGGCGCCCGACATACCGGACGCACCCGCTGAAAATTAAGCGGAAAGAACAGCGCGGCCACGTGAGCGACGAGCGCGCAGAACTGCACGACCACCACGGGTTGCCATACGTGCGCGAAAGCCGTGATTGCGTTTGCGCTTGATAACGGAAGGTTGGAAAGTACGCTTCATGATAGATCCCTGCAAAAAATCTGGAGTAAACCATCAATTACACAGTTAAGCTCTTAAATTGTCAACATAAATAGATAAGCGCTACCCACAGGCCCTGTGGATAAGTCCCCGCATTGCGCGTAGAATCCGACCGATCCACAAAAATCAGTCCGAACCGGGCTTTACCGAAACTGGCGTCTACGCAAGTGGCCAGTTGCGGGTTGCATGCCGCCAGCGTTACCGCGCTGTTGCCTGGCGTCACCCCACGGTAGACCAGACATTAGGGCACCAAAACAAGAGTCGTCATGTCTGCACTGGAAAACTGCTGGTCTCATTGCCTGAACGAACTGGAAACACGTCTGGGCGCCGACCAGTTTCGCATCTGGATCAAGCCGCTGGTCGCAGAAGTCGCTGGTGACAGCCTGAACCTGATCGTTCCCAACCAGATTTTCCTGCAGTTCATCCGTGACCGTTATCTGGGCGTGATTGAAGAATCCGCCAGCCCGTTTTTCGAAGGTGGCATCGCCGCCATCTCGCTCAAAGTGGGCAATATCCCACGCAAGGCTCCGCCGCCGCCTGTTTCTACCGGCCGCCCGGTATCCCCGGCACCGCAAAGCCAGTCCAGTTCAGCCAGCCAGTCCCCCGCCCCGGTGCAGCAACATCGCCCGGGCGCCATCCAGATGGGCTCGACCCATCATGAAACCACGCGGCTGAACCCCAGCTTCACCTTTGAAACGCTGGTCACCGGTAAAGCCAACCAACTGGCGCGCGCCGCTGCACAACAAGTGGCCGAAAACCCCGGAGTGAGCTACAACCCGCTGTTCGTGTATGGCGGTGTTGGGCTGGGTAAGACTCACTTGATTCAAGCGATTGGCAACGCGGTACATCAGCGCAACCCTGGCGCCAAGATTCGTTATATCCACGCCGAGAAGTACGTGGCCGACGTGGTGCGCGCTTATCAGCACAAGTCATTTGATGAGTTCAAACGCTACTACCACTCGCTGGATCTGCTGCTGATCGACGATATCCAGTTTTTTGTCGGCAAAGACAAAACCCAGGAAGAGTTCTTCTACGCCTTCAATGCGCTGGTCGAAGGCCACAAACAAATCATCATCACGTCGGACCGTTACCCGAAAGAAATCGATGGTTTGCAGGATCGGCTGGTGTCGCGTTTCTCCTGGGGTTTGACGGTGGCGATCGAGCCACCAGAACTGGAAATGCGCGTGGCCATTCTGATGATGAAAGCCGAGCGCGAGAATTTCAAACTCGACTCGACCGTGGCGTTCTTTATCGCCAAACACATCCGTTCCAACGTACGCGAGCTGGAAGGCGCGCTTAAGCGCGTGCTGGCGTATGCGCGCTTTACCAATCAGTCACTGACGCTGGAAGCGGCCAAAGAGGCACTGCGCGACATTCTGGCATCCGGTAACCGCCAAATTACGGTTGAGAACATCCAGAAGACCGTAGCGGACTTTTACAAGATCAAGATCGCCGACATGCATTCCAAAAAGCGCACCCGGGACATCGCCCGCCCCCGCCAGATTGCCATGTCGTTGACCAAAGAACTCACGCCAATGTCGCTCCCCGCGATTGGCGATGCTTTCGGTGGACGCGATCACACCACCGTTTTGCACGCCTGCCGCACCATTGAAGCCCAGCGCAGCAGCGACAGCGAGCTTTCGCACCAGTACAACGTGTTGTTGCAGATGTTGCGTAGTTGATTGGGGCGAAGTGATTGGATCAAAAAAATGGCGGCGCGATAGGCGACCGCCCTTTTTTATTGTGATGTGCGGCGAGTTGGGCAAGTGAGGGGAGACGGCAAAGCAGGAGCCGTTGGTGAAACCTTGCGCAGCGGGCCGTTGACGCATTGCCACCCCGGATTCTCGCTTCGCTTCATCCGGGCTACGAAGCTTTTCCGGGCAAACAAAGCGTCCAATCACGCCGACCGAGGGAACGCCGGAGGCGCGCAAAGGTGGCTGGTCAACAGTCTGTTCGTTTCCCCCTGCAACCTGCATTCGAAGCATTCTGCATCGTTGTGGGGGTACCCCCGAGGGGCACGGCTTTTGATCTTGGGTCCCGTCGGCGCTTGCGCCCGGGTCGCCTTTCTTTTGGTTTCTTTTCTTTGGCGACGCAAAGAAAAGAAACGTGCTCCCGGTCACCACCGGGTATCAAAAGCTTTTCACATCGTGCCGAAGGCACTAACACCCCGCCAATGCCGACTAATCCTCCCGCGTTCGGGAAACGCAGCATACCCCCACCCCTTCACAACTGGCATCCTCACACCTTTCCCCCCCAAACCACGCCTCCCCATGATCCTCACCAGCACCCTGCTCCTGCTGATCCCGCTTTCCTTCGTCGCAGGCATGATCGACGCAGCCGTCGGTGGCGGTGGATTAATCCAGGTACCGGGCTTGTTCGCAATCCTGCCCAATACCTCACCCGCCACGCTCATGGGCACCAACAAGTTTGCCTCGATCATGGGCACGGGTTCGGCCACCTGGCGCTACGCCAGGCAGGTAAAGCTGGACTGGCATCTGTTGCTGCCCTGTGCCGTGGCGGCGTTTGTGGGTTCGTACGGCGGCGCCAGCATGATCCAGCTACTGGATAAACACTGGGTGCGCCCGCTGGTCATTGTGCTGTTGCTGGTCATGCTGGTTTACACATGGATCAGACCCGCCTTTGGTACCCAGGACGCCGGACGGCCACTGACTCGGCGCGATCTGTATATCGGGCTGGCCATTGGCGCGGTGATCGGCTTCTACGATGGTTTTTTCGGGCCAGGGACCGGCTCTTTCCTGATCTTTTTGTTTGTGCGGTTTTTCCACTTTGATTTTCTGCGGGCCTCGGCCTCGGCCAAAGTGGTCAATCTGGCCACCAACCTGGCGGCGCTGGTGTCGTTCATCCCTGTCGGCGCGGTGATCTACGGTTACGCCATCCCGATGGCGGTAGCGAACGTTGCGGGCGCCCAGGTCGGCAGCCGCATGGCGCTCAAAGGTGGCAATCTGTGGATTCGCCGTCTATTTCTGACTCTGGCGCTGGTGTTGCTGGCGAAACTTGTTTGGGATACGTTGCGCGCATGAACAAATCAAACCCCACCCGTTACTGGCTGATGAAGTCCGAACCCGACGAAGCCGGCATTGATCATCTGGCGCGCGATGGCGTGCTGGGCTGGTTTGGCGTGCGCAATTATCAGGCACGCAATTTCATGCGAGACGGCATGCAGCCGGGCGATCAGGTGCTGTTTTATCATTCCAGTTGCCCGCAACCAGGCATTGCCGGGATCGCTGAAGTGACCACGCCAGCGTATCCGGACCCTACCCAGTTTGACGCGAAATCAAAGTATTTTGACCCGAAATCCAGCCAGGAAAACCCACGTTGGGTGCAAGTGGATGTCAAGTTCGTCAAAAAGACGCGCCTGCTGGAACTGACCGAGATGCGAAGCTATCCCGAACTGGCTGAAATGCAGGTTTTGCAGCGCGGTAATCGCTTGTCGATTACGCCTGTAACGCGCGCCGAATGGGACTTCATCCAGCAAAAGCTTTGAGCGGGCTGGCGGCCAGAACGGCGGCCAAAAAGAAAAAAGGCACCTGTATCAAACAGGTGCCCTAAAGCTCGTGCCCAAAGGCAACTGAGCGTTGTCAACCGCACACGAGCGACTCTCGCCGCCCGCACGGTAATAACGCGGCGTTTTTACTGGCGGTTGACAGTGGCAAACAATATTTTTGCGAATTTCTCTGCAGCTTCTCAATCAGGTTCGACTCAAGGTGGTCTTCCCCAGCACAGCCGTCGGCGCCATAACAGCGTCATGAAAAAAACGTCTCGTCCAAGGGTATGATATTGGCCATGCCGCTATCCATCTTCGCCCCCGCTTTCGCCTCCTTCTGTGCAGACATCCACGCCCGCTGCTTCGCCTTTATTGGCGACGAACTGCTGCTGGATAGCACCAACCAGTTACCGGCCACCACGACCGTCCAGGAACAACTGGGCGCCCCGGCGCTGGACTACCTGATCGGCCATCGCGAAGGCCAGCCTTGCCGCCTGTTGTTCTGGCCAGAAAACACGGGCGTGCCGTCGGGACTGGCACGCCATAATCTGCGTGCTGTTTACGGGCAAATGGATGAAGCCGATTTCTGGATCGCCACCCGTGGTAAACAAATTGCCAGTTGGGATAGAGAACATCGTTTTTGCGGTGTCTGCGGCACGCCCACGCAAGTAGCCGAACGCGAACCGGCCCGCGCCTGCCCCAGTTGTGGACATCGCCATTACCCGCGTGTTTCGCCCGCGGTGATGGTGTTGATCCGCCGTGGTAACGAGTTGCTGTTAGCCCGTTCGCCGCATTTCAAACCTGGCGTATACAGTGCGTTGGCCGGGTTTGTGGAAGCGGGAGAATCCTGCGAAGACACTATCCACCGTGAGGTGATGGAAGAAGTCGGCCTTCAGGTGAAAAACCTGCGCTGGTTTGATAGCCAAAGCTGGCCGTTCCCGCATTCGCTAATGCTGGCCTTTATGGCGGACTACGCCGGTGGCGACATAGTCTGCCAGCCCGACGAGATTGAAGATGCGCAGTGGTACACGCTGGATAAACTGCCCGATCTGCCGATGCGCGCCAGCATCGCCCGCCGTTTGATTGAGGCCATGGTGGCGCAAATGCAGTCTGAAACGCGCTGACCAGCCGCGACCTCATGGACGCGCATGCAATCGACATGCTAGTTTTCAGCCCATGAAACCCACATTCACTCATACCGTTTTTCATTGGCACCTGCTGTGGTGGACCTCGTCCTCCCGGCGGTGATGCCTGTTTGCCACCGCAGGGTTACTCCAGGCCCGGCGGTGGATACGATCAGCAAGACGCAACTCTCCCACTTATTCCCTTGCCGGACCTTGCCCCGACTATGACAAGGAACCGTAATGTCTGAAGCACCCTCCACCGCACCAGGTTTTCGCCTCGGCATGATCCTGGCGCTCACCGCTGCCGTTGGTTTTGCCTCCAAAGCCATTTTCGTCAAACTGGCTTATCGCTATCCGGTTGATGCCATCACGCTGCTGACATTGCGGCTGGTTCTCGCCTTGCCCATGTTCTGGCTGATCAAACTGGCACGGCGTGATGATGGCCCGCCGCTAGCCTGGCGCGACCGCCTGTGGCTGATCTTGCTGGGGCTGCTGGGATATTACCTCTCCAGCCTGTTCGACTTTCTGGGTCTGGTTACCGTCAGCGCCAGTCTTGAGCGGCTGATTCTGTTTCTGTATCCCACCTTCACCGTGCTGTTTTCGGCGTGGTTTGCCAAAACGCCGATCACCCGCCGCGTGGGAGGCGCGTTGGTGCTGTCTTATCTGGGCATGCTGCTGGTGCTGGTACCGGATCTGCGCAATGCGCACGCAGCCTGGAGCGGCATCTTGCTGGTGTTTCTGAGCACCGTCAGCTATGCGCTATATCTGACCTGGAGCCCGGCGGTGATTGCGCGCATTGGTGCCATGCGCTTTACCGAAGGTGCGCTGACGATCTCGGCCGTGGCGATGGTGACGCATTTCCTGGTTACCCATCCGGTCAGCGCTTTGGCGGTGCCCACGCCGGTATGGATATACGCAGCGGTCATCGCGCTGATCGCAACGGTTTTCCCGATCTACGCCATGGCTGCCGCAATGGCCCGCATTGGTGCCCCGCGCGCCGCCATTATTGGCAGCATTGGCCCGATATTGACGATATTCCTCGGCATGCTGGTGCTGGATGAACGCCTGACACCGTTACAATGGCTGGGCGCCGCCGTGGTCATGGCGGGCGTTTTGCGCGTGAGCAAAAAGAAATGACCGGATCGTGCACCATCCAAAACCAGGAACCACCATGTTCGATTTCGACAAAGTTGTAGACCGCAGCCAGAGCGACAGCAACAAATGGCGCAAATATGCGGGCAAGGATGTGCTGCCGCTATGGGTGGCCGATATGGATTTCCCCTCACCGCCCGCCATCATTGATGCGCTGCGCGAGCGGCTGGAACACGGCGTTTTCGGCTACCCGGAAGCCACGCCAGAACTGGTGATGACACTGGTGAACGCCATGGTCCGCGAATATAACTGGCAGATCTCGCCAGAATGGCTGGTGCCGCTGCCGGGGCTGGTGGTTGGTCTGAATGTGGCATGCCGCGCCACCGGCGGCGCGCATGATCCAGTATTGACCGCCACGCCGGTCTATCCACCGTTCATGAGCGCGCCGGTGTTGTCGCAACGCCCGCTGGTACGCGTGCCGCTACTGGAGGCCGACCGTGCCGACGGTACTCACTGGGCGTGGGATATTGATCGGCTGGTCTCCAGCCTGGGGCCTGGCCAGAACACATTGATGCTGTGCCACCCACACAACCCGGTTGGCCGTGTCTGGCGTACCGAAGAATTGCAGCAATTGGCCGCAGTGGCTGAACGGCACGATCTGACCGTGGTCAGCGATGAAATCCACTGCGATCTCATCCTGGATAAAGAACTCAAGCACGTGCCGTTTGCCGCGCTCTCGCCCGCAATGGCCCAGCGCACCATCACGTTGATGGCACCATCCAAGACGTGGAATGTGCCGGGGCTGGGCGCGTCGTTTGCCATCATCGCCAATCCGGAACTACGCAAGCGCTTTACCGATGTGATGCGTGGCATCGTGCCGCACACCAATCTGTTCGGTTATGTGGCTTGCGAAGCCGCCTACCGCGATGGCGGCCCTTGGCGCGCCGAGCTGCTGGACGTGCTGCGGCGTAACCGTGATCTGGTGATGAGCGAGCTGGATGGCTTTGAAGGCGTACGTGTTACCCGGCCAGAGGCCACCTACCTGGCCTGGATTGACTGCCGCGCTACCGGCATCGACAACCCGTTCCAGTTCTTTGAAGCGGCGGGCGTTGGTTTGTCGGATGGCGTGGATTTTGGCCTGCGTGGCTTTGTGCGGCTCAATTTCGGCTGCCCGCTATCCACTTTGCAAGAAGCACTCAAGCGCATGCGCAAAGCATTGAGCGAGCGTTAATCCCGCCCCATTGGCCGCTGCGTTAGCCGAAATTGCCGGATTACGCAGCGGCTTCATGCCACTGGTTTAAGCTCTTGTTTCCAGATCAAAGAGCACGCCAGCATGGCCGCCAAATCCATCCCGACCCAGTTTGAAGACATCAGCCGCGACGACAGCTGGGCGCGCACCAAGGACTTGCTGCGCCAGTTCAATAATCCGGCCCTGAGTTGGGAAGAAAGCCAGGCGCTGCTAGCGCAAATGTTCGCCCAATGCGAAGGCGCCACGGTCACACCACCACTGTTCATGGGTGGCGGACGCAATATCCGGCTGGGGAAAAAAGTTTACATCAACCAGGGCCTGACTATCTCCGGCGGCGCGCCAGTAAGCATCGGCGACTACACCCTGATCGCCCCCTGGGTGCAAATCCACGCCACCACCCACCCGGTCGACCCGTGGGAGCGTCAGCAAGTGGCCTTCACCGCCAAACCGATCTCGATTGGTGAGAACGTGTGGATTGGGGCCGGGGCGATTATTTGCCCGGGGGTAACGATTGGCGATCATGCGGTAATCGCGGCGGGCGCGGTGGTGAGCCAGGATGTGGCCAGATGCACCCTGGTGGCGGGGAACCCGGCGCAGGTGGTGCGACAACTGGATGAGCCAGATATGGCAACGATTTATGCGAAGCGGGAAGGGTGATTGATCAGTCGACCAGAGCTATGTAGTTCTGATGGACGTGGGTTGGGAAGGACTGAGTTTATGCGCCGTTGGCGTGGATGTTTTGATACCCGGGGTGCCCGGGTATCAAATGCATTTACTTGTGCCGGGCACTAACAACCCGCTTTTTGAAGGCAATGCACAGGCAAATGCCACAACGCGTTCCCCACGCCAAAACCCGATTACACCGACAACAATTCCCTCACCCCATCCGCATCCATCTCCGACCCTTTCCCCCGCCGGATAATCTCCCCCCGTTCCATCACCAGGTATTGATCCGCCAGCGCCCGGGCAAAGTCGTAATACTGTTCGACGACCAGAATCGCCATCTCCCCCGTCTCCGCCAAAGCCCGAATCGCCCGTTCAATATCCTTGATAATCGAAGGCTGAATCCCCTCGGTCGGTTCGTCCAGAATCAACAATTTCGGCCCCATAGCCAGCGCGCGACCAATAGCCAGTTGTTGCTGTTGGCCACCAGACAAATCGCCCCCACGCCGCCGCATCATTTGCTTGAGCACCGGAAACATCTCAAAAATCCGTGGCGGGATTTCGGTGCGGGCCGGACGCGTGGCCAGACCCATGCGCAAGTTCTCCTCCACCGAAAGTCGACTGAAAATCTCGCGGCCTTGCGGCACGTAACCAATACCGGCTTTTACGCGGTCGTATGAGGCCAGCTTGGTGATGTCGGTCGGGCCAAAATGGATCGAGCCCGTCTTGACGGGCACCAGCCCCATGAGCGTTTTTAGCAGTGTAGTTTTGCCGACGCCGTTGCGGCCCAGCAAGGTGGTGATCTGCCCCGGTTCTGCGGTAAACGACAAGCCGCGCAGAATGTGACTGCCACCGTAATACTGATTCAGGTTTTCGACTTGCAGCATGTTTGTTCTCTTCATGTAGGGTGCGCAGATTGCGCACCGTCGTGCCGGGCACGTTCGCACGCAAGCGTGCAAACCCTGCGAATACACCAAAAAGGCCAAAACCTACCGCCCCAGATAAACCTCAATCACCCGCTGATCCGCCTGTACCGTCGCCAGATCACCTTCGGCCAGCACACTGCCTTCGTGCAGCACGGTAACGGTGCCGCCGAGCTTTTCCACAAACGCCATGTCATGCTCAACCACCACCAACGAATGCTGGCCCGCCAGCGATACAAACAGCTCAGCGGTGCGCATGGTTTCGTCGTCGGTCATGCCCGCGACCGGTTCATCCAGCAGCAACAGCTTGGGTTCTTGCATCAGCAGCATGCCAATCTCCAGCCACTGTTTCTGGCCGTGCGATAACAGCCCCGCCATGCGATTGGCAAAGGCATCCAGCCGGATTTGCTTCATTACGGCGTCGATGCGGCCATGCGCTTCGCTATCGAGCTTGAAGAACAGACTCTTGCGCACGCGCTTGTCCGTTTTCATCGCCAGTTCCAGGTTTTCGAACACCGTGTGGTTCTCGAATACCGTCGGTTTCTGGAACTTGCGGCCGATCCCGGCGTGGGCGATTTCGGGTTCCTTGAGGCGGGTCAGGTCCAGCGTCTGGCCAAAGAACGCCTTGCCGCTGTCCGGGCGCGTTTTGCCGGTGATGACATCCATCATGGTGGTTTTGCCCGCGCCGTTGGGGCCGATAATGCAGCGCAGTTCGCCCACGTCGATATGCAGGCTGAGTTTGTTCAGCGCCTTGAAGCCATCAAAACTCACGGTGATGTCGTCCAGATAGAGCATCACGCCGTGAGCGATATCCAGTTCGCCCGGCACCACCGCACGCGATTGCCCGGCGCTGGCGTCAGCCCATTGCGGGCGTTGTTCAAGTTCGGTACCGCTGGCCACGGTGATCATGCTGCGCTCTCCCCGGTTAGCGTGGGTTTGGCTGTTGGTGCCGTGGAAACAACGGATGCGGCAACGGGTGGACTAATAGTTTCCGGTTCCAGCGTAAACACGGTTTCGGTATTGGCGGTGTCTTTGTGTTTAAGACGGAAGACGATGCGCTTGTACAAGCCAACCAGACCTTCCGGCAAAAACAGCGTGACCAGAATGAACAGAAAACCGAGGAAGAACAGCCAGTATTGCGGAAAGGACACCGTAAACCAGCTCTTGGCCAGACTCACTGCCACCGCACCAATCACCGCGCCAATCAAGGTACCGCGCCCACCCACGGCCACCCAGATGGCGATCTCGATGGATGCGGCAGGTGACATTTCCGACGGGTTGATGATGCCCACTTGCGGCACATACAGCGCCCCGGCAATGCCACACAGCGCGGCAGAAAGCGTCCAGATAAACAGCTTGTACCAAAGCGGGTTGTAGCCGATGAACATGACGCGCGATTCGGCATCACGCGTGGCGGCCAGTACCCGGCCATAACGTGATGTTACCAGCCAGCGGCCCAGCACCAGCGTGCCCGCCAGCGCCAGCGAAGTCAGCCCCAGTAGCACCACGCGGGTTTCAGGCGCGGTGATCGAATACCCGGCAATGCGTTTGAAATCGGTAAAGCCGTTGTTGCCGCCAAAGCCGGTTTCATTGCGGAAAAACAGCAGCATGGCGGCATAGGTCAGCGCCTGGGTAATGATGGAGAAATACACGCCTTTGATGCGACTCTGGAATGCAAAGTAGCCAAAAATGGCGGCGATCACCGTCGGCACGGCAATGGTCAGCACCAGCGCCCACAGCAGGTGATCAGTGCCTTGCCAGTACCAGGGCAGGGTTTTCCAGTCCAGAAACACCATGAAGTCCGGCAGAGGGCTGTGGTAGTTACCGTCCAGCCCGATCTGGCGCATGAGGTACATGCCAAAACCGTAACCACCGAGCGCAAAGAACAGGCCGTGGCCCAGCGACAAAATCCCGGCGTAACCCCAGATCAGGTCCATCGCCACCGCCACCATGGCGTAGCAAAGAATCTTGCCCGACAACGTAATCGCGTAATCCGACAAGTGCAGCGGGCTACCCGGTGGCACCAGCAAATGCAGCACTGGCACCAGGATCAGCATGATCGCCAGAAAGATGGCCAACGCGCTCCAGCCTTTAGGGCCGAGGATGCGTACCGCGCGTTCGGTGTATGAAGTTCGCATAATCGTTCCAGTTTCCAAGCATTTGTAGCCCGGATGAAGTGTTAGTGAGAATCCGGGGGCGACACGGCCAAGAGCATAAATCGGTGGCTTGTTGAGGCGTTGCCACCCCGGATTCCCGCTTTCCCACTGCAACTGACATCCGCGATATCAGAAGGCTTGGTGGGGATACCCCCGAGGGGCAAATGCCATCCGGGCTAAGTGTTGTCCGTAACAGCTCAATCCATCACCCGGCCCTTCACCGCAAACAATCCCTGCGGGCGCCGCTGGATAAAGATGATGATGATCGCCAGTACGATGATCTTGGCGATCACCGCACCGGCCCAGCCTTCCAGCAATTTGGTGGCGATGCCCAGCCCCAGCGCGGCCCACACGGCACCGGCCAGTTGGCCCACGCCGCCCAGCACCACCACCAGGAAGGAATCGACGATATAGCCTTGGCCCATGTCCGGACCGACGTTCGCGATCTGGCTTAACGCCAATCCACCTAGCCCGGCAATGCCCGCGCCCAAGCCAAACGCCAGCGTATCCACGCGGCTGGTCGGCACGCCGACGCAACCCGCCATGGGCCGGTTTTGCGTGACCGCGCGCACGAACAATCCCAGCCGCGTTTTTTGCATGATCGCCCACATCAGCACCAGCACCGACAGCGCAAAGCCGATGATCACGATGCGGTTCCACGGCAGCGTGAGGCTAGGCAACAGCTCAATGCCGCCAGACATCCACGATGGATTGGAGACCTCGACGTTCTGCGCCCCAAACAGCGTGCGCGCGCCCTGAATCAGCACCAGCGATACGCCCCAGGTGGCCAGCAGCGTTTCCAGCGGGCGGCCATACAACCAGCGGATCACGGTACGTTCCATGACCATGCCGACAAACGCGGCGGCAAAGAAAGACACCGGCACGGCAGCGACCAGATACCAGTCTTGCGCGCCGGGGAAGTGATTGCGGAACACGCCTTGGACGAAATACGCCGAATACGCACCCACCATCAGCAACTCGCCGTGGGCCATGTTGATCACGCCCATCACGCCGTAGGTAATGGCCAGACCCAGCGCGGCCAGCAGCAAAATGCTGCCCAGACTGAGGCCAGAAAATACATTCGCCAGCGCGCTGGTCCACGCCAGGCGAGAATCAATCGAGGCAATCGACGCTTTGGCCGCTTCGCGCACGGCGGCGTCGGGCTCGTTGGCCGGGTCCAGCCGGGTCAGCAACAGGCCGCGGGCGTTGGGTGAATTGCTGTGCGTCAGCCCTTCCACCGCCGCCAAGCGCGCTTTGACGTCCGGGTTTTTCAGATTGGCTTGCGCCAGCAGTTGTTCGAGGATGGGCTTGACCTTGCTGTCGGTTTCTTTTTGCAGCGCCAGCGTCAATGCCGGAATCATCACTGCGCCAACGTCCCCCTGCAGCGACTGCGCCGCAGCCAGTCGGGCAGATGGGTCCGGGTCAAACAGTTTGAAGCCGGCCAATGCGGAATCCAGCGTGCCGCGCACCCGGTTATTGATGGTGACGGTGTCGACATCATCGGGCGCCGGGGTGATCTCGGTGCCGGTGACGGCGTCGTAGACCTTGTCATCGGCCTTGAGCCAGATGCGGCTATCTGTGGCATACAGCGCGTCGTCACTCAGCGCCTGTAGCAGCCGCGCGGCTTCGGGCGTGCCGGTTTTGACCAGCGCGGCAATGGCCTCGATTTTCTGGTCGGAATCATCATCGACCAGTTGCTTGACCACCCTGGCGTCGAGGGCGGCTTGAGCGGACGCCATCAACAGACATCCAAGCACCAGCGCCAGCAACGTGCGCAGTATTTTGTTCATTGGGATATCCCCATACTCGGTGTTGCGCAGACTTCCGGCCAACTCAGGTAGTGCGAATTCATCCTGCGGCCTTTAAATTCGTCATTCCCGCCAAGGGGACCGCCCAGGTCGGGAATGACGAGTCAATAGAAGTGCGAGGTAAAGCGTGCGGCTTTTCAGCTCACGCCTCGCGCCTCACCCCTCTCTTCTCACAACCAATCAATTCGCTTCCGGTTCGTCCTTCTTCTTGTCGTTCCCCACAATGTACGGGCTCCATGGCTGGGCCTTGACCGGTGCCTTGGTCTTCCATACCACGTTGAACTGGCCGTTGGCTTTCACTTCGCCGATCATCACTGGCTTGTGCAGGTGATGGTTTTTCGGGTCCATTTCCAGGGTAAAGCCGCTTGGTGCCTTGAAGGTCTGGCCGCCCATGGCCGCAATCACCTTGTCGACATCGGTGGAATGAGCCTTTTCAACCGCTTGCTTCCACATATGGATACCCACATAAGTGGCTTCCATCGGGTCGTTGGTCACGGCGGTGTCAGCGTTAGGCAGCTTTTGCTTCTTGGCCCAGTCGCGATACATCTTGGTGAACTTGGTGTTTTCCGGGTTCTTCACCGACATGAAGTAGTTCCATGCAGCCAGTTCGCCCACCAGCGGCTTGGTATCCACACCGCGTAGTTCTTCTTCGCCCACACTGAACGCCACGACCGGCACATCGGTCGCTTTCAGGCCAGCGTTGCCCAGCTCTTTGTAGAACGGCACGTTAGAGTCGCCATTGATGGTCGAAACCACGGCGGTCTTCTTGCCTTGCGCGGAGAAATCTTTGATCTTGGCGATGATGGTCTGGTAGTCGGAATAACCAAATGGGGTGTATTCCTCCATGATGTCGGAATCCTGAATGCCCTTGGTATGCAGGTAGGCGCGCAGGATCTTGTTGGTGGTGCGTGGGTACACATAATCGGTACCCAGCAGTACAAAGCGTTTGGCCTCGCCACCATCTTTGCTCAACAGGTAATCCACTGCCGGAATCGCTTGCTGATTCGGCGCGGCGCCGGTGTAGAACACGTTTTTCTCGAGTTCTTCACCTTCGTACTGCACCGGGTAGAACAACAGGCCATTCAGTTCACGGAACACCGGCAACACCGACTTGCGCGATACGGAAGTCCAGCAGCCGAACACCACATCCACTTTGTCTTTGGCCAGCAACTGGCGGGCTTTTTCGGCGAACAGCGGCCAGTTGGAAGCCGGATCAACCACCACCGGCTCCAGTTGTTTACCCATCACCCCGCCTTGGGCGTTGATCTCGGCAATAGTCATCAGCGCGGTTTGTTCCAGCGCCGATTCAGAAATGGCCATCGTGCCCGACAGCGAATGCAAAATGCCCACCTTGATGGTGTCTGCAGCAAAAGCGTTGCTGGTGAAACCGGTGGCGGCGATCAGCGTAGACAGCGTAATGACTTTCAGTGCGGTACGACGTTTCATGGCTACATCTCCTGATAACTGAATGAAAGTGACGAAAACGGATGGGTTTCCTTCCTGCTTTTTGCTTTTATTGCCTTTCTGTATTGCGAGTTATTCAGTAGTCGTACTGGTTTGGTCTTTGCACGGACCTGGATTTTTGTTTTCTGGTGAAGCGGTATTTCGTAGCCCGGATGAAGCGTTAGCGGGAATCCGGGCTACCTGTCTGCAGTGCCCCGTCGCCGCGCCGCATGCAACATATGCAGCGTGATCTTGCGTACCTCAGATTTGCTCTCGTCGATATGGGCCTTGAGCATCCGCTGTGCCTCATCTCCGCGCCGCTGCACAATCGCCCGCAAAATGGCGCCGTGCTCGTGGTACGTGGTGTCCACCCGAAAAGGCTTGGTGAAATCCAGGCGGCGGATCGGGCGGATTTTTTCGGTGACGTCGCGGTGTATCCGCGCCATTTCGCGGTTGCCGGTAGCAGCCACCAATGTCGAGTGAAACAGCTCGTCAAAACCGGAGACGATCTGGCCGTCGGTGACACGTTCCCCCACCGGCACCAGCCATACTCCCTTGAGTTCTTCCAGCTCCGGCACGGGTGTGGAGTCGACGTGTTCGCATAAACGGCGCGCGGCGGCGAGTTCCAGAATCACGCGCACGTCGTACAAGTCTTCGAAGTAGGCAAAGTCGAACGGGCGTACCTGCCAGCCATTGCGAAACTGCACTTCCACAAAATGTTCGGTCTGCAGGCGGTACAAGGCTTCGCGCACCGGCGTGCGGCTTACTTTTAAGCGCTCGGCCACTTCACTCTCGGTAAAGCGATCTCCCGGCAGCAGGCGGAACTCCATGATGTCGGTCTTGATGCTGGCGTAAATGCGATGCGCCAGGTTGTCGCCCGCGCCGCGCCGCTTGGGCTCGGCGGCGGCATCCTGCTGCAAAGAGATCACCGGATCGGGCTTCATGCGTGCGGTTCCAGCACCAGCAAACGCTCACCCGGCGTAACCGACTTGCCCGGCAACGCGCGGATCGAGCGCACCGTGCCGGCAAATGGCGCGTTCACCGCCAGTTCCATTTTCATGGCTTCAACCACAATCAGTGGCGAACCGGCATCTACGCGCTGGCCGACTTCCACCAGCACTTTCCAGATGCTGCCGCACAGATCGGCACTGACGATGTGGTGACCGTCGCCTACCGCGTCTTCTTCTTCCTCAACGATTTCGGCGACGTGCTGATGAGCTGTGTCGTCTGCTGCCCACAGCGCCACTTCGGCCTCAAAGGCCACTTTCTGTTTGGCCTGAAACTCGGTAATGCTGGCGGCGTTATCGGCCAGGAAACCCTCGTAGGCGGCAAAGTCGAACACTTCTTGTTCGATGCGCAAACCGGCGCGGCCGTGACGGAAGTCTTCGCGCAGCACGTCCAGTTCGGCTTCGGATACCGGATAGAACCGCACCTGATCAAAGAAGCGCAGCAACCATGGCTCACCGGGCTCAAACACGGCGTTCTTGAGAAATTTGTTCCAGATCGGCAGCGTGCGGCCGACCAGTTGATAGCCGCCAGGCGAATCCATGCCGTAAATGCACATGTACACGCCGCCAATCCCCACCGTGCCTTCGGCAGTGAAAGTGCGCGCCGGATTGTATTTGCTGGTCAGCAAGCGATGGCGCGGGTCCAGCGGCACAGCGCACGGTGCGCCCAGATAGACATCGCCCAGACCCATCACCAGATAGCTGGCATCAAAAATGATGTCACTGACTTGCTCGCGCGTTGTCAGGCCGTTAATGCGCTGGATAAAGTCGACGTTATTAGGCAACCACGGCGCCTGATGGCGCACGGTTTCCTGATAACGCTGCACCGCGCCGAGCGTGGCGGAATCCTCAAACGCCAAGGGCATGTAGACCACGCGCGTTGGCAGTTTGAGGGTGGAAACATCGGGCAATTCGGCATCGGCGGCCAGCAGCGTGGCCAACAAGCGTTGCTGGCTGATGATGCGACCATCGTAGCGAATCTGCAGCGAACGCACGCCCGGAGACAATTCCAGCACACCCGGCACGTCCAGTTGCTTGAGCTTTTGCATCATCAGATAGATGCGCAGGCGCAGCTTCAGGTCCAGGATATTGGCGCCGTATTCCAGCAAGATATAAGTGTCGCCAGCCTGCCGGTAAGTCACCGATGGGCGCAGGCCATTTTCTGGCAGCTCGGCCAGAATGGCGGGCGATGAAGTCGCTGGCAACGCCGGGAAAACCAGTTCTTGCGGCGCGACTGCTTGCAGCGCGGCCAATTGCGCGTCTTGGGCTTTTTCCAGCGCGGCAGCTTGCTTGTAGCTGATGCAGTTAAAGCGAATCTTGTCGCCGGGTTTAACCTGGCCGACTTTCCACAGCTCGGCTTTGGCAATGGTCACCGGGCAGACAAAGCCACCCAGGCTGGGGCCATCGCGGGTCAGAATCACCGGCGAATCGCCGGTAAAGTTGATACTGCCGACGGCGTATTCGCAGTCATGGATATTGGACGGATGCAGACCAGCCTCGCCGCCATCGCTACGCGCCCAACTCGGCTTGGGGCCGATCAGCCGCACGCCGAGACGGTTGGAGTTGTAGTGGACTTCCCACTCGGCAGCAAAGAACGCTTCAATGGATTCGGCGGTGAAGAAATCCGGCGCACCATGCGGGCCGTACAGCACGCCGATATCCCAGGTACTGCCGTAATGTGGAACAAGCTCAGCGGGTGCGGCATTGGGAACGTCCACCGGCGCGGGTGTGGTGCACGCTGGCAACTCAGGCTGGCTGATCGGCAGCATGTCGGCAGCGCGCAAGGTGCGCCCGGCGTGGCCACCAAACTGGCCCAGCGCAAAGGCGGCGCGGCTACCCAGGTAAACCGGCACATCAATGCCGTTGCGAACAGCGATATAAGTGCGGCAACCTGCGCTGGCACGGCCCACCGCCAGCACTTGCCCGGCTTGCACGTAGAGCGGCGCGTTCATATCGACAGCCACGCCATCAAGCGTGATCGCGCACACCGCGCCAGTCAGGGCGATGACCGCGTCATTGTGAAAGCGCAGCGTCGGGCCTTGCAGCGTGCATTCCAGCCCGGCAGCAGATTCATCGTTGCCGACAATCCGGTTGGCCAGTCGAAACGCGTAATCATCCATCGGGCCGGATGGCGGCACGCCAATATCCCAGTAACCGACGCGGCCAGGGTAATCCTGCACGCTGGTGTAGGTGCCAGGCTCGAGGACTTCCAGCACCGACGGCTGATAGGCAAAGGTATCGAGGAAGCGCGTGGAGACCTGGCCAGCCTGAAACGCCGCACTGGCGATGATCTGGCGCAGGTAATCCAGATTGGTGGCAATGCCGTGTAATGCCGTGTGGTTCAGCGCTTTTTGCAGATTGGCCAGCGCTTCGGCACGATTGGCGCCTTTGACAATCAACTTGGCCAGCAAGGGGTCATACAGCGATGGTACGTCGGTACCGGTAGCCACCCAGCCATCCACACGGACCGGCACGATAGTGGCATCCGGGAACGACACCTCGGTCAGCACGCCGGGCGATGGCTGGAACTGTTTGACCGGGTCTTCTG
Organism: Silvimonas soli; assembly: GCF_030035605.1. Classification (NCBI taxonomy): domain Bacteria; kingdom Pseudomonadati; phylum Pseudomonadota; class Betaproteobacteria; order Neisseriales; family Chitinibacteraceae; genus Silvimonas; species Silvimonas soli. Next base: position 2,309,903 of record NZ_CP106736.1, on the reverse strand, counting down.
CATACAAACGCACTTCAATCGCCGCGCCTCGCGGTGCGGTCAACAGCGCGGCAACCGGTAATTCATCGCCCGCCGCCAAGCGCAACATGCATTCGACCAGATCCAGCCCGGTGACTGATTCGGTCACCGGATGCTCTACCTGCAGGCGTGTGTTTACTTCAAGGAAGTAAAACTCGTCGCGCTTGCTGTCGTACACGTATTCCACGGTCCCGGCGGAGCGGTAATTGACCGATTCACCCAGCCGTTTGGCCGAAGCCAGCAAGGCATCGCGAGTAGCGACGGGCAGGTTGGGCGCCGGAGTTTCTTCAATCACTTTCTGGTTGCGGCGCTGGATAGAGCAATCGCGCTCACCCAGTGCGTACACGGCGCCTTTGCCATCGCCAAAAATCTGTACTTCGATATGGCGCGCCTGATCGACAAAGCGCTCGATAAACGAACCGCCATCGCGGAAAAACTGTTCGCCCAGCCGTTGTACGCGGTCGAACGCGGCGGCCAGTTGTTCGGCATCGTCACAGCGGGTCAGGCCAATACCGCCGCCACCGGCCGTGCTTTTCAGCATGACCGGATAGCCAATCTTTTCGGCCTCGGCCAACGCATGCTCTACCGATGCCAGCAAACCGCTGCCCGGCGTAGTCGGCACGCCTGCGATGGCAGCCAGTTCTCGTGCGCGGTGCTTGAGGCCGAACTCTTCCATCTGCAACGAGGTCGGGCCGACAAACACGATGCCGTTTGCATCACATGCCGCCGCGAACTCGGCGCTCTCGCTCAAAAAGCCATAGCCGGGGAACACCGCTTGCGCGCCGGTTTCTTTGCAAGCGGCGATGATTTTGTCGATGCGCAGATAGCTGTCAGCCGGTTTGTCGCCGCCCAGCGCAATCGCCACGTCGGCTTCAGTCACATGCGCGCTGTTACGGTCCGCGTCGGAATACACTGCAACGCTTTTCACGCCCAGGCGCTTGAGGGTGCGAATGGCTCTACAAGCGATCTCGCCGCGGTTTGCGATCAGAACAACGTTGAACATGGCTGGTTTCCCTCAAGCTTTGGCGGATTGCAGGCTGGCGATATAAGCGCGCCAGCCGCCGAATTCGGTAATGTCGCGTGCCTCGGCAATGGCCCATGGCTCGCAAATAAAGCCTTTCACGTTGCGGCCATCGGCCAGTTCCAGCGTGCCAATGCCCAGCGGGGCCGGAATCAGCGCCACAAAGCTGCCAAAGGCGGCGACCGGCACATCCCACAGTTCCAGCTCGATCGCCGCACCAGTCTCGCCGCGCACCAGACCCGGTTTGGGTGGCGTGGTATTGGCCAGCGCGTACAAGCGATATCTGGCGGAGGTGTGCGTGCGCTCGACCAGGATGGCGTTGCGTTCCTGCAATTGGGTGTTCAGTGGCATGCCGGTGAGATGGGCACCTACCACGGCGACACGCACGTATTGATCACGCAGCGCAGTGACGGGCTCTTTGGATTGGGCGGGCAAAATGCGGCCAGTGGCACCGAGTGGCAGTGCTTGTTGTTGCTGCCAGCTGCGGCCAAACGTGGCCAGCGCGTCGTCTTGCCAAGCGGGGGCGAGCAAGGTGATACCAAACGGCAGACCATCGCCACGCATTCCGGCAGGCACCGACAGCGCACACAAATCGGAGAAATTGGCGAAGTTGGTATAGGTGCCAAAGCGCGAGTTGAGCGTGACCGGATCGGCCAGCATCTGTTCGATGGTGTAAATCGACGGCGAGGTTGGCACCAGTAGTGCGTCAAAGCCTTTGAGCGTTTGATTGATGATGCGGCTCAGTTCAGCACGGCGATATTCAGCGCGAAAAGCATCCACAGCGGTGTATTGCTCGGCGCCTTCCATAATCGAGCGCACCACCGGGTTGATCGCGTCCGGGTCATCAGCCAGCAAGTCTTCAGCCGCAAACACGCGCTCAGCCACAAACGGACCCTGATACAGCAGATCAGCCAGCTCCAGGAATGGCGCAAAATCAACCGGCACCAACTCCACGCCCATCTCTTGCAAACGGGTGCAGGCCGCCGCAAACAGCCGCGCGGATTCGGCATCGCCAAACCATTGCAGTTTGTCCGGGATGCAAAAGCGCGGCTTGGCATTCATGATCGCCGATGCCGGTACCGGCTCACGCGAGTACGGATCAGCCGCATCAAAACCACCGGCGATATGGGCAACGGTTTTGGCGTCATCAACCGTCAGGGCAAAGATCGAAACACAATCCAGCGTGCGACACGCTGGCACCACGCCCGCATTGCTGAGCCAGCCCTTGGTGGGCTTCAGACCGACGATATTGTTGAACCCGGCGGGTACGCGGCCCGATCCGGCGGTGTCGGTACCAAAGGCAACCGGCACCAACCCGCGCGCCACGACCGAAGATGACCCCGAGCTGGAACCGCCGCTGACATAGCGCGAGTTGAAGGTATTGGGCACCGCGCCATATGGCGAGCGCGTGCCATTCAGGCCAGTAGCAAATTGATCGAGATTGGTTTTGCCAATCAGGATGGCGCCAGCATCAAGCATGCGCTGAACCACCGTGGCATCAGCAGCGGCTTCATACGCAAATGCCGGGCAAGCAGCGGTAGTCTGCCAACCTGCCGCATCGATATTGTCTTTGGCGGCAAACGGCACACCAAATAACGGGAAACGGGACAAATCCCCATCGGCCACTTCCAGCCGCGCTTGCAAGCTTAATAACTGCACTTCGATCTGCGCGGGCGTGGCTTTAGCAATCCAGGCGTTATCGCTGGCTGGCAGTGCCGCCAGTACATGTTCAATAGCTGCGCGCGGCTGCATACCGCTTGCATATGCCGCACGCCATTCGGACAAAGTCCAGCCAGTTACCGGTAGAAGTGTTGCACCCATGTTTGTATTCCGTCTTGTATACATCGCACAAAGACAGAATGAGCAAGCGGTGTGCCAGAGATACTAACCTGTTGATTGTTATTGATATGTTATGGAAATCATGGGTTTATGACATGGATTATTCATATGGCATTGCACCATGTCATTACAGGAATCCCAAAAGATGCACCGGGATAATGCAAGGTTGGGAAAAGGTTTGGTAGGTGGGGTGTTTCTAGAATGGGTACATGGTGGGTTGGGCTAAACCGGAAAACGCTTGAGCGCCGGTCAGGGGGAGGCAAAACACCGTGCTGCTGGCCTGATGGGGCTGTTTGTTGTTGCCATTGCCGGCAGCCAGCATTGCACTGGATTCCCGCCAAGGGGCCGCCCAGGTCGCGAATGACGAGGTGATTGATGTGCCGGAGTGATTGCGATTTGGGTCAGTTTTGTCCCGTAACCGGGCTAAATTGCCCGGATGGAGCGCAAGCGGGGATCCGGAAGTGATGTAGGCAAAATTTCAAATGTCAGTGGATATTGGCGCGTTGCCCCGGATTCTCGCTGACGCTTCATCCGGGCTACAGGGGTTTAGGTTTAGCTTGGCAAATGGTGGATTGTCGCGAGGCTCTTTATCCCGACTTACCGCGACTAATCCATCTACGCGCCGATGTTTTAGGTTTTTTTTGGCTGGCAAACAAAGCAACTGAACACGCCGACCGAGAGTCGGAGACCTTAGGCTCCGACCGAGGGAACGCAGGATGCGCGTAAAGATCACTCGCAAACAGACGGTTCGTTTCTGCTTTTGACTTCGGGCCCCCTTGCGGCAGCGGGGTCGCCTTTCTTTGGGTTACTTTTCTTTGGCGACGCAAAGAAAAGTAACGTGCTCCCCGGCACCCCGGGGTATCAAACGCTTTTCACAAACGTGCCAAAGGCACTAACAAAACAAGCTTTTAAAGTGACAGAACCACAGCAGCGGGTCGTACCCACCCTAAGCCCCTTCCAACGCCTCCCTCACCATCCCCATAAACGCCACCGCCGCCGGCGTCGGATCATTCCCCCACACCGCATAAACCCGCCGCACCGGTCCGTCCTCCACCGGCACCATCGCCAGCTTGTCGCAGGCATCAAAATCAAACCTGGGTACCAGGCCAATCGCCAACCCACGCCGGACAATCCGCTCCAGCAGATCGATATGGCTGACCTCAAAGTTCACCCGCGGCTTAACCCCAGCAGCGGCAAAGGCTTCTGCGGTCTGGCGGCGAGCGCCGCTGTTGGCGTAGAAATCCACCAGCGGCGAGCCCACCAGTTGCAGCAGATTGATGCTGCTCTCCCGCGATAACGGATGACTGAGCGGAATAATCGCCACCAGATCCTCATCGGCAATGATCTGTTTGTTGACGCCTTCCACCGGCTCCCCCGGCCACAGCCCAAGAAACGCTACATCAGAACGTTCTTCGCGGACGTCGACCACCAGGTTCTCGCTCATGCCCTGATAAAAGCGAATATCCACATCCGGATAACGCTCATGAAAGCGGCCCAGCACGTCGACCAGATCAACATGAGTAAACGTGGAAATGGTGCCAACGGTGAGCGTGCCGCGCACGGTGCCACTGGCAGCGGCGACTTCGTCGCGGATGCGCGATTGGGCGCTGAGCATTTGCCGCGCCACCGGCAAGAACGCCTGTCCGGCCACCGTAAGCCGCACGCTGCGACTGGTACGCTCAAACAACTTGCTGCCCAGTTCGTCCTCCAGTTTGGCGATCTGGTGGCTCAGGGCAGATTGCACGGTGTGGCAGCGTTCAGCCGCGCGAGTGAAGCTTTGTTCTTCAGCAACGGCAACGGCGAATTCGATCTGGCGCAGGTTCATGATATCTATCTTAAATCGAGATCAATCCGATGAAAACCATGCATTGGCGTTATGTTTGAGCATGCTCGATACTGCGCCTCAAACAAGGGCACGTCACTGGATAAACACATATGAGTACCTCTGCACACCGTCTCAGCCCGGCTCTGGTCTGGCTGATGTCGTTTTCAACCGGGCTGGTGGTAGCCAGCAATTATTACGCGCAACCACTGCTGCATACGCTCGCCGCCACCTTTGATCTGACGCCAGCCAGCGCGGGCATCATCATTACCGTGGCGCAGTTGAGTTACGCCGTGGGCCTGCTGCTGCTGGTGCCATTGGGTGACTTGCTGGAGCGGCGTGCCATGATTGTCGGCATGACCATCCTGTGCGCGGGCGGCCTGCTGGTAAGCGCCAACTCGGCCAATCTGTCGCTGTTGCTCATTGGTACGTCCCTGGCGGCGTTGTTCTCGGTGGTGTCGCAAGTTCTGGTGCCATTGGGCGCGACGCTGGCCGCGCCGGAACAACGGGGCAAGGTGGTCGGCACCCTGATGAGTGGCCTGCTGCTGGGCATTTTGCTGGCGCGAACGGTGGCCGGTGCGCTGTCTTCGCTGGGCGACTGGCGCACCGTTTACTGGGTTGCGGCGGGCGTCATGCTGGTTACGGCGGCAGCGTTATGGCGCATGTTGCCGCATCACCACGAAACCGCCGGGTTGCCATATCACAAGCTGCTGGCATCGGTATTCACGCTGTTTGTGCATGAGCCGGTGTTGCGCGTTCGGGCACTGTTGGGCGCATTCTCGTTCGCCATTTTCAGTGTGCTGTGGACTTCGATGGCATTCCTGCTGGCGAGTGAGCCCTATCATTATTCCGATGCCACCATTGGCCTGTTCGGTCTGGTCGGCGCAGCTGGCGCGCTGGCCGCTAATGCCGCCGGGCGGCTGGCTGATCGCGGCAAGATGCATCACACCACCTGGGCCGGGTTGATCTTGCTGTTGCTGTCCTGGATTCCCATCGCCTTCGCTCGTGAATCCATTGTGGCGCTGTTGATTGGCATTCTGGTATTGGATCTGGCCGTGCAAGGCGTGCATGTGACCAATCAAAACGTGATCTACCGCCTGCGACCGGACGCCCGCAACCGGGTTACTGCCGGGTATATGACCAGCTACTTTATCGGCGGATCGCTGGGGTCTTTGCTGTCGGCAGCGGCTTACTCGCATATGGGCTGGAACGGGGTGTCGCTGGTGGGCGCGTTGTTGAGTCTGGGTGGATTGGTGTCGTGGATGGTGTGGCGGCATGTGGGGAAGGGGCATCCGGCGTTGCAGGCTGCGGCCCATTGATTCGGTATTGCCTCTAGCCGCGACGGGATTGGAGCATTCAGAACCACCCTGTAGCCCGGATGAAGCCGCAGGCGAGAATCCGGGGTTGCGATGGTCGGTCTCGCAATTGCCTGTGGTTCGTTCACACATGGCAACCCCGGATTGCTGCGCGAATACGGGCATACGAAATGCGCATATCTCACCACCAATAAAAAAGGGCGCCATCGGCGCCCTTTTGTTTCACGTGAAACTTGCGGTTAATCAGTCCGCCAGACCACGCTTCTTCAGTTCATTCTCAGCCACAGCCACCAGAGTCGCCAAAGCAATCCCTTCTGCGGCCAGCTTCACGCCATCCAGCGCCGGGAAGGTCGGGGCGATGCGGATGTTGGTGTCTTTCGGGTCATTGCCGTTCGGGAAGGTATTACCCGCTGGCACCATCGCCACACCGGCTTCTTCGGCCAGTTGCACGGTGCGTTTGGCGCAGCCTTCGCGTACGTCAAAGCTGATGAAGTAACCGCCGTCCGGCTTGGTCCAGGTCGCTACGCCACGGCCGCCCAGTTCACGTTCCAGCGCTTCGAGCACAGCGTTCACTTTCGGCACGATCAGCGCACGATGTTTTGCCATCAACGCTTCAACGCCCGCGAAGTCTTTCAGGAACTTCACGTGACGCAGCTGGTTGATTTTGTCCGGACCAATCGAGCGGAAACCCATGTTCTTGGTCAGCCACGATACGTTGGCCGGGGACGAAGCAAACAGCGCCAGGCCCGCGCCCGCCAGGGTGATCTTGGAGGTGGAGGCATACACAAAGGCGCGATCCGGATTGCCCGCTTTGGCGGTGGCTTCCAGGATGTTGGCGATTTCGTGCTTGGTATCGGTCAGATGGTGAACGGCGTAGGCGTTGTCCCAGAACAAACGGAAATCTGCCGCAGCGGTTTTCATCTTGGCCAAACGCTCAACCACTTCTGCCGAGTAGATATCGCCAGTCGGGTTGCTGTACTTCGGTACACACCACATGCCCTTGATCGAGGCATCTTCAGCGACCAGTTTTTCGACCAAGTCCATATCCGGGCCGGTGCCGGTCATCGGCACGGCGATCATGCGGATGCCGTATTGGGCGCAGATGGCAAAGTGACGGTCGTAACCCGGTGCCGGGCACAGGAAGGTGACCGCTTCAGCGGACCATGGCTTGCCGCCAGGTACGCCCTTGAGCAAAGCGTAGGCGATGGTGTCGTGCATCAGCGCCAGCGACGAATTCTCCGCCACTACAATTTGTTCTGCCGGTGCGCCCATCAATGGTGCGAACAGTGCACGTGCCTGCGGCAGGCCGTTTACGCCACCGCCATAGTTACGCAGATCGCCGCCGCCTTTGGCTTCGGTTTCATCCACAGCAGCCAACAGGCCATTGGACAGATCCAGCTGTTCGGCCGACGGTTTGCCACGGGTGGAATCCAGTTTCAGGCCGCGCGCACGGAACGCTTGATAGCGCTCGCTGGTTGCCGCGTGAAAGCGTTGGAGATCGTCGTTGTTCAGGCTGGCCAGTTCACCGGCTGGCAGCGCACCAGTTACGTCTTGCATTGCATCCTCGCTAAGTGGGTCGTTTACCGCAAACAGGCGATATGGTGCGCCAAACTGCGGGTAAAAGGCCAGTTTTACGATGAATTTTCTGGCCTTTTACCTGGGATTACGACCCGACCAGCGGTTTTATGCTGGGCCGCACGTTGGGCGCAAGGCGGAGGATGCGAATTTGCATACGACTTTGAAACACCTGTAGCCCGAATGAAGCCTTGACGAGAATCCGGGATTGCCACCCATCAGCAAGGCTCAATGGTCGCTTGAGCAGATCAATATTGCCGCCCCGGATTCTCGCTTCGCTTCATCCCGGCCACGGATGGTCATCGCGAGATTACACAACGCGCACTTTGGAGAGAACGCCGCTGATAGCCGCGTTGCGCACCGGTTTGGGCAGCACCGGCAAGGCTGCCAGAGCAAATATCCCAGCCAGCAACCACACCATCGGCCACGAAGAAAACAGCAGAATTGCCGGAATGCACAACGGCACTATGAAGAAGGCGATAAAGCACCCGGTATTGGCCAGCCCCAGCGCGGTACCGGCGCGGTTGGCGCCAGCCAGCGTGGCCAGTTCGGTATATGCCACGCCATGCCAGGCGGAAATGCAAATCCCTGCCAGTACCAGCGCGGTGATGATGACTGGCGTGGTGTAAAGCAGCCACTGCCCTTCACGTGCGGCAAACTGGACTATCGCCGCCAGCAGGGCAAAAGCAGCCGCACTGAGCACGCTGCAAACGCGGATATAAGTGCGGCGATTCTGGTGTTTATCTGTCCAGTGGCCGCTCCAGACCCGCACCACTGCTGCGGACAACTGGATGGTCACCAAGGTGGCGCTCAGCGTCAAAGTGCTGACGTGGGCGAAGTCATGCAAAAACACCGTGGCAAAGGTCAGCACGGCCACTTGCGGCACGCACAGCAAGGTAATCGCGATGGCCACCCGCCAGATATTGGCATCGCGCAATGGGCCATGCGTGGGTTGCGCCACACCATTTGTGGCAGCAGCGTGTTGGGTCACAGTGGGCGGTTCGTGAATCCAGAACCAGGCCAGCGTTCCCGTTATTCCGCCAAAGACTGCCAGCCCGATATAGACCGCAGCATAACCGTGGGCCAGCGCTAGCGTTGGCAATATCAGTGCGCCCAAGCCACCGCCAGTGGGCACGGCGGTTTGCCGGATACTCATGGCGAGGCCACGTTCACCCTCTCGAAACCACGCCATGATGGCGCGACCGCTGGAGCCGTTCACACTGCCACCCAGCAAGCCCAGCACCAGCAGGCTACACGCCAGTACCGACACGCCGGGCGCATGAAACGGGCCAGGGACCACCCAGACTGCCAGCGCCAGCAACCACAAGGCCGTAGCAAACAGCCCCAGCAACAATACGCGCCGATCTCCCCAGCGATCGGTCAGCAGGCCCCAGGGTAGTTCGCTAATGGCGACGCCCAAGCCCATCATGCCCAGCACCAGGCCCAATTGCGCGGTACTCAATTGGTACTGCGCGCGCATCACTACGGCAGTGGCCGGAATGCCGGCGAACGCGGCAGAGAAGGCGGCGTTGGCAGCCACACCCACGCCAAGCACTTTCCAGCGATGGCGGCGCCCGAGTTGGGCAAGTGCCGCTTGTGGCAAGTCGGGTTTCATTTTGGCCTCCGGGCGCGATGCAGGAACGATTCAGGCACCTATCGTCGCACTGACTTGCCATAACAAACAGATATGGATAACTATTTCAGTAATGAGTTTATGAAATCTATCGGACGATCATGAAAACACTGGATCTGGATGCCGTACACGCTTTTGTGCTGGTTGCGGACTTGCAAAGCTTTACCCGCGCGGCAGAAGTGCTCGATACCACGCAATCGGCCATCAGCCTGAAACTGAAACGGCTGGAAGCGCATCTGGAGCGCCGCCTGCTGGAACGCACGCCACGCCAGGTGCGTTTGTCGGTGGAGGGCACGGCGTTTTTGAACTCGGCGCGGGATTTGCTGGCCGCGCATGACCGGGCGTGGTCAGTGCTGCACGCGCCGCCGCGCCGTTTGCGTATCGGCATTAGCGATCACGTGGCCGGTGCGGCCTTGCCCAGCCTGCTGGCTAAAGTGAACACGCATGACCCGGCGCTGATCATTGAAGTGCGCATTGCCATGTCGCAAGAAATTCTGGCGCTGTTTGACGCTGGCGAAGTGGATGCCGCCTTTGTGCTGGGCCACGGCGAACGGCGCGATGGCGAGGTGTTGTTCAGCGATGAAATGGACTGGTTCGGCCTGCCGGACTGGCCACATGAAACCACGCTGCGCATCGCCACGCTTTCCAGCCCTTGCGGCTTGCGCAGTCAGGCGACCGAAGCGCTTAATGCGGCCGGTATCGCATGGCAAGAGGTGTTTGTTGGTGGGGGCGTCAGCGCCGTAGCGGCGGCGGTAACCGCAGGGTTGGCGGTCGCGCCGCTGTGCGCGCGGGTGGCACCTGCCGGGTCTGTGTCAGTGCGTGAACGCTTGGGGTTGCCACGTTTGCGTAAATCCAGCGTGAGCGTGTTTCGCAGCGTGAATGATGAACGTTCACGCAGTGCATTGAAGGTGATGGGCGCAGCGTTGAAAGCAGGGTAAGTGGTAGCACCGCAGCCAAAACGCTTATAAACAATGGAGGCGCCAGCGCGCGCCCGATATTCCAGGCTGCCATCCAGCCCTTTATTGGCGAGATTGCCGAAATGCGCCACTACACTGATACCGGACTGGCGTGGTCACGCTGAATCAGGCGTTGATCGGGTACTTTTCAAATCTGCGTACGGAGCAAGTCGGCATGACACAACGAATTCTGATTATCGGTGCCGGGCAAGTGGGTACTATCCTGGGAAAAGCCTGGCTGGCCTGCGGGCATGATGTACGGTTTGGGGTGAGCGCCCCGGACAGCCCAAAACACGCAGAACTGCCGCGTGAACGACTACAACCGGCCAACGAGCGGCGTGATGCCGAGGTTGTGGTGCTGGCGGTGCCTTACCCGATTGCCCAGTCGGCGCTCACGGCCTTGGGCGATCTGACTGGCTTGATCGTGATCGACTGCACCAATCCACTGGCCATGGGCCCAAACGGGCTTGAGCTCACACTCGGATTTGATACATCGGCAGGCGAGCAAATTGCGGCAGGTGCAACCGGTGCCAGCGTGTTCAAAACCTTGAACCAGACCGGGATAGAGAATATCCCCCACGCGCATGCTTTTCAGCCCAAAGCCATGATGTTTGTCGCCGGGGACGACGAGGAACTCAAGCCCGTTGTACTGCAACTGGTAGCGGACCTTGGTTTTGATGCAATCGACGCCGGTCCGTTGCGAGCCGCGCGCTTGCTGGAGCCGCTGGCCATGCTGTGGATCAACCAGGCCATGCAGCCAGGCCACCCGCAAGGATTTGCGTTTGCCCAAGTGCAGCGGGACTGACGGATAGGCAGTCCTGCGCGGCACGCCAGTTCGGCGTTAACGGGAGAAAACCGCGCCGGGGTAGTCCGCGTCAAAGGTGGTGCAGGTGGGCGAAGCCATATTGGCCCTCCCACCCAAACCTCATCAATTCACCGATACACCCGCAAAGTCCTGCCGCCCAAACGGGCTAACGTGGTAGCCAGTCACATTGGAACGCGTAATCGCATAGGCCGTCGGATAAGCCAGCGGCACCCACACCGCCTGATCAAAAATGATCTTCTGCGCGTTGCGGTAAATCTTTGTGCGCTGGGCCAGATCGGCGGTGCGTTTGCCGTCGGTAATCAGCTTGTCCAGTTGCGGATCGCAATAGCGCGCAAAGTTGGTACCCGATTGCACGGCCGCGCAGCTGAATTGCGGCGTGAAGAAGTTATCCGGATCACCGTTGTCGCCAGCCCAGCCCATAAACAGCAGATCGTGTTCGCCCGCCTTGCCGCGCTTGATCAACTCGCCCCATTCAATGGTTTTGATGGTGGCTTTGATACCTACTTTGGCCAGGTCAGATTGCAATAACTCGGCGCCCGCTTTGGGGTTCGGGTTCAACACGCTGCCAGTTGGGCGCGTCCAGATGGTGGTCTCGAAACCGTTGGGTAGACCGGCTTTCTTCAACAATTCTTTGGCCTTGACCGGGTCATAGTTGTAATCGCCCAGGTCTTTGTCAAAGCTCCAGGTATTGGGCGGATACGGGCGGCTGGCGTCTTGCGCGGTGCCGTCGAACACCACTTTCAGATAGGTTTTGGCGTCAAACGCGGTGTTGATGGCCTGGCGCACCAGCGGGTTATCCAGCGGCTTGTGCTGGCTGTTGATGGCCACAAACGCGGTCATGAAAGCTGAGTTCTCCACCACTTTCAGATTCTTGTCGCCCCGCGCGGCCTGGATATCCAGCGGCTTGGGCGCCAGCGCAATCTGGCATTCGCCGGCTTTGATCCGCTGCAGGCGTACGGTGGCGTCTGGCGTAATCGCGTAGATCAGTTTCTCGGCTTTGGGCTTGCCGCCGTAATACGCCGGGTTGGCGTCGTAACGGATCACCGCATCTTTCTGGAAGCTCTTGAGCACAAACGGCCCGCTGCCGACCGGCTTGGTGTTCAGGTCACCAGCTTTGGCCACGCCCAGCTTGTTGGCGTATTCCGCCGAATAGATCGAGGCAAAGCCCATGGTCAGCGTTTGCAGGAAGGTGGCATCCGGGTAGTTCAGCTGGAACTGCACCGTGTTGTCATCGACCTTTTTCACGGCCTTGACCAGTTTGGGCAATTGCAGCGATTGCGCGGTAGGGTAGCCGTTGGGCGAGGTCTTGTACCAGGCGCTTTGCGTGTTGAGCATGCGATCAAACGTAAACACCACGTCATCGGCATTCAGGGTGCGCGCGGGTTTGAACCAGTCGGTCGTGCCAAATTGCACGTCTTTGCGCAGCTTGAAGGTCCAGGTTTCGCCATCGTCGCTCACCGCCCAGCTCTCGGCCACGCCGGGCACCACCTTGCTGGTCGTAGAGTCGTAATCCACCAGGCGGCTGAACAGCACGTCGGCCGAGGCATTGGTCGTGACCAACGAGTAATACTGGACGAAGTCAAAGCCTTCGGGATTGGCATCCGTACAAACAGTCAGCGGTTTGGCCAAGGCCAGTGCGGGCAAGGTGGTAACGAGCAACGCGAACGTCTTCAGGCGCATCAGGGTCTCCGGCAGGTTTTGAATTATTTTGATCGGGTATCGGACAAGCTTACGGGATAGCGCCGCCAAACCCAAAGAACCAAACCATTTCAACATATGCCCTGATTGCCCATTTCCCAAGGCGCGGATGTTCACCCTGCTACGGTACGGCAGCGTTTTATGGCGTTACTTCAATGTGCGCAGCACTACCTGGATATTGTCTTTATCGGTAGACATCCAGATTTCGCCGTCCTGGATCGTGCATTGCAGTTGCATGGTGCGCTCGGCCAGACCGGCCAATGCGGTCAGCGTGGCGGGGTCCAGCGTCACCACATGCAGGTTGTCGAAGCGGTTGATCTCGGAAGCATTTTTGCCAAACCAGATATCCACCGCCGAACCGCCATAAGCGTAAATCCACGCTTGATCGGCACGCTGCGCGGCGCGCTTGATGCGCTTTTCGTCCTGCACGCCCAGATCAATCCACAATTCGATCTCGTCGGTCAGCGTACGCTGCCAGATCGACGGGTCTTCTTCGTCGCTGATGCCACGGCCGAACTCCAGTGTTTCTGAAGCGTGCAGCGCAAACGCCAGCAAGCGCAGCATCATGCGCTCGTCGGTTTCGGAAGGATGGCGGGCGATGGTCAGGTTATGCGTGCCGTAGTAGCCGCGATCCATATCAGCAATCGACAACTCGGCTTTGAAAATGGTGGATTTAAGCGCCACTGCGGCTCCGGCCTGAATCAGGTGTAAGGGGTGAGAAGTGCGGCAGTTTACTCGCTGCCAGCCTTTCTGCGCAGCCCAAGGCACGACCAGTCAGCGGGCAAGCCTGTGCGGGCTGTAGAATACCTGCTTTGAAACATGCCTTGATCCGGATTTTCTCCATGCCTGCATCCCCTTCTTCTGTTGTGGCAACGCCTGTAGTGGCCATTATTGGCGGCGGCCCGGCTGGCTTGATGGCGGCCGAGGTCATTGCCGCCAGCGGCGCGAGAGTCATGGTGTTTGATGCCATGCCCTCGGTTGGACGCAAGTTTTTGCTGGCGGGCGTGGGCGGCATGAATATCACCCATTCCGAGCCGATTGGTCCTTTCCTGCAACGCTATGCCCAGCGCAGTTCCGCACTGACACCGCTGATCTCGGCGTTTACGCCCGATCAGCTACAAGCCTGGATTCATGAACTGGGCATCCAGACCTTTGTCGGCACCTCCGGGCGGGTTTTTCCCAAGGAAATGAAAGCCGCGCCACTATTGCGGGCGTGGCTGCACCGGCTTAAAGAATCTGGCGTGAGCTTTCATGTGCGCCACCGCTGGCTCGGCTGGGATGCCGCCGGCAGCCTGCGCTTCGCCACGATGCAGGGCCAGCGAACCATCCAGGCTGACGCGGTGGTGCTGGCATTGGGTGGCGGTAGCTGGTCCCGGCTCGGGTCGGACGGCGCGTGGGTGCCATTGCTGGCGGAACGCGGAGTCGAGATCGCCCCGCTGCAAGCGTCAAATTGCGGGTTTGACGTGGGCTGGACTCCGATATTTGCGGACAAATTTGCCGGGGTTCCGCTCAAATCAGTGGCATTGTCGTTCACCAGCGCCAGCGGTGAAACCCACGCCAAACCGGGTGAATTTGTGGTGACACAAACCGGCATCGAAGGCAGCCTGGTTTATGCATTTTCGGCCCGCATCCGCGACCAGATCAACCAGCAAGGCAGCGCCACCATTTATGTCGATCTGGCGCCGGGTCGTAGCCTGGAACGAGTCACCACCGAAGTCGCCCTGCCCCGCGGTTCGCGCTCGTTATCCAGCCACCTGCAAAGCAAACTGGGCATTACCGGCGTCAAAGCGGGTTTGCTACGCGAAATGCTGAGCAAGGAAGAATTCGCCAATCCACTCAAACTGGCCCGTACCATCAAGGCGCTGCCAATTCGCCTGACCGCTCCGCGGCCATTGGACGAAGCGATCAGCACCGCCGGGGGTATCACTTTCGAGGCCATGGACCGACACTTGATGCTGCAGCGCTTGCCCGGCGTATTCTGCGCTGGCGAGATGCTCGATTGGGAAGCTCCCACCGGCGGCTATCTGCTGACAGCCTGCTTTGCCAGTGGCCGCGCGGCAGGTAGCGGCGCGGTGCAGTGGCTGGCGCAAAAGCACACTTGATCCCGCCGCTTGTTACCCCACCATAAAGAATACCTTCCCTGCTGATTTCTGGATTGAATATATGCGCACTCCGGTCGAACTCGCCAAATCCTACCGCCTGCTTAACCACGGCCCCACCGTGCTGGTCACCAGCGCCCACAACGGCCAGCACAACGTGATGGCCGCCGCTTGGGCCATGCCGCTGGATTTTGACCCGCCCAAAATGCTAGTCATTATCGATAAAGCCACCCTCACCCGCGAGTTGGTCGATGCCTCAGGCGAGTTCGCACTGAACATCCCCAGCCGGGCACTGGCGGCGCAAACGTTGGCAGTCGGCTCCAGTTCTGGCCGCGATGGCGACAAATTTGCCAACAGTGGCCTACAGTATTTCGCCGCCAGCAAAATCGGCGCGCCGCTGGTGGAAGGATGTCTGGGCTGGCTGGAATGCAAGGTGATCCAGGAACCGCATAATCAGCAGACTTACGACATGTTTATCGGTGAAGTCGTAGCCGCCCACGCCGACCCACGCGCATTTGAAAACGGCCATTGGCAGGCTGAGGAAGACCCGCTACGTCGGTCGATTCATTACATTGCGGGTGGGCAGTTTTTTGCGACGGGCGAGGCGTTTGAGGTGAAGTAAGCGCAGAGCGGGAATATTATATGGGCGGCTTGGCGAGCCCCTGGACCGGAGCGAATGCGGGTTTGTAGCCCGGATTCGCGAAGCAATCCGGGAGGCCAAACTGGCGATGGCCAGCAGGGTGGCCGGTTGATGCATTGCAACCCCGGATTCTCGCTTCGCTTCATCCGGGCTACTGACGTCGGGACTGCTGCTGGCAAGCAACCTGCAAACGTCGCCGGCCGAGAGTCGGAGACCTTAGGCTCCGACCGACCGAGGGAACGCAGGATGCGCGCAGAGAACGCCGGTCAGCAGTCTGTTCGTTTCCCCCGCTGCAACTTGCATCCCTGGTAATCCCCCCGGAAATTAATCGTCGCCAGAAGTAGAATTTTCTCCCTGAACCATCGAGGAAGTTTTGCATGAAGCGCTCACGCTTTTCCGACAGCCAGATCATTGCCATTCTCAAGCAGGCCGAGGGCGGCGCTCCCGTTCCAGAGCTGTGCCGGGAACACGGCATCAGTTCGGCCACCTTCTATAAATGGCGTAGCCGCTTTGGCGGCATGGATGCCTCGCTGATGGCCCGGCTCAAGGAACTGGAAGATGAGAACCGGCGGCTCAAGAAGATGTATGCCGAAGAACGGCTCAAGGCCGAGATCGTGCAGGAAGCACTGACAAAAAAGTACTGAAGCCATCTCGCCGGCGTGAGATGGCACAACACGCGGTGCGGGAGTTCGGGTGTGCTATAGCTGTGGCATGCAAGGCATTTGGTATCAGCCAGACCTGCTATCGCTACCAGTCCAGGAGTAACGTCATCAACGACGAGATCGCTGACTGGCTGATCCGGCTGACACACAACCAGCGCAACTGGGGCTTTGGCCTGTGCTTTTTGTATCTGCGTAACGTGAAGGGGTATCGCTGGAACCACAAGCGGGTGTACCGGATTTACCGGGAGCTGGCACTGAACCTGCGGATCAAGCCCAGAAAGCGCATCGTGCGGGAGAAGCCAGAGCCACTGGCTGTGCCGCACGCGGCCAACCAGTGCTGGTCAATGGACTTCATGCATGATCAGTTGGCGGATGGCCGCAGCTTCAGGCTGTTCAACGTCATTGACGACTTCAACCGCGAAGCACTGGCCATGGATGTGGACCTGTCCCTGCCGGCAGAACGGGTTGTGCGGGCGCTGGATCAGGTCATCGAATGGCGTGGTCAGCCCGAGGCCATCCGCAGTGACAACGGCCCGGAATATATCGGCAGCATGCTGGCGAACTGGGCCGCAAAACGGGGAATCCAGTTACTGCATATCCAGCCGGGCAAGCCGCAGCAGAATGCGTATGTTGAACGGTACAACCGCACGGTCCGGTATGACTGGCTGGGGCAATACCTGTTTGATTCGATTGAACAGGTGCAGGCACATGCAACGAACTGGATGTGGACTTACAATCACGAGCGACCGAATATGGCGCTTGGAGGAATCACCCCGAAACAGAAGCTGGCATTAACCCAATGACCTCTACTTCAGACCCCGGTTAAATACGGGGGGATTACCCCTGACTTTCATCGTCATTGTGGGGTTACCCCCGAGGGTCACGGCTTTTGACCTTGGGCCCCGTCGGACGCTAGCGTCCCGGGTCGCCTTTTCTTTGGTTTCTTTCTTTTGGCGACGCAAAAGAAAGAAACGTGCTCCCGGGCACCCCCGGGTATCAAACGCTTTTAACACCGTGCCGAAGGCGCTCCAGCTTTTGCAGTTGGGTTCAAGCGCAACCAAACGTCCGCGTATCAATGCGCACCCTGCAAACTACCCGCCCACCAAATCACAACCCCTCCACCCCCCGCTCACTAATCTGTGCCTCCTCATCCTCCCCCCGCAACCACCCCGCAATAAACTCCACCAACTGAAACCCAGCATCCCGCCGCGCCGCACGCACGGCACATTCCCACACCACCAGCACTCGCCAGCCCAGCGCCTTGAGCGCCAGATATTCGCGTTCATCCCGCGCGCGGTTGTGGGCGATTTTGTCCAGCCAGAATGCAGTACGGGTTTTCGGGACTTTGAAATAACGGCAATTGTGGCCATGCCAGAAGCAGCCGTGGACCAGGATCACTGTTTTGTATTTGGGCAAGATCAGATCAGGCTTGCCCGGCAGGGTTTTGACATACAAACGAAAGCGAAAACCCCGCGCGTGCAGGGCTTTACGGATCATTACCTCGGGCGAAGTGTTTTTGCCTTTGATACCCGACATCATGCGGCTGCGGGTGGCTGGGTCTACAACATCGGTCATTGCCCGCACCTCCCGCTCGCGCCAGATCAGGCTGGCGTAACGTCGGCAAACAGATCATTGAGCACCGGCGTGGTTTCCGGCTCAATCATCCACGGTTTCATGATGCGTGCTACTTCGCGGAACACTGGCACCACCACCGAATTGCCAAACTGCTTGTAGGCGCGCGTGTCCGAAACCGGAATGACAAAGTCATCCGGGTACCCCATCAGGCGGGCGCATTCACGCGGCGTGAGACGGCGTGGATTGTTACCCTCTCCCCGGCTGACCAGGATTTCCGAGCCATCTTTGTAATAGCGCGCCGACAAAGTCCGCGCCACGCTGTTTTCGGTGACCAGGCCAAAGCCAAAGCCGTTGCCTTTGGCGCGATGCTTCTCGGCGTAGTTCTGCAGATAGGCCCAAAGCTTGTCGGTAAGGATGTACTTGGGGTTGATCTGGCCGCTTTTGTGATCAAAAAACTTGTCGCCATCGTGTGTCAGCACCGGCTCGGTGCCATCGGTGCGATGCAGAATCTGCGCCATACGCGTTTCACCTTTGGCGGGCAGGTTGAGTAAATCCCAGTTGAACGGGGTCGGCTCACGGAACCCGACAATCACGATGCGCTCGCGATGCTGCGGCACCCAGTGCTGGCCGTCGATGATGCGGTAATGCACGTGATAACCGAGTTCCTCTCGCAGCGTGCGCAGGATCACGTCGAAGGTGCGGCCTTTATCGTGCGAGTGCAGATTCTTGACGTTTTCCAGCACAAACGCGCGCGGACGGCGGGCGGCGATGATGCGTGCCACATCAAAGAACAGCGTGCCTTGCGTGGCATCGGCAAAACCATGCAAACGGCCCAATGAGTTCTTTTTGGATACCCCGGCAATAGAGAACGGCTGGCACGGAAAACCCGCGAGCAACACATCGTGCGCCGGGATTTCATCCTCCGGCACCTTGGTGATATCGCCGTTCAGCGTTTGCCCATCCGGATAATTGGCGTGATAGGTTTTCTGCGCGTAGCTATCCCACTCGCTGGTAAACACACAGCGGCCGCCTTCTTGCTCGAACGCTTTGCGAATCCCGCCCACGCCCGCAAACAAATCGATGAACGTGAATTCTGCGGCTTGCTCGGGTGCGGATGCCGGCGCCAGCAACTGCTGCAGCGCCTGCGCGACATAGGCACGCGGCTCGCTCTGGCCGTTGATCCAGCGGGCGATGGTTGCCGGGTTCACGCCCAGGTGTTGGGCCAATTCAGTGCGGGAATAGCGGGTAAGGGTTTGTTGCAACAGGCTGTGGATTTGCTCGGCAGGCGCGTTCATGCAGGATTCGCTGGGAATTTTTCATGCATTATGCGTGGAATTGTTCCCCGAAACCAGCAGGACCAACGCCGACGAACCATCCGGGCTACATGGCTTAACGCTTGTGCGGTTTTTTGCGGACGTACACCGTTTTGCCGACAGTGGCGACCAGCTTGCCGGTCTGGTCGTGGATTTCGACTTGAAATTGCGCAAGGTGTTTGTCGCCGTTGGCCGTGGCCGCGCGGATAGCATCGATTTGCGCATCGTCCAGACTAAAGACGGCGGTCACCTTGCCGTAGCCGGGGCTCAGGAAGTTGATGTCGGCATGGCGATCCCACACGTAGTAATCGCTGCCCAGGTTCTGCATCAACATGGCCATATACCAGGGGTCGGTCATGGCGTAGAGGCTGCCGCCAAAGTGCGAGCGCATGATGTTCAGATTGATCTTGTACGAGCGCAGCTCTACCACGACCTGCCGAAAGTCCGGGGCCACGCGGGCGACGCGAATACCGGCGAACAGCAACGGAGGCCAGATGTTGATGAGGTGGCGCCAGAGGGAAACTTTCATAAGTCATACAAAGTGAGGACGATTAAGGAGCAACAGCCTGCCCGTTTCACGCGGGGATGGTCAATGCGCAATGGCCTGCAGGGGCCCGTTTAAAACAGGCGGCATGAACAGCCATTCTCGCCGCTAAAAGCCGAGGCCGTGGCGGGCGGAGTAGATCAGCAAGCCAATCAGGCCGCCGACCAGCGTGCCGTTGACACGAATGAATTGCAGATCAATCCCGACATTCAGTTCCAGCCGCTCGACCAGCACTTTGTCGTCCCAAGCCTTGAGTTGGTCAGCGATAAACCGGCCAATTTCGCTGCGATAACGCACCAGCGAGCGCGAAGCAAAATCACGCAATTGCTGATTGAGCCATTCGCCAAAGGCGCGATCTTCGTGCAACCGCAGCCCCAATTGTTTGATGGCCGCGCCCACGCGGCTGCGGATTTGCGAGTTCTCGCCAGTCAGATCTTGCTGCAGGCTGGCCAGCAAGGTGCCCCACAGACCATCCAGTTTTTCGTGCAGCGCTGGCGAAGCCAGTAGTGCATCTCGCCAGTTTTCCAGTTTCTGGCGCATGGCCGCGTCGTTCTGCAGATTATCGGCCAGCTCGGCCAGTTGCCGGTCAAACGTGGCGCGCAACGGGTGATCGGGCTGGACCAGTGCGTGGTCGATCTCCAGCAATGCGGCGGATACCAGCTTGCGCGCCAGATAACGCCCACCCGCTTCATCCAGCGCGACCCAGCGCAGTACATCAAACTCTTTGGCGATCAGCCCCGCGAGATAAGCCTGGGTTTTGGGCGATTCCAGTTGTGCCAGTAACTCCCGCAAAACGCCGTCGAGTATCTGCTGGTGGCGGTTATCCTGGCGCAGCAGCTGGATCAGCATGGCTGCACTGCCGCCGAAATCGGCACGCGCGATGCTTTTGAGCACCAGATCACGCGCAATGGCCGCCAGGCGCGGATCATCCAGCGTGCCCAGCACAAAGGTAAAGAAATGCGCCGCCTGATCGGTCAGTTCGCGCTTGGCCCCGGGGCGAGCCAGCCAGATTGCCAGCCGCCGCGCCGGGTTGAAGGCATCGATCCGCGTTAGTAATTGCTCTGGCTGCAAAAAGTGCGTTTCGATAAAACTGCCCAGATTATCGGCAATACGGTTTTTGTTTTTGGGGATGATGGCCGTGTGCGGAATGGGCACGCCCAATGGATAACGGAACAAGGCCGTAACCGCAAACCAGTCAGCCAGGCCGCCAATCATGGCAGCCTCGGCAAAAGCCGCCACATAACCCAGCGCTGGTGCTGCATGCTCATAGCGCAGACAGGTCAGATAAATGAGCGCCATGACCAGCAACAAGCCCGTGGCAAAGAGCCGGGCGTGGCGTAAACGCTGTGCCTTCAGCGCGTCGGCCTGGAAGTAAAGGCTGGGACTAGAGACGGATTCAGGCGGCATTGAATGGTAACTGGATAGACATCATGCCGTTCATCATAGGCGTTTGTGGCGCGCGTCGAGACCGGAAGATGTCTGATCGTCAGGTAGGTTGTGGCTAACGTTAGCGTGCGGCGAGCAGATCGCGGTAAACCTGCTCGGTGCCCTGCACAAAGGTATCGAGCGAAAATTCACGCACCGCTTTATCGCGCGCGGCGTGTGCCATGGCGGGTAGTTGCTCGCGCTGGGCCAATATGCCGGTCAACCATTGCGCCAAAGCAGCAGGATTACGCGCCGGCACTACCCAGCCATCAACGCCGGAAGTCACGTTTTCTGGCAGGCCACCCACATCCGATACCAGCGCCGGTTTGCCCATAGCCATCATTTCACGGCAGGCAAAGGAGATGGTTTCCTGGTGCGAAATCACAAAACCGATATCCAGCGCCGCGACCAGCGGGCGCACGTCATCCAGCAAACCGGAGAAGGTGACTCGTTCTGTCATGCCTAACGCCGCAACGCGCTCCACCTGGCGGGCGGACGGCGTTTCGCCAGCCATGACGATACGCACCTGGCGGCGCAGATTATCAGGCAACGTGGACACCGCTTCGACCAGATCCAGCCAGCCCTTGTAATCCGGCGTGCCCGCATTGCTACCGAGAGCCAGCACGTGTTGTTCGTTTGCTGGCAGCCATTGCGCCCGTGCAGCCTGAGTTGCAGCGGCATCCAGCGGCGCATAACGGGCCAGATCGATGCCGTTGTACACCACGCGCAAGGCGCCGTGGGCATAGGCTGTCTGCGCCAGTTTGCGGCGGGTGTATTCGCAAACGCAGATCACGCAATCGGTCGCAAAACGCGCCTTGAGCCAAGTGGCCAGACCCGTCACCGGCAAGTCATTGTGCTTGGTATAAACAATGCGCGGGCGCCGCTTGCCCTTGCCAATGATGGCAAGCATGGCCATGCGGTGATCGGCCGAACCATTGACATGAATGACATCAAAGCCGTGCCGGGCAATCAATCCACGCAATGCTTTGGTGGTGCGCAACACGGTGGGCAGGCGGTTGTTGAAGGCCAGATCGATTACCTGCACACCCGGTATGGCCGACGCCGCTTGGTAAAGACGACTGCTGGCCGGGGCCGCTACAAAAATCTCATGCCGGGGCGCCAAAGCGCGCGCCAGATTCATGATGTAGGTGGTATGACCGCCGCCATCACCGTTGTGAAAGTTGGTGTAGAGAATCTTCAAGCTGAGTATTTCCCGTGTTGGCGCGGTGAGTTTGCAGCGCGGACTTTGAACTGGCTTGTTGGCCAGTTCGCGCGGCATTGTCGCATGAGAGCCGGCGCAGCCCAAAGCCAGTGGCCTTGACGGCGGGTTGACCGGCGTCTCGCGCAATTGAAGTGGTCGGGTTTGCTATGATCCGGCAAACGCCAGATAGCTGACGGCACCTGGAGCGACTTATGAGTATCCGCATCGTTCAATTGGGCACGCCCCGAATCGCCGATGAAGGTGTGCGCATTGGTACGGTGCGCCGCCCACCGCGCGGCGTACCCAAAGCCGAATTCAGCAGCCGCGATTTCTACGACGTCTGGTTGCCCAATCTGTCACCCAGCGCCGAATTGGTCGCGCAAGCCAAAGCCGTGGTTACTGATAACGAATGGCAGCACTTTGCCCGGCAATTCCGGGCAGAGGTCAACACCGGGGATACTGGCAAAGTGCTGGATTTGCTGGCCGCGCTATCGGCCACCACCCACTTTGCTTTGGGCTGTTATTGCGAAAACGAGAACCGCTGCCATCGCGCGATTCTGCGCCAGTTGCTGGTGGAGCGCGGCGCGCAGATTCGCAAGGAACCAGAAGATTAAACACCACAGATCCGGGAATCCGTCGGGTGAATGGTCAGCGCTTTTTCTTCTGGTGTTGCTTGAGCCAGTAATGCGCGCCGCCCAGCAGCGGATTGCGCACTAGCCACAGTTTTTGCGCCAGCCAATCGGCACCACGCCCCTTCTCGCCGATGCGACAGATCCGCGCAGGATCGGTCCCCGGCACATTACGGGCATCATCGCGAGTGGTGTACAGATACTTGAAGCCAGCCTCACGCGCCACCTGCTGGTAGTCGGCGTCAAAATAGCCTTGCGGCCAGCACAGATGATCGGACACGCCACCCAGCCGCTGTTGCAACCTTGAGCGCGACTGGGCGATGTCCTGCGCCAGCCGCTCGCGTTTTTCACTGGCATAGGCACATTGCTTGTCCCAGCGAGTATGGGTGTGGGTGTGGCTGTGAAACTCGAAGGTACCCGCCGCACGCATGGTTTCAATTTCGCTCCAGCGCACAATGACGTCGTCGGCATGGCCGCTGGCAATAAGTTGTTCGCATTCGCCATGCGCCGGTGTTGCCGGTAACGCACCCTGCCCCTGCGTGGCGCGAACCGGACCGTCGCCCATCCAGCCAGTCACCAGAAACATCACCGCATTCAAACCATGCCGTTGCAACGCAGCGTGACCATAAACGTAGTTATCCAGATAACCGTCGTCAAAAGTCAGCAGTACGGATTTCTCCGGGACTGGCTCACCCGCCAGAAACCCGGCGAACGCGGCGGTATCGAGCGTGGTGTAACCGGCCTGGGCCAGCCAGCGCATTTGCGCGTCAAAATGTTCCGGTGACAGCGTAATCGGGCCGGGGGATGGCGAGACGTGGTGATACATCAATACCGGAACGGTACGGGCGCTGGCGTGCGATGGAGAATTCATGCGATCAATCTTGTTCAGGTCACAGACGGCGGAGCCGCTGTCACGTTACGCCGGGGATGCGAGAGCGCTAGAAATGCGGCTATCAACACGGTATAGACCGGTACGGTGCGCATGCCACGAAACATCAACTCACTCAGGCTGAACAGGGCGAAACAGCAACACAGCATGAGCCCCAGACTGGCCGCAACGCGAATGTTAAGGTCTGGCGTGGTGCGACGACGCCAGAAATACCAGGCGGGCACAAAGTAGATGGCGCAAATGGCAGTGAATCCAAGTATGCCGTAGCAGGAAAGCGCGGACAGAAAATCGTCATGTGGCTCGCCGAAATCTCCAGCCACGCCGGGCGTCACAATATGCAGAGGTACAAACTTGTGCAGCATAAGCGAGAACTCGCCTCCGCCACCCACGCCGAACAACGGTTGCAACATGAACATATGCAATGCAGCGCGCCACAGCTGTAAGCGGATGCCCAGCGACGTATCCAGATCGCTGCCATTAATAAAGCTCTGGATATCCTTGACCCCAACCATGGTGCGTTCATGCAGCGTGGGATTAATCCAGGCCAATAACCCCAGCAACACGAGCGCCAGCAGCAATGCCACTACACCCCAGCGTGCCCGGAAATGCGTGAAGGTAGTGAATGCGATAAAAGCGCAGATTGGGATGACCATCCAGCTACTGCGGGTTTCCGAAATCAGCACCGCATAAAAACAGGCGAGGCCGGTGAATATCTTGATGATCTGCTCGGCCCGCTTGAAACGCGTGAGCTGCCAGCCCAACGTCAGTAGCGTTGAGAGCCCGGCCAGCATGACCACATTGGCAAATGAAACCGCGTTGTAATTGGTGCCAATGGATGTCAGATAACCGCGATCGAGTCCCATGATTTTCATGACCACAATAATCATGAAGGCGCCGGATAAAGCCCCGACAATCAACCCCCACTGCACGTGCCGCAACAGGTCGTCTCTTACCTGCAGCAATAACCAGAATACCGGTATGGTGAGCGCGAAACGCAGCACTTTTTCGAAATCCGAACTGCTCCAGTTCTGATGCCAGGCACTGGTCGCCAGCAAAGACAAAGTGGGCAAGCTAAAGGCAAAAATCAGCAGTTTGTAGTCCCGCCACATTTCACGCCAGCTGACTCGCACCGTTTTGCGGGTAGCCAGAGTGACCAGACTGAACAAAAGCAGCAGGTAAAACAGAGTGGAGCTGGCGGATCTTGTGGCCAGCGCCAGCGCAGGCAACAGCGCCACCAGCAACACAATGGTGCCGCAAAACAGGTTTGCAGCTGGATTGGATCGACTCATCGAGATGCACGCTGTAGTTGGGTAAACAGATCAAGGTATGCGTTCGCCATGGTGTCGACGCTGTGCACGCTGCTGACATAAGCATGGGCTTTGTCGGTCATGGTATTGATCCAGGTTGGTTTATCGAGCAAGCGCGCAATATTGAGCGCCAGGGCAGTGGCATCGGCAACCGGGCTTAGCAGCCCGCGGTCATCCGCCAGCACCTCTTTAAGGCCGCCAGCGTCGGTGGATGCTACCGGAATCCGCGCACTAAAGGCATCCAGCACGCTGCTGCCCAGCCCTTCCTCACGCGAACTCATTACGAATACATCGAACAGGCCAAACAAAGCTTCCACTTGTTGCTGATAGCCTGCGAACAAAAATGTATCGGCCAGCCCCAGCGCTGACACACGGGCGCGGACCTCGGCTTCCATCGCCCCAGCACCGAAATGGATGAATACAAAGTCATCGCGCTGTTTACGCACTGCGGCGATGGCATCCACCAGCATCAACGGGTCTTTGTCTTCAGCCAGCGCGGAAGTCGTTGCCACCACCTTGCGTCCGTTTACACCCAGCCGCTGCGCCAGATCGGCAATGCGTTGCGCGTCGGGGACCACCGGCAAAACAGCGGAAGGAATGATCATGATGTCATGCACGCCCAGCGCCCGCACGCTGTCAGCGCAGGCCTCACTGATTGCCACTACCTGATCGGCCTTGCGATATTTGTAGCGGGTTAACAGGCCGCGCAGCTGGAACGCCACCCGCCGCGAATAAACGACCGGTTTTTGATGAAATAATTTGGTCAGCACGGCCCAGCTGAGCATATGGCCGGTTTGGGCGTGCAGAATGTCATAGCCCTCGCCATGCACCGCCAGAAAACTCAATACGCCCAGCAAGCAGCGATAGTCGTGCACGGCATAGCCTTCAGCGCGCGCACGTTCGGCGATCATGCCGCCTTTGCGGCAGAGCAATTCGACTTGATGGCCTTCGGCCCGGAACTGCTGCATCGACAAAAATGTTTGCCGCTCACCACCGCGCCAACCGGCTTCGAAATCCATTTCGAGAATTTTCATGCTTTGGGCTGCCGGTAAAGTTGGGCCAGTTTGGCATAACGATAGAAATTGCCGATTCCTGCGGCCACAGCCAGCAAAAAGCCTTCGCGTCCGTCCAGAAAACCGCGGCGCAGCAGATAAATACGTACAAAGGTCCAGAACCCGCGCAATATCGCGCCGCCTAGTGAAGCGCGCTTGCCTCGCGCAAACATGGCGTTGGCTGCATCGGTGGAATAGCGGTTCATTTTATTGAGCGCACTTTCCAGATCGGGATAGGTGTAATGCAGCAAGTGATTATGCAACCGCCCGATCGGCCCGCTAAATGCCACGCGTTCGTGCACCGCCACATCGGTAAAGCGCGCTGTGCCACGCCGGAACAAGCGCAGTACCGGATCAGGCCACCAGCCGCTGTGCCGAATAAACCGCCCGCAGTAGCTGGATAACCGGGGGATCTCGTAGGCATCGAACTTTGGGCTGGCCAGAATTTGCGCAATTTCGGCGGCCAGTTCAGGCGTGACGCGTTCGTCGGCATCAATCGACAAGACCCAGTCACCGTCAGCCAGATCGAGAGCACGGTTTTTCTGTGGGCCAAAACCGGGCCAGTCGGTCTCGAGTACCAGCGCACCCAATTCACGGGCCAGCTGAACTGAGCCATCGGTACTGCCGGAATCCACCACGACGATCTGGTCGGCAAAGGCTACAGATGCGAGGCAATCGCGCAGATTCGCCTCTTCGTTTTTAGTAATCAGAATGACTGAAAGGCGCATGCGTCAGGACTCGCTTCGCGGTGCGAGTGAGGAGGGAATCAAGGTGTGCCAGTCCAGTTTGGGAAAAATGTCTTCGCTTAACGCACTGTCCAGGGAAAGGTTATACACCTGTACGTTTCGGGCCTTGAGCAGCGCCGCCGCATCGCTGAAGGCCGGTTGAATGTGCCCGACAAACTGTCGGGACAACGCGCTGCCCAGTTGCTTGCCCGCCGTTTCATAAAAACGCGGCGTGGTGTTGGCCTCGGACAGATCCAGCCCGTGGATATAGATTTCCCGATAACCCAGCCACACCAGAAACTGCAACGCTGAATACGCAACCGTGCCACCGCCAAACAGGCCGCGCGTGATATCAAAGCTGAAGCCATGGGCGTGGACTTCGTTCCAGGCGTCGAACAGCACCAGTTCGGTGTCGTCTTTGAATTCGGCCTCAAGCTGCTCGGGCGTGGGTTTACGCAAGCCGACGCGCTGGTGCACTTCTTCAAACACCGCAATGCGGCAGACAATTTGCGCAGGCTCGAACAGATGCACGATCCAGCGCAACACCTCGGGCGTGACAAACAACAGCAGGTCTTCCCCCAGAATCTGCCGGACCAGGTGCTGGCGTTTGCGCACAAAACCGGCATCAAGCATGGCGTAATAGTCAAAGCGCAGTTGAGGATAGCGTTCCCGCAAAGCGATTGAACCATTCACCCCCATGGCGTGTGGCAGCGACAACTGGTTGTAGTCGATCCCGGCCACCGACGGACCACTAAGGATCAGGTGACAAGGACCGCTGGCATCACGCGGTAGCGTGTCCAGATTAACCAGCGCCGGCTGCGTGGCGCCGCGTACTGTACAACCAGTCAGTCGCCCGCGCGCGTCACGCTGCAGCTTCACGTACGGCCAGATCGGGGCGTTGTGGCGCATGTCTGCACCGTGGCTATAGCGATAGGCATAGCGCAGAAATTTGACGACCGGACGGGCGGTGAGCAAAGGGTTGGGCATGGGCTGACGGCTAGGCGAAACCAGTTGGGTCATTGGCCGCCCATTTTAGCAGGTCCAGCGCGGCGCCTACTGTTAGCCGCCCCTGACAGTAAAAAGCCCCACAGTTGTGAGGCTTTTGTTGTTTTTTACGCTTGTGTCTGCCCGTGTGATTCCGTACGAGCGCTCAGCCGTGCCGTTTGAAGCTGACGCATTTTCCCTCGAGAGATTCCGGGCTCGTCGACCAGTTTCAGCCAGGTTATTAGTTTTCCAATTTTTAATGTGAACCCGTCAGGCCCTGGCTTTGTGCGTATTCGTAGAGCTCTTTTTCATTGTTGATTCCCAATTTGCGCTGGGCGCTTTGCTTTTGGCTGCTGATGGTTTTGATACTGCGACAGAGCTTTTTTGCGATTTCTGAAACAGACAGCCCGTTCACATATAAACGCAGTACTTCGAGTTCTTTTACGCTCACGTGCGCAGTGGTATTTGGCTCCGCCCCAGGCCGCATGTTCAGTTGCGCCAGCGTGGTCTTGCTCAAATAATAATGCCCACCACACGCCGATCTGACGGCCGCCCGCATTTCGTCTGCACTGCAACCTTTCAACAGCAACCCTTCCACACCAGCTTTCAAAATTTCATTGAGTATCGGCGGGTTGGTCATCATCGTCAGAATGATGATCCGCAATTCAGGAAAATGGCGCTTGAGATGAGAAATCAAATTCATGCCATCGCCGTACTTGCCATCCGGCATTTGAAAATCGCAAATCAACACGTCTGGCTTTTGTTGCTGCAACAAGACGACCAAATCGGTTGAACTGGTTGCCGTGCCGCAAACTTCGATGTTTGGATCATCCGCAAGCGCGGCCATTACGCCCAGGATAACCATGGGATGATCATCGGCGATGACGAGTCTGGTTTTCATAATGCAAATTACTCCAGGCCGAGGCCTTTGCTGGGTGGATTTCCGGTGCGCGGCTCGCAATACTGCCGGGTACACCGGGTCGGTTAGACGGATGCTTCATGGCTCAGGTTGATGTAATAGACGCCTCAGCCCGCATGCGGGAAAGCAGATCTTGCAGCCGGGATTGCAAAGTTAGCCAGCAAGCATTGAAACCTGGTGAGTCCATCGCCTGCTGTGCCAGTTTTTTCTCCAGGCTGCGGCATTGGCGGCTATGTGCGTCGTAGCCTACGACGGCCAGCGCGCCGGCCAATGCATGCAACCGCTGTTGCATTGCGACCTTGTCCTTGGCAACGAAGGCCTGTTGCAGCGTGGCAATATCGGCTTCCAGGCTACGGACCATCAGTTCCCACGGCAGAACGTTCGACGGTTTGGCGGGCGCACTGACTGTCGCACCGGAGGCTGCCGGCATCTGGTCAAGCAGCGCACGCAGGGCCTCAGTCTGTACGGGCTTGGTCAGAAAATAGTCCACTCCGGCCGCACGGCAACGTTCTTGTTCATCGCGATAAACATTGGCGGTAATGGCGATAATGGGCACCGTTATGCCTTGTGCGCGCAACGCCCGCACCAGGGTGTAGCCATCCATACGCGGCATCTGGATATCGGTAATGATCAAGTCATAAGCGGCTTGGTGAATTTGCTCCAGCGCGACAAGCCCATCACCGGCCAGGTCCACCATCTGGCCCAGCGCCTCCAGTTGGCCTTGCATCACAATCTGGTTGACCGGGTGATCTTCAACCAGCAAAACCCGCAGCTGACGTCGCGCCGCCCTGCGCTGCGGCGCTTGCAATGCCTCAGCCTGACGCGGGGCGCGACCGGCGGCTTTCATGACAGCCAGGATCAAGCCATTGCGGTTCAGCCAGGACACTGTGGCTGCCCGCGGCGCCGGTCCGGGCATCACACCGGGCGCCAAGACAATGTTTGCAGCTGGATGCTGCGACGCCAGGTGGGTATCGGTCAGCAAAATGGCATTGCCTTTGTAGGGCGAGCCCGCATCGATGACTTGGGCATGGTGCCAGCGTAACCAGCGTTCTACGTCGGCTTTCATTTCGGGCAGGGCCAACGCCAGTCGAACGGTAATACCGCGCAATTGCATTGGCACGTCATGATCCAGCGAGCCGTGGAGTTCGTCATATGGCAGGCTCAAGCGGAAACAGGAACCAAAGCCCGCTTCACTCATGAGATGGATTTCGCCATCCATCAAGGCCAGCAACCGTTTGCAAATGGATAACCCCAAACCCGTGCCGCCGTAACGCCGGGAGTCTGACTGCTCTACCTGCACAAACGGCGTAAACAGCCGTTTCTGGTCTTCCGGACTAATACCTATACCGGTATCGAGTACCTTGATTTCCAGCCGGGGCACATGGTTTTCCATCACCGACGCAACGTTGATCACGACCTTGCCACGCTCGGTAAACTTGAGTGCGTTGCCCACCAGGTTATTGAGGATCTGTTCCAGCCGTGCGCCGTCGATCATGATTTCGCCGCGGAACAATGGGTCGATAACGCAATAGAATTCGATACCTTTGGCCAGGGCAATTTCGCCGAAGTTGCGGGCTACACCCTCAACCAGATCGACCAGGTTACAAGGTTGCGGCCGGATCACCATTTGCCCGGCTTCAATCTTGCTGAAATCCAGCACGTCGTTAATGGTGTTCAGCAGCGAGTCCGAAGACCGTTTGAGCACATCTAGCCGGCTGCGTTGCTGCGCATCCAGTTCAGTCATGTCCAGCAGTTCAATGCCGCCCAGCATGCCGTTTAACGGCGTGCGGATTTCATGGCTCATGGTGGCAAGAAACGCTGATTTGGCACGATTGGCCTCGGCCGCTGCGGCGACGGCTTGTTTGAGCTGTATCTCGGAATTGCGCGCCACGGTGCAATCGTTCAACGTAATCAACAAGGCCGCCATACCCTGGTAAATGCTGGCGACGAGGCGTACTTCCAGGTAGCGCGGTTCGCCCTGCATGCAGGCCAGTTCAACTTCGAACTGAACCGTTTCATTCTGGCTATCCACAGAGGGCGCAGCCGCCTGACACAGACCGATCAGGCGCTGCACTTCTCCCTCAGCGGCATCATCAGCCAGTTTGCGGGCCAGGACGTTACGTTTGAGGATTTTTCCGTTATCTCGTTGGGCGATCATCAAACTGACCGGGGCAATTTGCACCACTCCGCGGTTGAAGGCTTCGCTTTCCTGCATCAACGCCGACTGGCGCAAGGTGGGCCGCAAAATGCGCCGGTCGATCTGCATGATCCAGACCACCATCAGCCCGATTCCGCTCAATCCCAGCCCCAGCAATAGCAGTACCGAAGAACGCAAGTTTGACCAGATCAGGCTTGCGGGTAACGCAGCCTGCGTTTGCAAGTCGCCCTCGGTCCGCTTGAAGAGCACTGACCAGTGCAACCGGCCCAGCCAGACCCAAGTACCGTCGTTATCGATATTGACCGCCTGCACTGCGCGCTCGGTAATCCGTTGCAATACCGGGTCAAGCGTTTCAGAGTCGCTCAGCGTGCCTTTGCCGTCAGGCAAGACCATGCCAAAACCGGGTAACAAGTGTTGATCTGCCAGGAAGGTCGACACGGGGACATCGATGGCCAGCAGGGCGACTGGAATATCATGCCTTTGCACGAGCGCAACCAGCGTGACCACAGGTTTGCCGCTGAGCGGGTCTACCATCGGTTCCAGCATGATCACGCTATCGGGATCGGCATAAAGGGCTTGCAGAATGGCTGTTGAGCGAACACGCGCCAAAATCTGGCTGGCGTAACGCTGGCGCCATGCGTCATCGCTCAGATGCACCTGGGCCTCGCCTTGCCGACGGGGAATAACATAAAACTGGTCCGATCGTAGCCCCACAATGTAGGCGTTACGCAGGTCTCTGTACTGCGCACCATTGATGCGCCAGCAAAATGACAGCAGCGTAGAGAGCGTGCCGGTTTCGGTCGGGCCTGCCGTAGCGCCGCCATCCGGATACGCTGGCAGCGCCTGATATTGACCGTCTCCACCATCACGCAGATTTTCTATCAAGCGGCGAGCCTCAACATCCCTGGGCTGGCCGCCGTGATCCAGATCGCTCAAGTGCTCCAGCATGGATGCAAGATTGCCAGCCTGTTGCCGGGCAATATCCACGCGGCGGGCGGCCTCCTGGCTCTGCTGCCCGAAAGTGGCGGCCAGTTGCGCGACGCTGTGGTCTACTTTCTGTTGCACCACCACAGCAATCACCATCAGCACCAAGCCACCCACAGCGATGGTCAGACACCACATCAGCATGCGAATTTGCTGCATGCTTAACGATAGTGTTTTCCATTTTCCCAAGGTCAGCAGCTTGCGCATGTCAGTTCCCCGCTACTGCTGCGGCCACACGCGAGCGCAGCGCCAGCAGCGTTGAAGCGTGCTTTGACTTGGCAACCCAACTCGTCAGTACCGTGACGCCCTCACAACCGACCGGTTGTGCGTCTTGAAGCGCACTGACGCGGGATTCCGGCAGCGGATACACAAATGGGTAAAGAAGGCTTGTTGCGATAAAGGGCTGGGACACGGCAGGCTTCACACGATCAGATTTGCTCACGCCTGAAACCAGAAAAGGTTGTTCAGGACCAAGCCGTATCTTGCAGATGCCTAGGATTTTTCTTAATCAGCGATCCCTTAAAATTCGTTCCCCGTGGTTTGCCAGCAGGGAGGCGCTTTCCTGCCGGGCAGGGCGCGCACCTGTCTTCAGATCAACCCTGTTTCGCCGGTTGGACGGCCACGGCAGCTATCAAAGGCCCCCCACATAACAAAACCCCACAACCCTTTCGGGTAATGGGGTTCCTTTTTTAGGCCAGAAAATGGCTATTGGTAGCTCATGGTAAACGTCAAAGACGTATTGGCTGACCCTGATCCCAGCGGCGAGCTGGTTTGGTAGTAACGGGCTTTCAGCGGAATCGTATAATTACCGCCCGTTGCGCTGTTATAACCTGCCAGGGTTTGTTGCGTGCCCAGGGGAAGTGCATTACCGGAGTTATCTAGCAGCTGCACACCAATACCTGTGGCGGAAGATGAGGAATCCAGCGCAACCACAGAGTTGGCCGCATTCAATACCGTTGTTGTCGGATCAATTTGATATTTGATGGTGTTTATACCCGACGGGCACGCTTGCAGAGTGATATTGAAATTGGTCGATGCTGTAAACGTATTAACGCCAGCAAACTCCGACCCCTGATGCGTCCCCATGGGTACGACGACATCCCCGGTGGAACACGCCAGTGGAGTAAAGACGATGTCGTTGGCCAAGGTCACCACAATGTTCTGCAGATCACCCGTATTGAATGAGCCAAGAACGCCCGCTGGAATCACCGTCCCTGGCGCAACAGGGCCAATTCTGGTCAGAGTAATGGCATGTTGAGCACCGCCGAGCCCCCCGCCACCGTTAAAGCCCGACAAATAAATGCCATAGCTGGTCAAGGGCTGCCCTGACCAACTCCAGGTCCATGCGAGACCAGTGTTTCCTATCGGTTGTGCAATACCGGGGCTCGGCGCATTGGGGCCACGCGCATTAACCACCCCACCATTGGCGTTGACACAGTTCGTGACCATGAAGGAGCCGCCAACGCTAAAAGAACCGGTATTGACGAGAGAAGCTCCCATTGTTTCGTCCCGCGGCATGGGTACAGAACCCGGGAGATTGACCGTGTAATAACCCGTGGCATTACTTGGCGCCCACTGGCAATTTGTTGCGCTAGCCATGCCAGAGCACAATCCAGCAACGCTAAACGCCAAAACAGCAAAAAAACGTACATATCGCTTGAGCATCTCGTTAACTCCGTACTTGCGTGCACCCAGCGATGAGATGCGCAATTTACTGTGAACCACTTGTTGTCTGCCGCAGTTTTCCGGACCAATTCAGTGGAGGTGTCAGGTTCGGACTATTTCGGACTATTTCGGGCTGGTGCAGATTTGAAGGGCAGCGCTCACTAAAATACTGACCTTCAGCTTAATCCCTGCCTGAAACCAGAACACGTAAGTCAGGGCCGAGCCGTATCTTGCAGTTAGCTAGGAATTTTCTTAATCAGCGATCCCTTAAAAACGGCCACACCTCGAACTAATGCCAATACAACAGGCGTCATGTCAAAGCAAAGATAGAGCCGAAGTTGGTTGGGGAGAAAAGACAGCAAACGGGCCGGGGATTCAAGATATAGGCAGGACAACTACTTGGGAGCGGAGGCGACGAGGTAACGCCTGCTGTGCATGATCTGGAGATGAAAGGGTCTAGGTTGTGCGTTAGCCAGACGGTATGCCGCGCCAATATAAAACACCGCCATATGGCGGTGTTTTATATTGGCGCTCTTGATCTTAGTTATAGGTAAAGTTGACCGTGGCAATCGCGGCAACGTCCCCCGCTGACATGGTCCCGGTACGATACATTTGCGCCGCCAGCGGAATCGTCATTGTCGTACCAGAAATGGCACCCCTGGAAATGGCGCTGTTCAGTGCCAGCGGGGTACCTGTAGTGGCACCGACAGTGGCCGTGGTCAGTAGTTGCACACCCACGCCCGCAGCGCTGCCGGTACTGGCCAGCACGCCCACGTTTGCCCCGACCTGGGTGCCGCTCACGGTCATCGTGACATTGGTGCCATTCGCGCAGTTTTGCAAATCAATTTCAAACGCAGCCGGGTTATTGGTAGTGCCCACGGCAGCAAAATCGGTTGTTCTGGCAGAGCCCAGCGGAATGTTCTGGTTGGCCGTGCCCGTGGTCACCGAACATGTCGGAAGCATGAGGGTACCGCTAAAGTTGAGTGTAACGTCTGCGGCAAAGGTAGAACCCGCAGCACCCAGCGCCAGCGTTGCAGCAATATATTTAATCGTTTTCATCTTCAATTCCCTCAAAATATGTGACTCTGCGTTTACTTGAAAAGTAACCGGGTAGATATAACAGCCACCCAAAAACCAATTCACTTATGCGCAGGCATTCAGCACAGATTATTGATAACTCAATGTCATTGTTGCTATGCCATCCGCATTCCCCGGTGTTGGGGAAGCCGCTGTCTGGATATAGCGTGCCGACAACGGCAGTGTGAGCGTGGTATTCCCGACCGAACTTTGTATTAACCACTGGTTGGTGTTACCGGCAGCAATAGAATCAGGGCCATAACCCAAAATGGTTGCACCATTCAGAACCTGGATCTTCACACCCGTGGCCACAGAGGTGTTGGTCAGTGACAATTGATTGGATGTATTGCCCGGATTGGTCTGGTCCGTCAACGTGGCATAAAGGTTCGTCGTAACACCAGCACTACCCCCGGAACAGACCAGTGTGACGTTAAAGTTCTGGGCGGGTGACGTATCGCCCACGTTCCTCAAGGTCGTGCCAATGGTGGCAACACCCAGCGAGACCGGCGGCGCTGTCGCTGCGCATGTTGGTCTTGTCGGGGTAAAAATAATGCTGGACGATAGCTGAATGGATACGATTTGAAAATTGAAGCCCGATCCGGTGACCCAAACTTGACCTATCTCTCCGTTTAGGCTGCCACCTGCAGCGATAGCCCCCGTCTTGACCAGCTTGGTGGTGAAGCTGTACGAAGGATTGGGCGCCCAATGAACGCCTGGCCCCCCCTGTACCGGGTCTAAGTATGCGGTGTAGGGAAGGAGGGTGCTTGAACCCAAAGTGAACTGGAAACCCACTCCCGGAATACTCGACGCATATACGTTTGGTGTCCCACCCACCGTCCCGAGATAGGTTCCATCGCCGTTATAGATTTCCGACGACATCGTAATGTCACACGTAATATAAGCACTGGGACTGGTTGCTGACCATGTCGTTGTATTGGATCCGAGAATGGCGCCGATCGGGACGTTGGGATTGGCATTTACCGTGAACCCTGGCAGCATGACGACCAGAGGCGCAGGGCCGCCGTGTGGGGTGCAACTTGCCGCCTGCGCAATAGCGGGCAACAAGGTCAGGGCCAGGAGTGCACACCAGGTGCCTA
This sequence comes from Silvimonas soli, assembly GCF_030035605.1. NCBI lineage: Bacteria > Pseudomonadati > Pseudomonadota > Betaproteobacteria > Neisseriales > Chitinibacteraceae > Silvimonas > Silvimonas soli. The sequence goes on along the minus strand of NZ_CP106736.1, from coordinate 2,274,254 downwards.
GCCAGGTAAACAGTGAGCGGACGGGTTGGTAAGTGGTCGCGTAATAAAGCGTCAAATGTCTTGGGAATTTCATCGCAATACCTTGGCACCCTCGGAAATGGTTACGTTTCATGGTTCAAACCTCGTTGTGGAGCGCTTACCGGCACTCGCGTGCATCAGTCGTAATCAACGACAGTGCATGTCAGTAAATGCAATGCGGCTCTACCCCTGTCCACACACATACGAGTGTGTGGTCCGCATTACCGGCACTCGCCATCAGTAAAGTAATAAGGCGCCTGCTTGCCTTCTCCGTCCTTGGGAATGCTGTAACCCAGCGAACAAGAATTGCCTTTACCCTCGCCCCACTTGACCGTCAGCTCACCCTGATCCTGCTTCAGGCCGTAAGTCATGATGCGGCCGCCTTGTGCAACAGACCCGACGTTGTTGCCCGCGCTGTCCAGCACCTCGGCTCCAAACGGCAGCGCTTCGCCATTGGCACGTTTGGTCCGGATAATGAGGGCCTTGCCGGCGTTGACGGTGTCGAACTTCAGTTTGACGACGGCACCGGCAGTCGGCGCGACATGCATTTCCGTGGTCTTCAGTTGCACACCCATCGGCAGGCCTTTGGGGTCCAGCTCGACGTTGTTCATTGAGAACGGCGTCAGATTGCTGACCAGCGCATGGCCCCACGGGTCGACCCGCACGCCCGGCGCGGTGGCGACGCGGGCGCCCGCTGCATCTTTGGCATCGATGATGGCCATGGTGTCGCCGGTGTTTGGCGTGACCGCCACCCCACCCTGCCACGCCACGATGCCACCCGACATCCCTGCGCTGGTCTGCGTATAGCCGTTGCTGCGGCTGGCGCTAGCGCGCAACTGGGCGACCGGGCTGAGATAGCCGACATTGCCGCCAAAGGTGTTGCTGCTGTCCGCCATGCCGCCACTGGTGCGGCTGGCGTTGATGCCGTAGTTGAACTCGCGGTCTGTGCCCAGCGCACCGGAAATGTTTTCTTGCAACTGGTTGCTGCCGTCCCGCGTGTCATGCGTATAAGTGGTGTTGGAGCTCGGGGCGTAAGCGCCGTTACCCAGCGGCAGGCTCAAGTTGAGCATGTAGCGGTTGTTCCAGCGGGCAGTACTCACGTCGAACTCGCGCGCAGCGGACACCCCCACACCCACCCGTCCCACACTCACGTTGTAACCGGCCTGGAACTGGGTATCGCGATTGGATTTGTTCCAGTAGTCCTGGGTGTAACCGGACAGGTACACCGAACCCCATTTCTCCAGACTCTGGTTCAGCGTCAGCTGTAGTCGGCCTTTCTGGATGCCGGCCATGAAGTTCCCGAGATTGCGGTCATCCAGATCGCGCAGGGTCATGGCGTCGGTGTAGCTCAGGAAGCCACTGGTAGAGTAACGGTAGGCCGCCAGCGTCAGGTTGGTGTTGGTGGGCGAGAACAGCCTGGAATAAGCCAGGCGTACGCTCTGGCCATTGTGGTCCGGCTGGTTTCTGAAGCTGGCCGAGGCCTGGGTGATATCCAGACCGAATGCGCCATATTCGGTATTGAGCGCCACACCGAGTGCTGCAGAAACATAATCTTCCGCCACGATGGTGCCGCCGTAGCCGGTAAACAGGTTGCTGAAGCCGTGCTGGGCGTTGGTTTCAAACACGAACGGCGTGCTGCGGATACTGGTGTTGCGGTACTGGCCGACCGATGCGCTGTAGCGGGTGATGCCTGGCCGCAACGCGTTGACCGGCGATGCATACGGTACCGACGACACGTGCTGGCTGCCATCGGCCTCGGTGACGATCACGTCCAGGTTGCCGCCGTAGCCGGTCGGGTACAGGTCGTTGATTTCAAACGGGCCGGCCGCCACGGTGGTTTCGTAAATGATGTTGCCGTTCTGGCGGATCTGCACTTTGGCATTGCTGTTGGCGATGCCGCGTACCGTCGGCGCGTAGCCGCGCTGTGACTCGGGGTACATGCGGTCATCACTGGCCAGCTGGATACCGCGCACGCCAAAGCTGTCAAACACGCTACCGTCGGTGAACGAATCCCCGACCGTGAGCTGGCTCTTGATGTCGGCAAACCCGCGCTGGGCGTAGCTCTGGATGCTCTGGTAATGTGTGTCGCCACCCGTGTTGTGGGTGACGTTGCCGTTGTAGCGCAAGCGCCACGGACCGGCATTCAGACCGGCGTTCAGGCCCAGATAGCTCTGGGTCGAGGAGGCGTTATTATCACCCGCGCTGTGGAACACGTTGGCGTTGTACTGCAACGTGGCGGCCGGGATGCCGTCATCCCAGTACTGCGGGTCAACATAACCACGCGCGCTACGGTTCAAAAATGCCTGCGGGACGCTGGCATCCAGTCGTTGTTCACCGTTGTCAAAGGTGGCAAAGGCCCCATCCACCAAGTCCGGCAGCACCAGACAGGATGCGCCCGCCTGTGCCTGCAGTTTGGCTTGCGCAATGGGGCTCAGCCGATTGAGATCAACCCCCATGCGTTCCAGCAAGTCACGACTGAAACAGGGCTGAACGTTGCCGGAGCCTTTCTGCAGTTCCCGCAGTGGCACTTCCACCACGCCGATCCACATCTGGTTGACGTACAGCGCAGCGCGGTAATCACCGGGCAGCGCGACATTGCCCTTATTGAAGCGGCTGATATCGAGCTTGCTGGCCGCCGGGCTGTTCGGGCCGTTCAGGAAATCCTGGTTGAATTCGACGGCCGCCACCTGGATCGGCTTGGCTTGGGCTGCTTCGTCTGCCCATACCGGACCCAGTGCAAATACGGAAAGGAGCGCGGCGCTCACCGGGCACAACCGGGATGGTGCCTTTTTGTGGGCGGTACGGATTTCTTTACTGTTTTTTTGTACGCGGTTGGTCATAGGTAAGTCCGTTTTTCAGGGCAACACCGGCCCGTTCACGCTGGCCGGGCCAGCGTGAAGCCGTAAACTGGATGGAAATCCTGGATGGAAAGTCTGGCGAGGTGACTGGCGCTTTACGGGCTGGTTGCCCCGGGAACAAGAGCGCCACTGCTACTGCAATACGCCCTCGCCCTGCACTGGGCCGCCGTAGTCGTTGAGGGTGGTGAACTGCACTTTGGTACCCGCTGCAGCGGCGGCGTGGCCTTTCAGGGGGATATCCAGGGTACCGCCAGGTGCCACCATGTCGCCGTCGTCAAACTTGGCAGCACCCACTGCCGCGGCAATGACGGTCACGTGGTAGAGCGTGGGATTGGTCACCTGCAGCACCTGCTTGCCTCCCTTGTCGGCAACATGCCAGGTCAGCTTGCCCGGGGCATCATTGACCGAGCCCTTGAGCCCGGCCGGACGGAAGAAGAACTTGATGCGGGAACGGAACGCCAGTTGCATGTGGTTGGCACCGGCCTCGTCCGCCATGGGCTTGGGCGGGATTTCCAGCATGTTGAGCCAGAACACGGATTCTTTATCCTGCGGCAGCGGTTCGCCGGTATAGGCAATGCGCAGCGTTTGCGCCTTGGCCGGGTCGATGCGCGACATCGGCGGGGTAATGGTGAACGGCAGGTCAATTCTGGACGGGTCTGCCTTCGGGTCACCCTTATCCAGCCAGACTTGGGTCAAAGCGGGTTTTTCACCGTTATTGGACAACTTGATGGTGATTTCAGAATCCTGTGCGTTATAAATCACTCGCGTACCGGCAATCACGACCGACGCTGGAGCAGCAAATGGCAGCAGTCCGCCAATGAGCAGCAGTCCGGTAACAAGTGAGCTATAAACGATTTTTTTGATATTCATGACAATTAACCAAGCAAAATAAAGCAAACAATTTCCGGAACAAGAATTCCGGATAAGAAACATTCAATTCGGCCGGAAATATCTTTCTACAAAAGCAGGTTGGGCCATTCGGCCCAACCTGATCAGGAATATCCCTCAAGGACAAGGTCACCCCGAGGCAATTACCCTGTTACTGATAGTTCATCGAATAGGTAACAGTGGTGTTCACGTCACCAGCGGTCGCGCCACCCAGCGGCGACGCATAACGGGCTACGTACGGCAGAGTGGCGCCGCCAGCGGTGATGAACTTGATAGTCGAACCTTGAGCGACGACGCTCCCCTTGCTAACATCAATGGGGGACATATCGTTATTGAGCAATTGCACCTCAACGTTGGTTGCGTACTGACCGCCCACTGCATTCTTCAGGTTACCGTCGGCCAGGGTATTGGCACCGTATTCAAAGTAGGTAGCAACAGTGCCAGTTACCGGCATACAGTTGGACAGCACAATGCTGAAAGGAACTGCACCAGCATTGGAACCAGCTGCGGACAGTGCAGCGGTAGAGATTTTTGGCAGTGTAACCGTGAAATCGCTACCTTGATTGTTACCGACGATGGTACATGTTTGTGCCGTCAGTGCGCCGTTGATGGTGATGGTGCCATCAGAAGCAAAAGCACCAGCGGACAGGCCCATGCCAATGATCAGTGCAGGAATCAGTTTCTTCATCATGATTGGTAAATTCCAAAAAAATAATAGCAAAAAGCCAGAAAGTAAATCCCCGACTTAATCTCACTTGCTTGAATTGGCCTTGGCTGCAATGTCTACGGTTTTAATTTGGTCCGTATTTTCAATTCTCATTGCGGCACGTCTATGCAACTGACGAGCCAATTAACCCAGCTCACACGCTTTCATAGACGTCAAGTGAATCGGAGCTTTTAAATTCCGAATCAAACATCACCCAAGTGACCGGTCGAATAATGCTCTTGCCATGTAATGACTTGAATCAGCGATGCCTTAAAAATAGTAAATTGCTGTATTGCAGCGTTTCTACCAACAGTATTGGCAGGAGCGACAGACCTGCCTGCTGACCGGGAGGGCCGGTGAGAGGCAAAAATTGAGCATTCAACGAATGGCGTGAGACCAGGCTTTATGTTGATTTAGCCAGCGGGGCTGATCAACCCGGTGGTGACAGCGTACTGAAATAGATCGTGGTCGTTCTCGAGCCCTAACTTACGCATTGCTACAGATTTCTGGGCGCTGATCGTCTTGGTACTGCGATTGGATATGCGCGCAATTTCAACAATGGATACGCCAGAGGCACACAGGCGCAAGACTTCCATTTCCCGCTTGGACAAACGCTGTTCAAACTGTTGCGGGCCCGCGGTTTCGAGCAGGTTTCGCACTGACATAGGCACATAGCCACCGCCTTGATAGACCGCATTGATGGCCGAAACCACGTGCGAGGCTTTGTCGCTTTTGTTGAGAATGGCGTTGATGCCTACTTTCTGGATGCTACGGATCAACGCGGGGTTATCTAGCATGGTCATCACCACAATCTTTAACGTGGGAAAGCGGCGTTGCAGCAGTTGCAACAAGGGCAGGCCATCACCGAATTTGCCGCCAGGCATGGAGTAGTCTGTAACCAATACGTCACAAGGGTCTTGCTCAAGAATTTGCATCAAGTCAGTGGAGCTGGCGGCTTCAGCGACCTACTCGAAATCCGGGTTTTTGGCGATTTCCAGCGCTATCCCGGCCCGGACGATGGGGTGGTCGTCGGCAACGATGATTTTGACCATGCTGTATTTCCTCTTCCTTGCGCAGACTGAAACAAATGGGTTTGATCATTAGTACTCCGATCGCTTAAGGCAAGTCCTTGTTTATCTGCCGGAATACTAGGTTTTTTCCGTTGTTGTGGCTCTAGGGTAATCCTTAGTTTTTATCGTAAATGTCATTATTTTGCACATCCAGGCGTGATCTCTCTTACAACCGTGTAGCTTTCCGAACCGTTTTGAAGCTTCACTCGCCACTTGGGGTGGCGATTGGCAGCTCGCTGAAAAACGTTTCGATATATGTCTCCAGACCAGCAAGCGCGACTACGGCTTCGTCCTGCATGTGTGCTGCCATCAGCTCCAGCGCCCGGCACGACTCCTGGATATCTTCCCCGTCCGGGACAGCACTGAAAGCACCGCGCATCCGGTGCGCATGCCGACGCAATGTCAGGGCGTCGCCTTGCTCCACGGCATGCCGGATAACGTTCAAGTCTTGCTGCACGCTGGCGACAAAAGCTCGTTGCAGGGCCGGATCTTCGACGAGAACCCTTGAGAGCCCATCTTCATCAACCACGTTCACGTCGGACGCAATAGCCGAGGCGGTTGGCACAATTGCGCTGAGCACTTGGCGCAGGTCTTTGAGCAATATCGGTTTGAATAGCGCCACATTCATGCCTGCGGCCAGGCAACGCTCCCGTTCTCCCGGAAACACGCTGGCGGTGATCCCGATCAGCGGGGTGGCATTGCCTTGGGCACGCAAGGCACGCGCTAGCGCGTAGCCATCCATACCGGGCATATTCACATCGGTGAAGATTATGTCGAACGTTGCATGCTGCAATGCCTCCAGCAGCTGGTAACCATTTTCGACCGCCTGAACCGTACCGCCAACGGCTTCCAGCTGTTTCTTGAGAAGTTGACGGTTCAGCGGGTGATCTTCCGCAATCAAAATGCGCAGGCCCACTATTGGTTGGACCGGTGGCAACGCGGGGTTTTGGACGGCAGTGAGACCTTGCCCGCTTGCCAGACTGAGTGCCGACGACAGTGATTCCTGGCTATACAAACTGGCGCAAATTTCGTGCTGCATTTGTTGCGGGATTAGCGGGCCGTCGGGAAGCAGTCGGATCACGGGCTTGCCCGGGTCGGCGGCCTGAGAGCGGCTGGCAGATCCTTGCCGCGTTCCCGCGGTGACTTGCACGATCCCGCGCCCCGCATCGGACACTGGCGCGCCAGCAATATGAATTGGATAGCCAGCCTTCTGCAGTTGCTGCGCAATGTTGTCGCGCACTTGTGGATCATCTATTTGCAAATCGACGACGGGTCGCAATTCTGGCGGCGTCGCAGCGGCGGCGTTGGGTGCAACAGCGGCCACATGCGCAGGGACGCTGACAGTAAAGCAGCTACCCACGTCGGGCTCGCTTTGCAGACTGATTTCGCCCCCCATTAAATGGACCAGTCTGCGGCAAATCGACAACCCCAGACCGGTGCCACCAAATTGCCGGGTCACGCCGGCATCCGCTTGTATAAAGGGCTCAAACAGTTGCTTTTGCGTGGCAGGATCGATGCCAATCCCGGTATCGCGAACACTAAATACTAAATATGAGAAGCCAGCGGTAGATTCCTCGCCAGCTATCGGTGTGAGCTGTGTGCTGCGCGCTTCCAGCCACAGCCGCAGGGTTACGCTGCCAGTCTGGGTGAACTTGATGGCGTTGGATAACAGATTGCCCACAATCTGACGCAGACGGGTGGCGTCGCCCAGTAGTTCGGGCAGGCCTGGCTGCAATTGGCAATACAACTTCAGCCCTTTTTTGTGGGCAAGCGGATAAAAGCTACGTACTACGCTTTCCAGGATCAGCACCGGCGCATAGGGAAGATGTTCCAGCCGTAACACACCCGACTCGATTCGCGAAAAATCCAGAATGTCGTCAATGATCGCCAGCAGCGTTTGCGACGATTCACGCATGGTCTGCAGAGCTTCACCCCGGGTAGCGGGCATATCGGACTCGGATAGCAAATCCAGCGTTCCCAGCATGCCATACAGCGGGGTGCGTATTTCGTGGCTCATGGTCGCCAGAAAGGTCGACTTGGCTTCGTTAGCCGCGATGGCGGCCTGGCGGCTGCTTGCTTCGGCCTCCCGCGCGCGCTTGAGTTGAGCGGCCCAAGGGCGTAGATACCGGTGCCGGACCTGGTACACGGCAAAAAACAGCAGGCTGACTGACAGCACGTAAACCAGCAGTATCCAGCTAATGCTGGTGAGATTCATCAGCAACAAAGCCGAAACCGGGTACGCGTAGACCACGCCCCAGGCTTGATGGCCGGTTCTGCCAGCAATATAGAAAAAACCGTGATCAAACCAGGACCGGGAAACGACGGCCCCACCAAGGTCCGGTGCGTGGGCCTGCAACGAAGCCACGGTCAACCGGGAGTCTGGTGCTGACCAGATCAAGCTGGATGAACCGACATTCACCAGATTGACCATTTTTCCCCAGTACTGTTTATCCAGTTCCGGAATTACCACATCCTGCGGCAAGCTGCTGGTGGGGATTCCGGTTACGACATAGCGGTCAATGGTGCCGTCAGGCCCACGAACAGGCAGGACACAATTGAACATCTGCATTCGCTCAAGCTGGTCCTCTGTGGCGGCCAGCCAGAATGGAGAATCTGGGTTTCCGGCAAGTTGGCCAGCGCGAATCCGTTCTAGCAACTGTTGTAGCGTGGCGGGCGAGAGATGCAGTTTCTGCAGATAGCCCTCGCGAGCACTGAGAATCGCTCTGCCACTGGCGACGTCTATTCCCACGACATAGGCCGGGCGCTTATCCTCGTTTGACCATAAAAAAGACGAGAGAAAAGCAAACCGCAAGCCACGCTCGGCCAAGTGCAGCGCCCGTTCCCGACTGATTGGGATATCAGTGGTTAGCAAAACCAGTGGCTGACCCCATTCTTCTTTGTCCAGAATGGACAAACTATTTGAGGGATACGCCAACACGGCATCTGCCAATTGTTGCAGGCGCTGATGGTCGATCATGCTCACTGGCACAGCGACATCATTGCGGGTCAGACTTCTCACAAACGCTTCGTTGGTACGTTGAATCGTAAGAACGCCATTGAAATGATTGCGGCTCAACCCACTCAATACCCAAACGGTTTGCTGGAATAGTCCATAAATTGCGAAGACCAGAACCGAGGTCATCAGTATCAGTATCAGCCCGGCCGCAAGACTGAACATTCTGCCGGACTGCAGTGATTCGTCAGCTAGCTTGCGATAGTGGGTGAAATTGAGGTTCAACGCTGGTGTCCGCAGGATGCGTATACGAGGTTTGAGCGACCACACCCCGTACATATAAAAAATCAAGGCTGTATGAGCGGTTACACCAATGGTTACCGTCCGCAGCGACTGCCTACCCCGTAAGCATAGGCAATCTCCGGTTTTACGCGAGCGATGCCGCGGGCGGTTCACGTCTCTTGGCGCGCGCCCGGTGATCCGTATAGTCGACGTGCAGGCACCAGATACTCACTTGCTGCGCGCCATAAAACAAAAAACCCCCGTTTGTACGGGGGTTTTCCTTGGGGCGGCTGGCGCTCCTTCGAGAAGGGTCAGATGGACCTGCAGCACCAGGCTTAGACGTTAAACAAGAAGTTCAGGACGTCGCCGTCTTTGACCACGTATTCCTTGCCTTCGGCCCGCATCTTGCCGGCTTCTTTGGCGCCCTGCTCACCCTTGTAGCTGATGAAATCAGCGAAAGCGATGGTTTGGGCACGGATAAAGCCGCGCTCAAAGTCAGTGTGGATGACGCCGGCGGCTTGCGGCGCGGTGTCGCCCTTGTGGATGGTCCATGCGCGCACTTCCTTCACACCGGCAGTGAAGTAGGTTTGCAGGCCCAGCAGCTCGAAGCCAGCGCGGATCAGACGATTCAGGCCTGGCTCTTCCAGACCCAACTCTGCCAGGAATTCGGTTTTGTCTTCATCCGGCAACTCGGCAATTTCAGACTCAATAGCGGCACATACGGCCACAACCGGCGCGCCTTCGGTCTTGGCGTATTCGGTTACTTTATCCAGCAGCGGATTGTTGGTGAAGCCATCTTCTGCCACGTTGGCCACATACATGGCTGGCTTGGCGGTTAGCAGGCACAGTGGCTTGATCAGCGCTTTTTCATCGGCACTCAGACCAACCGAACGCACGGGACGGCCTTCATTCAGCACAGGCAGCAGTTTTTCCAGCACAGCCACCAGTTGTTGCGCGTCTTTGTCACCGCTACGGGCTTTCTTGCCATCACGCAGAATGGATTTCTCAACGGTCACCATATCGGCCAGTGCCAGTTCGGTACCGATCACGGCAATGTCATCGATCGGGTCAACGCGGCCGGCAACGTGAATGATGTTGTCGTCGTTGAAGCAGCGCACCACATTCACGATGGCATCGGTTTCGCGGATATTGGCCAGGAACTGGTTACCAAGACCTTCGCCCTTGCTGGCACCGGCCACCAAGCCAGCGATATCCACAAACTCCACAATCGCCGGAACGATCTTTTGCGGGTTGATGATGTCCGCCAGCTGCTGCAGGCGTGCATCCGGCACTTCGACGATACCGACGTTCGGCTCAATGGTGCAGAACGGGTAATTGGCCGCTTCGATCCCGGCTTTGGTCAGGGCGTTGAAGAGTGTGGATTTGCCGACGTTGGGCAAGCCCACAATGCCGCATTTGAGACTCATTGGATGATCCTTATTTTCAATTGGTGGACAACAGAAACGAGATGCATCCGGTGTTCTGTGTCGAGATATTCAGCGATGGCATATCCCAGGCAAGACGGCGCGGGATGTTGTTCCGGTGTATATCTACCCGAAACAGGCCAGAATTAGCCTCGATTGTACCACCGCACGGGCCGCCGCTCTGCTTGGCGACGGGCATCCCGCAAAATCACCAGGAACCGACACGAGGCGATACTTGTCGTTTGTTCATGAGGCCCACGGCGGTGTTTGTCTGACAGCCGAAACGGTCTTGCCCGGATAGTAGACGGCTGGTGCGTGGCGCACGCTGCTCGCACGGTGATCGGAGAACATGAATGTTATGGCAGAAACTGCTGGGGCTCTGGCACCTCGCGCAACGCGTCGTCTCCAAGACCATTGACGGCTTTTTTGACGATGAGCTGATGACGCGCGCGGCAGCGTTGGCGTTTTACTCAGCCCTGTCGTTCGCCCCGCTGCTGGTCTTGCTGCTGTGGGTGGTGGCATCACTCTCGCCGGATTACCAGACGCAACTGGTTGATGGGCTGAATCGCATGGTTGGTCCTAAAGCCGCAGATGCCGTCCAGCTGGTAATTCGCAATGCCTCCAGCCGCCCCAGCGTGGGTAATCTGGCCGGGATCATCGGACTGACGATTACCCTGATTGCGGCTTCGGCGGTGTTTGCACAACTGCAAGGTGCAATCAATCGCGTGTGGGGTTTGCGCTCGCGGCCGGGTCAAGCGGTGATCGGGTGGCTGCGCTCACGCATGAACGCCGTGGGTCTGTTGTTGGCGGTAGCGTTTTTGCTGGTGATTTCTTTTTCGGCGAGTACGCTGATCGGCTTGTTTGTGCCCGGCCACACCGTGGCGTGGCAGGTGGTGGAGGCGAGTGTTTCGACCACTATTTTCGTGTTCGTGTTTGCCGCCATCTTCAAGGTCTTGCCCGATGCCATCATCGCCTGGCGCGATGCGCTGGCAGGTGCCGTGTTGACCGATCTGTTGTTCATCCTCGGCAAAATCGGCATCAGTCTTTACATACAAAACAGCGATGTCGGCGGCGCTTACGGACCAGCGGGCAGCGTGGTGGTGCTGCTGGTGTGGGTCTATTACTCGGCCTTGATTCTGTTACTGGGTGCGGAGTTGACCGAAGCCGTGGCCGAAGCGCGCGGCGCCCCAATCCGGCCCACGGCTCATGCGGTGCGCATCCTCGTTAGAACCCAGGAAGATACGCCCGCATAAGCTTCATCGCCCAGACTTAGTCTTTCTTGATTTTGACCGGGCGGCTCCAGCCCGGAATGGTCACTTGCCGTGCGCGGGCAATGGTCAGTTCGCCTTCCGGCGCATTCTTGCTGATCACCGAGCCAGCGCCGGTGGTGGCGCGATTGCCAATTGTCACTGGCGCAACCAGACAGTTGTTGGAGCCGATACGGACTTCGTCCCCAATCACCGTCACGAACTTGTTCACACCGTCGTAGTTACAGGTGATGGTGCCAGCGCCGACGTTGGTATCGCGGCCAATTTGCGCATCGCCAATATAAGACAGGTGGTTCACCTTGGAGCCGGTGCCGATCTGCGCGTTCTTGACCTCAACAAAGTTGCCGATATGCACGCCTTCAGCCAGCTTGGCACCCGGACGCAAGCGGGCATACGGGCCAATGAGCGAGCCTGCGCCCACTTCTGCGTTTTCCAGATGGCTGAACGGGTGAATCACCGCACCATCGGCAATCTGCACATTACGCAGTACGCAATTGGCGCCAATCTGCACGCCATCGCCCAATGTGACCGAGCCTTCAAATATGCAATTCACATCCACAAACACGTCTTTGCCATGCTTCAGTTCGCCGCGGATATCAATACGCGCCGGGTCAGCCAGCGTTACCCCGGCCACTAGCAATGCATGGGCCAGATTGGCTTGATGAATGCGCTCCAATTGCGCCAGCTGAACTTTGTTGTTGATGCCTTCGGCTTCCCAGGCATCGGCCGGTTGTGTCGTCACTACCGGTACGCCATCACGCACGGCCAAAGCGATCAAATCGGTCGCGTAGTACTCGCCCTGAGCATTGTCGTTCTTCAGTTCAGACAGCCACTGCGCCAGACGCCCCGTCGGCAGCGCCAGGATGCCGGTGTTGATTTCGCGAATCGCCGCTTGTTCGGGCGATGCGTCTTTTTGCTCGACGATGGCTTGAACTTCACCCGCCGCATTACGCACGATGCGGCCGTAACCAGTCGGGTTAACCAGCGTCACCGTCAGAATGCCCAGCTTGCCATCGGCACTGGCTGCCAGCAGGGCTTGCAATGTTTCAACGCGGGTGAGCGGAACGTCGCCGTACAGCATCAGCGTGATATCACTGCTCAGATGGGGCAAAGCCTGCGCCAACGCATGACCAGTGCCCAGTTGGTGCGCTTGATGAGCCCAGGCCAGATCAGCATCGACGCTCAATGCTGCCTGCACCTGATCACCACCGTGGCCATACACAACCACCGTTTTTGCGGGCTGCAGCGCGCGCGCCGTGTCCAGTACATGCCCCACCAGCGGTTTGCCGGCAATTCGGTGCAAAACCTTGGGCAGGGACGAGTACATGCGTTTGCCTTGGCCGGCAGCGAGGATTACAACATCAAGACGGGACATGGGTTTATCCTGGAAAACAATAGCCGCCATTTTACCGGTCAGCTGCAGCTGTGACATAGGAAACGCCGCAATTATCGACTCAAGCGCGCTGATCCGCTGGTAAATGCACTCACCACTCGTTCAATCGGCCATGCCGAAACTGCAAAACTACGGAAATAAAAAAAGCAGCCCGCAGGCTGCTTTTTCCGGATCGCACAATGGCGCGTCTTAGTGACCGCGTTTCTTGAGCTTCTCCACGACTGAGAGCATTGCCACCGCTTCCACCAGTTCGGCCTGCGCCATAGCGAAGTCCATCTGGGTCTTGCGGTTTTTAATTCCCTCTTCAGCCTTGGCCTTGGCTTCACGCGCCTTGGCTTCATCGATATCCGCACCACGGATGGCTGTATCAGCCAGCACAGTGATCGAATGCGGTTGCACTTCAAGCAGGCCGCCAGACACGTACAGGATGACATCCGGTTCGTGTGTGTTGGCCAGCTTGATGCGAATCGCACCTGGACGAATACGAGTCAGGAGAGGCGCATGGCGCGGGTAAATACCGACTTCGCCGCCTTCTGCCGGTGCTGTGAAAAATTCAGCAACACCAGAGAAAATCAGCGATTCGGCGCTTACCACGTCAACATGTATGGTCATCGCCATAGCCTACTCCCTTATTGCAAGGTCTTGGCTTTTTCGATCGCTTCCTCGATACCGCCAACCATGTAGAAGGCTTGTTCGGGGAGGTGGTCGTAATCACCGTTGAGAATGCCCTTGAAGCCCTTCAGGGTTTCCTTCAATGGCACGTACTTGCCTGGTGAACCAGTAAAGACTTCGGCCACATGGAACGGCTGCGAGAGGAAACGCTGGATTTTACGGGCACGAGCCACGGACAACTTATCCTCTGGCGACAATTCATCCATACCCAGAATCGCGATGATGTCTTGCAATTCTTTGTACTTTTGCAATGTCTGCTGCACGCCACGCGTCACGTTGTAGTGCTCTTCACCCACAACTTGCGGGTCGAGCTGACGCGAAGTGGAGTCAAGCGGATCGACCGCTGGGTAGATACCCAGCGAAGCGATGTCACGCGACAACACGATGGTTGCGTCCAAGTGGGCGAAGGTGGTTGCAGGCGACGGATCGGTCAAGTCATCCGCTGGCACGTAAACGGCCTGGATGGAAGTGATCGAACCAGCCTTGGTCGAGGTAATCCGTTCTTGCAGAGCACCCATTTCTTCTGCCAGCGTAGGCTGATAGCCCACAGCAGAAGGCATACGGCCCAGCAACGCGGAAACTTCAGTACCAGCCAGCGTGTAGCGGTAGATGTTGTCCACGAAGAACAGAATGTCACGACCTTCGTCACGGAAGTTTTCCGCAATGGTCAGACCAGTCAACGCTACGCGCAGGCGGTTGCCCGGCGGTTCGTTCATCTGGCCGTACACCATCGCCACTTTATCCAGAACGTTGGAGTCTTTCATTTCGTGGTAGAAGTCGTTCCCTTCACGGGTACGCTCACCCACGCCGGCAAACACGGACAGACCCGAGTGTGCCTTGGCGATGTTGTTGATCAATTCCATCATGTTGACGGTCTTGCCCACACCAGCGCCGCCGAACAGACCAACCTTACCACCCTTGGCAAACGGGCAAATCAAGTCAATAACCTTGATACCGGTTTCCAGCAGATCGATAGACTGGTTCAATTCGTCGAATTTCGGAGCGAGTTGGTGAATGGCGCGGCGGGCTTCGGTTTCAACCGGGCCTGCATCGTCAATCGGGTTACCCAACACATCCATGATACGGCCCAGAGTAGCCAGACCCACCGGAACCGAAATCGGCGCGTGGGTGTTGGATACCAGAAGACCGCGCTTCAGACCATCGGTCGTACCCATGGCGATCGCACGCACAACGCCGTCGCCCAACTGTTGCTGGACTTCCAGCGTCAGTTCAGGTTCGGCCAGTTTGAGCGCGTCATACACCTTGGGCAGGTTGTCGCGTGGGAATTCCACGTCCACAACCGGACCAATGATTTGCACAATTTTGCCTTGGCTCATCGTAGGTTCCTAATAGCTTGCATCAATCGGTTAGCCGCCTGCATCAGACTGCTGCCGCACCAGAGACGATTTCCGAGAGTTCCTTGGTAATCGCAGCTTGACGCGTCTTGTTGTACAGCAGTTGCAGGTTGCCGATCACCTTGTCGGCGTTATCGGTTGCAGCCTTCATGGCCACCATGCGCGCAGCCATCTCGGATGAAATGTTTTCCGCCACGGCTTGATAAATCAACGCTTCCACGTAGCGATTCATCAGTTCGTCAATGACGGTCTTTGCATCCGGCTCGTACAGGTATTCCCAGTTGTAGCCGTGTGCCGGTTGCCCAAAGGCATCACCGGAAAGGGGCAACAGCTGTTCTACCGTCGGCTCTTGCTTCATGGTGTTGACGAATTTGGTATACACCAGCTGGACTTCGTCTACTTCGCCCGCGATAAACGCATCTACCATCACCTTGACCGGTCCGATCAAGGATTCCAGGTGAGGCGTATCGCCCAGAGCTACTGCAGAAGAAATCACCTTGGCGCCGTTACGGCTCATAAAGCTATAGCCCTTGTTACCGATTGCGGTAACAGCGACTTCGACGCCTTGCTGGTGCAGTTCTTTCATCTTGGTGACGGACTGGCGCAGTACGTTGGTATTCAAACCACCGCACAGGCCTTTGTCCGACGTAACCACGATCAGGCCAACCCGTTTAACGCTTTCGCGCTTCTGGAGGTATGGATGCGGGTAGTCCACAAATGCTTGCGAAAGGTGAGCCGCTACGTTGCGGATCTTTTCGCCGTAAGGACGGGCCGAACGCATGCGTTCTTGCGCCTTGCGCATTTTGGATGTCGCGACCATTTCCATAGCGCGGGTGATCTTCTGCGTGTTTTTCACGCTTTTGATCTTCGTACGGATTTCTTTACCGCCTGCCATGATCCAGTTCCTTTTTCAGTACCGAATCAGTACGCGCTGCTGGCTTTGAACGCGGCCACGGCTTTCACCACTGTGGCTTCGTCTTCATCCGACAAGGCGCCCTTGGCATCAACGCGGGCCAGCAAATCAGCGTGGTTCGCTTTCAGATCAGCCAGGAAGGCCGATTCGAATGCGAGTGCGCGATTAACTGGAACATCGTCGTAGCTGCCCTTGGCAATCAGCAACAGGGTCACGGCCAGTTCGCCAACCTTGAGCGGGCTGTATTGAGCCTGCTTCATCAGTTCGGTCACCATCTTGCCGCGCTCAAGCTGCTTGCGGGTCGCTTCGTCCAGGTCGGAAGCAAACTGCGCGAACGCAGCCAGTTCACGATACTGAGCCAGCGCCAGACGTACACCACCGCCGAGCTTCTTGATCACCTTGGTCTGCGCTGCACCGCCAACGCGGGACACCGAGATACCGGCGTTCATCGCAGGACGGATACCGGCGTTGAACAAGTCGGTTTCCAGGAAGATCTGGCCATCGGTAATCGAAATCACGTTGGTCGGCACGAATGCAGACACGTCACCCGCTTGGGTTTCGATAATAGGCAGCGCAGTCAGCGAACCAGTCTTGCCCTTCACTTCGCCGCCAGTCAGTTTTTCAACTTCAACAGCATTGATACGCGAAGCGCGTTCGAGCAGACGGGAGTGCAGATAGAACACATCGCCCGGGTATGCTTCGCGGCCCGGAGGACGGCGCAGCAACAGGGAGATTTGACGGTAAGCAACGGCTTGCTTGGACAAGTCATCGTATACGATCA
The DNA here is from genome assembly GCF_030035605.1 of Silvimonas soli. Classification (NCBI taxonomy): domain Bacteria; kingdom Pseudomonadati; phylum Pseudomonadota; class Betaproteobacteria; order Neisseriales; family Chitinibacteraceae; genus Silvimonas; species Silvimonas soli. Next base: position 2,257,673 of record NZ_CP106736.1, on the reverse strand, counting down.
GGGCATCTTCGCCGCGATCGCGGAAGTACTCACCCATTGCGCAACCGGAGTAAGCAGCAATGTATTGCAGCGCAGCGGATTCAGACGCAGCGGCAGCCACCACGATGGTGTGAGCCAGCGCGCCGTGTTCTTCCAGCTTGCGCACTACGTTGGCAATCGACGAAGCCTTCTGGCCAATCGCAACGTAGATACATGTAACGCCAGTACCCTTCTGGTTGATGATCGCGTCCAGAGCAACGGCAGTCTTGCCGGTCTGACGGTCACCAATGATCAGCTCACGCTGGCCACGACCGATCGGCACCATGGTGTCGATGGCTTTCAGGCCAGTTTGCAGTGGCTGGTCAACCGATTGACGCGCAATAACGCCCGGCGCGATCTTTTCGATCGGGCTGGACAGCTTGGCGTTGATCGGGCCTTTGCCATCGATAGGTTGACCCAGCGAGTTGACCACACGGCCAACCAGTTCCGGACCTACCGGGACTTCAAGAATACGACCGGTACACTTGACTTCATCGCCTTCGGAGATGTGGGTGTATTCACCCATCACCACGGCACCAACGGAGTCACGCTCCAGGTTCAGTGCCAGACCGAAAGTGTTGCCCGGGAATTCCAGCATTTCGCCTTGCATTACATCGGACAAGCCGTGAACGCGGACGATACCGTCGGTGACCGACACAACCGTGCCGACGGTCGCAGTTTGTGCGCCTTCGGACAGGTTCTGGATCCGGGCCTTAATCAGTTCACTGATTTCAGACGGATTGAGTTGCATTAAAAATCTCCTAACTCTTCAGGCTCGTCGCCAGTTCAGAGAGCTTGCCGGCTATGGATGCGTCGATCACAACATCACCTACCGTCACTTTTACGCCGCCGATCAATTCGGGGTTGGTGGAGGTTGTAGCCGCCACCTTGCGTTTGAAGTGTTGGGCAAGCGAAGTCTTGAGTTCTTCGACCTGAGCGGCATTGAGCGGGAAAGCCGATTCGATTTGCGCTTCCACTTCGCCAGCTTCGGCAGCCTTGTACGACTCATACAAGTCGCGGATGGCGGGAAGCACAGTGAAACGGCCGTTTTCGATAATCAGCGTGACGAAGTTTTTCACTTCATCGCTCACGCCTGCGCCCAGCAGCTCGACCAGCAATTGCTGAACCTGAGCAGCGGAATATCTTGGGTCGGACGCGACTGTTTGCGCCAGCTTGTCATCGGCGATAACGCCGAGCTTTGCCAACACTTCGGACCATTGGTCCAGCTTGCCGCTTTCTTTACCAAGACGGAACACAGCCTCGGCGTACGGCCTTGCGACGGTGATGAGTTCTGCCATGACTGATTACAGTTCCGCTTTGATCGAATCCAACAGCGCGGCATGTTTGCCGGCGTCGATTTCGTGCTTCAGGATCTTGGTTGCACCTTCAAGGGCGAGGCTCGCCACTTGTTGACGCAACACGCCCTTGGCCTGTTCGACTTGCTGTGTGATTTCGGCTTGGGCGCCCGCCAGCAGGCGATCGCTTTCCACCTTGGCCTTGTCTTTCGCCTCGTCGACGATTTGGTTGGCGCGTTTTTCAGCTTGGGCAATCAGCTCTGTAGCTTGTTGCTTGGCTTCACGCAGCTTTTCAGCAGAAGCTTTTTCGGCATTGGCCAGATCTTGCTTGGCACGATCTGCTGCCGACAAACCTTCAGCAATGCGCTGCGCGCGCTTTTCCATCATCCCGGTCAGCGGAGGCCACACGATTTTCATCGTGAACCACACCAGCAAGGCAAAAGTGATTACCTGGCCAATGAGGGAAGTATTGAATTCCACGTTGTAGCCCTCCAGTTTTTCGCGGTGACGTGACTAATTAACCAGCGAGTGCGGAGAGGAACGGGTTGGAGAAGGTGTACAGCAGAGCAACACCGACGCCGATCATGGAGATCGCATCCAGCAGACCGGCGATAATGAACAGCTTGGTTTGCAGAACCGGGATCATTTCCGGTTGGCGAGCCGAGGACTCGAGGAATTTGCCGCCCAGGATGGCGAAACCGATAGCGGTACCGAGTGCAGCCAGACCAATCATCAGTGCGGCAGCGATTGCAGTTGCGCTTTGAACGCTAGCGATTACTTCGGGTGCAGCCATTTTGTTGTATCTCCTGAAAAGGAAGTTGACAAGATAAGGGGGTAACTCGAACCGGGCAGCGCAATGCTACCCGGCGCGATGCTTTAAAACCGCAGCGCCCAAACCGGACGCCAGCCGGCTTAGTGGTCTTCCACCGCCATCGACAGATAAACGATGGTGAGAACCATGAATACGTATGCTTGCAGCGTTACAACCAGCACGTGGAAGATAGCCCACGGTGTGCCCAGCACCCAGTTGATCCACCAAGGCAGCAGTGCGATCAGGATGAACAACAGTTCACCGGCGTACATGTTGCCGAACAACCGCAGTGCCAGCGAAATCGGCTTGGCGATCAGTTCAATCAACTGGAACAGGAAGTTGGGGATCAGCAGACAAACCTTGCCGACGGTACCTTCAGCATGGAACGGTGCGGTGAACAGTTCCTTGATCCAGCCGCCCAGACCCTTGGCCTTGATGGAGAAACCAATGATGTACAACAGCACCGAGATCGACATGGCGAATGTCTGGTTTACGTCGGCGGTAGGTACCACGCGCAGGTAAACATGGTGAGGATCAGCACCAAAGAAGGTGACGCCAATCCATTGCGCGATCATGGGGAAGAGGTCAACCGGGAAGAAGTCCATGGCGTTCATCAGGAACACCCAGCAGAAAATAGTCAGCGCCAATGGGCCGATGACCTTGCTTTTGCCGTGGAAGGTATCTTTGATATGGGTGTCGACCATCTCGACGATCAGCTCGACAAAGTTTTGCAACTTGCCAGGCACACCGTCAGTTGCCTTGCGGGCAACCAGACCAAAAATGCCGACGAAGATGAAACCAAGAACCAGCGCCACCCAGAATGTATCCAGGTGGAAATTGGCCATTGTTCCTTCGGTGTGCAGACGGTTGTGCGTCAGATGGTGAAGGATATATTCGGTTGAGGTCTGTTCAGCCATGATTATTTCTTGTCTTTAAATTTGATCAAAAGCCCGAACCAGAAGGCCGAGGCCGCTGCAGCGTATCCGAAGATAAGCGCTGGCCAGACCACCTTCCGGTGAAAGACGAAAATCGCCCCAAAGGCCACCAGGGTAAACGCCATTTTTAGTGCTTCGCCCAGAAAGTGCAGTTTCATCAGCACTTCTGGCGGCCCATAAGGCAACTGGTAAGCCGTTTTAGCGTAAATGAGGGAACCCAAAACTGCGACAGTGCCACCCATGACACTTGCAATTCCTGCTTGCGAACCCCATAAAATAAAAACGAGCACCGCGACCGCTAGAGTAATCCAGGCCTTAAGCCGGATGATGCCCCGGATCTGTGCTTTGTTAACCATTTTGTTACGCCAGGCAAATATCCGGCGATTATACGGATGACGCTTGTTGCGCGTCAATTTTACACATTGAAGTTACTGGGTTTTTGACCCATGCCGGGTTTTCGGGCGCTCATCTCGCAAGAATTGCACCAATATTGTGCGTTAGCCTTGCAGGTCTGGTCAGGCCGGCGGAAAGTCCGTTTTGCAACTATTTCAATAGCGCCAGCAAACGGTCCAGGTCATCCAGACTAGTGTAGTCGATCATCAACTTGCCGTTGCCGCGTTTGCCATGCTTGATGGCAACCGTTGAGCCAAGACGGGATGAAACTTCTTCTTCCAGCCGGGTGATATCCGGATCAGCTTTCTTTTCTTCACGTGCCGGCACTTCTTGCAATAGACGCTGCACCAGCGCTTCAGTTTCACGCACCGACAAGCCTTTGAGTGCTACCGTGCGCGCCGTGTCGATTTGCTTAAGCGTTGGCAGCGCCAGCAATGCGCGCGCGTGGCCCATGTCGAACTGACCGGCCGCCAGCAAGTCGCGTACCGGTTCCGCCAGATTCAGCAAACGCAGCAGATTGGTTACAGTCACACGGGATTTACCAACCGCGTGCGCGACCGCTTCATGCGTCATGCCAAACTCATCAATCAGCCGCGACAAGCCTTGGGCTTCTTCCAGCGCATTGAGGTCTTCGCGCTGGATATTTTCGATCAGCGCCATCGCCGCCACGGCTTCGTCCGGCACTTCGCGGACCAGCGCAGCAATTTCAGTCAGGCCCGCCAGTTGGCAAGCGCGCCAACGGCGTTCACCGGCGATGATCTCGTAACGATCTTCCAGGCCACCCGCAATCGGGCGCACCAGCACCGGCTGCATCAGGCCTTGCGAACGAATCGACTCGGCCAGTTCTTGCAACGCGGCTTCGTCCATCTGCGTACGCGGCTGGTATTTGCCCGGTTGGAGACTGGTAACGGGCAATTGTTGAAGCGATTCGTTGGCCGCCTCATCGCCCATCAATGCGTCCAAGCCACGACCCAGGCCTTTGAATTTTTTGTTCATGTTCGGGTGATTCCGGCGAATGGGATTGGCATCAGCGATTGCATCTGCAATTTAAACAACCGGCTGTGCAGCATCGACCGGATTATGCCGTGCCAGCAACTCTTCGGCGAGTTGCAAATAGGCTTGCGCGCCTTTGGAGGTTTTGTCATAGGACAGAATCGGGCGGCCATAACTGGGCGCTTCTGCCAGACGTACGTTCCGTGGAATCACGGTGTGGTAAAGCTTGGAAGTGAAGTGCTTGACCAGTTGATCCGACACTTGCTGGGCGAGCGTGGAGCGCGGATCAAACATCGTCCGCAGCAAACCTTCGATCTCGATGCGGCGATTCAAACCTTGCTTCACCCGGCGCAAGGTGTTGACCAGGTCCGACAGACCTTCCAGCGCGTAATACTCGCACTGCATGGGAATCATCACTGCGTCAGCAGCGACCAGGCCGTTCAGCGTCAGCAGATTCAGCGCAGGCGGGCAATCCAGAATCACAAAATCGTAATTACCGGAAATACCGCCCAGCGCGGTTTTCAGGCGGGACTCGCGAGCTTGTGCCTCGACCAGTTCAACTTCGGCACCGGCCAGATCACGGTTGGCGGGCAACAGATCAAACCCGCCATTTTCGGACTTGACCAGTACATCGTTGATCTGCGCTTCGCCAATCAGCAGGTTGTAGACCGTGGCGTCGACCTTGCCCTTGTCGATGCCCGAACCCATCGTGGCATTGGCTTGTGGGTCCAGGTCGACCAGCATGACGCGTTTACCCAGATGGACCAGGCTGGCGGCCAGATTCACCGCCGTCGTGGTTTTACCCACTCCGCCTTTCTGGTTTGCGATCGCAAGCACACGCGTCATCAGACTTCACACCTCTTTGATTAGAACCAGACAGCGCTCGGCTTCGAGGCCGGGCACTTTCAATTGAGCGACCTCGGTAACCACGAGGTCTTTGGGCAACAGCGCAATTTCCTCATAAGGATACACGCCTTTGAGAGCGGCCCAGTAACCACCGCTCGCCAACAGGTGGCGCGTCAGTTTGACGAACTCGCCCAATTCAGCGAATGCGCGCGAGGTAATGACCTGGAAAGGCGCTTCCGGGTGATAGGCCTCGACCCGGTCGCTGACAACAGTAACGTTGGGCAATTGCAGCTCAAGCAGCGCTTGGCGCAAGAAGGTGGTTTTCTTGTGATTGGAATCGAGCAACACAAGTTGCCAATCCGGGCGGGCAATCGCCAACGGAATGCCTGGCGTGCCAAAACCGGAACCCACATCCAGGATGCGGGCATTTTGCCCGGCGGGGAAAGCGGCCAGCGGCGCCAGCGAATCGAGCAGATGGTGCGGCACCATGCGCTCGGGTTCACGAATCGCTGTCAGGCTATAGGTTTTGTTCCATTTTTCCAGCAAGCCGACATAGTCGAGCAGTTTCTGTTTTTGCGCGTCGTCCAGCTGGATACCCAGCGTGGCCAGACCGGCGTTGAGCACGTCGTTCATGAGCGGTTTTCTTTTGTTTTCTGTCTAGGTTAGAAGTGGTCAGACTCAGGCAGCTTTGCCCGCAGTTTCAACCAACTGCTTTTTCTTTAAATGAACCAACAACAAAGCAACGGCGGCGGGCGTAATTCCGGAAATCCGCCCGGCCTGGCCCAGTGTTTCCGGGCGATGCTTGTTGAGCTTTTGCTGGGCTTCAATCGACAGACCCACCACTTGGGTGTAATCCAGTCCTTCCGGCAAACGGAAGTCATCCAGCGTATCGCGCTTGGCCACTTCATATTGTTGTCGTTCGATATAACCCTGGTACTTAACCTGGATTTCGACTTGTTCTGCCACCAGCGGATCAGTCACCGGTGCCTCGCCCTCTTTCGGTTGTGCCGCAGTCAGGGTCAACAGCGAAGCATACGTAACTTCCGGCCGACGCAGCAGATCAACCAGGGTGTATTCGCGCTCAATCGCCTTACCCAGAACCCGTTCGGATTCCGCCGCATCCAGAATGCGTGGATTCACCCACGTCGATTTCAGGCGGGAAAGTTCGGCTTCCACCGCATCGCGTTTGCGCGAGAACAGATCCCATTGCTCATCGCCCACCAGGCCGAGCTGGCGGCCGGTTTCGGTCAGACGCAGATCGGCATTGTCTTCACGCAATTGCAGGCGGTATTCAGCGCGGCTAGTGAACATACGGTACGGCTCAGTCACGCCTTGGGTGACAAGATCATCCACCAGCACGCCCAGATAAGCCTGGTCACGGCCTGGCAGCCATGCCTCCTGTTCGCGGACAAACAGCGCGGCGTTCAAGCCAGCAAACAGACCTTGTGCCGCCGCTTCTTCATAGCCGGTGGTGCCATTGATCTGGCCCGCAAAAAACAGACCGGTTATGGCTTTGGTCTCAAACGACGCTTTCAGGCCGCGCGGATCAAAATAGTCATATTCAATGGCGTAACCCGGACGCATGATGCGGGCGTTTTCCAGGCCCTTGATCGAACGCACGGCGGAAAGCTGGATATCAAATGGCAGGCTGGTCGAGATACCGTTCGGATAGAACTCGTTGGTATCCAGACCTTCCGGTTCCAGGAAAATCTGGTGGCTGTCTTTGTCGGCAAAGCGATTGATCTTGTCTTCAATCGACGGGCAATACCGAGGACCAACGCCTTCAATCTTGCCGGTGAACATCGGGCTGCGATCAAAACCGGAGCGGATGATGTCATGCGTCTGCAGATTGGTATGCGCTACCCAGCACGGCAATTGGCGCGGGTGCATACCCACATTGCCACGGACCGAAAACACGGGCTCGGGTGTATCGCCTGGCTGTTCTTCCAGCACGGAGAAATCAATGGTGCGGCCATCAATACGCGGCGGGGTGCCGGTTTTCAGACGACCAACTGGCAAATCCAGTTCACGCAAACGATGCGACAACGTGACCGATGCCGGATCACCAGCGCGGCCGCCAGTGTGGTTTTCCATACCGACATGTATCTTGCCGCCGAGGAATGTCCCAGCCGTCAGCACGACGGCAGAGGCCTCGAAACGGATACCGATCTGCGTCACCACGCCGGTAACGCGATCGCCATCCAGCGTCAGGTCATCCACCGCTTGCTGGAACAAATCCAGATTGGGCTGGTTTTCCAGCATGTGGCGGATGGCGGCCTTGTAACGCACGCGATCTGCCTGGGCGCGAGTAGCACGCACGGCCGGGCCTTTGGACGAATTGAGCGTGCGAAACTGAATGCCGCCCATATCGGTAGCCAGCGCCATGGCGCCGCCCAAGGCATCAACCTCACGCACCAGATGCCCTTTGCCAATGCCGCCAATCGACGGATTGCAGCTCATCTGGCCGAGGGTTTCAATATTGTGGGTCAGCAGCAGTGTCTTCTGCCCCATGCGCGCAGCCGCAAGCGCGGCTTCTGTGCCGGCATGGCCGCCGCCAACCACGATGACGTCATAACGAGTGGGATAAAGCATGGGGTCTGTGCTACCGCTTTGATTGCATAAGGGGCAATATTCTACGGCAAAACAGGCACTTGCGCCACGTGAGGTGCGCCCGCAGGGGAATCAGAACAGAGCGGGGTGAAAAGGCGGGCCAACTTGCACTGGTGGCCCCGCTTTTCACCCCGTTTTCAGGCGGGTATTACAGCACGCCGTAGGTATGTGCGGCTTCCAGCGCAGCGCCCACGATGCCGGCATCGTTTTGCAGCGTGGCAGCGGTCACTTCGAAGCGGATACCGGTCATTTCCGGGATGAACTTCTCGTGCTTCTTGCTGATCCCGCCGCCGATAATCACCAGGTCTGGCGACAGTAACAGGTCCAGATGCTTCAGATAGCCGTTCAAGCGCGGATTGAAGTCTTTCCATTTCAGATCAAGATCATCCTTGACCTTGCCCGAACAATATTTCTCGGCAATGGTGTCTTTCGGGAAAATCAGGTGGCCAAACTCGGTATTGGTAATGAGCTTGCCGTCCACAATCAGCGCCGTGCCAATGCCGGTACCCAAGGTAATGACCAGCACCTTGCCAGCACGACCTTTGGCGGCACCGAAAGTCTGTTCTGCCAGACCGGCAGCGTCCGCATCGTTGAGCAGCTTGAGCGGTTGGCCCACGCCGTCAGCCAGGATTTGCTCTGCCGGGGCATTCAGCCAGGTCTGATCGACGTTGGCGGCGGACAGCGTCACGCCATTGCGCACAATCGCCGGGAAGGTACAGCCAATCGGGCCTTTCCACTGAAAATGCTCAACCATCTGCTTGACCACAGCAGCGACCGCTTCAGGTGTAGAGGGCTGGGGCGTATCAAAACGGGCACGTTCGGCGGCCAGTTCGCCGGTTTCAACATTGACTGGGGCACCTTTAATGCCGGTACCGCCGATATCAATCCCCAAAACAATTTTGGGCCCCTGAGCTGCGTTGGCCATGATGACTCCGTTGCGTTGCTGCACTGAATAGAAAATTAGATGTCTCGGATTACGATCCGGACCTTACCTGCAAACCCGCCTGGCGGGTGCAAATCGATCTCAAAAATCATCCGGGAATTTAACTGTTGTGCAATCAAAGTCAAGCCAGGCAATAACCCTAGCCCGGACAACAGCTGTGTCATGTGGATAAAACGCGACGGCTTACCTGCCTGCCTGCAGCTCGTTTAACCGCTTTTTGTCTTCTTCTGCATGCTGGCGGATGGTAACGATACTGGCCTGTTTAACCCGGGTATCGTCATCGATATCGTTGATTTCTTTCTGGGTCGCGATGACCTCACCCAGCATATCGGCAGGCGGTGTTCTGCCGCGTTTCTGGATAGCTGCGACCTGAGTATTGAGCCGGTCCAGCTTGGCCTGACCGCTCTGGCGCCGCAGTGTGTTGGTTTGCAAGCTGGCTTGCACTGATTCGATCTGGCGGTCGCGCAAGATATCAATATCTTTGGGGCTGGAGAACGACTGCAACAAGGCGCGATCGCGCCGTTGTTGATCCAGTTGCTGGGCTTTTTCAGTTTGCAGCCGGGCTTTTTCTTCTGGCGTCAGTTGGGGCGCCGGTTCCTTGCGCACCATGCCTTGGGTGTCCAGCACCGATACGCCCTTTTTGGCGCCTGCCACTGGTGGCTTGTCGCTGTATTGCACCTGACCGTTATCATCCACCCAACGATACAACGCGGCATGAACCTGAGCCGCGACCAGCAACAATGCCAGCACGACCGGCAAACCTGAATACTTCATCATTACCCTCAAAATATCCGGAATTGCCGGTCGGCGTTTTCGCTCAGTCCCGACGAATCCCGTATTGCTCGCGGTAGGCCGCCGCTTTTTTCAAGTTATCGGCCATGCCCGCAGTGTTTTCCAGATAGCTCATCAGGTCATCCAGCGTGGCAATTGGAATCACCGGAATGCCATATTGCTGCTCAACTTCTTGTACTGCAGACAACTCGCCGGTACCGCGTTCCATCCGGTCCAGCGCAATCAACACCCCGGCCGGCTCGGCGCCGTGTGCCCGGATCATCGCCACGGATTCGCGGACAGACGTACCCGCAGAGATCACGTCATCGATAATCAAGACGCGCCCTTTGAGCGGCGCCCCGACCAGCACGCCACCTTCGCCGTGATCTTTTGCTTCTTTACGATTGTAAGCAAAAGGGGTGTTCCGCCCGGCTTGTGCCAGTGCAACTGCGGTAGTTGCAGCCAGCACAATCCCCTTGTACGCCGGGCCGAACAACACGTCGAACTCGATACCGGCAGCCGCCGCTGCCTTTGCATAAAACTGAGCCAGTTGACCCAGCGCCGCGCCGTTGTAGAACAATCCGGCGTTAAAGAAGTACGGCGAGGGGCGTCCGGCTTTGGTGATAAACTCGCCAAAACACAGCACATTCTGTGCCACGGCAAATTCGATGAAATCCTGGCGGAAATCGGACATAGTGAAACTGCCTCCTGATAACGATAGAAAGCCCGCTGCGACTTAATCGAAGCGACTTTCAAGAATTGTGATGGGGCCATGATGGGGCCAAGACAGCCAGCATCGGTTTATGCCATCGTACTGCCGCTTTTCGTAACCCCGGTGACAAAAAACAGCATATTATGCCCGCCCCGTGCCGGCTCATGCGATTTGAAATCACTGAAAATCCAGATGAGGGACTCGCTTTGCGCATCATTTCTGCCAATCTGAACGGCATTCGCTCCGCCGCCAATAAAGGTTTCTTCGACTGGCTTCCCACCCAGAAAGCTGACGTGATCGGGTTGCAAGAGCTGAAAGCGCAAGATGCCGATTTGACCGATCTCATGCGTAATCCGGATGGCATGCATGGTTATTTTCATTGCGCCGAAAAGAAGGGCTATAGCGGCGTAGGCCTGTATTGCCGTCGCCAGCCGGACAACGTGGTCATCGGGCTGGGTATTGAGGATATTGACTCCGAAGGTCGTTATATCCAGGCGGACTTTGGCAACCTGTCGGTGGTCTCGGTCTACCTGCCGTCGGGTTCGAGTGGCGAAGAACGCCAGACCGTCAAATTTGCCTTCATGGAACGCTTCTGGCACCACCTGGCTGCGCTGGCGCAAAACGGACGCGACATTGTGCTGATTGGTGACTGGAATATCGCCCACCGCGAGCTTGATCTGAAAAACTGGAAAGGCAATCTGAAGAATTCAGGTTTTCTGCCAGAAGAACGGGCATGGATCGGCAAACTGTTTGCCGAGCAAGGTTGGGTCGATGCCTGGCGCACGCTCTATCCGGAACTGCCGGGTTACACCTGGTGGTCCAATCGCGGGCAGGCTTATGCCAAAGATGTGGGTTGGCGCATCGACTACCATATTGTTTCGCCATCGCTCTCGGGCAAGCTCAATTCGGCCAGCATCTTCAAAGACATCAAATTTTCTGACCATGCGCCGTTGCTGGTCGATTATGACTATCCGTTGTAATGAGCAATGCGTTCAAAACAACAGGTTGCCAGTATGAGTGATGATATTTCCCCTCGCGCCAAGGCCATCCCTGCAGCAGTGGTCGGCGCGGGTTTTCTCGGTGTCGCGGCATGGGACTGGACCAGTCGGCATAGCTGTACCGACATCGCCAACGGGCTGTGCGAATTCTTTCTGCGCTTTGCCAACGCCTGGTTTGGCAATGGCAATGCCTGGCAAGCCTGGGCAGTGGGCGAAGGATTGATTGGCGTGATCTGCTTTGCCTACGCCATTGTGCAGTTGCGCAAAGGCTGATTCACCCGCAATTCGCCACATCGCCAATAAAAAAGCCAACCCTGACCGGTTGGCTTTTTTTTCGCTAGGCAGTCTGCGCGGGCTCGGTATTTTCCGGCACGGCCGTCGTCCACGGTGCGACCTTGAATAGCAGCAGCATGCCTGGAATCGCCAGCAGCGCGCAGACCAGGAAAAACTGCTGCCAGCCAAAATGCTCCACCAGCACGCCAGTAGCGGCGTTGAAGAACGTGCGCGGCACTGCGGCCAGACTGGTAAACAGCGCGTATTGCGTGGCCGTATAACGCGGATTGGTAGTGCGGGCGATAAAGGCAGTGAACGCCGCCGTACCGAGTCCGACACCCAGCGCCTCAAAACTGATGACCAACGCCAGCGCGTATTGGTTAGCGCCCATGCCGGCCAGCCAGGCAAAACCCAGAATCGACGTCAGCTGTACCACGCCAAATAACCACAACGCGCGATTGATGCCCAGTTTGATCATCCAGATGCCGCCCAACAACGCGCCGATGACACTGGGCCAAAGTCCGGCATTTTTGGCAATCAACCCGATCTGGCTTTTGGTAAAACCCAGCTCCAGATAAAACGGCGTCGCCAGCGCGGTGGCCATGCTGTCGCCGAGTTTGTAGAAAAAGATAAATGCGAGGATCAGCAGCGCGCTTTGCCAGCCATGTCGTGTCATGAACTCATGAAATGGCTCAACCACGGCTTCACGCAAAGTGGCGGGCGCCCGCGCCAGAGCGGGTTCTTTGACGCAAAGCGTGAGAATGATGCCGGGCAACATGAACAAAGCCGTCACCATGAATACCTGTGACCAGCTCAAATGGTCCGCCAGAATTAGGGACAACGCGCCCGGGATCAGCCCGGCAATGCGGTAGGCGTTAACGAACACCGAGTTACCCAGGCCTAGTTCAACTTCACTGAGGATTTCCCGGCGGTAGGCATCGAGCACGATATCCTGGCTGGCACTGAAAAACGCCACGATGCACGCCAATGCCGCAATCGACCAGATGTCCGTAAGCGGATTAAACACGCCCACACCGGCAATCACCAGCAGCAGCACGACCTGGGTCGCCAGCATCCAGCCACGCCGCCGCCCCAGATGCGGCAGGGAAAAGCGGTCCATTAACGGCGACCAGATGAATTTCCAAGTGTAGGGGATCTGAATCAGCGCAAAGAAACCAATCGCCTTGAGATCGACATGCTCGCTTTTGAGCCACGCCGGGACCAGATTGATAAGGATATAGAGCGGCAAGCCCGAACTGAAACCGGAAAACAGGCAGATCGCCATGCGGCGAGTGAACAGCAGTTGTTTCCAGTCGGGAGCAGTCATGCGCAGTTGCGGGAGCGATGGTTAGGGGTGCGATACCTTACCGCAACCCTCCCCTGGACGCACGCGACATCACAATGTGGGCTCAGACTCTAGTAGCCAGCACGCCACCTTTACTTTTGATAAACACCTTGAGCTTGTCGCTATAACCCGGTTGCACGGCGTCAACTACCGAAGGATGCGCCAACAAGGCTGTGCTCCAGGCATGGACTTTGGGTGCGGCATCAAACCAGCCGGACTCGCCCAGACTTTCCAATACCGGGAAATACCGGAAAACCGGGCCAAAAGCAGCGTCAACCAGCGAGATTGATTCACCGGCAAAGAACGGACCGTTACTCACCGCGGCTTCAAGCCGGGCAATTTTGCCGAGGACATCTTTGCGGGCGTTTTCCAGACCCTCAGTATTGGCCGCAGTATAAAAACTCCACAACGAACCCAATGTCGCTGAAGAAAACTCCATCCACGCCCGATGCTGGGCTTTGGTGAGCGGATCCAGCGGATGCAGTTGCGGGCCGTAAACCTCGTCCAGGTATTCAGCGATCACTGACGATTCAAACAGCGTGGCGTCGTCAACTTGCAAAACCGGGACTTTACCGGTGGGCGAAAGCTGCAAAAACCATTCTGGTTTGTTGGCCAGATCGATATAGGTGCGCTCGAACGGGATTCCCTTTTCCAGCAGCGTAATCACGGCACGCTGCACAAAGGGGCAGAGATCAAAACTGATGAGATGCAAGCGGGGTTGCGACATATGGGGCTCCGGGAAGGAGCAACCTGCTCGGGTCAGGTTGCATCCGCTCTAGTTGGAGCCCACACCGGCACTATGCAAGATGAGGTGCGGCAAAAAGAAGTAGATCAGTCATCCGTGGGCATGAGAAACCACAAGATCAGATACAGGATCAGCCCGGGGAAGCCCGCTACGCAGATCGACAGCAGAATAAACACTATGCGCAGTTTGTCGGCGCTGATGTCCATGTAATCGCCCATACCGCCGATTACTCCGGCAATCCAGCGATTGTTGCTGCTACGGCGCAAGCGTTTTTCTTCCATATTCCGGCTCTCCTGAAAATAAAAACGGGCGTGATATACACGCCCGTTCTGGCTTGGTCAGATTGGTGCGTTCAACGCACTTTACCTGATTCCATATGGATTAACGGCCACCTTTCTTCAGGTATTCATCCATATCTGTCTTGTAGTTGTCGGACTTGGTGCCAAACACAGCCTGCACACCATTACCCACCATCATGATGCCTGCCGCGCCCATGGATTTGAGCTTGGCCTGGTCAACCTTGGTTGGGTCAGCCACTGCAATACGCAGACGGGTGATACATGCATCCAGACCCTTGATGTTTTCAGTGCCGCCAAACGCAGTCACCAACTGGCCAGCAAAAGCAAAGCGCGGATCAGATTGCGCCAGTGCTGCGCTCACCGAATCAGTAGTCGCGGTGGTTGCAGTTACCGTTGCGGCCGCAGCAGCTGCTGCGGAACCAGCTGCCACAACAGCAACAGCTTCGTCATCTTCACGACCTGGGGTCTTGAGGTTGAGCTTGGTGATCGCAAAACGGAATACAAAGTAGTAAATCGCTGCGTAGATCGGGCCAAGAATCAGCACGTACGCCCAGTGTTGCGCTGCCGGGTTATTGGCAAAGGCGTTGAACAGCAAGAAGTCGATGCCACCTTGCGAGAAGGTGAAGCCCATGTGCATGCCCAGCGTGTTAGCCACGAACTGGGTCGAAGCAGCCAGCACAGCGTGGATACCGTACAGCACCGGAGCCACAAACAGGAACGAGAACTCGATTGGTTCGGTAATACCGGTCAGGAACGAGGTCAGGGCAGCGGAGATCATGATACCGCCAACCATGGCGCGCTTTTCCGGCTTGGCAGTGTGCCAGATCGCAAAAGCAGCAGCTGGCAGACCGAACATCTTGAACAGGAATGCGCCCGACAAGATACCGGCGGTGGTGTCGCCCGCGAAGAAGCGGTTGATGTCACCGTGAACCACTTTGCCTGCAGCATCGGTAAAGCTGCCGATTTCAAAGAAGAACGGCACGTTCCAGATGTGATGCAGACCGAACGGAATCAGCAGACGTTCCACGAAACCATAAACGGTTGCGGCGGTACGCGGATCGCTGGCAGCAGCCCAGTGCGAGAACACGTCAATGCCGTGCTGGATCGGTGGCCAGATCACTGCCAGGATCGCGCCAACAAAAATGGCAGCGATACCGGTCACAATCGGCACAAAGCGTTTACCGGCGAAGAAGCCCAGATATTGAGGCAGCTGGATGCGGTAATAGCGGTTGAACAAGGACGCAGCGACCGCGCCGATGATAATGCCGCCGAACACACCGGTTTCCATGGACTTCATGCCAAGGACGGTGGCCGGAGCAACACCGGTCACTTCAGTCATAACGCCCATTGTGGCGATCATCACCACAAAGCCAACCACGGCAGCGATTGCTGCTACGCCGTCGTTTTCAGCCAGCCCCAAAGCCACACCTACGGCAAAGATGATCGGCAGGTTGCCGAAAATCGCGCCGCCACTTTGCGCCATGATGTGGTTAATAATCGTGGGGATAAACGTAAAGTTGGAACTACCAATACCAAGCAGCAAACCAGCGACGGGAAGAACCGCAACTGGCAGCATCAGTGCCTTGCCGATCTTTTGCAGAACGGCGAATGCCTGTTTGAACATGATGGCTTTCCTTGCCCTATGGGCGATTGCTGCGCCCATGACCAAATGGCCATGACCGGCTCTCGCCACTGTTTATAAACGTGCTTTTATATTCCAGCGGGCATTCTGCTCTTGGCGGCAGGCTGAACCAAATACGGCGTCCTCTGTACATCTCGGGATTTAAGTGCCGTTTGTGAACTATTCACAACAGAAAACCAGCTGTTTCAAGCTTGTTCCCTGTTGTGAGGTGCAACTTACTTCAAAACCGAATTAATCGACCAGACCAGACAACCGAGCGCGGACTTCAGCAACGGTACCCATTTGCAGAACTTCAGCCGCCAGTTTCTGACAGTCAGCCTTGTTCAATTTACGCACCATGGCCTTGATGGAAGGGATCGACGGTACGCTCACCGACAATTCATCCACACCGATGCCCAGCAATACCGGCACGGCCAGCGGGTCGGAAGCAATACCACCGCATACGCCTACCCACTTGCCATGGGCATGGGCGCCTTTGACGGTCATGGCGATCAGCCGCAGCACGCCAGGATGCAAAGCATCGGCCTGTTTGGCCAGCTTCGGGTGACCACGGTCCATCGCCAACGTGTATTGGGTCAGGTCATTGGTACCTATGGAGAAGAAATCGACTTCGCGGGCAAAGATTTCGGACATCACGGCGGTGGAAGGTACTTCCACCATGATCCCGACTTTGACATCGGCGGTGACTGCCAGCGCGGCTTTTTCTTCGTTCACGATCTTGCGGGCCTCACGCACTTCTTCCAGCGAGGCAATCATCGGGAACATGATGTGCAATTTGGAGAACGGCGCAGCACGTAGAATGGCGCGCAACTGGGTGCGGAACATTTCTGGCGCGGCCAAGCACAAACGGATACCGCGAACGCCGAGGAACGGGTTCTCTTCAACCGGCATGGGCAGATATGGCAACGGCTTGTCGCCCCCCACGTCCAGCGTACGGATCACCAAAGTGCGCTCGGTACCAAGGGCTTTGGCGATATCGCTGTAAATCTGTGTTTGTTCTTCTTCGTTCGGTGCGTCGGTGCGCTCCAGATACAGGAACTCGGAACGCAACAGGCCAACGCCTTCGCCGCCAAGTTCAATCGAGTGTTGTGCTTCTTCCAGTCCACCGATGTTAGCGACGACTTCAATATGCACGCCATCAGTAGTCACCGCTGGCAGGTTGGCGGACGCCAGTTCTTCGTCGCGTTTTTTCGCCAGCGTAGCTTGACGATTGCGAATCTCGAGCACTTCGCTTTCAGACGGATTTTTACGCAGCGCACCTTTGCTGCCATCCAGAATGACGCTGGTACCGTTAGCCAGTTGCAATACGGCTTCTTCGATACCGCAAATCGCCGGAATATTCAGTGAACGCGCCAGAATTGCCACGTGGCTGGTGGCACCACCGCCCGTTGTCGCAAAGCCCAGCACCTTGTTACGATCCAGACTGGCCGTATCTGAAGGTGTAAGTTCTTCGGCGATAAGAATGGCGTTTTCTGGCACTTCCAACGCCGCTTCTTTCACACCCGTCAACAGACGCAACACCCGGCGACCGATATCGCGGATGTCGTTGGCACGGCCAGCCAGCAATTCGTTTTTCAGCTTGGCCAGTTTGTCGGCATAGACGGTAAATGCTTGTTTCCAGGCAAATGGTGCGCTCTTGCCATTGGAGATTGCGGAAAGAGCCAGATCCAGCAAGTCCGGGTCGGCCAGCAATTCCTGGTGAGCAGAGAAAATTTCTGCTTTGGACGCATCGCTGATCTCGGCCTTGAGCCCTTCCAGCTGCTGGCGCGCTTCTTTCAGCGCATCTTCCAGACGACGACGTTCCAGTTGCGGATTGTCACCAGCTTCGCGGACCTCAATGACTTCCTGGCGGACCTGGAAGATCTGACCGACAGCCAGACCTGGCGAAGCCGACACGCCCAACAACACGTTCGGATCATCGGAATGCGCTTTGGGAGCAGGGCGCGGTACGGCAACTGGCTTGGGTGCAGCAGTTGGCGCGCCGGCGGAGCCACAGTCTTCGCCCGAACCCGAACGAATCAACTCGCTCAGTGCTTTGAGCGCTTCAGCAGCATCAACGCCAGTGGCCTTGATGCGGATTTCATCATTGTTCTGGACTTCCAGACCCATGATGCTGACCACGGATTTGGCGTTTGCTTCTTCCGTACCGCGCACCAGTTTGATATCGGATTTGAAAGTCTTGGCGGCATTGGCCAGCACAGCAGCCGGACGGGCATGCAAACCGGTCGGGTTTGGTACGCGGATCAAATCGGTTTCGTTCGCACTAGCAGGCGCAGTAGTGGCGGTTGCCGGAGCAGTGCCGGCAAAGGTGACCGTCAAAGCCACTGTTTTACCGGCGTGAGCAAAGCCGCGCGCCGGTTGCATATTGGTGACGATGTCGCCGTTGGCAATCACGATTTCGGTCATCGTGCTCTTGCCGCGGCTGCTAATCAGTTGATCATCAAATTCAATCAGCGGCTGCCCAACGCTGACTTCGTCGCCTTCTTTGACCAGCGGCTTGAAGCCTTCGCCCTTGAGCATGACCGTATCCAGGCCGATATGCAGCAAAACTTGCAGGCCTTCATGGGTGGTCAGGGTCAGCGCATGGAAGCTTGATGCCAGCTGCGTGATTTTGCCTGCCGCCGGAGCCAGCAAAACATTTGAGGTTGGATCGATTGAGACGCCATCCCCCACCATCTTTTGCGCGAATACTGGGTCCGGTACGGCCTCAAGCGGCACAAAAAGACCAGAAAGGGGGGCAATCAATTCCACGGTTTGATTCGATAACGTCATGGCAACCTCAAGGTTTTTCTAAGCTTTTTCCGATCTTCCGGATGCAGTAAAGCCGGCTTGCTTTGGCAAAACCGGCATTCAGCCCGCGTTCGGGTATCGACACTGCTTCGTAGTTTAGAGCTTCATACGCGAGAGATCAGTGAAATTTTTCCCATTGTCATGTTGGCTTTCTGTCATGGAAATCCAGGCTGACCGGAATATGACTTGGAAAAACCACCCCAACCGCCTACGCAGGAGGCCGATAGGTGTTGTTTTCAGTAATGATTTCATCTAGATGTAAATCCCACGGTTCCACGGGCAAAGCCTTTACCCGCTGGCATTCGTAAGCCAAACCAATCAGCCGGGGCTTTTTCCAGATCTTGCGTGAGCGGCGGAAATGGAAGGTTGTATCGTAGTAGCCGCCACCTTGGCCCAGCCGCGCCAGTCGCAGGTCAAACCCGACCAACGGCACGAATACCAGGGATAAATCACGTGCTACACAGGTTTGCGGGTGTATTGGCACCGGAATATTGAACTGATCGCGACGCCAACTGACGGTTTCGTCAAAGCGGACGAACCGCATTTGCCGGCCACGGCGGGGAATTTGCGGCAAAAATACCTGACATCCGGCCTGGATCGCCCGCAAAATCAGCGGCCAGGTAGATAGCTCGCTGCCCATCGGCGCATAAACGGCGATGCGCGAACCGCGGCGCAAATAACCGTTTTGCAGAGCTCGTTGCATGATGGCAAGACTGGCTTGGCGTCGGGAGGCGATATCCAGAGCCGCGCGGCGTTGGCGCAGCGTGCGCCGGAGGGCGGCTTTATCCGGATTTGCAGACATGGATCACAGGGATCGGTGCGGATACTTGAAGAGGGGGGCTTCCCGCGAGTGCCGGTCGGTTCATATCCTGAACCCGGAGGTTCAAGGGGCCGCTGGCCGTGCGCCATCAGGTGCATTCAACGAGGAATGCTCACAACAGGCGCTTCGTGGCTGGCGACCGAAGGATAAGCTAGGTTCAAGGAAATTAGAACCGTAATCGAACACCGCAGGAAAGCAATCGTCGCAGGTAGAAGGGTTTGCGCTCACTATGCCTAGAACAGTTCTGTCTGTCCCTTGAGCACCGCATCCACCGTAGCGTTCATGTCCGAGATTCTACGCCGATACGCACCAATGTCAAAACCACCTGCTTTCACGTGGAGATATTCATGCGCAATGTTGAGTGCGGCCATGATCGCAATCTTCTCGATGCCAATCACTTTGCCGCTCTCACGGATCTCGTGCATTTTGCCGTTAAGCACCTCAACGGCCTGAAGCAATGTTTCTTCTTCGTCATCCGGGCAGGCTACGCGAAACTCGCGGCCCATGATTGACACATCAAGCTGCTTGATCTGGCTCATGCTTCATCCTCCGGCAAACGCTCAATCAACGCGCTGACCCGCAATTTTGTTTCATCGAGCTTGCTGACCAGTTGCTGATTCAGTTGCGCCGCAGCCAGAATTTCCTGGCGCAGTTGGTGGTTATCACTGCGCAAGGCCGTGACAATGCGCGCCAACATGTGGATTTTTTCTTCAAGAGTGGCGAGTTCGGCGTCCATGTCGACCCATCGCGGTTTTAATTCTGTGGGATTCTATGACATCTAAGGCAAGCTTGCTGGGCTGTAACGTATTGTTGTGCGGCAAACCACGCTGTTTACGACTTCAAAAGCCGTAAATTCGCATATTTCAGCGCCTGAGGGCATCGACGGCCGCACACAAAGTCTGCATGCCTTCAATCAGACGTGGCCCCGGCCGCACGAACTGATCACCCTCCAATCCGAGCAAATGACGGTTTTTTACCGCCGGAATTTGCGGCCAGGCTCGCCACATTTTCAGTGTATCGGTTGGGCCAGTGCTCAGGATCAAGTCCGGAGCGAACGCTAACACCACTTCGGTGCTGACTTGCGGCGCCTCAGTTTTGGCATCCGCATACGGCGTAATCGCACCGCAATCGGCCAGTGCCTGACCGAGAAAACTCTGCCTGGACAACGTTAGTAGCGGCTGTTCGCTTACCTGCAAAAAAACCTTGACCGGATTTGCCGACCGATAACGCTGACGCAAAGCCTGATAACGGCTCTCCTGCTGTCGCGCCAATTGGTCTGCCACCGCATCCTGGCCCAGCAACCGCCCAAGGCGGCGCAGGCTGGACGCGACATCCAGTGGCGTTTGTGGCCGGCTGACAAACACCGGAATATGCTGGCGAATCAATTGTGCAACCGACTGGCTCACCGCCTGGCTTTCCCAAACTACGACCAGATCCGGATGAACCCCCAAGACGGCCTCGATATTCAGACTCTGAAAATCGGCCACTTTAGGCAACTTTTTGACGCTAGCCGGGTAGTCACTGGCCGTATCCACCGCCACCAGCGCAGCGGGTCGCAATGCCGCAACCAGTTCCGTTGCATGCGGCGCCAAGGTAATCACCCGTTGTGCTGGCTGGGGTAAACGAATGATCTGACCGTTATCGTCCTTTGCTTCCACACTGGCAAAACCGAAAACCGGCACGGCCAGCAGCAGCGCGAAACACCAAACCCGAATCACTCCTGTTCTTCCTCGTCTTCACCCTTGCTGCCCGCATGGGTGTAGTCGGTTTGGCGGATTGGCTGTGGTGGAGCAATGAAATCCTCCGGTGTTTCCAGCGTGATCCGACCCAAGTTGCCCGAGCGAAACTCCGTCAAAATCAACTCAGCGGTTTTCTGTTCATCCAGCACGCCACCAGGCAGGATCGCTCCACGCTTGCGGCCAATTTTCTCGAAAATCTGCTCGAAACCGCCGTCAAGATCAGCCAGCTTGAACCGGGCCTTCAGCAATTCCGGGTAGCGCTCGATCCAGGTTTGCACGCCAAACCACGCTACCTCCGTCTCGTGGAACGCATTACGACCTACCGACCCGGCCAATGCCAGCCGCAGACCGGATTCTTCCCGCTCGATCCGTGGCCACAGCAAACCTGGGGTGTCGTAAAGGATCACGCCGTCAAGCGTTTCTACCCGCTGCTGCCGTTTGGTCACACCAGGCGTATCCGCCACCTTGGCGACCTTGCGATTCATCAGCGTGTTAATTAGCGTCGATTTGCCAACGTTGGGGATCCCCACGATCAGCGCCCGCAACGGTTTTTCCATTCCGGTGCGATGGGGTGCCAGTTCGCGACACAACTGCGCGATCTTCTTCACGTCGCCAGGCTTCTTGTCGTCACCCAGCAGCAACGACGCAGTGTTCGGTTGCGCCTTGAACCATTCCAGCCAGACTTTGTTCTGCACCGGATCAGCCAGATCAGCTTTGTTCAAAATTTTCAGCGCTGGCCGCTGCCGACTCTTGCGCAAGACTTCGAGCATGGGGTTGCTGCTGGACAGCGGCAGACGGGCATCGACGATCTCGATCACCATATCTACCTTGCCGATGGTTTCTTCCACCGCCTTGCGGGCAGCGTTCATGTGCCCGGGATACCACTGGATCGCCATCGGACGTCCCCTTCTGTGAAGCAAAAAAGCGTTGGATTATACCTTTGTTCACAAAGCCCTAATGAAATCAATCACATGGCCTGTGGAAAAAAACAGTGGACCAGGGGATAACTCCCCCCGCCCGGCAACCGCCCGAAAGCACCCCCAAACTATCCACAGGCCATACGCAACTTGAATACAACCCTTGAACCGTAATAACATGCTGATCGATAACAGAAAATAAGGTTATCCACAGAAAAGGTCACTCCTTATTATCTATTCTTGTATCTTCTTATCCAATATTGTTGTTTAAGTGAAAACCTGTTCACCAAATGGTTTTTCCTTCAGCCCTAACGTTAAAGAATCACCATGAAACGTCTGTACTGGCTTGTTCCTGTAGTTGTTGTCTTGATCACAGCAGCAATTCTGCTAACCCAAGACAGCAGAAAATTGGCTCCTGAAGTTGACTACACCACCTTACAAGGCACCACCAGTAACCTGGCTTCCATGAAAGGAAAAGTGGTACTGGTCAACTTTTGGGCAACTACCTGTCCAGGGTGCGTTGAAGAAATGGCTAATCTGGGGTCGCTACAAAACAAGTTTGGGCCAAAAGGCTACGAAACTTTATCTGTAGCTATGCAATACGACCCGCAGCTTTATGTTCAGAATTTTGTCAGCCAGCAAAAAATGCCATTTATCATTACTCATGATCTGAGCGGAAATATAGCCAAAGCGTTTGGCGACGTTAGTCTTACTCCGACGAGTTTTTTAATTGATAAGCAGGGGAGAATTGTCAAACGTTATTTGGGCACGATCAATAAAACCGAACTTGAAAAAGAAATCACTCTGTTAATTTGAGTAACCGTCTTATACAACAGCATCCTGCAAGCTTTATTTCGTACCCTCAATAGACCTCAATCCTTCTCCCTTCAGCACTGCGCGATTCACTATCAAAAAGTTGAAGCATCCCGACAAGACCTGCCAGTGGTTACCTATCCCGCCTCCTTACCTATCCGTATTTACTGTCAAAAATTGACAGGAATTATTATTTTTTTGTCAGAATTTCCTTTGGATGCTCAGCGAGGGGAGGAAAACAAGCCGTTGATGTTGCTTTTTCTGACATTCGTCTGTCGCAAATGCATTCTCATAACACTTTGTTCTAATATTCGATCATGAAGCGATGATGCGCATGTCTTCTTCGCGGTCGATGCCATATCCTTTTAAACAGCGGCTAGCGCAAAAATGACATGTCTAGTGGCAGTGAGAACGATCGGTAATCAGTTTTTATAGATATCGTCTGCTGTGCTGAGCAGAGAATTTCCCAATATTCATAAGGTGTAATACCTATGACACAGCAAAACCTTTACAAGACGTCTGGAAAAAAACACCACCGCACAGCCGGATTTACACTGGTTGAGCTGATGATTACTGTTGCCGTTGTAGCAATCCTTACCTCTATAGCCATTCCTTCCTATCAAAATTACGTTATTCGTTCAAAATTGGCTAACGCAATCAATGGCTTAAGTGCGATGCAAGCAGCGATGGAACAATATTTTCAAGACAACCGGGTCTATACCGACGCCTCAGCAGCTGTTCTTGCTCCTTGCGATGGTCCCGCAAATTCGCGAACGTTTGGCGACTTTATCGTCTCATGCTCTGCAATTACTGCGACCACTTACACCCTTCAAGCTGTACCGGTAGTAGCTACCGGTTCACTTGCCGGTTTTACATATACGGTAGATCAAACTGACACCAAGACGACTACCTTTGGCCCTGCTTGGGGTAGCACAGCAATTGCAGGAAGTTGTTGGTCCACGACTAAAGGGGCTACAACATGCTGAACAAAGGTGGCGAGCATGGATTTACGCTCATTGAATTTATGATTGCCATAGCAATTTCATGCATTCTTTTGTGGCTGGCCATTCCCGCCTTTGGTACATGGATCCAAAATACACGTACTCGTACTGCAGCCGAAAGCCTGCAAAATGCATTGCGCACTGCTAAAGCCAACGCCACCCAACTCAATAGGGTCGTAACATTATCGCTGACCACTGCTAATCCCTCTGCGGGAAATATTCCGTCTGGAGCAGCGCTCAGCGCAAGTGGGACAAACTGGTTTACGCAAACAGTTACTTTAATGGCCGGCGAAAATACCGCTTATTTGCAGGGCGGTAGCTTGGGTACCGCCAGTGTGACTGTCAACGGCCCAGTAACTGTTTGCTTCAATGCAATGGGCAGATTGTCGTCAGCAGCTGGTTGTAGCATCCCAGCCACAGGTAACGGCGTTTTGGCTTATACAGTGGATAGCAGCGCAATCAGCGGGAATCCTGCTGATCGCCCGCTCCAAGTGACCGTCAGCTCCGCCGGCGCGGTGAGAATGTGTGATCCCGCTAAAGTCTATTCATCATCCAATCCAGATGGTTGCTTTGCTAATTCTTCGTATTGATTAACTTTCAGGTACATAACATGCAATCCGCCAAAAAACAGACCGGTTTCATGCTCTTGGAAGTGTTGATAGCGATATTGGTATTTTCTATTGGTGTAATTGGGCTGGTAGCCGCAGTTACTGTTGCATCGAGGACCACTACATCTTCGGAGAATCGCACCAGAGCTGCTCTATTCGCAAATGAGATAATTTCACAAATGTGGGCAAATCAGACGGTCAATATTCCGGCACAAATCACTGCTTGGCAAAACCAGATCCCGATTGGTGCAGCGGCAGCGACCAATACTGCGGGTGGGCTCTCTCCCTTACCTAATGGAGTTGGAACGGTTGTTACAAATGTAGCCACCAACACCGCAACTGTTACGGTGACATGGCAAGAACCAAAAAGCACAAAGACAAGTTCATATTCAACGCAGGTAGTTATTCAATGAGCCTCAAGCAAAATAACAGACCACTTGTTTTGCGTAAGAACGATGAACATGGCTTTAGCGTAATGGAGCTAATGATTGCGCTAGTTATTGGTTTGATCGTCTCTCTGATTATATTTTCCGTATTGAAAGCAAATGAAGGACGTAAACGTACTATTGTGTCCGTCGGGGATATGGACCAAGCTGGTTCATACGCATTATTCCAGGCTGACCAACTAATTCGCAGTGCGGGGACCGGATTTTCTGGCGATCCTGCAACTACTTATGGTTGCGCCCTTAGTGCCATAAATCAGGCTGGTATTTCAATTTTACCTCCAGTCGCAGCTTTACCTGCGCCATTTGATAATCTCACTGCGGATATCAGTACCTATCGATTAGCGCCTGTTTTGATAGACAAGGGAGGGTCATCATTCGTTAATCCGCTAAATAATGCCGCTCCAGCCTCAGATATTCTGGTGGTAATGGCTGGTAATGGTGGCGTAGCCGAATACCAGACTTATCTTACAGCGACAGCGCCGACTTCTGGTTCTGTAAGTGTGCCCAATTCGGCAAATTTTTCGGCTAACGATATTATTCTGGCAGCAGCCCCCACTGCTTTAACAACCGGCAACAACGGTAACTGTTATGTAGACCAACTTTCCTCTGCCGCTATTACAAGCTATATCGGCCCCGTAACTCTGAGTCTTGGTGGTTCTTTACATTCGTCAACTACCGGTATCGGTAACGTCCCGGGAACAACCGGCGAATTAATGTCAATTGGCAATTTAAATTCTGCTACGCCGGGTTCAACCACCAATGCTCCGCGATTTGTTGCTATAACTGCTGGCGCTTACAACACTTTGTACAGTTATGATCTTTTACACATGACTAGTTTGATGCGCGGCCAAGCTAGCGAAACGGTTCAACCACTGGCAGACGGGATTGTAGAAATTCATGCCGTATATGGCATCTGGACGCCTACTGGTCTGGAATGGGTTGATCCTTCTGGCAATTACAGTTCAAGCAATCTCATGTCGGGAACCCCTGCGGCAAACGGCCTTTTGCAAAGCATTCGTGCTGTTCGGGTAGCTATGCTCATAAGAACGTCGTTGCCGGAGAAAACGGCTATTCAGGAGTCAGCCAACGCAGGTACCAGAACCGTAGCAATGTTTACGGACCTCGCCAGCGCTGCGGGAACTCCCGCTCCAAGCTATAGTCGAGCCCTTTCTGGGCAAGAGCTGAATTACCGTTACCGCGTTGTTGAATCAACGATTCCAAT
The DNA here is from genome assembly GCF_030035605.1 of Silvimonas soli. NCBI lineage: Bacteria > Pseudomonadati > Pseudomonadota > Betaproteobacteria > Neisseriales > Chitinibacteraceae > Silvimonas > Silvimonas soli. Next base: position 2,231,688 of record NZ_CP106736.1, on the reverse strand, counting down.
TCGTAATGTTGCCAAATAGGGGCGTGAGGTCACATGGTACCGAATGCAGATTTTAGCCAAACCCGGTATTTGCTGCGTCCAAAACGCGAGCGAGGGGTTGTTCTTATCATTACATTGATAGCCCTTACGCTTTTATTGTTAACGACGATTGCATTATTTAGGTCTGCCAATTCTTCTTTACTACAGGTAGGGAGTCTCGGTTACCAAAGGGACCTTAATAATCAGGCTGAGTTGGGTATTCAGGCTGCGATAGCGCAACTGAAAACCGGAACACTGAAAGCTCCAGCAACGCGTTATTCTGACGTTAAAGCGTCGAATTATTCTGCCGTTCGCCTGCCTGCTTCCAAATTTGGAGTACCAGACGAATTGCTCAATTCTGGTTCTACTTATGTGAATTCCACTAACAAAGTGAATGGATCTAATAACACCACAATTAATTATATAATCGACCGCCTCTGCGACAGCGCGATGCAAGGGCAAGCATCAACTATTAATGCTTGCGCAATGATGCCGCCGGGACCAGGTAGTTATGGTGCTACTGCGGGGCAGGCAAATAACGCTGCCGTAGGTGGGGTCAATTTAACAATTTATCGAATTAGCGTACGGGTAGATGGGTCAAAGAATAGTCAGATTTTTGTCCAAACTACTATAGCCCTTTAGCAAGGATAATAAGATGAATGCTAATAAAAAATTATTTGGAGCTCTTACCTTGTTTGGGAAAGCTATCGGGAATTTGGTATTAACGGCCGGATTATTAGTGCCAACTGTTAGTTTCGCTTCAACTGATCTGGCCGATCAGCCGGTTTTTACCAGTACCCCAGTTCCCGGTAATTTGCTATTAACGCTGTCCGTGGAATATCCGACTGCAAACAGTATTGCCTATCCGACTTCTTTTTCACCGTGGGTTACAACTTCTGGCTTCATTGGCTATTTTGATCCAGCAAAGTGCTATGACTACTACTATGACAGTTCTTCGGCGCTGGACAGTTCCACGAATGGCAGTTTCTTTTTTCCGGTAAGTGCTGCTAGTTCGACGTTTGGTTGCACCAGTACTAGTACATCCCATTTATGGAGTGGTAGCTTTTTAAACTGGGCTTCCATGCAGACTATTGACCCATTCCGCTGGGCTCTAACCGGCGGCTACCGATCTACCGATGCGTCAGCTTCTGGAACTGGGAATGCGGTAAACAAAGGTACTATTCTTGAAAAGGCTTGGGCATCTGGCCAAGGCAGCGCGGGGGAAACGCCTAATCGCAGTTTAGCGGGAAGCTCAACAATTAGCGCAGTCTCACCATTTTCATGGAGCAATCTTTCGTTCCGGATCTGGGGCTTGGGCAACCGGATGCAATTTACTAATACCGCGTCCTTTGATTCTTCTAATGGTAGTACGACGGGTGATAGTTATACGGCAGGAACCACGTCAAAAAAAGGTGTTTATACTCCTAGCACAAATAATGCGTATAACCCGTTATCCAGTAATTTTACGGACGATTACAGCGGCAGCGGGATTTATACGGTGATCATTCGTGCTCGCGTATGCGACAGTGTAATTGGGTTGGAATCAAACTGCGTTGGCTATATGGGATCTGATTCCAAGCCGATTTTTAAACCTGAAGGATTGATGCAGCAATATTCGGGCAAGATCAGATATGGTGTTTTTGGCTATTTGAATGATAGCGGCTTGCTCCGCGATGGTGGCGTATTACGTGCCAATATGAATTACATTGGACCAACTCAGCCTGTTCCGGGTACTACACCGAAATCCAATACCAACCCCGAATGGAGTGGTGCTACCGGGGTAATGTTTGCTAATCCCGACCCCGCAGATGCTTCCGGGACGGTAACGTCTGGTAATGCCACTATTAGCAATAGTGGCGTAATGAACTATTTAAACAAATTTGGCCGATCCAGTGGTGTTTATAAGACCTATGATCCCGTTTCTGAACTTTATTACTCGGGTATTCGTTACTACAAAGCATTCGCAAGTGATCCGGGCTCAAGCAAATATCCGGTGCCGGCTAACTCTGAGGTGTCTACCTATAGCTCAGGTGTTAACAGTACCATGGCGGATGGTTTTCCGGTAATTACCGGGAGTAACTGGAAAGATCCTATTATTTACGCATGCCAAAAGAATTTTATTCTCGGTATTGGCGACGTTAATACGCATGCTGATGGAAACCTCCCCGGTTCGACAACGGCAAAGAATAACAGTACTTACGAGCCATCCGCACCCAGTGATATGACCGCGGATACTACAATTGGGCATGGTCAAACCACGTATTCTGGCTCAAGCGGTGCTACCACATATATAGGTAGTCTCGAAGGCGTTTCGAATTTGGGTAGTACCAACTTGTCGTGGTGTTGTTCCGACGATTCCAGCTATTTAATGGCCGGGATTGCCTATGACTCCCATGTAAATGATATTACGCCCAATAAGTGGACCCAGTACCTTAATACGGACGGCACCAAAACATTTACTCAGACAATTTCCACCTATTGGGTGGATGTGCTGGAAAATCAGAAATATCAAAGCAAAAATCAATACTGGTACGCTACCAAATACGGCGGTTTTACTCTTCCGTCGGGTTACAAAGCCTATGATGGAACAAAGCTGACGCAGGGTGCGTGGAGCACAGGCCTTCCAGTTGTTTCGACTTCAACCGATTTGCAACCTAACAATTATTATCCGGCGTTCCAGGCAAAAGCGATGGTGCAGGGTTTGACCAACGCCTTTCAAAGTATCGCCGCGCAGACAGCTCAAACAACTACTGCACAATCCGCCTCTTCTCCGAAAATCCCCACCGCAGGTGGCATGAACTATGCCGCCAGTTACGATTCTTCTAAATGGATAGGTGATGTGGTTGGTACGCTGTACACATTTAGTGGTCCAGGTGCCGCGCCTACCACGCAAGGAACGCCATGGAGCGCCCAGAAGCTATTGCAAACCCAAATTGCTAGTAATGGCTGGAACAGCGGACGAGTAATTGCCAGTTACAGTGGCGGGAAAGGGGTGCCGTTTCGGCCTTCCAGCCTTTCTACCACGGACTTATCCAAACTTGATCCGGGTACTTCGCTTTCGTCACCAAACAATATATCTAATTCGACCACACAAACAAATTATCTCAATTACGTCCGGGGAGATCAGTCCAACGAGGTCGGATCAGCGGTGACTGGCAGCACCAAGGCATATCGCGCGCGCGCTGCAGTACTGGGCGATATCGTAGATTCAAAGCTGAATGCAGTTGGCCCGCCCGCGCTTGGTTTTAGTGAGGCAAACAACCCGGGTTATACGGCCTTCAAGGCGACTTACGCCTCCCGGAATCCGGTTGTGTATGTGGGTGCCAATGATGGTATGTTGCACGCGTTTGACGGCACAAAAACTGGTGGCTCCGAGTTGTTTGCGTACATCCCAGGCGCGCTGTATAGCGGACCGACGGGTACACCACTGGTTAATGGCTTGGCGGCTTACGGTAATCCGACTTTTGTGCACCACAATTATGTAGATGCTACCGTCTTGGTTAATGACCTGGATATGGCACGCACCAACGGCAATACGCAGATCACCACTTCTAAGTGGGCGTCTTTATTGGTTGGTCCTTTGGGTAAAGGCGGGCAGGGTTACTATGCGCTGGATGTGACCAATCCTCCTGCCTACTCGGCAAACAATGGGTCGGGCAATAGCGCGAATGAACAAGCACTGGCCAATGCTGTCAAATGGGAGGTAAATAGCTCCCAAGCTGCATATAACACAATGGGGTACAGCTACGGGCCACCAATTATTGTTAAAACCAAACAATATGGCTGGGTGGTTATTGTCACTTCTGGGTACAACAATAGTGATGGTAATGGCTATCTCTATATTATTGACCCTCCTACCGGTAACCTGCTGCAGAAGATACAGGCCTCCGATGGTAGTTCTGTGAATTCGGATGGGTTGGCTTACGCTGCGGCGTTTGTACCAGATACTACGGATTTCACGGCTGAGACGGTATATGCAGGGGACCTGCAAGGGAATGTGTGGCGGTTTGATCTGACGGCGGCTACTGGTAACTATCCAGCACCTACGCGCATTGCACATTTAACTGATAGTAGTGGTAATAATCAGCCTGTTACTGTGCCGCCATTGATTGTTACGCTGCCTAACACGCTGCGTCGTTACGTGTTTGTCGGTACAGGGAAGTTGTTGGGGGCCTCGGATGTTATCAGCAATAAAGCCGAGACGTTTTACGCTATTGCCGATGGTACTTCTAGTGGCTATTACATGACATCTGCGACTGGAACCAATTTTAATTTGCCAACTGGCGTTACCTTCCCACTCACCCGTAGTGAGTTGAATGCGAATACCGATCTTATTAACGGTATTGGCACGGCGCCGACTTCTGCGATGGGTTGGTACTACGATATGGGAACGTTTCCAGGTACCAGTAGTTACCTGTTGATTAACACGGCGATCGCCTCGAACCTTAATTATGTTGGTTGGGTAGCGAATGCTCCTTCCGGGGATGTATGTTCACCATCAGGTAATCATCAATCATTTACGGTTGATATTGCGACGGGTAAAACAATATTGACTAATGGGGTGGGTGGTTCGCCGGTTTCATATATTAGTGGTACCGGTCTTGGAACCAGCTTTTCGATAGTCTCAATTAACGATGGCGGCGGGGTGGAGCCCTTAGTAGGTGATGACGGAGGTATGAATGGCGGCGGTGGGCATGTAACACCGTTGACAGGCTCGTTCTCTAATTCTGGTTCCGGCCAATTGCTAAACTGGCGAGAAGTTCCAGTTAACAACTAACTGGTGAGAGATGGTTTTTTTTCATCTGGCAAAGGGCAGATTTCTTTCTGCCCTTTGTTTTTCTTTGGCGGCCCACGTGTTGCTGACATTGTTTCTGATGGAACATCAGCATCAAGTCAGTAAACGGCGCGCTGAGGACGGTGCTGCCCCATTTTCCGTGTACTTTGCCACCGCTTACCCGCGCAAAACTACAAATGGGACTTACTTGGGCTCCAAATTTGTTCGCAGTGTGCCGTTAGCAGCGATGACTCGCGGGCAGGTGTTGGTTGAGGATGTGAAGCCGGACCTGCCACGCGAATCTGATGCCGTTATTTCGGAGGTAAGGGATACTCAGAACGCTGTTTTACAACCTCCGGTTTTTCTCGATCCGGGTTTACTCGAAGTAAAACCCATTCCGCGCAGTGCCCCTGATTTCAGCGATATTTCTGCTGAGGTTGGAAATAGACCTGTGTTACCGATTACGCTAAGGATCTTTGTTTTGGACAGCGGGCGTGTATATCGTGTCCAGATACTGAAGGTGCAGGATGAGGACCGTTGGGTTGCAGATAAATTGGTCGCTGCGTTGTTGAAAACGGGATTTGTAGCCGGGCAGCAAAATGGTATAGAGGTGTCTGTATGGCAGGATCTTCAGTTTTCTTTTGTTCCACCCAACACACATGGTTTTGAATCTGAAGCCCCGTTCCATGCTGAAGCGAGTGTTCCGGCAACGCGTAATAAAAAGGGCGAGGAGTAACACCCCGCCCTTTCTATTTAGGTTAACAGCGTGTTTTGCATGACGTGGTTATTTGGAAAGTAGTTCAGCTGCCGTACTGATTGTTATTTGGATGTCTTCATCCGTATGCGCCGCCGAAACAAATCCTGCTTCAAATGCCGACGGTGCCAGGTACACGCCCTCATCCATCATCGCATGGAAGAATGCGTTGAAACGGTTGCGGTCCGAAGCCATGACTTCGGCAAAGGATTGCGGCGGAGTAGCGCTGAAGTACACGCCGAACATGCCACCAACGCTTTGCGCGCAGAAGGTTTCAGCAGCTTCTTTTGCTACTTTGTTCAGGCCATCGACCAGTTTGCTGGTTTGTGTGGTGAGCTTTTCAAAGAAACCTGGCTGACGGATCAGTTTCAAGGTGGCCAGGCCGGCTGCAACGGCGACCGGGTTACCGGAGAGCGTGCCAGCTTGGTATACGGGGCCTAGTGGTGCCAGTTTGGCCATGATGTCAGCGCGACCACCGAAGGCCGCGAGTGGCATGCCGCCGCCGACGACTTTGCCCAATGTCACCAGATCTGGCGTCACGCCGTGCAGGCCTTGGGCGCAGCCCAGACCTACGCGAAAACCGGTCATGACTTCGTCGTAAATGAGTACCGCGCCATCGTCCTGCGTTAGCTGCCGCATCGCGGCGACGAATTCGGCGGATGGTTTAACCAGGTTCATGTTGCCGGCAAACGGCTCGACGATGATCGCGGCGATTTTGCCTTTGTTTTCGGCAAAGGCGGCTTCCAGCGCGGCGACGTCGTTATAGGGCAGGACGATGGTGTCGGCAGCCACGGCAGCGGGTACGCCGGCGGAGGAAGGATTGCCGAAGGTCAGCAGGCCGGAGCCCGCTTTGACCAGCAGGCTGTCGGCATGGCCGTGATAGCAGCCTTCAAACTTGATCAGTTTGTCGCGACCAGTGAAACCGCGGGCCAGGCGAATCGCGCTCATGGTGGCTTCAGTCCCGCTCGAAACCAGGCGTACCTGGTCCAGCGCCGGCAGCAGGTCACACAGCAAGTCGGCCAACTCGATTTCGGCGGCGGTGGGGGCGCCAAAGCTCAGGCCATTTTGCGCGGCCTGGATCACGGCTTCGATCACTTGTGGATGGGCGTGGCCGAGAATGAGCGGGCCCCATGAGCCAACATAATCAATATAGCGTTTGCCATCAGCATCCCAGACATAGGCGCCTTCGCCGCGAGCGATGAAGGGAGGGGTGCCGCCGACAGAGCCAAAGGCGCGCACCGGGGAGTTAACGCCGCCGGGGATATGTTTGCAGGCGGCCTGGAACAATTCAGTATTGCGAGACATGCGTGAGACTCCAGTTCAACGTGGCCAGCGGCTGTATGGGGTGACGGACAAGGCGCTGTTGTAATAGCGCGCGTCGCCCGATACCTCGGCGCCGAGCCAGTCAGGTTTTACAAATTCGGTATCTGCGGTGGGTAGTTCGATTTCGGCAACGATTAATCCGGCATTGTCGCCAGCAAATTCGTCGATCTCCCACAAAAATCCGCCATTGCGAATTTCGTGGCGTGTTTTGTCCAGTACGGTGGGGCACAGTTGCAGCAATTCGGCGGCATCACCCAGCGGAATCGGGTATTCGTATTCAGCGCGGGTGATACCTTCGTTTTTGCCTTTAATGGTCAAAAATCCTTGCTCGCCTTTGATACGTACCCGAACTGTGCGGGCTGGGTCGGCATTGAGATAACCCTGGGCAATTCGAGTCGCATTTTCTGCCTGGTTACGCCAGTCCTCGCTACTCAGCAAAAACTTTCTTTCGATTTCCTGCGCCATGGTGGCAATCCTTATATCCGATAATGACTAGCGGCAGACGGCGTTCAGAATGGTTTAACCGTGACAAGGATCACCACGGCCAGCAGTACCACCACGGGGATCTCGTTGAAGTAGCGATACCACACATTGCTGTGGCGATTGCGGCCAGCAGTGAAGTCATTAAACAGCTTGAAGCACCAGCCGTGGTAGATCACCAGCAACAGCACCAGTGCCAGTTTGGCGTGCATCCAGTGCCAGCCGGGGCCGGCGAAGAACTGGTAGTACGACCATGTCCACACGCCAAAGACGATGGCCAGCACGGCTAGCGGTGTCATAAAGCGCAACAACTTGCCTGCCATAAGCAGCAGGCGCTCTTTGGTAGTGGCATCGTCGGTCATGGCCAGATTGACGAAGATGCGCGGCAAATAAAACAGGCCGGCAAACCAGCTGATTACAAACAGGATATGAAAGGCTTTGACCCAAAGCATGGTGGACTTGTTTCCGGCAGAAAAAAATGAAAAAACGGCGCTGGGTCAAAAAGCCAGCGCCGTTTGCATCGCCAAAGATCAGATTTCGACCATCTCAAAATCTTCTTTGCGTGCACCGCAATCGGGACAAGTCCAGTTGATCGGTACGTCTTCCCACTTGGTTCCAGGGGCGATGCCATCGTTGGCACAGCCTTCGGCTTCGTCATAAATGAAGCCACAAATCAGGCACATATATTTTTTCATGCGGTCCACTTTGTTGCTTGGTTTAGAATCAGAATTCTACCTGATTAAATAATAGCTGCCCGCCCATGATTGCTACACCTCCGCTAGTTCTTGTCTTTGGTGCAAACGACCCTTCAGGCGGCGCGGGCCTTGCCGCGGACATTCTGACACTGGCTTCTTTGGGCTGTCATCCCTTGCCGGTGGTGACTGCCTTGACCGTGCAAGACACCACCGGTGTGCAGGAGTTCCAGCCGGTTGAACCCGACTGGCTGCAGGACCAGGCCCGTTACATTCTGGAAGACATGCAGATCGATGCCATTAAAGTGGGCATGGTCGGCAGTATTGAAAATCTGGCGGTCATTGCCGAGATCGCGGCGGATTATCCGGATATTCCGTTGGTGTTCGAGCCGGTTTTGAATTCGGGTCACGATGAGCCATCGGGTGAAGAAATGATCAACGCGATGCGCGAATTGCTGATGCCGCATACTTTGATCATTACGCCCAACAGTATCGAGGCCCGCCGCCTGGCTTCGGATGATCCGGACGAGCAGGAAGAGCTGGCGCTGGATGCCGCCGCCAGCCGCTTGCTCGATTGTGGCTGTGAATACGTGTTGATCACCGGCACGCACGAGAACACACCCAAAGTGAACAACACGCTGTTCTCCCGCGCCGGTCGTACGCGCAGCGATAGCTGGGATCGATTGCCGGGCAGTTACCACGGTGCAGGCTGTACGCTGGCATCAGCCATTGCCGGCGCGCTGGCGAGCGGCGCGGAATTGCCCGTGGCCGTGCGTGATGCTCAGGAATACACTTGGCAGGCTCTGAGTCGTGCTTTCCGGCCGGGAATGGGGCAGTTCATCCCGGACCGCTTGTTCTGGGCGCGGACCGGCGAAGAGGAAGAGGCCGCCAAGCCCGAAACGCCTGCTGCGTGAAGTGAGATGGTTTGCGGGATGTTTCACGTGGAACATCCTGCAAACCTGGTGCATTAAAAGCGGACGGGGCGCGTAGGCGCTGTGAGCAGGCGCTGCTAAAATAGCCGGCTGCACGCCCCCACACGTAAAGGACAAACCCCGATGTCCACTCCCTGCCTGCGACTGGAACGCGCAATCAACCGCATGGTGCGCGACCTTTCCGCTCCGCTTACGCTGGCCGATCTGGCCGACGCAGCTCACTATTCCCCTTGGTATCTGGTCCGTCGCTTTCAATCGCGTTATGCGACTACCCCGCAAGCGTTCTTGTGGCGGCTGCGACTGGAAACGGCGGCATCCATATTGCAGTGGATGCCAAAAATGCCGATTGGCAAAGTGGCGCTAACAGTGGGGTTCTCTTCAGCGGCCACCTTCAGCCGGGCGTTTCATCGTGAGTTCGGTTTTACGCCGAGTGAATGGCGCAAAGGCGCGCCGGCTGCAGATGCGTGGCGTGATCGCAATCTGGGCGAGCATTCATATAAACCGGGCGCGGCGATCGCTGGTACCTCGGCGGATTACCACTGGAGTTTTGCCGAAGTAAACGCACGGATCACCATCGAGCATTGGGATACCGAACGCGTGGTGTACATCCGCGAAGTCGGCGAGTACGGTTGCAATCTGGACTTGCTGTGGAAGCGCTTTCGTAAAACCTGCACCATGTACGGCATTGCTCCGGCACGCCGCTATGGCTTGATCTGGAGCGATCCGGCCACCACGCCATCGGGCCGCCGTCGTTACGATGCAGCGCAAATCATTAGTCCGCAAACCCGCATTCCGCGTGGGCTGGGTGATTACAAATTACAGGGCGGGCGCTGGGCGGTGTTTCGCCATCATGGTCCCAACGACGATATCGGCCCGCGCTGGCGTGATCTGATGCTGACATGGGTAGCCAACGCCAAGGTGGTGCTCGATCCGTCCCGGCCACGGGTGGAGCGTTACGAAGAAGACCAGTATCTGAGCGGGCATTACGAATTGTGCCTGCCGCTTATGACCGATTAAGCCTATGACACTGCCGCAAGTTATCGTCCTGAATGGCACCAGTTCCTCCGGCAAAACGTCGATTGCCCGTGTCCTGCAGGAATTGCTGCCGGAGCAATATCTCAATTTTTCTATCGATAGTGTGCTTTACACATTGCCCGCTGCTGATCTGATACGCATGCAAAAAGGCGATGTCATCACCCGCAACGGGTACGAGTGGCAAGCCTTGGTCCGCGGCTATCACTATTGCTTGCCTGGCCTGTTGCAGGCCGGACTCAAACTAGTGGTAGATAACGCCTGGTGCGACGCGAGTGAAAAGCTTGAACTGTTGACCGAACTGGCTGGATATCAAGTGGCGCTGGTTGGGGTGCAGTGTGAGCTGGATGAAGCCATCCGGCGCGAGAAGCAGCGAGGAGACCGCGCAGCAGGGCTGGCGGCTTGGGAATTCAATCGGGTGCATCAATACATGGATTACGATCTTACGCTTGATAGCACAGTTGCTTCGCCGGAGGACTGCGCCGCGCAGTTAACCCAGCAATTAAATGGCGCGGAACGGAACTGGTCGGGCGCGCGGACTACACTGAATGCGCTCAGCATGTTGAGCGCATGAACGGCGCTTGGGGGATGGATAGATGAAACCTCCCGGCGAGGACTACCGCAGCATGACCAAATATAAAACGGCCCAAACGGGCCGTTTTATATTAGTGCAAGATCAGTGAGTTCAATCCTGAAAGCACCAATGCCACGGCTCATACATATAGCCATACGGATTGTTTTGTGGAAAAGAGAGTGTGAATCCGAATCGTCCGGCATTCGCTGTTAACCACGCAAAAGCTGGTGTTTGGGAAAAGGCTTCCGTTAGCGACTGCGCATCCGGCGTGGCGATATCGATGGCCCGCCCAGTATGGTGTTCGCTGCATCCTGGCGGCGCTAGTCGCTGCAAGACCGCGTCAATGGACATGCCTTGGGCGAGCTTGTTATTGATCAACTCAGCTTGCCGCGCAATGCTGCGCCAAGCCGAAATCAGCAGCAATGATACGCTGTCACTCTCGGCGGCTGCCTGCATCTCCTGCCAGGCATTTGCCGCAGCAGGGGAGAGCAACATGGTTTTGCCCGACACTGCTGCGGGGATTTCCACCAATTCCAGCGCTTGTGCTTCGACATAAACAGGCAAGCCATGCGCTGCCACCCAGTCTGGGGGTATGCCCAGACTGGCCCAGAGCAATTGCAGATCGGATGACGACGCAGTCATAGCGAGATCAGAATCCCGGGAATTTCAGCCCGGCATTGATCGGCTTGCCTTTACGTGCGCGCTTGCCAATGTACGGCGCCATCTCATTCGCATCCAGCACCAGTTCAACAGCCTTGCCGCCGCGGCCGGTGCCAGTCAATTTGAGCGTGCCGCCATCTGAAACGGTAATCGCTGCCAGTGTATCTTTGTCGTCCAGCGCCATGGTGATCACGCCACGGCCGCCGCCCGTGAGCTGTTTGAACTCAGCCAGCGGGAATAGATGCAATTTACCGCCCTTGGACAAACACGCCACCAGCGATGTTTCACGTGGAACAAATGGCGTGACCTTGAGGATGGTTTCGCCAGCTTCCACAGTGATGAAGCTCTTGCCTGCTTTTTGTCGCGACAACAAATTCTCGAACTGGCAGGTGAAGCCATAACCAGCGGTGTTGGCAATTACCAGCCAGTCCTGCGCTTTGGCGACCACCATCTGCGTGATGCGGGTTTGCGCGTTGAGGTCCACTAGTGTGGTGACCGGCATGCCGTCACCACGGCCGCCAGGCACGCTGGAGGCGGCGATGGTATACACGCGACCATCGGCGCCGAACAATGCCACCTGGTCGACTGTACGGCACTCTATGGCGGCCAGCAGTGCGTCACCATCCTTGAAGGCCAGGTTCTGGATATCCAGACCGTGACCTTGGCGGGCGCGCAGCCAGCCTTTCTCAGACAGGACCAATGTGGTGGGTTCGTCCACCACGGTGGCTTCCAGCACAGCTTTTTCCGCGGCCAGAATCAAAGTACGGCGTGGATCAGCAAACTTTTTGCGATCAGCTTCGATCTCTTTGATGATCAGTTTTTGCAGCGCGCCCGCATTGCCCAGCAAATGTTCCAGTTCTTCTTTCTCGATCTTCAATGCTGCCAGTTCTTGCTCGATCTTGATGCCTTCGAGCCGCGCCAACTGGCGCAAGCGGATTTCGAGAATGTCTTCGGCCTGGCGATCAGACAAATTGAAGGCTTCGATCAGCGCAGGCTTGGGCTCGTCGCTATGCCGGATGATGCGAATGACTTCGTCAATGTTCAGGAAGACAATCAAACGGCCTTCCAGAATATGCATGCGATCGTTCACCTGACCCAAACGGTGATTCAGTCGGCGAGTCACGGTTACAAAGCGATAGTCGACCCACTCGTTCAACAAGGCTTTGAGCGACTTTTGCTGCGGGCGACCATCGCGGCCAATGGTCACCAGATTCATCGACAGCGATGTTTCCAGCGACGTATGCGCCAGTAGCACATTCATCAGGTCATCCGGATTCTGGCGGGATGACTTGGGTTCAAACACCAGGCGGACGGACTGTTCTTTACCCGACTCGTCACGCACACGATCCAGCAATGACAGCACCAGTTGTTTGGTCTGCATCTGTTCTTGGGTGAGCGCTTTCTTGCCTTTCTTGATCTTCGGGTTGGTGAGCTCTTCGATCTCTTCCAGTACTTTTTGCGACGACGTACCTTGCGGCAACTCGGTAACGATCATCTGCCACTGGCCGCGCGCGAGGTCTTCTTTCTCCCAGCGGGCGCGAATCTTGAGCGAGCCACGGCCGGTTTCATAGGCGGCCTGGATATCACGCTGACCGGAAATAATCTGGCCGCCGCCAGGCAAATCCGGGCCCTGGATGTAATGCATCAAAGCGGCCACGTTGAGCGAGCGATCACGAATCAAGGCAATCGCTGCGTCGGCTACTTCGCCCAGATTGTGCGACGGAATCTCGGTGGCCATCCCCACGGCAATGCCGGATGCGCCGTTCAACAGCAGCATCGGCAAGCGCGCGGGCAGCAATACCGGCTCTTCAAACGCACCATCGTAGTTGGGGATGAAATCGGTGGTGCCCTGGTTCAGTTCGGCCAAAAGCAGATCGGCAATCGGTGTCAAACGCGCTTCGGTGTAGCGCATGGCCGCCGCATCATCACCATCACGCGAGCCGAAATTACCCTGGCCATCAATCAGCGGATAACGCAGCGAGAAATCCTGGGCAATGCGCACCAGGGCGTCATACGCCGATTGGTCGCCGTGCGGGTGAAACTTGCCCAGTACCTCACCAACGATACGCGCTGACTTCACCGGCTTGGCGGTGCCGGTGAGACCCATCTCATGCATGGCATACAGTACGCGACGCTGCACCGGCTTCTGGCCATCTTCGACTTGCGGCAGGGCACGGCTTTTCACCACGCTCATTGCGTATTCGAGGTAACTCTTTTCAGCGTATAAGCCGAGTTGCACGGACTCGCCGTCGTCGGGCAGGGTAGCGGACACCTGCGCGGCAATATAGCGGCGGTTGCCGCCTTGGTCGGCTTGGGCTGGCACGTCGTCTGTGGGCAGCGTTTCGGCGAGCAGATCGTTTGGTTCTTCGATTTCGGACATGGCACCAGGATCAATGAAAACAAGTCAGTCGGCATTGTAGCCGCGAGATGGGCAAGCTGAACACGCCGCTACGGAATGTGTGTACGAAACACAGAATGTTCCACGTGGAACACAACACGAACAAATCAGTGTGATGGATCGGCATTTACGGATTCTTCCGATATTACCGCCGATAGTGGGCAATTAAGGTCGCGCTATTTGCTCGTGGATAGCCAGCAATGCCCTCCAAAATACGTTTGTCTCAAACCCTGTTAATGACGTTTGCTCTGCTGGCCGGAACCACCGTTCAGGCCGCATACCCGGGAAGTTCACCTGTCTTGTTGCAAGCCGGTGACGCCGCGGTAAGAGCAGATCTGGAGTGGCTGGCCAATCGGGGCGTACTGGACATATCAACTTCAACCTGGCCGCTACCAGCAAGCATCGTGGTCGAGGCCGTCGCTCGCCGAAACATCCGCCTGGCCAGCCCACAAGATTATGCAACGCTTGAGCGCGTCGTTCGGGCGGTGGAAGCGGCTATGCAAAACTCGTGGGGTGCGGAGCTAGACGTCAACACCAGCAAACTACGCGCTACCGGTTTTGAAAATACACCGCTGGCGCGAGAGGCGGCATCGGTCTATGGGCAAGGCAGTAACGATGTGGCTGCGGCTCATCTGGAAGTGCGGGGACTCAATTCTCCGCTCACAGACCGGCAGAGCCGTACCGATTTGCAAGGTAGCTACGCGGCGCTCAATGTGGCTGGCCAGATTTTGTATGTGGGGCAACTGGATCATTGGTGGGGGCCGGGCTGGTCCGATAGTCTGATCTGGTCCAATCACGCCACAGCTATCGCTGGCTTCGGTTTGCGCAACGGCAGCGATGCACCGTTCCAGACGCGGTGGTTATCGTGGATCGGGCCGTGGGGCTACGAGTTATTCTTGGGGCAGATTCAGCATGACGAGGTGATTGCCCATCCCCAAATAACGGGGATGCGGGTTTATGCGCGACCATTGCGTGGATTGGAGTTGGGCGCCTCGCGCATGATCATGTGGGGCGGCGCCGGGCGGGCCAACGACGCGCACGGCTTCTGGAAGGCGGTGAGCGGCAACTCCAATACCGCGACAGCACAGGACGACCCCAGCGATGAGCTAGCGGGCTTTGATCTGCGCTATACCTTGCCATTTATCGGCGGTAATCCAGTGACCTTGTATGGGCAAGCCATTGGCGAAGATGAAGCCGGCCATTTGCCATCGAAATATATGGTGTTGGCGGGCATCGGCATGGCGCAATCACTGGGCAGCCACCGCCTGCAATGGCACCTTGAAGCCACAGACAGTGAGACCGACCGTTTCTTTGGTCGCAAAGCAGGGCAATCCGGCCTGGCATATAACCATTGGACTTACCGCGATGGCTATTACCAGGACCAGTTGCCGATTGGGAGCTGGATGGGGGGCGATGGCAAATCGGTTTCGGCCAATCTGACCTGGACACCAACAGAATGGCGCTACCAGCAGCAATACACCTTCCGCTACCTGCACGCTCAAGTGAATCCCGGTGATCAGGCGATCAATCAGGCTTTCCCGCGTGCTGACACTTTGAACGGGTTGATTGGCGGCGTGAACTGGATGGTGCCGCGCACCCACATTCAGGCCAATGTCGGGGCGAGTGTGATCCGCAAACAAAGTAACGGTGCAACCCAGTTTGGCGGGCTGCTGCAATTACGTATTCCGCTGGATAAATACTAACGATGGCGCAGCACAGGCAGGCGGGCGCGCTTGACCAGCTCAGCGATGGCCAGTTCGGGGCTGTTGGCGACGATCACGCCGGTGGCCGCTTGCCACAGCATCAGATTCAACGGCACGCCAAAGTCTTCGATGGCGTTGTTGTCGTTATCCATCCAGCTATTTTGTTGTTTAAACGCGCTGGGAATGCGCTTGTACATGGGTGTGTCGGCGGTGACATCGGATAGCCATAGCCACACCGGTTTGCCCAAGGCGAAGGCGAAACCGACTTCAAACGCAGTGCCGGAATCGGGTTCGCTGGCACTGCGAAAAGCGCGCATGTCGGCGAACACCAAGTCGCTGCGGCTGATCATTGTACAGTTTTGCTGGAATATCCATTCGCGCTTGCTGCGCTCGTCCGGCAACGCTGGCAGGGCGTTATCCAGCGGAAATAGCCCGACCAGTCCGTGGATATCGCAAGCGGTTTTCAGGCGGGAGCCCCAGACCGCGGCATCCTGCCGGAAGACGCCTGGCCCGGCGAGATAAACGGAAATATCAGCAACCATAAATGGGTTAGCACTTGGCTCTCGAGTGAGCCAGCCGAAGATGAAGTTGCTATATTATGGCCGATTACAGGCCATGTCAGGGCCGCATTGCGCGGCCCCGGGCGCCTGGCGGTATCAGATGTCCGCTTCGACCTCGTTACCGCGCGCTTCCAGCCATGCTTTGCGACTGGACGCTTCGCTTTTGCCCATCAACATATGCATCAGATCACGCGTGTTCTGGCTGACATCATCCGGGATACCTACGCGCAACACGCGGCGGGTGTCCGGATTCATGGTGGTTTCAAACAACTGGCTGGCATTCATTTCACCGAGGCCTTTAAAGCGCGAAATACTCCAGGCGCCTTCGCGTACTTTCTCGGCACGAAGTTTGTCCAGAATCGCCGTCATTTCGCCTTCATCCAGCGCGTAGAACTTGCGTGGTGGCTTGTTCTTGCCGGAGCCCGCCACGTCTACCCGATACAGTGGCGGTTGTGCCACGTACACATGACCGTTGGCGATCAAGCCCGGGAAATGGCGATAGAACAAGGTGAGCAACAGCACCTGAATGTGCGAGCCATCCACGTCCGCATCCGACATGATGATGATCTTGCCGTAACGCAGGCCGGACAGATCGGGTGTCTCGTTGATGGTGTGCGGATCAACGCCAATCGCCACGGCAATATCGTGGACTTCGTTGTTGGCGAAAATCTGGTCCCGATCAACTTCCCAGGTATTCAGCACCTTGCCGCGCAACGGCAAAATGGCCTGGAAGTCTTTCTCACGCCCCAGCTTGGCCGAACCACCGGCGGAATCACCTTCGACCAGGAACAACTCGCAACGGCCGGTTTCATCGCTGGCGCAATCGGTGAGCTTGCCGGGTAACACGGCAATGCCGCTGGACTTTTTCTTTTCAACTTTCTGGGCGTTCTTTTGCCGGGCTTGAGCCGCGCGGATACACAATTCCGCCAGCTTTTTACCCAGCTCAACATGCTCATTCAGCCACAATTCGAATGGCGATTTGACCATGGTTGAAACCAGTTTCAATCCATCCCGGCTGGTCAGTTTATCTTTGGTCTGGCCCTGGAATTGCGGGTCCAGTACCTTGGCAGACAGCACAAATGACGCGCGGCTAAACAAGTCTTCCGGCAGTAGTTTCACGCCCTTGGGGGTGAGCGAATGAAACTCCATGAAGGTTTTCACGGCCTGGAATACACCGTCGCGCAGGCCGGATTCATGCGTGCCACCGACCAGCGTCGGGATCAGGTTCACATACGATTCACGTGAAGTCGGGCCATCTTCGCTCCACGTCAGTGCCCACGCGCAGCCTTCGCCGGGCGAGAAAGTGTCGTCCGCGCCTTCGATGTATTTCTCACCGCGGAAAATCGGGATAACCAGTTCATAGCCGGTTAGTTGCTCAGCCAGATAGCCTGGCAGGCCATCCGGGTAATTCCATGATTTTTCAAGGAATTCACCGTTGGCTTGTTCCAATTTCAGGGTAACGATCAAACCGGGTAGCAACACCGCTTTGGATTTGAGCAGATGCTCCAGATCACCTTGCGGAATATTGGGAGCATCAAAATATTTTGGGTCCGGCGCCACAAACACGGCCGTGCCGGTGTCCTTTTTGGCGCAGGTGCCAGCCACCGTGAGCGGCTCGACCACGTCACCATTGGCGAAAGCCAGCTTGTTCAATTGGCCGTCGCGTTTGACTTCAACTTCCAGCCGGGTAGAGAGCGCATTGGTGACCGAAACACCCACGCCATGCAAACCGCCCGAAAACGCGTAAGCGCCGCCGTCTTTTTTGTCGAACTTGCCGCCCGCGTGCAGTTGGGTGAACACCACTTGCACGGTGGGAACGCCTTCTTCCGGATGAATCCCCACCGGAATCCCGCGACCGTTATCCGCCACGCGCAAGGTCTGGTTGCGATACATCACCACGTCGATACGCGTGGCAAAGCCGCCCAGTGCCTCATCGGCCGCGTTATCGATCACTTCCTGGCAGATATGCAGCGGGTTGTCCGTGCGGGTGTACATGCCGGGACGGTGGCGTACTGGATCGAGGCCCTTGAGGACTTTTACAGCGGATTCATCATAGCGGGGTGTGGACATGGGGCGACCGGGTGTTCTGACAAGTTACGGGAAGATGCGGCGAAGTCTAGCAAACGCCGGTCCTGCGGCAAACCGCTGTGCTGCCGGTCACCATTGTTATGTGTACATTACCGTCGGGTTTAAAAGGAACGTTTACCGCGGCAGAAAGTCTTTCAGCGATACGAATTTATAAGACGGACTGGAAGATACCATGTACGCGCTTGCATCCATGATCGGCATTCCGGCGATCAAAAACGTAGTCGACGATTTTCTTTCGCTGTTGCGCCAGCATCCGCGTTTTGCCACGAGTATTAACCAGTTTGCTGATGAAGGGCCGCTGAAAGGTCGGCTGGTGCAGTTCTGGTACGCCGTACTGGATGGCGAAACCTGGCGGCTGTCCATGAGTCGTGGCGGCAACAGTGGCATGCAGTTTCCAGCTATTTTTGCTGAAGCGCATGGTGTGGTGTTCCAGTTGTTTCGCAAAGCCATTGCCCGTTGCGTGCCGGCTGATCTGGCGCAAGCCTGGCAGCGCCGACTGGATATTCTGGAGCAATCTTTTCCCCAGCCACGACCCGCGCCGGTGATCGTCGAAACCCCCACCAACCTGACCGTCTCCCGCTGCCGCCAGCTTAATTGATATGCCGCGCAACAGCTGGTTGTGTCCGTCGCTAGCCCAATCCACGCCGGTATTGGATCGCTTCAGCAACATGATCGGAACGGATTTGCTCGGTGCCAGTTAAATCAGCAATGGTGCGAGCGATTTTTAGCACCCGGTGAAAACTGCGGGCAGATAAATTAAGACGCTGCAGCGCGGTATGCAGCAGCGCGCGAGCTGCTTCATCGGGCGTGCAAAAGCGGTCAATCTCGGCAGTTGTGAGGGCGGCATTGGATTTACCCTGTCGCTGGCGAGCCAGATTCCAGGCACGGATGACACGTTCGCGAATCACAACGGTGCTCTCGCCGTCGGGTGCGGCCATCAAGGTAGCTTCGTTTACTGCCGGGACTTCGACTGCCAGATCGATCCGATCCAGGAACGGCCCGGATAATCTGGCCTTGTAACGGTGTAAAGAGTCATTAAATGCCGGATTGGGCTCATTGATTTGTAAGGGAAATTTTGACCGCTAATGACTCGTGATTTGATCCATGTGTCACTAACAAGCGGATTTTTTTTCCTTCAGTCACTAACGGCCGGATTTTTTTCGACGTATAGCTGAGCCGAACTTACTGTGCCGAAAACGGGGTTTAAGCGTGCTTAAAATCTCTTAAAAACTCCATTCCACACTGTTGTATTTATGAAATGACAATCCGCCATTAGACTGTACAAGCCTTGGGCGGAAAGTTTGCCTCAAATATCGGGATTTCATAATGAATAACAACATTTACGCTGCCGTCCTTTTTGCTGCAACCTTTGCCAGCGCAACCTACGCAAGCGAACCTAACTACAAGGTGGCATTTCGGGTTGTAAACGCCCAAGGGCAGGAGTCCCTTGTCGCAGGGCGGCCGCTATCTGGTTATCTTTCGTCACCTGAGAATGCAAATGGCGTTCCAGCCGACTCTTACATCTATAAAGACGTGTTCCGCTGGGATTGCTCGATTGACGGTTCGGTAAAACGGGGTGCGTTGAAGCAAGACAGGCTTCGAGAGGGCTCATCCATCACACTTTCTTCATCCGCCGGCAGCTTTACGTTGAACATTCGGATTCAGGAAATCCAGGAACAAAAAGCGACAGTCCTCCAGGCACGTGAGGCGATGTCCTGCCCGGCATCCATTCATGGTTCGGAAAACGTGATTCTCAATCGCGATTTCACGGTTCCGGCACACGATGGTCAAACCCGTTTCATGTTGGATAACGGGGACGCAATGCTGATTGACGTTACCACCATCCGTTCATGATCCTGGGGTGAATACCGTGGAACATGCTTACAACCTCCTGGTCACCGCCTCAGTTGGGGCTTGGGATGGGCCGGATGGTATCTACGAATTTCCACGGTCCCGTTTTTTGGAATACACCGATAGTGAGATCGTTGCTGAATTCGAGACACTTACTACGACAAACATTGAACGCCTGAAGTCGTTCCCCTGCCTGTTCCTGTACGAAGGGGACCTCGATTCGGCTCGGCTCGGCTGGATTACACGCATTGTCGCCGAGAAAAGCTTTGTCAAAATTGAATTCGAGGTCAATACCCGCCTTAGAAAGCTAAATCGCCGCACACTAGCCCCCCTGACGCAGCAGCTGGACATCCGCCATTGGGAAATGACCAGAACTCACTGGGCCATTAAAAGTGTTGACCTTTTAAGGGTCCTGCGCCGGGGCGGGGCCATTAGCTCTGGGACCCGCTCTTTGAAGCAACCCAGCCAAAGCCTTCCACCTTCTCAGTCCTCCACAGATGAGGTCACGATAGAGGAGGCAGATTCACTACAGCGATTCGTCGAGCTAGTTCTACAGAGCCCCGAGGCTGGGCGTGAAGTGTTCTACCGGGGACATACTGATCAGGTTTACCGGTTGGTTCCTTCGGTTCTACGGACTGACAGTAAGGGAAACTATCTCTATTTGAAGGAGGAGCATCGGATATACCGGGAATTGCTCATCTCCAACCCAGCAGACTTTCAGACTGATGCCCACACGCTCGATAAACTTGTCCGCATGCAGCATTTTGGGTTGCCCACCCGCTTGCTAGATATCACTTCGAATCCATTGATCGCCCTCTATTTCGCCTGCGAGTCGTCTGAAGACAAAACGGGTGAAGTTATTGTGTTCAGCATCAAATCTGACCAGATCAAATACTTCGATTCAGATCGCGCTAGCTGTCTTGCCAACCTGGCTCGCCTCCCCGCTGACGACAAGACTTGGTTGCAAAACAAGCTTGCCACACTGAAGGGCGCAGAGAAATTGAACTTCCGGGAGATTACGCTCAAGCGATATCTGCATCTCATCAAGGAAGAAAAACCCTACTTCGAACCACGCATAAATCCAGCAGACCTGCGGTCCATTATCTGTGTGAAAGGCAAACGGGCCAACGACAGAATTGCCTCACAGATCGGGGCCTTCCTACTCTTTGGTCTGGATGCAGTCCTCGTGGAAACAGGTGACGAGAACATCCGGATACGTCGAATCAAGATCAACTACAAGGCCGCTCTACTGCAAGAACTGGATCAGATGAATATCAACGAGCGAACCGTCTATCCGTACATCGAACGTTCTGCACGTTATATTGCCAAGAAATTTAAGCACCCCGGCTGAGCCAGCCTGACTATTAACTAATCCCGCCAGACCCTTCTTGGCGGGAGTGGCCTGATCTACCCCTCAATAACAACTAGGATAATGAACATGGGTGCGTTGGTTGACCGGGTCGTTTCGCATGCAGCGATTGGCAGTCTCAATGATCTGCTGTTGTTCGTTGAAGGTACGCCGCTCGAGAGTGATCTGGAGGAGCAGGTTCGCGAACATTTCAACCGTGCCGATGCAATTGGCTTGCATGCTCGCAAGGTGCTGGAAAATGCTGATCCCTATTTTGTGCAGACTGCCCTTCTGGACAGGGTGGTCCAGTACTCCAACGGTACTCGGGCGGAGTTCAACAACTTCCTCTCGAATCGCAATGCTAACCACTTGGTGAATGCGCAGGCTAACGTTGATGGTTTGTTGGCGACGATCATCCAGATACCCGTGACAACGGAAGTGCATATTGAGGCCTTGCGTGAGGCTGCGGCCAATTATCACAGCTCCATTTCAGAATGGACCCGCAACCTGGAACAACGGATGGCAGCGTTGATTCAGGAGATTGGCGGCCAGCAGGGGCGACTTGCCGAATCCGCTACGGAAATCAGCAACCAGAAGCAGCGCCTGGATACGGCGATTGCCGCATTTCAGCAGCAGTTTTCCGATGCACAGTCCACCCGGCAGACAGAACATACTGCGGCTGAACAGGCACGTGCTACTGAGGCGCTCAAAGAAGAAGAAGCCCGCCGGACCACGTTTGAAGAGAGCGAAAAAAAAAAGGAACGCAAATTATTTGGACGCTGCGCACAAGGCGTTGACCCGGCACAAAGAAGTGATTGAGAAAGCGGAAACAGATACTAAAGCAATCCTTGCGTTTCTGGATGAAAAGAAGACCTTTGCGCAAAGGCTGATCGGTATCATTTCCGATACCGGAATGGCGCATGGCTATCAGAAAACCGCCAACGAGGAACGCAAGCAGGCAAGTTTCTGGAAGGGCGTCGCATTCTGGTCGCTGGCTATCTGGATCGCGGTGGGGGTCGTCTTCTTCTTCCTGACGTACGACAAGGACCTGACTTGGGCTACAGTGGCTCGCCAGACTCTGATCTCTACCCCCTTTATCTTGCTTGCCGGTTTCGGCGCAATGCAGGTCAAGCAGTCCCAAGTAAACGAGCGCAGATTGAGACAGGCAGAACTGGAACTCGCCTCTATTGATCCGTTCCTTGCAACCCTGAGCGACCAGGAACGGAATGAGGTGAAACGGGATTTCGCGACGCGTTATTTCGGCCGCCTCGAGTCTGAAGGTTCTTCTGCGTCTGGTAGTGGAGACAAGGACACTGACTACCTGAAAATCATTTCCGAACTCACCACAGCGATTGCCGAGTTGCGAAAGGCCATCAAGCCGTAACGTACGTCGGGTCATTCCCCGTAAAAGCATGCCAGCCCTGCCGAAGTCCCTCCGCATCGTGCAAAGCATGGTGCCAAGGGCTTTCGGGTGTATGGGATGTTGGCACGCGTTGAATATTGATCAGATGGGGATGCGGACAAAATCTTGGACTACCAAGAGGTAGTTCATGTATTCATACGAAGACCGCATCCGCGCGGTCAAGCTGTACATCAAGCTGGGACAACGAGTCGCGGCGACCATTCGACAGCTTGGCTATCCATGTAACTTTCGAGGCCAACCAGTCCGAGCGAGAAATTCGTCCGCTGGCTGACTCAGAGCCAGTAACCAGTCTCCCATTTCCACAATGTCCAGACGGCGGTCGAGGTTTTCGACTTTCGCAATAAATGACTGTGGCTTCCCCAGCGCTTCCGCCAATACGGTTTGTGTAATCCCCGAAGCCACGCGAGCGTCCACCAATTGCTGGATAAGGTCACGGTAGCGAGGATCATGGATGGATTTCATTGTTCCATCTGATCACCCACTCAAAAATATCCCAAAATAGGATAATATGCGGTCAACCCTTGGCATGGGGACTGATTCCGCAGTGCCAGGCGCTTTTTGCATGAGGGAGTTTTAGAGTGAGCGAGAATCGTCACAAGCTTTTGGACATGGAACTGGAACACCAGCGCATGACCATCAAGCTATTCAAGATCGCCGGCTGGACAGGGATCATTGTTGGCATCCCACTGCTGATCATCCCGCCTATTGGGCTTGGAGCAATCACCTGTGGTCTTGTGGCCCGCTACATGGGGAAACGCTTTGACAAAATGGCTACACTGGTAGATGCGATAAACAGGGAGCAGTTGCCTCCATGCCAAACCCCTCTCGGAAATACCTGACAGGATTGGTGGCAGTCAAAACATGTTTAAAACCATGCCTGAATTTGAGATCACTGTCGGCAAACGAGGGCGTTCGGAAACCTCGGGGGCGTGTCGGTTCTACGCAGTAGAAAAACTCTTCCACAGCCACTGGTTCGTCCTAGAATATCAGCTTAAACCAGAAGCACTGGGCACCGCAGAACCCCTACTCTGGCGCACACTGTTACTGGCGGATTTTGGTGCTGTAACAGATGTCGTCGAACGCCATCGTGACTCCTTGCTGACTTACCGGACCAGCATAGCGGTAAGCGGGACTGGCGGCTGGGTCTTGCGTCGACTGGAAAAAGCCTTTGCCGTGTTTGGCAGTCAACAAGCAGCCTTTGATTTCTATCTCCAGGACGGCTGTCGCATCACCGAGCCTTTACCAGAGATCAGACCATCGCATCCTCGCCCCCCTATACAGATTTACTGGGCTGCGGGTGACCTCGAACTGGCGGGGAAAGAATCTTATATCCACGGTCCATTACCTGCATGACCAACGGAAATAGGTTTCAGCATGATCCTTTTTCTTGATTTTGACGGCGTGCTCCACCCCGATGCAGTCTACTTGCAAAAAGGAGGCCCTGTGCTGAAAGCACCCGTGGCGCTGTTTATGTGGGGAAAAAACCTGGAAGAAATTCTGGCTGGACGCTCGGACATAGAGATCGTGCTATCGACAAGCTGGGTCCGTATCCGCTCATTTGAGCGTGCGAAAAAGGCGCTGCCGCCGACACTGCGGGAAAATGTTAAACGCTGCAACAGACATCAGATCAATGACAGCATGGATGGAACGAAGATTTACTTCGCTACACATCCAGGCGGGTTCGCATGGAATAGACACTCTGCAATTACGGGATGTGGAAAAGATGTTCAAGACCGTACCGCAATTTGAGATTACGCCCCCAAATCACGGCAGTACTCACACCAGGGGTGCTTGCCGTTTTTTCGCAGTGGAGAAGCTGTTCCGGACGCACTGGTTCGTATTTGAATATCAACTTGATCCGGTCTCGCTGAACTCCACTGACTTGCCAATGTGGCGAACTCTGCTATTAGCGGACTTCGGTGCGGTGCTTGATGTACTGGAGCAGAATAGCGCCCACCTGCTGAGTTATAGGACCAGCATTGCGTTGGAAGATGGATCGGAAGGCTGGGGGCTGCGCCGGCTGGAGAGTGCACATATCCAATCCTGAGTTCATCTGAATAGGGGGCTAGTTGCTGCCGAAGCCCCTTAATCATGATTGTCTCCATCATCCTTTGTGGCCGCATATGGCTCATCTGCCAAATTCAGACGGCGATTCACAAATTCCGGGCAGAAGGGATTTAACGTATCGGGCAAGTTGTACATCTTCCGGAAGGTATTCGTTATCTTACCCTTCATGTCCATGGTTATCGGCCCTTCACCCTCCACCGCCTGGATAATTTCCCAGCGACAAGTTGCAATGGCTTGTTGCGCCATGCTGGATTGTTCCCAGACAGCGCTGACCCTAGGCCTGGAACCATTTAGAGGCCGGAAAGGGCGATCTTCCGATTGCAGGTCGAAAATATGTCCAGACTCATATTCGGAGAGGAATTGCAGTTTGGGGAGCAAGATTTCATTGTTCGTGCCGCTACGACGGCACAACAACGTATTGTCCGTTTGCAATTGCAAGACTTCATAGCTTGCCGGCCCACGCCGGAAAATCAAACCTGGGCAAAGACTGGAGCTGCTCTTCATTGAATAAACTCCTCCCCATACATCGCAATGGTTGCGCATCGTTGGGGTGGGTAAAGTAGCTTGGAAAGCGCATCACTCGTATTGCGAAACCTGCTTCGGGATACTTTGGAGTCAAGAAACTGCAGGTTCATGTCGAGAAATAACTCGCCTTTACAAATCGCGTGCGCTATTTCAAATCTGGTGAAGCCGCCTTCCATCAATGCATGAACAGCTACTGTATCGCCATCCGGAATGCGGTCGAGCAAGGGTCTGATCCGCGCAGCCAGTTCGGGGGGGCGACGGCACTGCCATAGAAGAGCGACGTTCTTGCGAAGCACTGGTCTGAGTACATCAAGCTCGTCGATGACGACAAAGGGAAGTGCGTAATCCCGGAAAAAACTAGCGATTTGCTGAGTTGATATACTGAAATCGGAATTGATCTCTTTAATAAAAGGCTTGCATTCAACAACAATCCATTTATCTCGAACCTTTACTAAAGAATCCGGCGTGTAGGATCGAGATGATATTCCATCTTTGATAATGGCCGTGAATGGTTGAGACTTGAGCTCCGTGATTTCAGGAGTTAGTTCAGCTAGACGAAAAAAAGATTCTTCTATCCAGCTTTCTGATACGGGTGCGGCATGAAATTTGAAAGAAGAAATAACGGTTCTAGTTCGAAACCGGCTCGTCCAAAGAATATTATCTCGTTCGCTGGGTGAAAAAAGTTCTATTACTTTATTTAATTCTTCGATGTTCTTCTGCATGGTGCCATCTACTCAATGAATATCAGAGACGCGCAGGCACAGGCAACTTTCCATTGAAAGAATCGAATGGAAATTCATTAATTGACTGCGCATGCTGGCGATTATCTTGATCGCAGGGTTGCTCAGGGGGTCAGCCGAGGAGAAACAGGTGGCTGCTGAGATTGGTACGACTGAAGAGAGTGATGGGCTTCAATATTTGCATGATGTTTTTCCTTGGGGCAGAGCTCGTTGATTAAAAGGACGAGCGGGGCCAGGCAGGCTTGACGCCGGCCACTATGGCAAGGAAAATATGGTGTCAATTTAGCTGTTGGCACCACGAGGGACTTTTGATTCGGTGTCGGGGTTCCTCGTTTTCCTCTATCCCGCGTAACTTCAAGAAATTGCTTTCGTAGCCTGTTTATATCCTTGTGGTTCTTTGCTTGGTAAGGTTGTTCACTTCATTCAGTCTTCTTGAACTGCTGCTCGATCTCGTCCGCCTTTTTTACCATCCAGTTATCGATATCAGCTGCTTTCCAGCGCCGCTGTGATCCTACCTTGAGGAAACGCGGAGCATCTCCCGCGAGAATGAGCTCTTCTAGTTTCCGCACGCTAATGGACAGCAAGCTTGCAAGCTGACGTACATCGATCAATTGCAATTCAGTCATAAATCACCTCGCTACTCAGGCTGCGCTGCATGAGAAAAGCAGCATAAGAGCATATGAAATCATTCAATGTCAAAGTGATGCAACTTGGTGTATTCGACTGATTTTCTTATTTAGATACCATAAATCAAAATTCTGACAATTATTTCTAATTATCAATTTCTATTGAAAACAATAATTAAAGGATGGTTGAAACCGGCATGGGGTATAGATAGGAAATCCTGTTTTCACAGGATCGAGTAGCAGAGCAGGGAACCGTCACTAAGGCATCCAGCACACACTAACAGTGCTGGGCTCTGTAGCTTTTATGCGGGCAGCTGGATGGAAAAAAATCCGGCCGTTAGTGACTCAGAAATCCGGTTTCTTAATGACAAATCCGGTTTCTAATGACTTTTAACAGTAACGGTTGATCTGGTCGGGCGTGCAGCGGCAAGCGCGGGTGGGATGACCAAAATAACCGCATGGACAGGGATTCATGGCCGCCACTAGCTGAAACCGTGCCGGAAAGGTCACCGAGTGATTGGCACGGCTGATATGAACCTCCCCGCTCTCCAGTGGCTCGCGCAGAACCTCAAGAACCTTGCGATCAAACTCCGGTAATTCATCCATAAACAGAATGCCGTGATGTGCGAGTGAGATTTCGCCCGGCTGCGGGTTGGAGCCGCCTCCCACCAGCGCTACCGCCGATGCCGTGTGGTGCGGCGAACGATATGGTCTGATGCCAAACTGGCGCGGATCCATACCTGCGCGGGTGAGCGAACGCACGGCGGCGGCTTCCAGTGCGTCGTCGATATCCAGCGGTGGCAGCAGTCCCGGCAGTCGCTGCGCCAGCATCGATTTCCCGGTACCTGGCGGGCCCGCCATCAGCAAGCTGTGCTGGCCGGCAGCGGCAATTTCCAGCGCACGTTTGACTTGCTGCTGCCCACGCACGTCGCGCATGTCGGGATAGCTAACGCTGGCGCCGACCTCGGGTGGCCGACCTGCCTCTAGCGGCTGGTTTTGGCTGAAATGGCGACAAATGGCCAATAAGTGTGGCGCGGATAAGACGGTTGCACCGGGATAAAGCGCTCCCTCTGGCGCACTTTCAGCGGGCAGGATCAACTGGCGCCCGTCCTGGCTTGCGGCTTTGGCCAAGGCAATCGCGCCGCGCACCTGCCGTAATTCGGCTGAAAGGCCCAGTTCACCTGCAAATTCGTATTGCGCCAGTGTATCGCGCGGTAACTGACCGCTTGCCGCCAGAATCCCGACGGCAATCGGCAAATCGAAGTGACTAGAGGATTTGGGTAGGTCTGCGGGTGCTAAATTAACGGTAATACGCCGTGCCGGGAACTCGAAACCGGCTACGGTGAGTGCCGCACGTACCCGTTCGCGGCTCTCTTTGACCTCCGCTTCGGGCAACCCCACAAGATTAAAAGCAGGCAACCCGTTAGCAAGATGAACCTCTACTGTAACCGGCCTGGCGTTGAGTCCATCCAGTGCCCGGGTGAAAATCAGCGCCAGCGACATAATCTATCGTTCGAATCCGCAATGTGGGTCCGCTATAGTGTAGCCACTGCTTTTTGCCTGAACCTTGATCCGTCGTGAATCCAAACGTATCTATCGAGTCCGATCTGCTGCCTGACTTTCGCAATATGGGAGTCCTGCTGCGCATTCTGGTGTTTGTACACCTGGCGCTGTTCGTCTATACATTGATCGGGCTTGAACGCTGGCAAGCATGGCCGCAGAATCTGGCCGCGTCGGTATTGTGGCTGGAATTCTCGATGTTGCCGGCATTGTTGCTGCTGGGTTTGGCCAACCCGTTGCTGGCCAAACTGGAATATTCGCGCGGTGTTGCGGCGACCTGTGTGCTGGTCGCGGTGGCTGGCACCTTCGGGCACTGGTTATTGATGTTGGGCGTGCCCAACTGGAACGCGCTATTGGCAAATGCCGTGGTCGTGGTGGCCAGCGCACTGACGTTGCTGAAGTATTTTCATTTGCGCCAGCGAGCCTTGTCGCCGCGATTGTCAGAGGCCAGGCTGGCTGCGTTGCAGGCGCGGATTCGCCCGCACTTTCTGTTTAATAGTTTGAATGCCGTGCTGGCGCTGATTCGTTACGAGCCAGCCAAAGCGGAACAAGTGCTGGAAGATCTGGCGGATTTGTTCCGCGTGGTCATGAAAGACAATCGCCAGCTCTCAAGGCTTGATCGCGAGGTCGAACTGGCCAAGCGATATCTGAATATCGAGATGGTGCGACTGGGTTCGCGCCTGAAAGTACAGTGGAATACCGAGAACATGCCAGGCGATGCCGCAGTGCCGCCTTTGATGTTGCAGCCACTTGTCGAAAACGCGGTCTATCATGGTGTTGAGCCCGCGCTGAATCCCGCACCAATTGAAGTACATGTTTTCCGTTTTCGCGACCAATTGCACCTGGACGTGAAAAATCCGTTGCCGCCGCCCGATGCTGTTCGCGAGCACGTTGGCAACGGGATGGCTCTCGAAAATATTCGTGAGCGATTACTATTGCATTTTGATGCTGAAGCTACGCTGACAACTCAGGCAGCGAGCGACTATTATCAAGTACACATTGTGGTGCCATACAGAGAGATCACCCATGACGACGCCGCTTCGCCTTTTTTTGGTGGATGACGAAATGCCTGCCCTGCGCAGGCTGGAAGATGTGTTGAACGATGTATCGGGCGAATGCCCTATCGAGATTGTTGGCACAGCCACCAATGGCGTATCCGCGCTGGCCCAATTGGCCGAGGCTGATGCAGACGCTGCCATTATCGATATACAGATGCCGCAAATGAGCGGCATTGAATTGGCGCGTGAGTTGCAGGGGTTGTCCCAGCCGCCCGCAATCATCTTCGCTACGGCCTTTGAAGAGTACGGCGTTGCGGCTTTTGAAGTGCGCGCGATAGACTACTTGCTCAAACCGATCCGGCGCGAGCGTTTGCTCGATGCGCTGAACCGCGTGCTGGAATTGCGCCAGGCGCGCAGCCAGGCCGAACCGGCCTCGCATGCCCGCAGCCATTTCAGTGTGACCGAGCGCGGCCGTTTGCATCTGATTCCGGTAGCCGAAGCGCGTTATCTGAAGGCAGAGCAGAAATACATTACGTTGCGCACGCGTGAACGGGAGTATTTGCTGGAGGATTCACTGACCCGGCTGGAAGAAGAATTTGGCAGCCGCTTCGTGCGCATCCACCGCAATTGTCTGGTGGCGCGTGAATCGCTGGTCGGCTTTGAAAAGATGCCTTCCAATGGCGGTGAAACCCACTGGGTCGCCGTATTGAAAGACGTGCCGGAGCGTTTGGCCGTCAGCCGCCGCCAGCAGCATGTGATCAAGGAATTCAAGCGCAACGGTTGATCCGCGTTTGTAGTACCTGAAGCATCAGCAACGCCCAACAAAAACCCCGCAGCTGCAAACTGGCGGGGTTTTTTGTTGGGTACTCGAACTTGTCGTACGGTCAGGTTCCAGTGAGCCCCAAGGCCCACATCGCTGCCAGATTGATCAGGCAGATCAACTGGGCGGCGCTGCCCAGGTCCTTGGCGCGCTTGGCCAGTTCATGGCGTTCCAGCGAGGTGTGATCGACGGCGGCTTCAATGGCCGAGTTGAGCAATTCCACAATCACCGTCAGCAAGTGGCTGGCGATCACCACGGCTCGCGCCCAAGCATGCAGCGGCACGATGAACGCCACCACAATCCCGACACAACCCAGCAACGCGACCTGGCGAAAAGCGGCCTCGTTTTTCCAGCCAGCGCTCAGCCCGTCGAGCGAGTAGCCCAGAGCATTGAAGACGCGTTGTACCCCGGTTTTTCCCTTGTACGGACTTTCAGGCACGATACTTCCTTATGGATGAGGAGGAATGTCGCTAAATTCGCTAAATACATCGGCATAGCAGCAGTAGTTAAACAGCAGCGATACCGGCAATAAAATGATCAGCCCCAGCATCATGGGCAAGCTGGCAATAACGGCCAGCACCATCAGGATCAAGCCGGCAACTGTCAGCGGCAGCCAGTTGCGCCAGAACGCCAGATAGCTGGTGCGCATGGCTTCAACGGCACGCATGTTGCGCAGAACGACCAGCTGCGGCGCAAAGAAATAAATGCTGTTCATCACCAGCATGCCAAAGAAAAATAGCAGGATGAACACCAGGCTACCGGCACCCAGATCCGGGATTTCATGCGTGGTTTCGGCACTGCGAATGGCGGCGATCTGATCCGGTGAAATCAGCAAGGCTGACAGGCCGCCGAGGATCATCACGATAATCATGGTGCCGATGGCATAAATCAGCCCGACACCCAACAGGCTGCGCGCATGCGTTTTCAGGCCGTTGAACAGGTCCGGTACAGCGGGCGCGCGGTTGTTGACGCGGGATTCATTGGCGGCCCAGGCAATGCCAGCCAGCAACACCGGTGCGATCACCGGGGTAATCATGCCCAGCACCGGGATCAGCATTACGCCCATCAAAATCGTCAATGTAATTGCAGTCAGCAACAGCCATTGCCACCAATGGCGGAAAAACAGCCGAAACGCGTCGGTGATCCAGAGCCAGCCGTGGCTGGCTGGAACCCGCTTGGGTTCCACACTGTTGTCGATGATGATGCCGGTGTAATCCATCTCGTAATTCCTTGATTGTCTGCCTCACGCTGCATCGTATTGACCAAACAGTGATGCTGACAAGTTGATCAGTATCGGCAAATGCTGTGAAAGCTGTGTGAAGCACAGAGCTATGTTGCCCGTTGTGGACCTGCATCGGAGTGATGCGTTCCCTTGCTGGCGCCGCTTGAGGATTTCAGCCGCTGCAAGCAAGGGAACACACGATAGCCGGTTTGGCTGCGATCCGGTGCAACCATCGCCATTTTTTATTACATTGGCTGGCCGCACAAACAACAAGGGCACAGCGATATGCTGTGCCCTTGGGCAGAAAGTGCTGAAAAGATGTTGCCAAGCGTTAGGCGGCAATACAGCGCAAGGCATGCCGCGCAATCATCAGTTCTTCGTTGGTTGGCACCACGTAAACGGCTACTTTGCTGTCCGCGCGGGAAATACGGCGTGGCTCGCCACTGCGCTTGGCATTGACACTCTCATCAATGTCTACACCCAGCCAGCGCAGTGCATTGCAGACCAGCGCGCGCAATTCGTCATCGTTCTCGCCAATACCGGCGGTGAACACCAGCGCATCCAGACCTTGAATAGACGCGGCCAGCGAACCCACTTGCTGCACGATACGGTTGGCAAAGTATTCCACTGCCATGCGCGCGCGCGGTTCTTTGCTGGCATGCAGCTCGCGCATATCGCTGGAAACACCTGACAATCCCAACAAGCCCGATTCCTTGTACAACAGGGTTTCGATTTCGGCGGTGGTCATTTTCAGATGCGTCATCAAATGCAGCACGATGGCCGGATCGAGACTGCCGGTACGGGTGCCCATCGGCAGGCCTTCGAGTGCGGTGAAGCCCATGGTGGTCAGCACACACTTGCCCTGATCCAGCGCTGCCATCGAAGCGCCATTACCCAGATGGCAGACGACGGTGCGACCGTTGGCAGCGCGCTGGTCAATCTGCGGCAGAACGCTGGCAATGTATTCGTACGACAGGCCATGAAAGCCCCAGCGGCGGATACCCTCGCGTTCGGCCAGTTCTACCGGCAGTGCGTACAGCTGATTAATCTCAGGCTGGGTGCGATGGAAGGCGGTGTCAAAACATGCCACTTGCGGCACGTCTGGCAACAGCGAAGCCAGTGCCTTCATCGGGCCGATGTTGGCGGGTGCATGCAACGGTGCCAGCGATACGGTTTTATCCAGTTCGGCCAACACTTGCGCGTCAATGCGTACCGGTTGAGTAAAGTTGAAACCGCCATGCACCACGCGATGGCCAATCACTGCCAGCTTGCGACCGTCGGTATGGCCATTAACCCAATCAAGCAGGTAGCGCAGGGCGTAGTCGTGGCTGCGCGGGGAATCCGCTGGCAGTTTTTCATCGGCCAGTTTGTCGCCAGCGGCATTCTTGGCAGAAAATTGCGGGTCGACGTAAATGCCTTCAACCTGACCCTTGTACAACAGCTCTGGATCAGCAGATGTTTGTGCAAACAGGGAAAACTTGATGCTGGATGAACCAGCGTTGATGATCAGAATCAGGTCATTCATGAGGCATTTCTCCTGGTTGGCATGCGGGCAGCTGGTGCTCCGGCATTCATGCCCGCGCCGCATGTAGCGGCGCATTGGGTGAGTTCCGCGATAAATCGCGCCAGCATCGCGGGTTGAACTGCTAAATCCAGTCGAACTATCGACCTTCGCCTGGGCATTACGGCGGCGATTCGCGGTCTGTAGGGCTGGCCCGGTTATACTGGCGCCTGATCGGTGAAGCTGATTTGCCATGCGCGCGTGTAATGCGATGGCATAAAATTACCGCTGCATATTTTATGACGCCATCAGAAGCAAATATTGGTACAGATCAATGCGCTTTGCGTAGATTTTTACCACGTCCAATGCGGGATACGACCGTTTACAGCGCCGAAGAATGATGACAAAAGAATATACGACCCATCTCATCTGTGCTCCCGAATTTGCGGGCCAGGCGCTGGTGGCCGAGCTGCATTCGGCCGTGGGCGCCGGTGTCAGTGCCGATGACTTGCTGGTGACCTTGCGCGCTGGCGATGACGAAATCGCCATCCACGCGCCGGCTGCCGGTTTTGTTGACCGCTATCTGGTCGAGACCGGTGATCAGATCGAGTCCACGGGCTTGCTGCTGATGATGGAAGTCGAGGACGAAGACGGCGACTGGCTGGAAATCTTGCCGCCGCCGGTGCAGCCCGGTGACGACGAACCGCCGGCGCTGGTGGCTGCTTATGTGGCCCGCCGGGATTACCTGGTCGCCAGCCTTAAAGCCGCACAACTGGCCGCACGTTTGGGGGTAGATCTGGCGGAAGTAGCAGGCACCGGTGCGCAAGGCGAAATCGAAGAACACGATGTGGAACGCCATGTGCGGGGCTTGTTGCGGCGCTAGCTAGTGCCGGGCAGCGCGTTATTTGCCGGGCAATCGATCGCGGACCTGTTGCACGAAATAACGCCGGGCTTGCTGGTTGAACGTCACCATGCCGATCAATGCGATCAGCGCACCCAATACCACGCCATGCAAACGGATTGCCAGGATGGCAACGCCCGCCGCCTGACCTTCCGGTAACAGCAGAATATCGAACAGGATCATCAACATGGCGGTCATGAGGGCGTAGTGCGCCCAGAAATTGCGGGCCAGCGCCAGAGGGCGCAAAAACGCAAATAGCACAGCCCAGCCATACAAGGCGTAGGTTTCCGGGGTGAGATGCGTGACCAGCCAGGCCAGCGCCACTCCGATCAACGCGCCAAAGACACTGCGAAACAGCCGGGTGAGGCTATCGAGCCCATCCGGGCGGGTGACAAACAACACCACTGCGGCCACCCAGGCTGGGCGCGGATAATGCGTGTGCTGGGCGATCCACAGCGCGGCGCAGGTCGTCACACTCAGGCCAACGGCATGCAGCAGTCCGGCACTATGCCCGGAGCGTAACTGTCGAAACGCATTTTTCAGACCGTTATGCTGCCGTGGTAGCGCGCGGGGCCACAGGCGGTCGTCGATCAATACACTGGCAACGCCGACGCCAATACCAATTGCCAGAAAGATAAATGCGGCGCCAGGTGGTGCGGGCAGATAGGCGTACAGCACCAGGGCCAGTGCGGCGAAGCGAAAGATGTTGTCCATTGCAACACCCAGACCGTCGCTCCAGCCGATGGCAAAAGTGAGCAACGCCAGCAGCACAAACATCATGACGTGATGCGGCCCCAACCACAGACCCAAAGCGCCGCTGCCCAGGATCAGGCACAGGCCAAATGCCTGAGTCAGCAGTCGATGCCGTGCCGTACCGCCGTAATCCAGCAACGTGGCATACAAGCCCCCGACTGCGCCCAGCAAGGCACCCACCGGATTATCGGTCAGCAGGCCGATCAGCGCGGGCAGCCCAACTGCAATGCCCGACGATACAGCCTGGCGCCACGGCAAGGTGGCGTCGGCATTCAAGGCCAGCAGGTGAAGTGGAACGAGTGGTTGGCGCATCTCTGGGTAGCTGGATGTTGGCGGTTAACCATGAAACTACACTATCGACCACCGCACCGTGGTTCTGCTCACAAATAAACCAACCGGTAACGAAGCGTTGGCCAAAAAAAACGCCCCTGACGAGGCGTTTTGGTGTGCGAGCTAATCGGCAACGTCCCGATCAGGCGCCGATTTTGCCCAAGGCGCGACGTTGTGCCACGGCGTTGGCTAGTTCTTGCAGGGTTTTTTCGGTGTCGCTCCAGCCGATGCAGGCATCGGTAATGGATTGGCCGTAGCACAGTGGCTGGCCTTCAACATGATCCTGGCGACCTTCCACCAGATGGCTTTCGATCATCACGCCGAAAATGGCTTTGTTGCCTTCGCCAATTTGCGCGCTGATATCTGACGAGACTTCCATCTGCCGGCGATAGTCTTTGCGACTATTGGCATGACTGAAGTCGACCATCAGTTTTTCTGGCAAACCGACTGCAGCCAGATCGGCCATGGCAGCGCGCACGTGGTTGGCGTCGTAATTCGGTTCTTTGCCGCCGCGCAAAATCACATGGCAATCCGGGTTACCGGCGGTGGCGACGATGGCGGAATGGCCCATCTTGGTTACTGACAAGAAATGATGCGGTGCCGAGGCGGAACGGATGGCATCAAGCGCAATACGCAGATTGCCGTCGGTACCATTCTTGAAGCCGACCGGACACGAAATCCCCGAAGCCAGTTCGCGGTGAACCTGAGATTCGGTGGTACGTGCACCAATGGCGCCCCAGCTCATCAGATCAGCCACATATTGCGGGGTGATCATGTCGAGGAATTCGCCAGCAGTAGGCAAACCGGTGTCGTTCAGATCCAGCAGCAACTTGCGTGCAATGCGCAGGCCTTCATTGATATTGAAGCTGCCATTGAGAAACGGATCATTGATCAGGCCTTTCCAGCCTACGGTAGTGCGCGGCTTTTCAAAGTACACGCGCATGACCACTTCAAGATGAGCTTTGTGCTGTTCACGCAACGCGATCAGCTTGCGGCCATATTCCAGTGCCGCAACCGGATCATGGATGGAACAGGGGCCAATGATGACCAGCAGGCGGTCGTCGCGATCATGCAGGATATTCTGGATGGCCTGGCGGCTCTGGAAAGCGGTCCTGGAGGCTGTTTCGGTGACCGGATACTTTTCCAGAACGGCAACCGGAGGCAGCAACTCCTTGATTTCACGGATACGTACGTCGTCGGTCTGGTATTGCATAAACAGTCCTGGAGGTCGGCCGGTGCCAAGGCTTGCTGCACCGCAAGATTTTTGGGAAACCACTAGAGTAGCTTGCCCGCCAGCGCGGAACAAGAGTGAAAGCACGTATTCGGGGCGATGCGCGGCCGTGGCGCACGGATGTTGTGCCGAATTTGGCGTTACCGCGTCAGTGCGCGCGATCATAAACAGCGGGTGCAGAAAACAACAACGCACCCGGCCGGGATGGCAGCGGGTGCGATGCGCATGAAACTGCAAAGCGAACTAGTGCCCGCTCTGCGCAATGGGCGCAGTCAGTTGCAGATCAGTCAGCGAACTGCTTTTTCAGGCGTTCGCGGCGTTCCTGGGCTTCCAGCGACAGCGAAGCGGTCGGACGGGCAACCAGACGGGCCAGACCAATCGGTTCACCAGTGTCTTCGCAGTAGCCGTAAGAGCCATCATCCAGTTTGCGCAGCGTGGAGTCGATCTTCAGCAGCAGCTTGCGTTCGCGATCACGCGTGCGCAGTTCCAGTGCGTATTCTTCTTCCAGCGTTGCGCGGTCAGCCGGATCCGGTGTCGCTTCCTGCTCTTGCAGGTGCTGACTGGTCTGGTTTGCGTTCGCCAGCAGTTCCACCTTCATTTTCTGGAGCAGTTCCCGGAAAAACTGAAGATGGTCCTGATTCATGTAATCCCCTTCCGGACCGTTCCAGCTGAGGATGTCTTGTTCGGTGAGTTTGGCCATTGTCGTGCTCGCTTATCAGAACCGGGTGGGCCGGTGGTTAAAATGGCAAGAGGCTTACAAAACCCGGCCCGCCAAATGGGCATGGAGCTTAATCAACTCATGCGCCCAATGCAATATCAGCCAATCCACAATAAGACCGCCGGTGCAACACAAAGTGCGCCTTGTCACTGTGCTGGCTGACTATTTTTGTACCAGTATCCATTTGATTATGGTGCGCAAATCTTCATCGCCAATTTGCTGCGCCGGCATCGCGATGGTGCCCCAAGTGCCGCCACCGCCTTCTTTTACTGTCTTCATCAGCTTGGCCTCTGCCCCTGGCTGCCCGCGATACTTGGCCGCCACATCCTTGTAAGCCGGGCCGACAATTTTATGATCGACCGCATGACAGGCCAGACAATTGTACTTGGCGGCGACTTTGGCGCCGTCTTCTGCATGGGCCAGAGTTGTGGCGGCAAGCAGACAGGTGAGCAGAATCGGGGTCAGACGCATTTTGATTCACATCCATATATGGGCGACGCAGCATATTAACAATGCCGGTCAGGCTTGCAAACGCCGCGCCAGGCGGCTCGTTCTTGTGAATAAGACTGCTATGCTACACTCGGCGGATGACTTCCATGACAGGCGAATTGGCAATGATGCGCGGTGAACGGTTCATGACGACAGCAATCGTCGTGTCGGCGCTCGCTCATGCCGCAATCATTATTGGCATCAAAATCGTTCGCCCCGATATGTTGCCTTCAGTTTCAACCGAGTTCATGCAGGTGGAACTCGTCAACAAAGCCACCGCCACTGCGCCCACCAAGGCCAAAGTGCGGGCCCAGGTGGACCAGGATGCCGGCGGTAACACCGATGCCGACAAACAGGTGTCCAGCCCGTTGCCTGCCAAGTCGGACCAGTTCAATACCGAATTGCAACAGGTGATGCGCCAGGAGCAGGAGCTTGAGCAAAATTCGGCTCGCTTGATGGCGCAGATCAAAAGCCAGGTTCCGGCCACCGTGCAGCAATTGCAGGATGCTGCGGATAAATCGCAACAGACCCATACGACTGGCGTCGATCACGAAAAGCTCAATCAGCAGATCAAGGATCTGAGCGGCGCGATGGGCAAGATCGACCAGGAAAACCAGGAATATCAGCAACGCCCGCGCAAGGCGCGCATTGGCTTGCCAGCCAACAAGAGCCTGACTGCAGTGTGGGAAGACCAGTGGAAGCTCAAGATTGAGCGCTTGGGTACCACGTTGTACCCGGCCGATGCGAATGGCAACAAGCTCTACGGCAAGCTGACGCTGACTGCTGAAATCAATGAAGATGGTTCGCTGCGCTCGGCCACCATCGATAGCAGTTCGGGCAATCCGAAGCTGGACGAAGCGGCGCTGCAGATCGTGCATCGTTCGGCGCCATTCAGCCGCCTCCCCAAGGGCCTGGTTGATGAAAACGGCAATCGCGCCACCGTCTTGGTGGTGGTGCGACGTTGGTCGTTCACCAAAGATCTGGCACTGCAAGCGGCGAGCGGCCGGTAATGCGCATCCTGGGTATTGACCCCGGTTCACGGGTCACCGGGTTTGGCGTACTGGATATTGCGGGGCAGCAACGCGCGTATGTGGCGTCTGGCTGTATACGCACCCCGGTCGGTGGCACTTTGCCCGAGCGCATCGCCAGCTTGCTCGAAGGCATTGCTCAGGTCGCCGCCACTTACCAGCCTGATGTAGCTGCCGTTGAACAAGTGTTCGTGAACGTGAATCCGCAATCGACACTGATGCTGGGCCAGGCCCGTGGCGCCGTGATCTCGGCGCTGGTCATCGCCAAACTCCCCATTTCTGAATACACCGCTCTGCAGGTCAAACAAGCGGTGGTTGGCAATGGCCATGCTGATAAAGATCAGGTGCAGCACATGGTGCAGCGGCTGCTCAAGCTTAATGGCTTGCCGCAAGCCGATGCCGCCGATGCGCTGGCCGTCGCGCTGACTCACGCGCAGCACGCAGGTAGTGCACTCAAGCAACTTGGCGCGGGCTTGAAGATCAAGCGCGGCCGTCTGGCTTGATGTGTCCAGTGCTGTGCTGGCGCACGATCCCGCTATACTCCTCTTTTTCCCGTTCCCCTTTTCCGGATTTCACAGATGATAGGACGCCTGAGCGGCACGCTCGTCGAAAAACAACCTCCGCAACTGGTCATTGACGTGGCCGGTGTCGGCTATGAAGTCGACGTGCCAATGAGCACAATCTACGTGCTGCCGCATGTGGGCGAGCCAGTCACCCTGTTTACCCACATGGTGGTGCGTGAAGACGCCCAGTTGCTGTACGCCTTCGCCACCCGCGACGAACGCGATCTGTTCCGCGCCCTGATCAAGATCACCGGCATTGGTGCCAAGATTGCGCTGGCTATCCTGTCTGGCTTATCTGCAGACGAACTGGCCGTTGCGATTGCTACCGAAAACATCACCCGGTTGTCCAAAGTGCCCGGCATCGGCAAGAAGACCGCAGAACGTCTGGTTCTGGAACTCAAGGGCAAGCTGGGCAGCATGGCCGCCGCGACGACGACCACGGGCAAGCTGGCCGCCCCGCTGCTGGAGCAAGGCGGCCACGCCGATGTGCTGCACGCATTGCTGGCGCTGGGTTACAACGAACGTGAAGCCGCGCAAGCCATGAAAGAACTGCCAGCCGACGTTGAAGTGGCGCAAGGCATCAAGCTGGCATTGCGGCAACTGGTTCGCGGCTAACAGTCGTCTGCTGGGCCAGATAGCGAGCCAGCGCGTCGATGGTGACCACCGGCATGCTGTGCCGTTGCGCAAATGCCATGATCTGTTCGCCAACTGCCATGGTGCCGTCCGGGTTCATTAGTTCGCACAGCACTGCGGCGGGTTTGAAGCCTGCCAGCCGCGCCAGATCAACGGACCCTTCGGTATGGCCCCGTCGTTCCAGTACCCCGCCATTGCGGGCACGTAACGGGAAGACGTGACCAGGCCGGGTCAGGTGTTCTGGCCTGGCGCCATCCGCTACGGCGGTGAGAATGGTGGTGACGCGGTCGGCAGCGGAAACCCCGGTGGTCGTGCCTTGGGCCGCTTCGATAGTCACGGTAAACGCCGTTTGGTAACGGCTCTGATTGGCGGGCACCATCGGCTGCAGGGCCAGTGCATCGGCCAGATCATTGCTCAGGCATAAACAAACAATGCCGCTGCATTCGCGAATCATCAGCGCCATGTTGGGGATATCTACCGCCTCGGCGGCCATGACGATATCGGCCTCGTTTTCACGATCATCGTCATCCAGCAGCAACACGGGTTTACCGGCTTTGATGGTGGCAATGGCGCCTTCTACCGCATGTAATTCGGCTGGAGTCAGACTGGAAAGAGATTGCTGTGGGGAATGCATGAGAAACGTCCTCGCAAGTGATCCTGATGATCAATATGTAAGTGCGATAAACGTTTCAGGGCTTTGAAAAAGACAAGAAGTAAAACCAACGAATACACACCACGCAGTCAGCAAACGGCACGCGCAAAATGGCATGCACGCAATCGCTGATCTGCGCGGTGAGCACGCTCTTCTTTCATCCGGACTCTAACCGTCGGCCCCGGAATCTCCTTTCGGGGCCGCACACAAAAACGCCCTGACTGTGTTGCCGAGCCTGGCCGTACCAAACATGTACTGTCGGCGGCTCGGCGTCGTGTCATGACGCTTTTGTGTACGGCCTTTGGGATAACCGGATCTGCTGACCTTGCCGACCCGGGCCATTGTCCCGGTGATCAGCAAGCGCTCGCGGGCTCAGCGCGGGACATCCGGCGTTGCCGCCAATCCATCCATCGCCATACCGCCGGTGGGGAATTTCACCCCGCCCTGAAGACGTACCTATCCGGCTACAATAGCCGGACTGCCAGTCTAGCACGCAGCGGATTTGCCTCTCTTGGGCCTTTCCCGCATGGGCCGTGCCCGACATTTGCCTGGAACCTGCACCGATGATCGAAACCGATTCCCTTTCTGCCGCCCCCGCCGAGCGGCTGATTACTGCCAAAACCATGTCGTCGCAGGAGGAGCAACTGGAGCGCGCTTTGCGCCCCAAACTGCTGGACGAATATGTTGGCCAGAAAAAAGCACGTGGCCAGCTGGAAATTTTTATCGAAGCCGCCAAGAAACGCGGCGAAGCGCTGGATCACGTGTTGCTGTTCGGGCCGCCGGGTTTGGGCAAGACCACGCTCGCACACATCATCTCGCGTGAGTTGGGAGTGAATCTGCGCCAGACCAGTGGCCCGGTGCTGGAACGCGCTGGCGATCTAGCGGCGCTACTCACCAATCTTGAGCCGCACGATGTTCTGTTTATTGACGAAATTCACCGACTTTCGCCTGTGGTGGAAGAAATTCTCTACCCAGCGCTCGAAGACTTCCAACTCGATATCATGATCGGTGAAGGCCCGGCCGCGCGTTCGGTCAAACTCGACCTCCCCCCTTTCACCTTGATTGGCGCCACCACCCGCGCCGGCATGCTGACCAACCCGTTGCGCGATCGTTTTGGCATCGTGGCGCGCCTGGAGTTCTACACTGCGGAGGAGTTGACCCGCATTGTTGAGCGTTCGGCTGGGCTCATGGATGTCAACATTCTGGGCGATGGCGCGTTTGAAGTAGCGCGACGCTCGCGTGGCACGCCACGGATCGCCAATCGCTTGCTGCGTCGGGTACGTGATTACGCCGAAGTCAAAGCCGATGGCACCGTGACCCAGGAAGTGGCCGATGCCGCCTTGTTAATGCTGGACGTCGATCACGCCGGGCTGGATGTAATGGACCGCAAGCTGCTGGACGCAGTCATCAGCAAGTTTGGTGGCGGGCCAGTGGGCCTGGACAATGTGGCGGCCGCCATAGGTGAAGCCTCGGACACCATTGAAGATGTGCTGGAACCTTATCTGATTCAGCAAGGTCTGTTGCAGCGCACGCCGCGTGGCCGCATCGCTACTTTGCTGGCTTATCAGCACTTTGGTTTGACCCCGCCCAAGACAGATGCGGGGATTTGATTACTGCCGCGTGAATATTCACGTGTCATAGTTTCATACAAAAAATGGCCAATACCGGCCTAAAATGTTGCGTTTTGGCCGCAATGCTGGCCATAAAGGGAGAGAAATACCGTGGAAGTTGGCACCCAGGACATGTCGATTCTGTCGCTGATCACGCAGGCCAGTACGGTCGTGCAGTTGGTCATGGCGATTTTGGTACTGGTGTCACTGCTGAGCTGGTGGCGGATTTTCAGCAAGTATTTCACCATCGCCAAAGCCAAAAAGAGCACTGACGAGTTTGAAGACCGCTTCTGGAGTGGCTCTGATCTGAACGCGATGTACGAACAGGTGCGGCGCGGCAATCCAAACGGCATCGAGCGGATTTTCATCTCCGGTTTCTCGGAGTTTCTCAAGCTGCGCCAGAAAGGCGGCATGGAACTGTCTGACGTCATGGAAGGCACTCGCCGCGCCATGCGGGCCAGCTACCAGCGCGAACTGGATTACCTGGACAAACACACCTCGTTCCTGGCATCAGCAGGTTCGGTCAGCCCTTACGTCGGCTTGTTCGGTACGGTGTGGGGCATCATGCATGCCTTCCGTGGTCTATCCAATGTGGGTCAAGCCACGCTGGCTAACGTAGCGCCAGGTATTGCCGAAGCGCTGGTGGCAACAGCCATCGGCCTGTTTGCGGCGATTCCCGCGGTGGTGGCGTACAACAGCTTTGCGCACGATGTGGATCAGCTCGCCAGCCGTTTTGACAGCTTTATTGAAGAGTTCTCCAACATCCTGCAACGGCAAGCGGCCAAATAAGGGGATTGCGAAATGGCAAGATCCCGACGCCCGCGCCGCGCAATGAACCAGATCAACGTCGTGCCATATATCGACGTGATGCTGGTATTGCTGGTGATCTTTATGGTGACCACGCCGATGATGCAAAGCGGTGTGGTCAACCTGCCCTCCGTGGGCAAAGCTGATAAACAGATGGATGTCGCGCCGGTGTTTGTTGAAATTGGCGCCGATGGCGCGATCAAGGTCAATGACAAGGGCAACACGGAATCGACGCCAGACGTAAAAGGTCTGGCCGATCTGGTTAAAACCCATCTGGCCGGCAATGCTGATCGCCCGGTCGTGATCGCCGCCGATAAATCGGTGCGCTACGAAGCCGTGATGAACGCCATGGACGTACTCAAGCAGGCCGGGGTTGCCCGGGTTGGCTTGAAGGTGAATACCCACTGATGAACGCAGTGATGGAACATCGCCCACCCAAACATCCGGAAGAAAAATCCACGCTATCGCTGCTTCTGGCGCTGGCGATGCACGGCCTGTTTGTGCTGTTTTTGCTGTTCTCGGTGAACTGGCAAACGCACAAGGCGCAACCGGTGGAAGTGGAACTTTGGGGCGGCCCGCCGCCGGCAATTGAAAAAATTCCGGAACCTCA
This sequence comes from Silvimonas soli, assembly GCF_030035605.1. Taxonomy (NCBI): domain Bacteria; kingdom Pseudomonadati; phylum Pseudomonadota; class Betaproteobacteria; order Neisseriales; family Chitinibacteraceae; genus Silvimonas; species Silvimonas soli. Next base: position 2,188,694 of record NZ_CP106736.1, on the reverse strand, counting down.
GCCGGAAAAACCGGTCAAGCATCAGGTCATAACGCCCGAGCCCGTGGTCACGCCGGAGCCAAAGCCGGATATTCAGGAAGAAAAAGTGAAGGTTGTGCCTACGCCGCGACCGACGCCAAAACCTACGCCGACCCCAACTCCCAAGCCGACGCCAACACCGAAACCGACTGCTGCGCCAACGCCAGCACCAACCAGGGCGCCCAAGCCGACGCCAGAGCCAAAGAAGGCTGAGAAAAAACCGCCCAAGGTTGATCCGAACTCGATGGATGCTTTGTTGTCGGCCAATACGCTGACCAATACGGCAGAGGCCAAGCCGAACGGCAAAGCGGGTGGCAAGGGCAATAACCCTGATGCCACCAGCAATACCGGTCCGGCAGGTGGTAAAGGCACTGGCGCGGGGGGGAGTGGTGGTTATCTGGCGAGCTTGAGCAGTCTGTTGCGGTCCAGAATTCATTACGTGCCTAACGGGGATGAAAACCCCGCGGTCAGCATGCGCATCACTGTTTTGCCTGATGGTACGGTGCAGGATGCGCAAGTGGTCAAGCCAAGTGGTAATTCGGCCTACGATGATGCAGTGAAACGCGCCATTCTGGATTTGGGGCGCTTGCCACCAAGACCGGGCAGCGTGCCGTTTACCGGCGAATGGCGTTCACTGACGGCGAATTTCCGGCTTAAAGACTGACGCATCATCAGCTAATACACATTGAACAAGGAGAACAAACCAGTGCTGCTACGCTTTGCCCGTTTTGTACTAGCCATGAGCCTGCTGGCCAGCGCCGCGGCGCGTGCCGATATCTCGTTCGATGTCGTGGGCGTGGGTGCCAATCAATACCCCATTGCGATTGCCCCGTTCCAGAACGAAGTGCAGCAGCAACAGCCGGTTACGACCGTCGTGAGCGATGACTTGACCCGCAGCGGCTTGTTCAAGGTGATTGGGGCCGGTGATCTTTCGCCGGTGCCATACCAACCCAGCCAGATCAATTTTGGCGCGGTGGCTGCCAAAGGCGCGCAAACCGTGCTGATCGGTAATGTTTCGCCGTCGAGTAACGGCCAAGTGTCGGTCAAGTTCTGGCTGATGGATGCCGCCAGCAAGCAACAACTGGTGGGTTACGAGTTGATCGTGCCGCCTACCAAAATGCGTTACGCCGCGCACAAGATTTCCGACATGATCTACCAGAAGATCACCGGCTTTGGTGGCATGTTCACTTCACGCATCGCCTACATTACCAAGCAAGGCAAGCGCTTCGAGCTACAAGTGGCCGATGCCGATGGTTTTGGCTCGCAAGCTATCCTGGCATCCAACCAGCCGATCATGTCGCCCAAGTGGTCGCCCGATGGCACCCGCCTGGCCTATGTATCGTTCGAAGACCAGAAACCGGTGGTGTATATCCAGGATCTGTTGTCTGGCAAGCGCTGGAAAGCTTCCAACTTCAAGGGCAGCAACTCGGCCCCGGCCTGGTCGCCTGACGGCTCAAAACTGGCGGTGGTGCTGACGCGTACTGGCGGCTCACAGATTTATCTGGTTGATGCCAGCGGCCCCAATAGCAACAGCAGTAATGCCCGTCAGCTGACCAACACAGGTGACATCAATACCGAACCGTCCTTTACTGCCGATGGCCAGATCATCTTCACTTCTGACCGTGGCGGTAGCCCGCAAATCTATCGAATGTCTGGCAACGGTGGCGCGGCTGAGCGCCTTACCTTTCAGGGCAGCTATAACGCCTCTGGCAAAGTCAGTGCCGATGGCAAGTCTCTGGTGTTTGTGACCCAGAGCGGTGGTTACAAGGTCGCTATCATGGATATGTCCACCCGCCAGGTGCAGGTGTTGACCGATAGCAGCCGTGACGATTCGCCCACATTTGCGCCCAATGGCCGGATGGTGCTGTACGAAACACAGGCTGGAGGTAAAGGAGTTTTGGCGGCAGTGTCCAGCGATGGACGCGTCAAGGCTCGCCTCAGAGCGCAAGCGGGTGATGTAAGGCAGCCGGCATGGGGACCCATGCTGAAATAAAACAGTCGGGACGCACACGCAGCCGTGCCATTCAAACAAGCGGGCTGCGGCAACTCGTTGCTGCCAATGGGTTGCAGATGCACACTTTTGGAGATTATTGAATATGAAAAAAATCTTGATGAGCGCATTGCTCACTGCCTTGCTTGCCGCGTGCGCTTCTTCGCCCAAGCCAGCTCCTGTCACTACCGGGACCACCACTCCGCCTGCTGCTGATACCAAGCCAGCTACCGTTGACCTGACCCAGGGCAAAGCATTGCCTGCCGGCTACAGCGCGCTGACTGACCCGAACAACATCCTGTCGCAACGTAACGTTTACTTCGCATTTGACTCGTACGTGGTCGACAGCAAGTTCAGCGACCTGGTCCAGGCGCATGCCAAGTACCTGCTGGAACACAAGGATGCCAAGATCATCCTGCAAGGCAATACCGATAACCGCGGTACTGCCGAATACAACATGGCGCTGGGTCAAAAGCGTGCTGAAGCTGTCAAGAAACAGCTGAGCGCGCTGGGTGTACCGGATAGCCAGATCGAAACCGTGAGCTTCGGTAAGGAAAAACCGCTGGAACAAGGCGATACCGAAGAAGCATGGTCGCGTAACCGTCGTGCCCAGATCGTTTATAACGGCGAATCGGCACAGTAAGGCTTGCCCGCAGGCATAAAACTGCCTATCGTGCAGCGTTGGACCGGCAGGCGCTGGTTCAACGCTGTTTTCACATTGAAACCCGGAAAACGATGAAACGAATCGCCGCCCTTCTCGTTCTGGCTTTTGCCACCACCCATGCCAACGCTGGTTTGTTCAGTGACGACGACGCCCGCAAGCAGATTGTCGACCTGCAGACCCAGGTGAGCTCGCAAGATCAGCGCATCCAGCTCCTGGAAGCCGCCAACAAACGCATGCTTGATCTGGTCAACCAGCTTGAACAACTCAAGCAGGATCTGGCTACCTTGCGTGGGCAGAATGAAACGCTGCAATACAATCTGGATGAAGCCACCAAGCGGCAGAAAGATTTGTACGTTGACCTGGACACGCGTGTTCGCACGATCGAACAAGCCAAGGCTCAAGCCGTACAAGAGCAGCAAGCCAGCAATCAGCAATCGCTGGATGCAGCTATTGCACTGGCCAAAGGCGGCAAGAACAAAGATGCAGTCAATGCACTGACGCAATTTATCCAGGCCAATCCGGACAGCGCACATACCGCAACCGCCCAATACTGGCTCGGTGTAAGCCAGACCGGGCTGAAGAACTACAAAGCGGCGCAAGCGGCTTATGGTGCCGTGCTGGACCAGGCGCCGGATGATCCCGTTGCGCCGGATGCACTCTATGGCCGCGCCGTGGCTGCCAATGCCGCGGGCGATAAAAAGGGTGCGCGCGCCTATCTGCTACAATTGCTGGAAAAGTATCCCTCATCGGATAAAGCCGCCATCGCCAAGAAGGCGTTGCTGACCACCAACTGAGGTGGGCAACACAAGATTGACGCGGCGTCGGTCATGGCCGACGCCGTTTTCATTTCCGCCGGACTTTTATCTGGCTCGGAAAACCCGGCTGCGTTACCGCTGTAATGCGCCATCTGCAATCCGCTGGACTGTGTTTCCGGCACGGAGTATTCATCAATGGCTGAACAAGCACCCTCTTTACGTATTACCGAAATCTTTTTCTCGCTGCAGGGCGAAACCAGCCGCATGGGCGTGCCCACGGTTTTTGTACGTCTGACCGGCTGTCCTTTGCGCTGTGGCTATTGCGACAGCGCGTATGCATTTCATGGTGGCGAAACCCAGAGTTTTGACACCATCCTTGAGAAAATCCGTTCGTTTGGTGCCAACGTCATTTGCGTGACCGGCGGCGAGCCGCTGGCGCAGAAGCACAGCCTGGCGTTCCTGCAGCGACTGTGTGACGAGGGCTTTGACGTGAGCCTGGAAACCAGCGGTGCTTTGGCCATTGAAGGCGTGGATGCGCGCGTGTCCCGCATCGTTGATATCAAAACCCCAGGCTCGGGTGAGCTGGCCAAAATGCGCTGGGAAAACCTGGACGCCATCAAAACCGGCGACGAGGTCAAGTTCGTATTGGTTGACCGCGCAGACTACGAATGGGCGCGTGACTTGTTACGCGATAAAAAACTGAACGAACGCGCCCCGGTACTGTTCTCACCGGTCTGGGAAACACTCAAACCGGCCGATCTGGCCGCCTGGGTGCTGGAAGACCATCTGCCGGTGCGCATGCAAGTGCAGTTGCATAAAATTCTTTGGGGTGATCGCCCAGGCGTTTAAACGAACCCCAATGTCCGACTCTCCACAATTACACGGCCATTTGATGAAGCTGCGTATCCTCGCTATCCGCATTCTGGTTCGACTCAAGGAACTGCCCTATCGCAGCCGCTCTACGCTGGTGTTCTGGGGCGGCGCGGCAATGGTGGGGTTGGTAGCCGTATTGCTGGCCAAATGTGCGGAATGGGCCTTTCTGGGCTTTCAGCATCTCACCGCGCGCTGGTTCTGGTGGCCATTGCTGGCGCTCCCGCTGGGCGGGATGGGCATTCGCTGGTTAATGTCCCGACTGGGCCGCGGCGCGGAAGGCAGCGGTATTCCGCAAGCCATGGCAGCCATCAAGGTTGCCGAAGAGCCAGAACAAGCGGAGAGGCTTCTTTCGCTGCGCATCGGTGCCATCAAGTTTCTCGGGATCGTGCTGGGTGCGGGCAGCGGCTTTGTGCTCGGACGTGAAGGCCCTACGGTGCAGATCGGTGCCAGCATCATGTACGCCTGCCGCCGCTTTTTACCTTTGGCTGATCCGGTCTTCCAGCGTCAGTTGATTCTGGCGGGCGGCGCAGCGGGTATCGCAGCTGCCTTCAACACGCCACTGGCCGGGATTGTGTTTGCCTTTGAAGAACTGGCGCGCTCGGTCGAAACCGAAACCAGCGGCAAGTTGATTGGTGCCGTCATCCTGGCCGGTGTGGTCTCGCTGGCGTTGATTGGCGACTACACCTACTTCGGGCGGATTCACGTGCCAGAGTTCGAGTACAGCATCCTGGTGCCCATGGTGGTGGTAGCGGTAGTGGCCGGGCTGATTGGTGGCTTGTTTTCCTGGCTATGTGTGCATCAGACGCGCTGGTTGCCAGGCCCGGTATTGCATTTCCGGGTGGCGCATCCTTACTGGTTCATCGCCCTGTGCGGGTTGGCCATTGCCTTGTGCGGCCTGATCCTGCCGATCTTTGGCAGCGGCGCCGATGAAACCAGCCGGGCCATCAGTGGTCATGGCTTGCTGGCCTGGTATTACCTGCCCCTGAAGTTTGTCAGCCTGCTGGCGACCTTTCTCACCGGCCTGCCGGGCGGGATATTTGCCCCGTCGCTGGCTTTGGGCGCGGGCGTGGGCAGCTGGTTTGCGCCGCTATTTGGCGACGCCATCCATATCAAAATTCTCGCCATCGGCATGGTTGCCATGCTGGCGGCGGTGACGCGGGCGCCGATTACCTCGGCCATCATCATGATCGAAATGACCGATGGTCACGCGATGGTGATCTCCACGCTGGCTGCCGCCATGGTGGCGTCCAGTGTGGCCCGTATCTATCGAACCAATCTTTATCACGATCTGGCAGCCAATATCCTCAAGCAAATGGCTGCGCAGAAACGGGAGTAACGCATATGACTACACAATCTTCGTCACTCAAACCGGCTGTCATTCTGTTGTCTGGCGGGCTGGATTCGGCTACTTGCCTGGCGATTGCCAAAAGCCGCGGCTTCGCGCCGTATTGCTTGTCGTTTGATTACGGCCAGCGCCACAACGCCGAACTCAAAGCCGCAGCGCGCGTGGCCAAGTCGCTCGGCGCAGTTGAGCATCGCATCATCAAGATTGATCTGGCGGTGTTTGGTGGTTCGGCGCTGACCGATGCGGCCATTGAAGTGCCAACAGATGGCAAGACTACTGAGAACGAGATTCCGGTTACCTACGTGCCCGCACGCAACACCATTTTGTTGTCGTACGCACTGGCGTGGGCCGAAGTACTGAAGAGCGATGATATTTATATCGGTGTAAACGCGGTGGATTACTCCGGCTACCCGGATTGCCGCCCTGACTATATCGCCGCCTACCAGCAAATGGCCCGACTGGCGACGCGTACTGGCGTGGAAGGCTCCCCGCTGACTATACACACCCCGCTGATTACCTTGTCCAAAGCTGAGATCGTACAAGCCGGGCTGGCGCTGGGTGTGGACTACAGCCAGACCGTGACGTGCTACAAAGCGGATGAGGATGGCCGTGCTTGTGGCCAGTGCGATGCCTGCCGTTTACGTGCAGCCGGGTTTGAAGCCGCTGGGGTGGCTGATCCGACCCGTTATCAAGGCTGATGTTGCCACCGTGGGTGGCGCGAATCACTGGCGTAAAAAAAACCGGACGTATCACCGTCCGGTTTTTTATTGGCATGCGGTCTGCGAAGACGCTTATGCCTTGCCCGAGATGATCAGATATTTTTGATACAACTCTTCTTTCGATTCTTTTGCTTCCGGATTGAACGGAATGCAATCGACCGGACAGACCTGTTGGCATTGCGGTTCGTCGTAATGGCCAACGCACTCGGTACACAGGTTCGGATCGATCTCGTAAATCTCAGCGCCTTGCGAAATTGCGCTATTGGGGCATTCGGGTTCGCAGACATCACAATTGATGCATTCATCCGTGATCATCAGCGCCATGGCGATATTCCTTCAAAATCAGCTACGTTTAGAACGGCGGCGATTGTCCCACGTTCCTTACTATGGGACAACGGCATATCTGTTGGACGGCAGTGCGGGTGAATCGTTTCGTGAATTAGTGGCACCACTGCTGTTCGCATGGGACACCATCGTGATTACCGTCCATTTTCGGGTTAGGGCAGTTGTTAAGGTAAAACTTTGCCTCCTCGCATGACCTCATTTCGCTGCAGTAGTGCTTGTCTTCGCACTGAAACACGGCCTGTGTTGCGCGTACCGGCAAATCGTTAGCAGCTACCCGGTCATCGCCGGGAGCAACCCGTGGTAATGCACGGTTGGTGCTGGCCAAGGCCGCGGCGTCGACTGCTTTGGCCTCCTGGTAGTGTTGCCAGCCGCGCACACCAACAAACGCGAGCAATAGCAATACGATGAGTTTCTTCATCTATTGTTGCCCTATTGTGATGATTGGATCATTTGTTCAACCAACTCGCCGCAGCAAACCACAACGCACCGCGCCCGCTTTCAGTTCCCGCGTCACTTCCCAGCCCGGCAAATCTGGCCACTGCCCGCACTCGGCATAAACCACCGCGTCATCATTGAGCAGGCCCGCCACCAGTTCCAGCGCCTGGGGTAGCAGATCGGAGGCGAAGGGCGGGTCAAGAAACACCACATCAAACTTGCCGGATGCTTTTTTCAACCAGGTGATGGCATCGGACCAGATCAGTTCGACGTTGGTCATACCCAATGTTTTGTGGTTATCGGACAACGCGGCATACACCGGCTTGGCTTTTTCCACCATCACCACACGTTTGGCATTGCGTGATGCGGCTTCAAAACCCAGTGCGCCACTGCCCGCAAACAGATCCAGACAAACCTGTCCGGTCAGATCCTGGCCGAGCCAGTTGAACAGTGTTTCGCGCACGCGATCCGGCGTCGGACGCAGGCCATCGCCGTCCGGAAAATGGACCATGCGGCGCTTGTATTCGCCCCCAATTATGCGAACCTGGTTTTTATGCTGTCCTGCCATGCCTCACCCGCGCTAAAATCGCGCCAAATCAGATATTTTCCGCCATTGGCGACGCGACGCAAACACCTATGTTCGATTTTTTCCGCAAGAAACCCAAAACCGACCCGACAACACCTGTTGCCGAACCGGTATCCACGCCGCTTGAGCCCGTCGAGCCGCCTGCTACGGCGCCAGTTGACGTTGTCATCGCCCCGGAAGCCATTGTAGCGGTCGAAGTGCCTGTTCCGGCACCGGCACCGGAACTGCCGCAACCGCAACCGCAAGAAAAGCCCAAAATGTCTTGGGCAGAGCGGCTGAAGGCCGGTCTGGCCAAAACCCGGGATTCGCTGGGCAAGAATCTGGCTGGCTTGTTTGGCGGCGGCCAGATCGATGAAGAGTTGTATGAAGAACTGGAAACCGTGTTGCTTACCGCCGATATGGGCGTGGAGGCTACCAATACGCTGCTGAAAGATGTGCGCGACCGGGTGTCGCTGCGTGGCCTGAAAGACGCTTCCGAATTGCGCCAGGCGCTGAAAGAAGCGTTGCTTGAACTGATTCAGCCGCTGGAACAGCCGCTGGTTATCACTCCGCAAAAACCTTTTATCTTGATGGTTGCCGGTGTTAACGGCGCCGGTAAAACCACCAGCATCGGCAAACTGGCCAAGTACTTCCAGGGCCAGGGCCATAGTGTGCTGCTGGCGGCCGGTGATACCTTCCGCGCTGCGGCACGCGAACAACTGGTGGTCTGGGGCGAGCGCAATGGCGTGCAGGTGATCTCCCAGGCATCCGGCGATGCCGCAGCGGTGGCGTTCGATGCGGTCAACGCCGCCCGCGCCCGCCAGTGTGATGTGATCATTGTCGATACCGCCGGCCGCCTGCCGACTCAGCTGAACCTGATGGAAGAAATCAAAAAGGTGAAGCGTGTGGTGCAAAAAGCAGACCCGACTGGTCCGCATGAAATCATGTTGGTGATCGACGCCAATACCGGCCAGAATGCAGTCAGCCAGGTCAAAGCCTTTGACGATGCGCTGGGCCTGACGGGGCTGGTGCTGACCAAGCTGGACGGCACCGCCAAGGGCGGCGTGATTGCGGCGATTGCCAAGCAACGGCCAGTGCCGATCCGCTTTATTGGTGTAGGTGAAACCATCGACGATCTGCGCCCGTTTGTGGCGAAGGATTATGTTGATGCGTTGTTTGATTGACGATTGATGTATCCGGTCCCCGCGGCATGGTTACCCTGATAACGGACGGCGCATGATCCAGTTCCAGCAAGTCACCAAGCGATACCCCGGCGGCTTTGATGCCGTCAAACAACTCAGTTTTGAAATCCAGGATGGCGAACTCGTCTTTCTGGCTGGCCATTCGGGCGCAGGTAAATCCACCTTGCTCAAGCTCATTGCCGGTATCGAGCGCCCAACCCAGGGCGCGGTACTGGTGAACGGCCAGAACCTGGCGCGCATGCGCCGCGCGTCCATGCCGTATACCCGCCGCCATATCGGGCTGATTTTTCAAGATCACAAAATCCTCTACGACCGCAGCGTGTTTGAAAACGTGCGCCTGCCGCTGGATATCATCGGCTTTGATCACCGCGAAGCCAAACGCCGTGTGCAGGCCGCGCTGGATAAAGTTGGTCTGTCTGGCAAAGACGCCCTCAACCCGGTGAGTCTGTCGGGTGGCGAGCAGCAACGCTTGTGCATTGCCCGCGCCGTGGTGCACCGCCCCTCCATCCTGCTGGCCGATGAACCCACCGCCAATCTGGATCGCGATTACGCCAACGACATCCTCGAATTGTTCAAGTCGTTTCACCAGGTGGGCGTGACGCTGGTTATTTCCGCCCACGATGAAACGCTCATGGCCGACTATGGTCGCCGCATCCTGCGCCTGAAAAACGGCCAGTTCTCCGCATAAGGTGGCGCACGCATGAAACACTGGATACGCCTGAACTGGATCGCTTTTCAACGCACGCTCGGCGGCATTGTCCGTGCGCCGCTGTCCAGCTTGCTCAATCTGTTGGTGATCGCCATTGCAGCGGCCTTCCCGCTTGGGTTTTATCTGCTGATTGCCAGCGCCCAAGGCGTCATCGGCAAGTTGCCGGTGGAACCGCAGTTATCCGTCTATTTGCGCACTTCGGTCACAGCGGACGAGATCAACACACTCAAGCAACATTTGCAGGCGGATACGCGGCTGGCAGGCGTGCGCTTTATTGGTAAAGACGAGGCCCTCAAACAGATGCAAGCCAGTGTGGGCAGTGGCGATTTGCTGGCCGGGCTCACTGATAATCCGTTGCCCGATGCCTTTGTCCTTACCGCGCATACCGATGCCTCGCCAGAATCGCTAGAAGCTTTGCAAAAAGAACTCACCGCCAGTTCGGGCGTGGATCAGGTGCAGCTTGATTCAGCCTGGGCGCGGCGGTTGCAGCAGCTGATTGCCGTGGGTAAAGGCCTGTTGCAGATCATTCTGGTGTTGCTGGCCGTCGCTTTGGTACTTATCACCGGCAACGCGATCCGGCTGCAGATTCTGACCCGCCGCGACGAAATCGAGGTGGCCAAGCTGATTGGCGCGACCGATGCCTTTATCCGCCGTCCGTTTGTTTATTTTGCGGCGATGCAGGGCGTACTGGGCGGCTTGCTGGCTTGCGCGATTGTCTGGGGCGCCCGCACCTGGCTGAACCCAGCGGTTGAAGCGCTGGCACGCAGCTATGGTCAGCAATTCAGTCTGGCGCTGGCAGATTGGCGCGTGGTGGTGGTGACCTTGGTGGTGACCACACTGCTATGCTTGTTGGGCGCTTCGCTGGCAGTCGGTCGCCATCTGCGGCAATTTCGCTAATCTGGCGCTGCCGCCTGTCGGTTGATGCGACCGATTGGTCTAGTCTATCGGGTAGATTGAAAATATTGCCGTGCAACAATGATTCTTCTGTGCTTGAATTCATAAGAACTTTTTGCACCGTTAGCACTCAGAGGGATGGAGTGCTAATATCTAGCGTCGTCGTTTGAAACGACGCAGAGCAACACAGGAGAATATTCATGGTAGATAGCGTTGCATTGCCGGTCATCACTGGTGGCGATAGCATTGAGAGCTACATTCAGCGAGTCAATGCCGTGCCCATGCTCACTCATGAGCAGGAAATTGATCTGGCCAACCGCTACCGCAATGACAACGACCTGGAAGCCGCCGGCCAGTTGGTGATGTCCCATCTGCGCGTAGTGGTTTCCATTGCGCGTGGTTATGCCGGTTACGGTTTGCAGCAGGCAGACCTGGTACAGGAAGGCAATATTGGCCTGATGAAGGCTGTGAAGCGGTTCGAGCCGAGCCGTGGCGTGCGCCTGTTCTCGTTTGCAGTGCACTGGATCAAAGCCGAGATTCATGAGTACATTTTGCGCAACTGGCGTCTGGTGCGTATTGCCACCACCAAAGCCCAGCGCAAGCTGTTCTTCAACCTGCGTTCCAAGAAAACCGGTTTTTCCGCGTTGACTCAAGCGCAAGCGCAAGTGATTGCCGAAGACCTGGGCGTGAAGCCGGAAGAAGTCCTCGAAATGGAAACCCGCATGACTGGCCAGGATGTGGCCCTGATGGCGGACGACGGGGACGACGACGGTTACGCACCAATCGACTGGCTGGCTGATAGCGAAAACGAACCAGTTCGCCAGATCGAACGCCGCGCCTACGACAATCTGCAATCGGAAGGGCTGCAGCAAGCCTTGGGTACGCTGGACGCACGTAGCCGCCGCATTATCGAAGCGCGCTGGCTCGGTGACGATGGCAGCACTACGCTGCATGAACTGGCCGCCGAATTTGGTGTTTCGGCAGAGCGGATTCGCCAGATTGAAGCCAAGGCGCTGCAAAAGATGAAAGACGCGCTTGAACCAGCCATGGCTTGATTGCCGGGGATTGATCAAAAAAGGCACGCTACGGCGTGCCTTTTTTATTTGCTGCGTGTCGCGCAGTGGCGTGGAAGTATTTAACGCAGGCGATCAATCACGCCATTCAGCGCGGTCAGCATGGATACGCCCAGCTGCATGCTGCGCTCACCATTCCAGCCCACATCAGGCTCTGGGTGATTGGCCGTGTCTTTGAACGGCATTTCCAGCGTAAACGCCAGACAACCAAAATGATCGCCGACCCAGTTGGTGGCTAGCGTCAGAGTCTCCGGGCCAAACTGGCTGTCGCCGTAGCCGTACTCGGTCTGGAAATCTGGTGAGACCGCCACCCACAAGGTTTTGAAGGCATCTTGCAGCGCGCGTTGATGCGCCGAGAACGAAGGGTTGTCTTCACAGCCAGCCACAAAGTTGTGCGGAATGCTTTCGTCGCCGTGCATGTCAAAGAACGCATCCACGCCGGTTTCCTGCATGGCCTGGCGAACCAGAAACACCTCAGGGCTGGTTTCCATGCTCGGGGCTTGCCACGCACGATTCAGGTTGGTGCCAGCCGCGTTGGTGCGCAGATTGCCGCGTACCGAGCCATCCGGGTTCATATTGGGAACAATGTAAAACACGGCTTTATTGAGCAAGGTCCGGCCCACGGCGTGCTGGGTATCGAGCAAGGTGCCGATAACGCCTTCGGCACACCATTCGGCCATGCTCTCGCCTGGATGCTGGCGGGCAGTGATCCAGATGGTTTTCTTGCCCGGTTCCGGCGTACCGATGCGCAGCATGTCCAGCGGGCGACCATCGACAGTCTGACCAAGTTCACGGATCACGCAATCGGGCGAAATCTGGGCGTGGCCGAGCATTTGCAGATGACGCTCCCACGAATACGGCTCGAAGTACGCGTAGTAAACCGTGTCACGTTGCGGCTGGTGGCGAATGGTCAGTACGCCGTTTTCGTATTCGGTCGGTACGCAGAACCATTCAATGCCATCATACGAGGCGCGTGCGGCGTAGCCATCCCAGCCGCCCGGATAAGCCGATTGCCCGGCGTTCTCGATATGCATCACGCATTCGCGAAACGCGGTGCCAGACAAGCGGAAGTGGAACCATTGCTTGAAGGCGGAGGCGTTATCGGCGCGCAGGTTCAAACGGATATTGGCGTGATCTTCCAGTGAAATAGTTTCAATTGCACCGGAATCAAAAGCGGTGGAGAGCGTCAGCATGCGGGCACCAAAGAGGATGGGTTGGATTGAGTCGCCCGCCGCGTTGATCCCGGTAAGGATCAGTCCGCGAGCAACTTGCCGGGATTCATCAAATTGTTGGGGTCGAGCGCACGCTTGATGTCATGCATCAGCGCCATTTCCACGTCACTGCGAAAATGCGGCAGCAGGTTGCGTTTGAGCTGACCTATGCCGTGCTCGGCCGAGATGGTGCCATTGTGCCGCTGTACCACCGCGTAGACCAGTTCATTAATTCTGGGCTCGTGCGCGTAAGCCGCCTTGGTGACATCCTGCATGAATACGTTGTAGTGCAGATTGCCATCGCCCAAGTGGCCAAAGGCAATGATGTCAGCTTCGGCAAACTCGCTTTTGAGGGCCGCTTGCGCCTCAACCAGAAACTGCGGGAAAGCCGAAGTCGGGACGCCGATATCCTGCTTGATGCTCACGCCTTTGCGCTTTTGCGCTTCGGGAATGGCCTCCCGCAGTTGCCAGAAATCTTCGGCATCGCTGCGGCTTTGCGCAATCAGCGCGTCGTCGCCACCCAGGGCGATCAACGCTTCAGCGAAACGATCCAGCAAATGTTCATCCGCGCCACCATCGGAAACCTCTACCAGCACCGTCCATTGCGGCAGCTCGGCAAATGGCTTGGGTAGTTCGGGGCAGTATTGCGCCAGCAGTTCCCAGCAGCGCTGCGAGATCAGCTCGAACGAGGTAATGCGATCGCCCAGTTCATGCTGCAAACCGCGTAACAGGTTGACCGCACCTTGCGGATCGGCCACCGGCACCAGCGCAGTGGATTGCGCGGTGGGTAGCGGGAACAGCTTGAAGGTGGCGCGAGTGATGATGCCCAGCGTGCCTTCAGAGGCAATGAACAACTGTTTGAGGTCATAACCAGTATTGTCTTTGCGCAGGCCGCGCAAGCCGTTCCAGATACGGCCGTCGGCCAGCACTACTTCCAGCCCAAGTGTCAGCTCGCGCATATTGCCGTAGCGCAGCACATTCAGGCCGCCCGCATTAGTGCCCAAAGCGCCGCCGACGCGCGCCGAACCCTTGGCGCCCCAATCGGCCGGGAACAAGCGCTTGGCGTTGAGCGCGGCCATTTGCACGTCAGCGATGATGGCCCCCGCTTCGGCGGTAATGGTGTTGTTGCCTTCATCGACGCTCAACACGCGGTTCATGCGCTCCATGCTGATGACGACCGCGTGGCCGCTTTCGTCGGGCGTCGCACCGCCGCACAGGCTGGTATTGCCGCCCTGCGGCACCATCGCCACGCCATGCCGGGCACAGGCTTTGACCACGGCGGCGATTTCCTCGGTAGAACGCGGGCGCAATACCGCCAGATTCTGGCCGTGATAGCGCCGCCGCCCGTCGATCATGTAGCCCTCGGTGGCAGGCCCGGTGAGGATGCCGGCAGCGTCGAGGAAAGTAGCGAGTTCAGCGAGTAACGGATGCGACATGGCGGGACTTCTCTATCGGGAATACGGCTTGAAGGCGCGGTTATAACGTAGGGTCAGACTCGGTCCGCTCGCTACCCTGGCGGGCGATACGGCGCAGCATTTGCAGCTGGCGCGAGAAATTGCGGCATTTGTCGCACAGGCTCAGATGAAAGCGCAGCTGCAGCCGCTCGCCAAAAGTCAGTGGCAAGTCTTGCGCTTTGGACAGCAGGCGGCTGGCCTGTTTGCAGGCTCCCAGCATTAAGCGAACTCCTTGTTGGCCGGTGTGATCATTCGGTGGCCTCGTCAAACCAGTTTTTCTGCAAGCACAACCGCAACGCCATGCGGGCGCGATAAAGCAGTACAGAACAGTTAGTCGCGGTGATCTCTAATTGCTGACAGATTGTTTCAATCTCAAGACCGGTAATTTCTCGCAAACAGAACACCAACGCCGTACGGGCGGGCATGTTCTTGCGGCAGGCCTCAAACGTGCTCCAGAACTGTTTGTCCTGCAAGCTGGCGTCCGGATGCGCCCAGTGGCGCGGGCCATCGCTGCCCCAGTGGCCGGTGCGATCAAACATATTGTCGAAATCAGAGAGATCGTTTTCTTCATCCAGATGCGGATTGACCAGCACCGGGTCGCGATACCGGCGGCGTTGGGCGTCGATCACCTTGAACTTGAGAATAGCTGTAACCCAGGTACGCAGGCTGGATTGCCCGCTGTACGAGTCAGGTTTTTCCAGCGCGGCCAGCAACGTTTCCTGGACGACATCCTCGGCGGTTGTGTCGTCGCCCAGTTGATAGCGGGCGTAGCGCAACAGGTCTGGGCGCAACTGGTGGAGCGATTCTGAAAATGACATTAATGCGCCAGTTATAGTCAGTAGATAAGTAGTAGGGTTTGCACGCTTAGCGTGCGAACGCGTTCAACTAGAGTCCGACTTGCATGGTGCGCATGAATGCACACCCTACTTTTTATCTCGATGCGCTACGGCCTGATCAATTGAGCCAGAAATCCTGGCGCCCGGTGTGCTGCTGAATCACCCGCTGGAAGTGTGTCGGATCTTTGGCGAAGGTCATTTCACCGGCAGCGGGTTTGTAGAAATCAAGCAGTCGGGACGTCCAGAAGCGCAGCGCAGCGCCGCGCAGCATAACGGGCCACGCGGCGATTTCTTCTGCCACAAACGGCCGCACACCCTGATAACCGCGCAGCAAGGCACGGGCGCGTACTGGGTCGATTTCGCCATCGGCCAGCGCGCACCAATCATTCAGTGCAATGGCGACGTCGTATAACAGGGCGTCATTGCACGCGTAGTAAAAGTCGATAAAGCCGCCAACCCGATCGCCATCCATCAATACGTTGTCGCGGAACAGATCGGCATGCACCACGCCAGCGGGCAAGCTGCGATAGTCCTGTGACTGTTGCAGCGCCACTTCAGCGCGCAGCAGTGCAGCGTCGGCCGGGGCAAGGAATTCATCAACAGCCGCAGCGGTATCGGCCCACCATTGCACGCCGCGCGGGTTTTTCATGTAGCCGCCATAGCTGCGGCTGGCCAGATGCATTTGCGCCAGCATTTCGCCGACTTGGGCGCACTGGGCTTCATTGGGGGTTTCGGCTACGCCACCGGATACGCAGGTCACCAGCAAGGTGGGGCGGCCATTGAGCGTATCGATATATTGATCGTCCAGATTGGCGATCGGCGCGGCCACGGCAATGCCGTGATGCGCCAAATGCGCCAGCAGATTGACGTAAAACGGCAACTCTTCGGCTTGCAGCGTCTCGAACAGCGTCAATACGTAACGGCCATGCGTGGTGGTGACGAAATAATTGGTATTGGTCACCCCGGCCGCAATGCCTTTGAGTTCGACCAATTGCCCGATCGAATAGCGTTTCAGAAATGGCGCCAGGTCATCCGGCGTAACGGTGGTGAATACAGACATAGCGCTTCATTTCTTCTGGTGGGTTGGCCGACGCCGGGCATTGTTTCAAAGGCGCGATCAGAATTCAATCAAAACCCGGCGTTAAGGATGGATTGTTACCACTCCAGCAAAACCCAGCGTGGCGGGGACAGGTTATCGCCGCCATTATCGGCCAGTTGCGAGAAGCGGCCATTGCCTTCGCGATCAATCAGGTAATACGGCGCGCCCACCTTGGGCACCACGCGCATCATGTACAGCTTGCCCTTCATGCGGTACTCGGAAATGGTGGCATCGGCTTTTTCAACGATGGTCACTTCGGGTTCGGGTGCCGCTGGCGAATCGGTTGCGGGCATCGGCGGCGGCGGTGGGCCTTCCGGCTCGCGGTTGTTGTCGGGGGCGGCAGCCTGAGCCAGGCCTGCCACCAGCATCAAGCCGGCAAACAGGGTAGTGAAACGCATGAGCAGGTCTCCTTTATATTTGTGTGGTGCACGTATTCGCTTAGAGGCTGAATTGCATTTCGCGTTCAGCCGGCGACATCTCAAAGCCGCGCGTTTCGTAATAATCAAAGATAGCCGTCACAATGGCAGCCGGGTCATCAATCAACTGAATCAGGTGCATATCGGCGGCGGCGATCATTTTTTCGTTAACCAGCGTGGTGCGGAACCAATCCACCAAGCCACTCCAAAACGCGGCACCGACCAGAATGATCGGAATCTTGCGTGACTTGCCAGTCTGAATGAGAGTGAGCGCTTCGGTGAGTTCGTCCAGCGTGCCAAACCCGCCGGGCATCACAACATACGCTGTAGCGTGTTTCACGAACATGACTTTGCGGGCGAAAAAGTGCCGAAAACTCTGGCTGACATCCTGATAGGGATTGCCGCCTTGTTCGTGAGGCAGCTGGATATTGAGGCCCACCGATGGGCTTTTGCCGTAAAACGCGCCTTTATTGGCCGCCTCCATAATGCCTGGGCCGCCACCGGAGATCACCGAAAAACCGGCATCCGATAGCAAACGGGCAACTTGCTCGGTCAGCTTATAATACGGATGATCTGGCGGGATGCGGGCAGAGCCAAAGATCGACACCGCAGGCTGTATCGGTTGCAGCCTTTCGGCGGCTTCGACAAACTCTGCCATGATTTCGAATACGCGCCATGATTCGCGCGCGCGCCATGCATGAATGTCGGCGTGAACTGCGCTCTCAACCAGTGTGGGCACTTTATCTTTGAGGCTCATGGTGGCTTCTTTTCAAGTGGTAGATGGTAGATAGAGTCGCTAACAAAACCGTGCCGGTTACTGACTCTTCCCAGCGCTGTGAGGCGCCGCCGCTTTTTTTCAGTATAGAGGGTTTCCCCTGATGCCTAAGCTTTTGCTCATTGATGGTTCGTCTTATCTTTACCGCGCCTTTCACGCGATTCGCGAACTGTCGGCACCGGACGGCACCCCCACCAATGCCATCTACGGTTTTGTGAACATGCTGCGCAAATTGCGCCAGACCACTCCCGCCGATTACATCGCCTGCGTGTTTGATGCCAAGGGCAAAACGTTTCGCGACGATATTTACGTCGAATACAAAGCCAACCGCCCGTCGATGCCCGACGAGTTGCGAGTGCAGGTAGAACCCATACACGCGGCAGTGCGCGCTTTTGGTGTGCCAATTTTGTGTATTGAAGGCGTGGAGGCCGACGATGTGATCGGCACATTGGCCGTCATGGCGTGTGCTCAAGGTATTGAAACCATCATGTCTACCGGCGACAAAGACATGGCGCAGCTGGTCAATGATTGCGTGCGCATCGAAAACTCGATGACCGAAGAAGTGCTGGATGAAGCCGGTGTCTTCAACAAATTCAACGTGCGCCCGGATCAGATCGTTGACTACCTTTCGCTGATTGGCGATACCGTCGACAACGTGCCGGGCGTGCCTAAAGTCGGCCCGAAGACTGCCGCCAAGTGGCTGGCCGAATACCAGACGCTGGATAACATCGTCGCCAACGCCGACAAAATTGGCGGCGTGGTCGGTGAGAACCTGCGCACTTCGCTGGAGTGGCTGCCCACAGCCAAAGCGCTGGTCACCATCAAATGCGATGTCGATCTGACCCAGGAATTGCCCAACGCGCTGCCCGATCTGACGCCGCGTGCGGCCAACTGGGTAGAACTGGAAGCGCTGTTCCGTCGCTATAACTTCCGTACCTGGTTGCGTGAGGCTGAAGAAAAGCTGGCAGCGGGCGACACGGGCGGTGATGCACCGGCAAACGCGGACGGCGTTGCGGCACCAGCCGCTGGCAAGCTGGAACGCAACTACGAAGCCATTCTGACCAACGAACAATTGCAAAACTGGCTGGCCAAACTGAACGCTGCTGACGTGGCCTCGGTCGATACCGAAACCACCAGCCTTGATCCGATGCAGGCACGCATCGTTGGCATGTCGTTCTCGGTCACGCCGGGCGAAGCGGCGTATCTGCCGCTGGCGCATCGCGGCACCGACGCGCCCGATCAACTGCCGTTTGATGCCACGCTGGCGCTGCTCAAGCCGTGGCTGGAATCGGCTGAACACAAGAAGCTTGGCCAGAACCTCAAGTACGACCAACACGTATTTACCAATCACGGCGTAACGTTGCGTGGCATTACCGATGACACCATGCTGATGTCCTACGTGCTGGCCAGCCACGAACGCCACAATATGGACGACCTGGCCGAACGTGAGCTGGGCGAAACCACCATCAAGTTTGAAGACATCTGCGGCAAAGGTGCCAAACAGATTGGCTTTGAAGAAGTCGGCGTTGAAGCCGCCACGGCCTACGCAGCAGAAGATGCCGACATCACTTTGCGGCTGGCACATTCGCTGCACGCGCGGCTGGCCGAGTTGCCCAAACTGGACAAGCTCTACCGCGAAATCGAGTTCCCGGTGCGCGAAGTACTGTACCGCATGGAGCGCAACGGCATTTTGCTGGATGGCCCCAAGCTCAATAAACAGAGCCATGAAATCGGCCTGCGTTTGCTGGAACTGGAAAAAGAAGCCTACGTGCTGGCTGGGCAGCCGTTCAATCTGGGCAGCCCCAAGCAGATTGGCGAGATTTTCTTTGAGCAACTGAAGCTGCCTGTCATCAAGAAAACCCCCAAAGGCGCACCGTCGACCGATGAAGATGTGCTGCAAGAGCTGGCCAAGGATTTTCCGCTGCCCAAGGTGCTGCTGGAGCATCGCTCGCTGTCCAAGCTCAAATCCACCTACACCGACAAACTGCCGTTGATGGTGAACCCGCAAACCGGGCGCGTGCATACCAGCTTTAACCAGACGGTGGCGGTCACCGGGCGGCTGAGTTCTACCGATCCCAATCTGCAGAATATTCCGGTGCGCACGGCAGAGGGTCGCAAGATTCGCGAGGCATTTATTGCGCCGCCGGGTCATCACCTGGTTTCGGCCGATTACTCGCAAATTGAATTGCGCATCATGGCGCATTTATCGGGTGATGCCGCACTGCTCAAGGCCTTTGCGGAAGGACAGGATATTCACCGCGCCACCGCTGCCGAGGTGTTTGGCGTGACGCCGCTGGAAGTCAGTTCCGAACAACGTCGCTACGCCAAGACCATCAACTTTGGCCTGATTTACGGTATGAGCGCGTTTGGCCTGGCGCAATCGCTGGAAATCGAACGCAGCGCGGCGCAGAACTATATTGATCGCTACTTTGGTCGCTTCCCGGGCGTGGCGGCGTATATGGAACGCACTCGCGCTGAAGCCAAGCGCGTCGGTTTTGTTGAAACGGTGTTTGGTCGCCGCTTGTGGCTGCCGGAAATCAAAGCGGCTAATCCGATGCGCCGCGCCGGGGCTGAACGCGCCGCAATTAATGCGCCAATGCAAGGTACAGCGGCCGACCTGATCAAACTGGCCATGTTGGCGGTGCAAGGCTGGCTGGAGCGCGATGGCTTGGCATCAAAACTGGTGCTTCAGGTGCACGATGAGCTGATCCTGGAAGTGCCAGATGCCGAACTGGAGCTGGTCCGCACCGAATTGCCGAAAGTGATGGCCAGTGTCGCCAGCCTGAAAGTGCCGCTGGTGGCCGATACAGGGGTAGGTATGAACTGGGAAGAAGCACACTAAGTCTGCCCGTTCAGAATCCAGACCTCCGACACATCCTGCTTTGAATAGGCGCATTCTTATAGGAAACGGTTCCTCGCCTCAATAAACTGGTCGGCTTGCAATTATTGTCAGCCCGCTGGGCTATTGGATCGCGACAACATGCAAAGAAACGCTGCTCAAGCGACCGGGAGGCTTCGGCCGCTACTGATAAGCATCGTTCTGCTGGGCTGTGTGGGCATCGGTGGAACGGCGCACGCGGATGAGGAGGTTTACCTTGGTGAACAACGGATACCTCTGATGCTGGACGGCCGGCTTTCAGACCCGGCAGCGCTGCCGCCTGCCGTTTCATCGCCGCAACTGGATGCCTCGCTGGCGCAATTGCGGCGGGACAAAAATGCGCTTGAGTTGCGTATGACGCTGCTGGAACGGCAATGGCGCGGCACCGTGCCGGCGCGGGCAATGCCAGCCGTGGCGGACAGGGCAGCACCCATGATCCAGAAGCCATACACCGGGACATTCTGGCCATTTGCATTAGCCGATGAGGCCTCCGGTTTGTTATCGAGCATCCTGCAATGGAGCGCATTGGCGATGCTGATTGCGGGGGCGCTATTCATGTTGTTGCGCCGTCGGGCGCCTGTTGAACAGGCTCAGGTCCCGCCGGTTCAGTCCGCGCCCCAGCAGTGGCAGGATATTGATTTTGACCTGTCGCTGATCGGGCCGAACGAGTTGCGCTGATTCGTTCGCGGGCATATTTCCCGGTTGCGGCCGCCGTCTGCCTTTAACTACGCGTTAGAATGGCGGTTTCCCCCGAACTTGATGCACGCCATGACTGCAGCCGCACCCGCCCGCCTTGTTATTGCCACTCGTGAGAGCCCGCTTGCCTTGTGGCAGGCCCATCACGTTCGTGACCGCCTGCAAGCGTTATATCCCGGTCTGGTCGTGGAGTTGCTGGGCATGACCACTCAGGGCGACCGCATCCTGGATCGCACGCTCAATAAGATCGGCGGCAAGGGCTTGTTCGTTAAAGAACTGGAAACCGCGCTGGAAGAAGGCCGAGCCGACCTGGCTGTGCATTCCATGAAGGATGTGCCGATGGTGTTGCCGGAAGGCTTTGATATCGCGGCCATCACCACGCGTGAAGACCCGTTCGATGCGTTTGTTTCCAACAAATACAGCTGCCTGGCGGATTTGCCCGATGGCGCAGTGGTTGGGACATCCAGCCTGCGTCGGGAAAGCCAGCTGCGCGCGCGCTTTCCGCACTTGGTGATCAAACCGCTGCGCGGCAATCTGGGAACACGTCTGGGCAAACTGGATGCCGGTGAATACGACGCCATCATCCTTGCCGCAGCGGGGCTCAAGCGCCTGGGCTTTAACCAGCGGATTCGCGAAACGCTGAGTGCGGAAGACAGCTTGCCTGCGCCAGGTCAGGGTGCCCTGGGTATTGAGATTCTCGCCGGGCGGGATGATCTGAAAGCGCTGCTGGCGCCGTTGAACGATGCGGCATCTGCCGCGTGTGTGAAGGCTGAACGTTCCCTATCGCGGCGTCTGGGTGGTTCTTGCCAGGTGCCGCTGGGCGCGTTTGCGGAAGATGACGATGGCTTCTTGCGGCTGCGCGGCTTCGTGGCCAATCCGGATGGCAGCGACATTGTTTACGCCGAATCCAATGGCTCACGGGCTGCGGCCGATGGCTTGGGTCTGCAGGTGGCCGATTTGCTGCTGACGGAAGGCGCGGCCGAAATTCTCACCGCGTTGGCCGCTGCGGCCCAAGACTGATCCGATGACATCGCTGGCAGGCAAGCGGATCTGGGTCACCCGTCCCGTCACGCAAGCGCAGGCGCTGATTGCACTGTTAGAAGCGCAAGAAGCGCATGCGGTGAGTTTGCCGCTGCTGGAAATCGCCCCGCCGCTTGACCTGGTCGCGCTGGACGACGCACTGATGCGTTTGGCGCAGCTAGACTTGGCGGTGTTTGTCAGCCCTTCGGCGCTGGATGCCGTATTTGCCCGTTTGCCAGGCGCGTGGCCGTCGCATGTGCCGGTCGCGGTGGTCGGGCCGGGCAGTGTGCAGCGGGCGCGCGAGTACGGTATTGCCGATGTCATTGCGCCAACGGCCCGGTTTGATAGTGAAGGCTTGCTGGCGGAACCGCGTCTGGCGCAGCTGAGCGGGCAAAGAGTCATGTTATTCAGAGGCGATGGCGGACGCGATATCTTGCCGCAAGGGTTGCAGGATCGTGGCGCGCAGCTGGAAAAAATCGCGGCTTACCGGCGTTTGCCACCAGCGTTTGACGCCGTCCAGCTGGGCCAGCAACTGGCGGCTGGGTGCGATGGTGTCATTGTTTCCAGCTCCGAAGCCGCCCATTATCTGTTCACCCGATTTGGAGCCGACCACATCCAGCGGCTACAATCCCTTTTATATTTCACGCCGCACCCGCGGATCGCTGCCGCACTGGCAGAACATGGCGCCACGCAATTGGTTGCCACCGACGCGGGTGATGCTGGCATCGTGACTTCGCTGTGCCGTCATTTCAACAGGACGCCATGAACCAGGACCAAGAATCCCTGTCGGCAGCGCTGACAAAAACGCCAAAGCCGCGCCGCCGCTTTGCCATTTCACAACCGGGTGTGTTGCTCGCTATCGTCGCCATTCTGGCGGCTGGTGGGGTGTGGCTGCATCAACAGCATCAGGTGGATGTGCTCAAGGCCAGCCTGGCGCAGCAAGTTGAACAGCAAACCCTGCGCGCCGAACAAGCGCAAGCGGCCAACGCGGCGGCACAACTGCAACTGCACACTGTGCAGCAGCAAATTGCCCTGGTGTCGGCAAAAGAAGCCGAAGCGCAGAGCCAGCAGGCCTCGCTCACCACCATGTACGACGCGCTCACCCGCACAGACACCCAGCGCTCACTGGCCGAGATTGAACAGAATCTCACCTATGCCAGCCAGCAACTGCAATTGTCCGGCAGCGTTGCGTTGGCGCTGACGGCGCTGGATAGCACCGATCGCAAGCTGCAGGAGCTGAACAAGCCCGAGCTGATTTCACTGCGCCAGGCCGTCACCCGCGATATGGACCGGCTCAAAACCCTGCCCGCACTGGATACCGTTGGCATCGCCGCGCGTTTGAACAGCCTGATTGATGAACTGGACCAATTGCCACTGGCTGTAGACGTAAACCGTCTGCCAGAACAACCCAAGACTGTGCCTGCCAGCTCCAACTGGGCCGGTAACTTTGGCGCCGAATTGTGGGCTGATCTGAAGACGCTGATCCAGATTCGCCGCATGGATAAACCTGATGCCGCGCTGCTGACTGCCAATCAAACCTTCTTCTTGCGCGAAAACATGAAGCTACGTTTGCTGGATGCGCGTACGTCCTTGCTGACGCGTGACCAGAATGCCTTCCGCGCCGATCTGGTTTCGGTCAGCCATTACCTGCAGCAGTATTTTGATGAGACGGCCAAGCCGGTGCAGCAAACCAAGGCGACCCTGGATGAGTTGTCACGGATCTCGCTCGCGCAAAGTGTGCCGACGCTGGATGCCAGCCTTGCCGCTGTCCGCACTGCCCGCCAGGCTGCAGAAAGGACCAAACCGTGAGAATTCTGGTCTGGTTGATTGCCCTGTTTGCTTTGGCGGTCGGCGTCACCTTGTTTGCCCAAGTGAACACCGGTTACGCCCTGCTGTTTGTGCCGCCGTGGCGAGTGGAAATCTCGCTCAACGTATTTATCTTGCTGGTACTAATCACCGTGGCCGTGATTTATGCGGTGACACGGCTGGTGCGCGAGCTGGGTGGTTTGCCGGTCCGCGTAAAGCGCTATCGTGAGCGCCAGGCACAAGACGCTTCGATCAAGCTGGAGCGCGAATCACGCATTGCGTTTCATGAAGGCCGCTATCAACGCGCCGAACGCCTGGCGGGAGAAGCGTTTGCCGCCAGCCGCAATCATGAAGCCATTGCCGTCAATGGCCTGCTGGCAGCGCGGGCGGCGCATGCCATGCGTGATTTCGGCAAACGTGATCGCTACTTTGCCGATCTCAAACAAAAGCTGTCGCCGCAGCATCTGGCGCTGGCCATGACCATGGCCGAACTTTACCTGGACGAGCGTCGTTATGCCGATGCCGATGCCGCCATTGCCGAGGCCCGTGCCGTTTCGCCCAAGCTGACCGCCGCCATGCGCCTGGAACTGCGTTTGCGCCAGCGTGAAGACAATCCGCAAGCCATCTTGCGGCTGTGCGAGCAACTGGCCAAGACCGATGCGCTGGACGCGGCCCAGGCTGCACGCATTCGGGCTCAGGCGTTATTGTCGTTGCTGGCCAGCCATGCGTTGGCCGGACGTGAGCTGAAAAACTGGTGGGCCAAACTGTCGGCGGAAGACAAAGCGCTGCCGCAAATTACCACCGCTGTGGTGGATCAATTTGCCGAGCAAGGCGCACCGACCGAAGCACGTTCGGTGATTGAAGATGCGCTGGGCAAACGGTGGTCGAGCGAACTGGTCGAGCGTTATGGTCGGCTGGATTTGCCAGCTGAAGACCGCGTGGGCCAGCTGCAACAAGCCGAAGCGTGGCTCACCTCACATCCGGAAGACAGCCAGTTATTGCTGACGCTGGGCCGTTTGTGCCGGGCGCGTGGCTTGTGGGGCAAGGCGCAAAACTATCTGGAAGCATGTCTGGCCGTTGAAAAAACTGCCGTGGTCCATGCCGAGCTGGCTGAACTGCTGGAGCGGCTGGATCGCCACGATGATGCCGCCCGCCATTACCGCGCTGCGCTGGATCTGGCCCTGGCACGTTAACCCTGGCGCTGGAATACGCAGCAGCAATATAAAAAGGCCACCTGCAGGTGGCCTTTTTCATGGGCGTTAAATGCGCTTAGCTTTCCAGCAAATCCGGTGACAAGGTTGCCCGCAAGCAATATTGAACCGCACCGCCACGCACGCGCCGCTGAATCCACCAGATTGCGCCTTTGCGGGTCGACAAGTCCTGATCCAGGCCGGTCAGCAACAGGCCAGCCAAGCGGCCAATAGTAGGCTGATGGGCCACGATAACGGTGATGTCGCCTTCGTTACCGGCTGGCCAGCCAGTCACATCCAGATAATCTGCCGGGCCGCGTACATCCGGGTTCAGTCGGGCATCTACCAGAAAGTCACTGGATAGCGCCGCCGCCGTTTGCTGGGCCCGCAAGGCCTCGCTGGCGAAGATGCGTACCGATTGTTTGGCCAGGCGCGGCGTCAACCACCGCGCCATCTGCCGGGCTTGCTCCTGACCATGGCGCGTGAGTGCGCGTTTGAGGTCAGGTGAGCCATCTTCGGCCTCGGCATGCCGCCACAAAATCAAATCCATACTTGATCCTTGCGTACTCAATTGCGCTGCTTGGCCGCCATATCAGCCAGCAGGCCCGCCTGGGCGGAGCGCGGTTTGGCGGCGCGGGACGTCTTGCGACGATAGCGACCGTCCGATTGCATTTCCCAGGCCTGAACGTTATCGACCAAGTACGGGCGCAGGCTTTCACGAATCACCCGACGCTTGATCTTGGGGTCGAGGATCGGGAAGGCGATTTCGATACGGCGGAACAGGTTGCGGCCCATCCAGTCGGCGGACGAAAGATACAAATCTTCCTGGCCATCGTTGTAGTAGTAGAACACGCGATGATGTTCCAGGAAGCGCCCGACAATCGAACGCACGCGGATGTTTTCCGAGATGCCTGGAATCCCCGGACGCAGCGCGCACACGCCACGCACGATCAAGTGAACGGTGACGCCAGCCTGCGAGGCTTCGTAGAGCTTCTCGATGATGGTCGGTTCCAGCAACGCGTTCATCTTGGCAATCAACACGGCCTTGCGACCCAGCCGCGCGTGGGAAATTTCGCGGTCAATGGCTTTGAGGATGTTTGGTTGCAGCGTGAACGGCGCTTGCCACAGCTGATAGTGATCGCCAGCCAAGCCAAGGCCCGTGAGCTGCATGAACACATCGTTCACGTCGCTGGTGATTTCTTCATTGGCCGTCATCAGGCCAAAGTCGGTATACAGCTTGGCGGTACGAGGATGGTAGTTGCCGGTGCCAACGTGGGCGTAGCGGCGCAGTTTGCCTTCTTCGCGGCGCACGATCAGCAGCATCTTGGCGTGGGTCTTGTAGCCATAGACGCCGTATACGACGTGAGCGCCAGCGCGTTCCAGTTTGGCCGCCCAGTTGATATTGGCTTCTTCGTCAAAGCGCGCCATCAACTCAACCACGGCGGTCACTTCTTTACCGCGGCGGGCGGCTTCAACCAGCGCATCCATCAAGGCGGAGTCTGAACCGGTGCGATACACGGTCATTTTGATGGCAACGACACCCGGGTCCAGCGCGGCTTGTTGCAGCAGATCAATGACCGGAGTGAAGCTTTGGTACGGATGGTGCAGCAACACGTCGCCGTGGCGGATGGCGGCAAACAGATCGGACTGCTTGCGCAACTCCACCGGCGTGCCCGGCATGAACGGCTCGAACTTGAGGTCCGGTCGATCGACCTGATCGGGTACCTGCATCAGGCGCACCAGATTCACCGGGCCGTTGACGCGATAGACGTCCACGTCTTCCAGGCGGAACTGCTCTTTGAGGAAGTCCTGCAGTTGCAGCGGGCAGTTGTCAGCGACTTCGAGACGTACTGCGCTGCCAAACGGACGTTGCGACAACTCGCCTTCCAGCGCCGCGCGCAGATCTTTGACGTCTTCGTCGTTATCGACCGACACGTCCGAATCACGCGTAACCCGGAACTGATAGCAACCCTTGGCCTGCATGCCGGCGAATAGCTCATCCACATGCGCATGCAGGATGGACGACAGGAACACAAAGCCGTGATCCACGCCGCATACTTCAGACGGGATTTTCACAAAGCGCGGCAAAATGCGCGGCGCTTGCACAATGGCGATGCCGGAATTGCGGCCAAACGCATCGCGCCCTTCCAGTTCGACGATAAAGTTGAGCGACTTGTTCAGCACGCGCGGGAACGGATGCGATGGATCGAGCCCGATGGGTGTGAGCACCGGCATCAGTTCACGGAAGAAGAAATCGCGCACCCATTCACGCTGCGCATCAGTCCACAACGTGCGGCGGAAGAACTGGATACCTTCAGCGGCCAGCGCGGGCAGCAACACGTCACCAAACACGCGGTACTGGCGCTCTACCAGATCGTGGCATTCGCGAGTGATGGATTCAAACGCCTGCAGCGGCGTGACGCCTTCCGGCAAGAGCCGGGTGGCGGAGAGCTTCATGTTCTCTTTGAGCCACGCCATGCGCACCTCGAAAAACTCGTCGAGGTTGGAAGACACAATACACAGAAACTTGAGGCGTTCCAGCAGCGGATTGGCCTGGTCCTCGGCCTGTGCAAGCACGCGGCGGTTGAACTCCAGAAGGCCCAGCTCACGGTTGAGCATCAACTGGTTGTCTGCGGGTTTATAGTTCATGTTCATGGCATCGACTGACTGCATGGCGGTGGAGAGGATCAGCACAAAGTGTGCCGGGCGCAGGCTTGCTTTCGGTAAACACGGGTAAAGCCGGTAATACACCAAGACAAAACACGTTGCCGGAACACTTGGGGCGGTACGCTTGAAAACAGTTTGCCGCGTCAACGGCAGTCACAAAGGGCCGCTAGTGCGGCCCGAATCCATACTGCGTGCGCTTAGTGCGCTGGCGGAACGTAACCCTGTACGGAGTCCGCGCCAGAGCCAAAGAAATAGTTTTCAAGCTGCTGTTGCAGATACTTGCGTGCGCCAGGGTCTGCCAGATTCAAACGGTTTTCGTTGATCAGCATGGTCTGGTGTTTCACCCAGGCTTGCCATGCTTCTTTCGACACGTTTTCCCACAGACGCTTGCCCAGATCACCCGGCACTGGCGGAAAATCCAGACCTTCTGCCTCGCGGCCCAATTTGACGCAGTTGACGGTTCTGCTCATTTTGCTCTCACTAAATGCGATATTGAATGACACCCATATTGCCGCAGCATGACAAAACCACGCTATCAGGCAAAAACCATAGCCCCATACAGGCGGCAGTGCAGTTTCGGGTAAGCCTGCCAGTATACACCGCGTACCCGTTCAACCTGGCATGGCACGCGCCACAGCGCTAGTCCGGGCAAAGGCACCGACACGGCAATGGAACAATCCGTGCGGCATAATCGTCTCACCCTCTTTTGCTGCGCGTGGAATGATCATGAGCACATGGCCTTATCCGTTTCTGTTTGCCCACCGTGGTGGCGGCGATCTTGCACCGGAAAATACCCTTGCCGGCATGATCAAAGCCGTTGAGACCGGTTTTGGTGCAGTGGAGTTCGACGTCAAACTCACCGCGGACGACGTCTGCGTGCTGTTGCATGACGATACGCTGGAGCGCACCAGCGACGGCTTTGGTGCCATGGCGAGCAAGCGCTTTGCCGAATTAAGCGGCATCGATGCGGGCAGCTGGAAAGACCCGATCTACGCCGGCACGCCGATCCCGGCATTTAGCGACATCGGCTTGTACTGCGTGCGTAATGGTTTGCACGCCAATGTGGAAATCAAACCCTGCCCCGGCCGCGAACTGGAAACCGGCCGGCTGGTGGCGCAGGACGCCGCGTTGCTCTGGCAGGGTGAAGCCGTGCCGCCGCTGTTATCGTCGTTCTCGTATGAAGCCTTGCAGGCCGCCGTGGCGGAAGCGCCGTGGTTGCCGGTGGGGTGGTTGATCGATGAATGGGAACACGACTGGCGCGAGCGCTTGCAGACGCTGGAAGCGGTATCGCTGCATTGCAATCAGCGCTTGCTGAATGCGCAGCGGGTGGCTGAGGTACGGGATGCGGGGTATCAGTTGCTGGCGTATACGGTGAATGGGCCGGAGCGGGCTTTACAGTTGAAGAATTGGGGAGTGAGCGGAGTGTTTACGGATGCGTTGGGGGTGATGCGGGGTGTTGAGGGGTTGGAGTGAGGTAAATGGGATGCGGGGCGCAACGACAGTCCGCGCATCCTTATATGTTTGGATTCAAACCTGATATCAAAAGATCGTTTTGTTAGTGCCTGCGGCACGTTTGCGAAAAACATTTGATACCCGGGGGTGCCCGGGAGCACGTTACCTTTCTTTGCTTCGCCAAAGAAAGGTAACCCAAAGAAAGGCGACCCGGGACGCTAGCGTCCGACGGGGCCCAAGGTCAAAAGCCGAGCAAACCATCTGTTTGCAAGGGGCCTTTGTGCGCATCCACCGTTTGCAAACCCAATCCCCGTAGCCCGGATGGAGCGCCAGCGGGAATCCGGGGTGACCAAGCGTCAACGAACCACAGACATTTGAAGTTGCCGATACCGTTCCCCGGATTCTCGCTGCCCCGCTGCAACTGTCATATGTAATATGCTGGAGCTTTGTGGGCGTACCCCAGAAGAGCACGCTTCATCCGGGCTACATCACTACTTGCCGACCCCGCTCAACCCTCAATCAATACACAAACCGATACCGCATTTCCCCCAGATTCAACTCATCCAGAATCGCTTCGGACCGTTCTCTGGCGTTGCGCGGACGTTGGGTGGTTTTGCTGGCGATGATCAGTTCGTTCTTCATTGAATGCTCCCAACCCACCAGTTCGGTCACCGTGACTTGGTAGCCGTGGGCCTCCAGCAGCAGGCAACGCAATACATTGGTGATCTGGCTACCAAATTCACGGGTATGGATCGGGTGGCGCCAGATTTCCGAGAGCGCGGTTTTGCCGAAGGACTGGTTTTTCAGCTTGCGCAAAGTGGCGGCGACTTCGGCCTGGCAGCAAGGCACCAGCACGATATGGCGGGCGTTTTTCTGCAGCGCGAACTTGATGGCGTCGTCGGTGGCGGTGTCGCAGGCGTGCAATGCGGTGACCACGTCCACTTCAGCGGGCATGGCGGTGGAGGTCATCGATTGCTCGACCGATTCATGCAGGAACGACATGCGTGGAAATGCCAGCCGTTGCGCCAGCTCGCGGGAGCCGCTGACCAGCGCTTCGCGGGTTTCGATGCCGTAGATATGGCCGCCGCTGCGTTCCTTGAAGAACAGGTCGTACAGGATGAAGCCCAGATACGACTTGCCCGCGCCGTGATCCACCAGCGTTACATCGTCGTGTTGTGCGAGCACGTCTTTGAGCAGCGGCTCGATAAAGTTGAACAGATGGTAAATCTGCTTGAGCTTGCGGCGGCTGTCCTGGTTGAGTTTGCCGTCGCGGGTCAGGATATGCAGTTGCTTGAGCAGTTCGACCGACTGGCCGGGGCGAATTTCGGGGATGGTGTTCACAGCGATCTCTTTAAACGACAAGACCGGCAGCCGGCGCCGGTCGGTCAGACATTCCATAATCTCGAATGTCGTTGGGATAGCCATGAATTATAAAGGATTTCTTGCAGGCACCGCGCATAACCGCTGGTTTACCAGGGTTGGCGGCGTAACCGCCGGTCTGTCTGTAAGTAAAAAACGGGTTTTTGCTGCCAACCACATCATGACAAGTGTATAAGCTGACAAAAAAGATGTTCAGTACATTCCCGCTACCGGAGCCCTTGCCATGAACGATCAGTTCGTCCTTTCTCCGCCCACGATCCCGGTGGCCGAGCTCAAGCTGGCTGATCTGATGGCATCCTTGAGTTATGCACTCGATATCACCGAAGGCCAGCCCGAGGGGCATTGCATCCGCTGCTGCTGGATCGGCTTGAACGTCGCCCGGACGCTGGGCGTGAGTGAGCGCGAACAATGGGATCTCTATTACACGCTGCTGCTGAAAGACCTGGGCTGCAGCAGCAACGCCGCGCGCATTTGCGAGCTGTATCTCACCGACGATCTGGGCTTTAAACAAAGCTTCAAACTGGTTGGTCCTGGCTTGCCGCAGATTCTGGGCTTTGTGTTCTCACACACCGGCAAGAACGCGCGCTGGAGTGCTCGGCTGCAAGCCATTCTGAACGTGCTCAAGAATGGCGGCGAGATGTCGCAAGAGCTGATCCAGACTCGCTGTGATCGCGGAGCCAGCATTGCCAAGCGCTTGCGTTTTAATGATCAGGTGGCCAACGGCATTCGTTCGCTGGATGAACATTGGGATGGCTCGGGTCGCCCCGGTCAATTGGTGGGCGATGCCATTCCGCTGGCTTCACGCGTGGCGCTGCTGGCGCAGGTCATCGACGTATTTCATTTTTCTAGCGGCCGCACGGCGGCGCTGCGTGAAGTGCGCAAACGCAATGGCAAATGGTTTGATCCGGAATTGTGTTCCGCATTTGAGTCGGTGGCCAAAGATGCCGCGTTCTGGAAAATGCTGGAGTCCGATCAAATCGGCAAAGCCGTGCTGGCGCTGGAACCCGCCCAGTTTGCCGTACCGGTAGATGAAGATTATCTGGACGACATCGCCGAAGCCTTTGGCGAGGTGGTTGACTCCAAAAGTCCGTTCACCGCCGGGCACAGCCAGCGCGTCGGCTTGTATACCGATGCCATTGCGGCGGCGATGCAAATCCCGGAACCGCGCCGCCGCTGGTTACGGCGGGCGGCGTTGCTGCACGATGTTGGCAAGCTGGGCGTCAGTAATTCCATTCTGGACAAACCCGGCAAGCTTGATGCCGCAGAATGGGAAGCGGTGAAGATGCACGCCAGTTATACCGAGGCGATTCTGTCGCGCATTACCTCGTTCAGCGAACTGGCCTCGCTGGCTGGCGCGCATCATGAACGGCTGGATGGCACGGGTTATCCACGTGGCCTGAAGGGCGACGCCATCAGCATTGAAACCCGCATCATCACCACCGCCGATATCTTTGACGCCATTAGCGCTGAGCGCCCGTATCACCCGGCCATGTCGATTGAAGAAACCCTGAAGATCATGCAAGGCAGCGTGGGCCCGGCGATTGATCCCGCCTGTTACGACGCCCTGTGCCGCGTGGCGCGAGAGACTGAGGGTTAATCCGGCAAGGCGACGAACGCGGGCGCCGGATGCTGCAGGCACAAGGCGCGTTTGGCGGCAGGCGTGAGTTGCTTGATGGTGTATTCAGCCTTGGCCGCGCTGACCCGATCCGGATGGTTGATCACAGCGGCCAGCCGCACTGGCGGATTGGCCCGGGTGTAACGCGCGCCCTTACCGCTGGCGTGAGCGGCGTAGCGGGCAGCGACATCATTGGTGATGCCGGTATACAGCGCGCCATTGCGGCACTCCAGCAAATAGACAAACCAGGGTTCGGCGGCGGGCGCGGGTGGCGGGGATGTCGTCATAAAGTGTTTGCGTTCGCGCTCAAACCAGCCAATATTCGATGACTTTGATCATCACATAAAAGTGGCCCGTCGCCCATGAGCAAATCCCGCATGAACCTGACCACGGGGCCGGTGGCGCGCACGCTGTTTTTTTTCTCGCTACCGGTGCTGGGCAGCAATGTGCTGCAGTCGCTCAATGCCTCGATCAACTCGATGTGGGTCGGCCATTACCTTGGGGAAGCGGCGCTGACCGCCACCTCCAACGCCAATATCGTGCTGTTCTTTCTGCTGGGCGTTGTGTTTGGTTTATCGATGGCCAACACCATTCTGGTTGGGCAGGCGGTCGGCGCACGCAATATTGATCAGGCCAAGCGTGTGGTCGGTACCAGCGCGGTGTTCTTTATTGCGGTGTCGGTGCTGCTGGCGCTAGCAGGTTATATCTTTACCCCGCACATCCTGGATGCCATGGGCACGCCAATGGATGCCCGGCCGTATGCAGTGTCTTATCTGCGGGTGATCTTTATCGCCGTGCCGTTCATGTATCTGTACAACGTGATGATGATGACGCTGCGTGGTACCGGCGATTCACGCACTCCATTCTGGTTCATGTTGTTGTCGGCGGTGATCGACGTTGCGCTTAACCCGGTGTTGATGTTTGGCTGGGGGCCATTTCCGGCCATGGGCATTGCTGGTTCGGCCACAGCCACGCTGATCGCGCAGAGTTTCAGTCTGTTTGCCATGCTCTGGCACTTGAAGCGCCGCCATTACTTTCTGCTGTTGGGCAAACACGAACTGCATTACCTCAAACCCGATCTGGCCATTCTGCGTTCGCTGGTGTTCAAAGGCTTGCCGATGGGTTTACAGATGCTGGTGATTGCCTCATCCGCCATCGTCATGATCAGCCTGGTCAACCAGCACGGCTCGACCACGACCGCCGCCTATGGCGTGGCCTCGCAGTTGTGGAACTACATCCAGATGCCTGCACTGGCGCTGGGAGCCGGGGTGTCGTCTATGGTGGCGCAGAACGTGGGCGCGGGGCTGTGGGATCGCGTCTCGCGCATTACCCGCGTCGGGGTGCTATTCAATTTTTTGATGACTGGCGTGCTGGTCGCCGTACTGTTGCTGCTGGATAGGCTGGTGCTGGGTCTGTTTTTGCCAGATGACGCCCACGCGCTGGCCATCGCCCGGCATATTGATCTGACCGTGTCCTGGTCGTTCATTTTGTTTGGCGTAACCATCGTGCTGTTTGCCACGGTGCGGGCGACCGGTGCAGTGGTGCCACCGCTGATTATTCTCATCATCTCGATGTGGCTCACCCGGCTGCCATTTGCCTCGATCATGAGCAAGTCTTACGGCGCGGAGGCAATCTGGTGGAGCTTTCCAGTGGGCTCGGTGGTGTCGCTGGTGCTGGCGCTGTGGTACTACAAGTTTGGCGGCTGGCGCCGGGCGCGCATGGTGAGCAAACCAGAGCCCGCATCGGCGAGCGCCTAAGCAGCAGGCAAAGCACCGCGTTACAATGAGCGGATGACCGAATTACGCTACCTGGCGGCCTATCCGCCGCATCTGCAAGAACGCGTTGCCACGCTGTTGAGCAACGGCGAGCTGGGGCCGTGGCTGCAGCAACGCTACCCGGATCGCAATGACATCCAGACCGACAAAGCGCTGTACGACTATGTCACTGACCTGAAACAGCGCTACCTGAAAAACGCGCCGGTGCTGTCGCGCGTGCAGTACGACAACCAGCTTGATCTGATTGGCGGCACGCTGGGCACCAATACGTTTACGTCGCGCGTGCAGGGCAGCAAGCTCAAGCGCAAAAATGAAATCCGCGTTGCCACCTTGTTTCGTGAAACACCGCCCGAGTTTCTGAACATGATCGTGGTGCACGAACTGGCGCACCTGAAAGAAAAGGACCACAACAAGGCGTTTTA
Source organism: Silvimonas soli (assembly GCF_030035605.1). Classification (NCBI taxonomy): domain Bacteria; kingdom Pseudomonadati; phylum Pseudomonadota; class Betaproteobacteria; order Neisseriales; family Chitinibacteraceae; genus Silvimonas; species Silvimonas soli. The sequence goes on along the minus strand of NZ_CP106736.1, from coordinate 2,154,415 downwards.
CCAGCTGTGCTGCCATATGCAGCCGGATTATCACCAGCTTGAGTTCGACTTGCGCGTGTGGCTCACGCTCAAAGAACACAGCTGAACCGCTGGCGCGCTCCTGGCACAAATAAAAACGCCCGACCGATTAACCCGGCCGGGCGTTGTGTTTGGTGCAGCAGCTGCTTTAGACCTGATACTTAGTCTTTTGGTGTGATGTTGTTGATGACGTATTTCACGCCAGGTACTTTTTCGGCGATCTGGCCGGCTTGGGCCATTTGCACGCCGTGATCAACAGTACCGTCGATCGAGACTTCCGCTTTCTTGGAAGCAACAACCAGGTTGAATGCTTTCAGTTCTGGATCAGCATCCAGAGCCGATTTAACAGCAGCGGCCAGCGCTTCGTCGGAAACCGGAGCAGCTGCTGGTGCGTCAGCGGCGATGGCGCCGGTGGAAACCAGGGAAGTGCCCAGGGCCAGAGCGGCGGCGATAAGAGTGCGTGCGAGCAGTTTGTTCATTTCTTTTTCCTTGTTAACCGGATTGGGAGCAGTTGAAATCAGATCGGCAAGCACCGCGTGCGGCGCGATATTTTCCGACTCAGGCGGAAATGTATGAAGAGATCATTGCGTTTTCATGACAACTGCCGGATTTCGGCCAACAAAAATGACAATCGCGACCTCGGCTCGCTTGATAAGCGCTGCAGAAAAAGCGCGCCAGGCCGCGTCAATGCGGCATTAAGCCCATGCCGACGACCGATCCGACCTGCAACACGACCGCGATGGCAAAAACCAGCCGGAAAGAGGTCTTTACGCTTTTGTGGTTAAACAGCCGCTGCGCCAGCCAGGCGCCTGGCCAGCCCCCTGCTAGCGCCAATACTTGCAAAGTGCGCTCCGCAATCCGTCTGCCGCTACGGCGGGCCTGATGCTTGTCGATGGCATATAACACCAGGCTTAGTCCACTCAGCGCCGCCATGATTTGCAACAGCTGCATGCCATGCGGCCAGCGCAAGCAGACTGCTCCCAAAATCAGCAAACCGCTAACTGCGAGCAAATCGAGCCAGCTCCAACTGGGGCGCTTTTCTGATCGGACCGGGCGCGAGCGCGCGGGCGGCAGCCGACCTGGCCTGCTGGTGCCGATCGTCGCGGCGCTCGCCACTGGCCGACCTTGCGCATCTTTACCCGGTGCAAAGATCACCTCATCGCCAACTTGCGGGCGCCCGTTACCGGCACGTTTGATGCTCTTGATATGCAGGAAATAGCGGGCGCGTTCGGGTGTTTCGATAAACCCGAAGCCTTGTGCGTCTTGCCAGATAACCAGCGTGCCGTGTTTGAGCATGAAAAACAGATGAGAGTGGCTAAAAGTCTGCAGATGCTAGCAGAGCGCCACCGTATCGGCAGGGCCACGCCTGTCTGGCAGGCAAAAAAGAAGCGGCCCCGCAGAGCCGCTTCCTGATCTTGCAGATGTGGCCGACTCAGTTGGTTTGCATCACATTGATGTGATTGACCACGCTGGTCACGCCCGGTACGCCTTTGGCGATAGTGACTGCTTTATCCGACTCAACCTGTTCTTCAACCGAACCGGAAATGGTCACTACACCGTCTTTCTCGTGAGTTTTCAGATTAAACGCATGCAGGCTGGCATCTTTGCCCAAGGCCATTTTGACCTGACCAGCCAGCGAATCCTGCGTATCGATATGGTTGACCACGCTTTTCACGCCAGCCACTTTGCCGGCGGCATCAACAATCTGGTCTGCCTGCGCTTTGGTGGGGACCGTACCGCTCAGAGTGATCACACCCTTTTTGTTGCTGACCTTGATTTTCTTGGCGCCCAAAGCCGGATCTGCCAGTGCTGCCTTCACTTGCTTGGCCAGCGACGGGGCCGGTGTGGAACTGGTATCGGTTGCCGGCATATTGCTGTCGGCCACTGCGTTGCTGGCGAACATGGCGCAGCCAAGGGCAAGAGCCGCAGTCAACGTGGTGTGAAGAAGAAGCTTTTTCATGTTTTTTTTCCTCGAAATGCATGGACTGGAGTTGGGATTGGGCTGGATTGGTGCTTTGTGACATCGCGGCTTATAAACCAACCCAAAGTTATGCATAGGTCATGCCGCCGGGGAGTCAATCAGTATCAGCGTTCCCGGGGTGAAGGGTGGTCGTATAGGCCCCGCCACAATGAAATACGGCAAAAAATAAAGGGTTAACGCTTTTGACGTTAACCCTTTACCAGTCAATTGGCGGAGATGACTCAAGCCATTGAGCGCTGCGCGGTCAAACTACGGCCTGCCTCGCCACACGTTTTTTCCAGGCATAGCCACCCCACAACAACAGCAACCACAGTGGCACCAGATACACCGACACATCCAGCCCGGGCGTGAACAACAAAATGCCCAGAATCATCAGCATGAAGACCAGGCAAATCCAGTTGGTGAGCGGATACCAGAATGACTTGAAGGCGATTTCTTCGCCCTTGGCGACCATGGCCTGGCGGAACTTGAAGTGTGTCAGGCTGATCATGGCCCAGTTGATGACCAGCGCGGCGACAACCAGCGCCATCAGCACACCCAGCGCTTCTTTCGGGATTACATAATTAACAATGACGCAGGCAAAGGTCGCCAGCGCTGACAAACCAATCGCCAGCGTCGGCACGCCGCGCTTGTTCACTTTCAGCAGCGCTTTGGGCGCATTGCCTTGCTCAGCCAGGCCATACAGCATGCGGCTATTGGCATACACGCCGCTGTTGTAGACCGACAATGCGGCGGTGAGCACCACGATGTTCAGGATATTGGCCGTCAGCCCCGAGCCGATCTGCGAAAAGATCATCACAAACGGGCTGCCGCCTGCGGCGACCTTGCTCCACGGATACAGCGACAACAACACGGTGAGCGCGCCGATGTAGAAAATCAGAATCCGGTAGATCACCTGATTCACCGCTTTGGGAATGCTCTTGCGCGGATCATCGGCCTCAGCAGCGGTAATGCCGATCAACTCCAGTCCGCCAAATGAGAACATGATCACCGCCAGCATCATGAACAAGCCGCCAAAGCCATGCGGAAAGAACCCGCCATCGTTCCACAGATTGGAGAACGACGCTTGCGGGCCACCGTGGCCGCTCAGCAGCAGATAACCGCCAAACACGATCATGCCGATCACCGCCACCACCTTGATGATGGCAAACCAGAATTCCATTTCACCAAACAACTTCACGTTAGCAAGGTTGATGGTGTTGATTGCCACAAAGAACACCAGCGCAGAAACCCAGGTGGGCACGCCGGGATACCAGTACTGAATGTACTCACCCACGGCGGTCAGCTCGGCCATGCTCACCAGCACGTACAACACCCAGTAATTCCAGCCCGACAAAAAGCCGGGGAAATCTCCCCAGTATTTATACGCAAAGTGGCTGAAGGTACCGGCCACGGGCTCTTGCGCCACCATCTCGCCCAACTGGCGCATGATCAGAAACGCAATAAAGCCGCCAATGGCGTAGCCCAGAATCATGGAAGGACCGGCGGCTTTGAGTACGCTGGCCGAACCGAGGAACAAACCGGTGCCAATGGCGCCACCCAGCGCAATGAGCTGGATATGCCGGTTTTTCAGCCCGCGCTTGAGGCCTTCTTGTGGTTGAGATGTTTCCAAAACAGGGTTCCGTTCAAGGTGAAAACCCCGGCTACTTGGGTCGTAGGCGGGGCTTTTTTTAATGTGGCACGCGTTGTGCACAATGCCCAGTCGGGATTACGAGTACGCACGGCGCCGGATATTGATGACGATCAAGCATTACTCTTCTGCGGGTGCAGCGACGACCTGGATTAACACCTGGTCTTCTACCTGCACCTGCATGCCGGGGCGAATCTTGTTGGTTTTGCGCAGTTCCTGCACGCCGTTAACCATGACGATGCCACTGGCCACCATGGCTTTGCCCGCGCCGCCGCTATCGACCAGACCGGTGATTTTCAGCAGATCACACAGGGCGATGTATTCGGTGGAAATTTCGACTTCAAAAGTTTGCATGGTGATCAGCGCTGGGCAAAAGAAAGAATGGTAACAGGATCAGGCCGGATATTTGCGCCTCTGCCGACGTAGCGCCTGCCGCATATCTGACCAACAATTGCACATAAATACCGGTTTTTATTGCGAAACATGCGACCAGCGTGGTCCATCAAACCAGTTTGTGCGAGCGATCCCTGTTAAAATGCCCGGTTCGCGCGTTGTCAGCAAAGTCTGGCGCGTTGCTGGACTTCTTTCACTCGCCCACGGCTTACCGCATGACATCTTCCTTTACCGACCTGCTTTCCGCCGCCCTGACGGCCCGCTCCGAACTGGTTGCCCGGTTACACGCAGAACAAACCGATGCCTACCGCATGTTTCATGGCAGCGTAGAAGGCGTGGCGGGTTTGACGGTGGATCGATACGGCAACCTGCTGCTGGTGCAGAGCTTTCACGAGCCGCTGACCGCCGAACAACTGACCGAGCTTGAGACGTTTTATCATCGCAGCTTTCCTGGCTTCGCCATCATTTACAACGACCGCAGCCAGCCGAACTCGCGCATTGCCAACAAGCTGTCCAATGAACAAATGGACGCCGCCTTCGAGCCGCGTGAAGCGCAAGAACTGGGCGTGACTTACCGCATTCAGGCGCGCCATGCCGGGCAAGACCCGTGGCTGTTTCTCGACCTGCGCGCTGGCCGCCGCCGCGTGATGCAAGAAGCCGCTGGCAAAACCGTGCTGAACCTGTTTGCTTATACCTGCGGCGTGGGCATTGCTGCGGCCAAGGCTGGTGCCAAGCAAGTAGTGAATGTGGACTTTGCCGAATCCAGCTTGCTGGTCGGTAAAGAGAACTCGCGCCTGAATCACCTCGGTCACACGCTGCGCTATGTAGAAAGCGATGCCTTCGCCGCATTGCGCCAGTATTCCGGTCTGGGCCAGCCACGCGTAGTGCGTGGCAAGCGCCTGCCACCGTTCCCCAAGCTGGAGAAACAACAGTTTGATCTGGTGGTGCTCGACCCGCCGCGTTACTCCAAGAGCATCTTTGGCGTGGTCGATCTGGTGAACGACTACTCCGCGCTGTTCAAGCCGGCGCTGTTGGCCACCGCAGAAGGCGGCACGCTGATTTGTACCAACAACGTGGCCTCGGTGGATCGGCAAGACTGGTTTGACCAACTGCAACGCAGTGCCAAAAAAGCCGGTCGCGAGATTCGCGATATGGAATGGATCACCCCCGAGGCGGACTTCCCAACGCTGGATGGCAACCCGCCGCTGAAGATTGCGCTGCTGCGAGTGTAATTCGTAGGGTGGATTCGCCGCCAGGCAATCCACCATGCAATATCGCCAACACATAAACAAAAGACCCGTAGCCCGGATGAAACGTTAGCGAGAATCCGGGGCGCGATGTTGGCTAGATCAGAAATGCATCGTTCGTCTGTGCATGGCGGCCCCGGATTCCCGCCGGCGGCTCCATCCGGGCTACAAAAGCAAAAAGCCGCCATCCTTTAAGGATCGCGGCTTTTTGTTTGCCTGGCGTTTAACAGCTTATTTGCGGCTTTGCATGATACTCAAGGCCACCGCCTCGGCAATCTTGATGCCATCCACACCCGCCGACAAAATCCCGCCCGCATAGCCAGCACCTTCACCGGCCGGGAATAAACCCTTGGTGTTGATGCTTTGCAGCGTCTCGTTGTCGCGCTTGATGCGAACAGGCGACGAGGTGCGCGTTTCCACGCCAGTCAGCACCGCATCGTGCATGCCAAAACCTTTGATGGTCTTGTCGAACGCGGGCAGTGCTTCGCGAATCGCGCTAATGGCAAAGTCCGGCAATGCAGTCGCCAAGTCAGTCAGATGCACGCCGGGCGTGTACGACGGTTGCACTGAGCCGAACTCAGTCGAAGCCTGGCCTGCGATGAAATCGCCCACCAACTGGCCTGGCGCGCTGTATGTACCGCCGCCCAGCTCAAACGCGCGGGATTCCCATTTGCGCTGAAAATCCACGCCAGCGAGCACGTGTTCTGGGTAATCCACTTCCGGCGAAATCCCCACCACGATGCCGGCATTGGCATTGCGCTCGTTGCGCGAGTACTGGCTCATGCCGTTGGTGACCACGCGACCAGGCTCGGACGTTGCCGCTACCACGGTGCCGCCCGGGCACATACAGAAGCTGTACACCGAACGCCCGTTGCTGGCGTGGTGCACCAGCTTGTAATCCGCCGCGCCCAGAATCGGGTGCCCGGCATTTGGGCCAAAGCGGGCGTTGTCGATCAGCGATTGCGGGTGCTCGATCCGGAAACCGATCGAGAACGGCTTGGCCTCCATAAACACGCCCTGTTCGTGCAGCATCTGGAAGGTATCGCGTGCGCTGTGGCCAATCGCCAGCACCACATGGTCGGCCTCTATATGCTCGCCGCTGGCCAGCGTTACGCCAGTCACCTGGCCGTTTTCCAGCTGCAGTGTTTCTACCTTGCTGGAAAAGCGCACTTCACCACCGAGCTTGGTAATGGTCTCACGCATGGTTTCCACCATTCCTACCAGCCGGAACGTACCAATGTGCGGCTTGCTCACGTAGAGGATTTCTTCCGGCGCACCGGCCAGTACGAACTCCTTGAGCACCTTCTCGCCGTAATGCTTGGGATCTTTGATCTGGCTGTACAACTTGCCGTCCGAGAATGTACCCGCGCCGCCTTCGCCAAACTGCACGTTGGATTCCGGGTTCAGTTCCCGTTTGCGCCACAGGCCCCAGGTATCTTTGGTGCGTTCACGCACGGCTTTGCCGCGTTCCAGAATGATCGGCTTGAACCCCATCTGCGCCAGGATCAGCCCGGCAAACAGGCCACAGGGACCGGTGCCAATGACGATGGGGCGCTTGCTCAGGCCAGCAGGCGCTTGGGCAACGTATTTGTATTCGGTATCAGGAGTCGGGCCGACATGACGATCGTCATGAAAGCGCTTGAGCAGCGCCGCTTCGTTTTTGACGTCCACATCCAGCGTGTAGGTCAGCAGGATATTGTGCTTTTTGCGCGCATCGTAGCTGCGCAAAAAGATGGTAAAGCCGTTCACATCGCCAGCCGGAACGCCCAGTTTTTTCAGGATTGCGGCGGGCAATTCTTCTGGGGTGTGGTTCAACGGCAGCTTGATTTCAGTCAGTCGCAACATACTTGGGTCCGCATAAATGGGCGATCACAACGTCGCCAGAGCGCGCATTGTACCGGATGGCGGTTTTGACCGAAACCGAGAAATAGTTGTGTCGGATCAAGGGTGTAGAGTGAATCGAGAGCCTGTAGCCCGGATTCACAATCCGGGAGCAATGCCTGGATGTCGTGCGCCCAGTGGCGGGTCACACACGGCCATCCCGGATTATGAATCCGGGCTCCGGTGGTACTTTCTGCCATTTGTGGCGTCCCAAACTGCAAATTTCCACAACCCCGCTATGATGCAGGTTTGTCGTTCATCACCAGAAAAACAGCAAAGGGGAAACGGGTCATGCGCTTCATCGGTAACGTGTTGTGGTTTGTGCTGGGCGGGTTCTGGATGGGCCTGGGCTGGTGGCTGGCGGGGCTGATCGCTTTTGTCACCATTATTGGTATTCCTTGGGGCCGTTCTTGCTTTGTGATTGGCAGTTTTGCGTTCTGGCCGTTTGGCAAAGAAGCCGTGAGCCGCAGGCATGTGAACGGGTTTCACGATGTAGGCACCGGGCCGTTGGGCTTTATTGGCAACGTATTGTGGTTTCTGTTTTTTGGCTGGTGGCTGGCCATTGGCCACGTCACTGCCGCGCTGGTTAACTTCATTACCATCATCGGCATTCCATTTGGCATTCAGCATTTGAAACTGGCGGTAATTGCGTTGGCGCCCATTGGCCAGACCGTGGTGCCGGTCGGGCATCGCGCCACGGTGCGTTGATCCGGCCGATTGTCATAAAGAGCAGGCGCGCGCGACTAATCGGTCATGCTTTCATGCAAAGAGGTCCAACATGCGCGCGTCTTGCCCTTCTCGTTCCACCTCTATTTTCAAAACCCTGAGCGCCACGCTGGCGCTGCTGTTGGCGGCGCTGGCACCCATGCAAGCACTGGCTGCCGCCGCTGCGTGTACCGCCCAAAGCAGTCCGCATCGGGCCGCTTTGGTGCAGTTGTTTACCTCCGAAGGCTGTTCCGATTGCCCTCCTGCCGATCAGCGTTTGAATACGCTCGGTAATGCGCCCATGGCCAGCAACAGCGGTCAGCAAGTCATCCCGCTGGCATTGCATGTTAACTATTGGGATAACCTGGGCTGGCGTGATCCGTTCGCACAGCCTGAGTTTGGTGATCTGCAAAGCTGGATGGTGGATGTCACCGGCGGCCACGTGGTGTACACGCCGCACTTCTTTGTAAATGGCACGCCGTATCTGGATTGGCGCAGCAAGCTCGATGTGGTGTTTGGCCAAACCTTTAGCCAAAACGCGCCAGCCAGTGTGCAATTGCAGGTGCAGGCACTGGGCAATAATCAACTCAGCGTGCATACCGTGGTTTCTGCCATCAAAACCGCCAAACCAACAGAGCCACTGCAACTGCGGCTGGCGGTGACTGAGGGCAATCTGGTCTCGCATGTGCAGGCGGGGGAAAACGGTGGGGTCACGCTAAACCATGCGCACGTAACGCGAGTGCTGAGCCCCCCAATTGCACTGAGTGATCAAGGTGCCTCAATCCAGACTACGCTTTCGCTACCGCCTGCCACGGGCAAGATCGTCCGGGTGGTGGCCTATGTGCAGAACAGCAAAACGGCAGAGGTCTTGCAGGCGGTGACTACGGCGGATTGCGCGCGTTAACCGGTGAACAACATCCAGCAAAAAACCGGCGCATGGCCGGTTTTTATTGAAGCAAACTCCGCGCAATTACTTGCCTTTGGCGGGTTCTACTTTGGGCATGAAAGTGCCCGGAGGTGCTAGCGGGGTGCGGTCCTTTTTCGGTTTTTTGACTTCTTTGTTACCGCGAATTTGACCTTTGGCCATGGTAGTTCTCCTGGCAGCCCAGCCGATCTGGCGGCTGGTGATGCGGTTACAGGTTGATTCCTGCAGCTAGCCCGCCGTACAAAACAACGGGAGCATCTCGCCAGATGACTATAGGCTGATCCAGCGCCAGGCGGGCTTTTATCTTGTAGCGCCCGCCTGCGATCCCGCTAAAACGAGGCTAATTACCTGGCAGCAGTTTCTGTGCCGGAAGCGTCAACACCCTTGGGTGTTGGTTCTTCCTTGATTTGATAGCTGGGGTCGCTCACCCAGCGGCCCAGATCCTTGGCAATTGCTGTCGCGCTGCGGTCCAGAATGGAACACGTGCCTTTGAAGCCGCCGAACATGCCACCGGTAGTCCAGCGGTTAATGTTGGTCTGGCGCGTTACCTTGCCTTGGTCCAGCAACTCAGCCTTTACCGAGATGCTCTTGGGGCCAGACCACGCACCGCCGCCCACGCCCATTACATAAGTAATCTGCACGCGCAGCACCGACGCACCCTTGGCATCTGCCGCGCTGGCTGCCGTACCCACGCCAGTGCCATTGAGCTTGCCCAGCGTTGGGCCGATGTGGCTTTCCAGCATGTTTTCAATTTTGCATTCTTGCTTGACCTGTTCCACAACGCTGGCACCCGGCGCGTAAGCGATCGGCGATTCCAGTAATACCGGAGTGGACAAAGTAGAAGCCATGGCTTGCGCAGTGCAAGCCAGCAGAGCAACCGACAACAGTTTTTTCATTAGTCTTGAATCCGGTTTATAGGCAGAAAGCGCACCGGGCGAACGTAGAGATGCGCTAACGCACCAGCCCGCCAGTTGCTGATTATTTGAGCGGCGTATCTTACCCGAAAATTTCCTGATTCAAGCGGTGATTAACAGATAGATGTGAGCGGGTTGTATTGTTACCCAAGGCATAAGCGGCCCCAATCGACCATACGTGAGCACAAATTCCCAAAATTTGACGGGATTGAATTACAGCTAGTCAGGCGGTACGGTGGAGCACCTTTTCAATCTTCCTGACCGATTCGAAATGAGTTCAAAACACGCCCACAACCACCGCCAGATTAAACACCGTAAAAGTCAGTGGTCAGAGAAAAGTCCGCTAACCGTACCCTACGAATCGCAAGAGGCCTTGCGTGAAGCGATGCGGCTAGAGGGGGTTTCAGCTGCTGAATATAACGATCTGCTGTGGATCATGGCGCAGGAGTCCGGTGGGGTGGTCAACGCTCATAACTCTGCGTCCTCCGCACGCGGATTATTCCAGTTGTTACAGGCGCAGTACGATCTCAACCCGCACGGTGCAAATTCATTTGGCAACCCGGTTGAAGAATGTCAAGGCGGTATTCATTACATCATGGGCCGTTACCATTCAGCCTCAAATGCGAAAGCATTCTGGCAAACCCACCATTGGTATTAAAAAATCATATGCGCCCGCTGATTTCCGCCGTTCTGTGCTACCTGCTGCACGTTACTGTCGCGAGTGCCCAAATCAATCCGGGTTTTGCAGATTATTCGGTAACGGTAATTCCCCCGAACAAGCCCGCTCAAGTGCAACTGGCCGACGCCCAGAGCCGTCGTTACGCGTCCCGGTTACGGGAAGCCGGACACAGTAAGCCCAACTTTGCCGGGCATTACGTGTTGGCTTCCTGGGGCTGCGGCGCTTCTTGTCAGATGACCGCCGCAATCGATGCGAAAACCGGCTCGGTAATCTGGCTACCGTTTACGGTCTGTTGTTGGGATATAAATATTCAGCAGCCGCTGGAATTCAAAACAAACAGCCGTTTGCTGATAGTGCATGGCGCTCGAAACGAAAGGGGTAATGGCACGTATTTTTATGAATTTGACGGCAAGCGGTTCAAGTTGCTGGCTGAGCGAACAAAGCCGGCCACGTAGCCATCCCATAAGAAAATACCCACAAGTTTCCCCCTTCGCTCGGCAGGTTAGCGCTCAGTCAACGCAAGCTTGAGGCCCAGACCCACAAAGGCCGCAGCGAAGGTTCTGCGCATCCAGGTCAGAACTTTTGGACTTGAAATGATGTGGTCGCGAACAGCAGCGGCAAATACGCCGTAAATGCTGAATACAACAAACGTCATCGCCATGAAGACCAGCGACAACTCGATCATGCCTGGCAAGAGATGGGGCTCGCTGCTGCCGACGAATTGCGGCAGGAACGCAAAGAAGAAGATCGACAATTTAGGGTTGAGCAGATTAACCAGAATGGCAGACCAGATGACCTCCATGCTGGAGCGCGGGGTGTTGTCGGTATCAACTTTCAAGGTGCCATGTTCCTTCAAAGTCATCCAGGCCATGTACAGCAGATAGGCCACGCCAGCATATTTCACGGTTTCGAAAGCGACTGCGCTGGTATGCAGCAGCGCCGCGAGCCCGGTAATGGCGGCCAGCATGTGCGGCACAATCCCGAGGGTGCAACCAAACGCGGCTACGATGGCAGCCTTGGCCCCGCGGGTAAGACCGGCGGAGAGCGTAACCAGTACACCGGTGCCTGGGGACGCAACAATAACCAGAGATGTCAGCAGAAACTCAGGGCTCATCGCTATTCTCCAGATCAATTTCACCAACCCCGGTGACTAAAAACTGTCAGATATCCGGTTAAGCCGGGAGACGGCATGGGGAGGAAGTGCCCAAGCCGTGCAGCTAGAAATGTATGCCGGACAGCCTTTGTTTTACACGGCGTTTTACGCGTTATAACCCAAATTCGGCGCCAAATCCCGCTCCGCCTGTTCCACCGTCACCCCACGCCGTTGCGCGTATTCCTCCACTTGATCCTTGTTCACTTTCCCGACCGCAAAATACTGCGATTGCGGGTGGCTGAAGTAGAAGCCGCTTACCGCCGCCGTAGGCAGCATGGCGTAGCCTTCGGTGAGTTGCATGCCGATGGATGTGGCGTCCAGGATTTCAAACAGGCCGGTTTTGGCAGTGTGGTCCGGGCAGGCGGGGTAGCCGGGGGCGGGGCGGATGCCGGTGTATTTTTCGTCGGTCAGTTCGTCCACATTCAGGTGTTCATCGGCGGCGTAGCCCCAGAGTTCTTTGCGTACTTTTTCGTGCATGTATTCGGCAAAGCCTTCGGCAAAACGGTCGGCCAGGGCTTTGACCATGATGGCGCTGTAGTCGTCGTTGGCGTCTTCAAACGCTTTAACGTGCGGATCAATGCCTATGCCGCCGGTGACGGCAAACGCACCAATGTAATCAGTTTTGCCGCTGTCTTTGGGGGCGATAAAGTCGGCCAGACACCAGTTAGGTTTGCCTGCGGCTTTCACGTTTTGCTGGCGCAGGTTGTGCCAGGTCATCAGTGTGTTACCGGTGGCCGGGTCGTAGATTTCGATGTCTTCGCCATTCACGCTGTTGGCGGGGAACAGCCCGACCACGCCGTTGGTGGAGATCCACTTACCGGCAATCAATTGCTTGAGCATGGCTTGCGCATCGGCAAACAAGGCGCGGGCGGATTCGCCGACCACTTCGTCTTGCAGAATCTTCGGGTACTTGCCGAACAGCTCCCATGCGTTAAAGAACGGGCTCCAGTCGATATACGGGGCGATGTCTTCCAGCGGCACGTTTTCAAACTTCATCACGCCCAGTTTGTTGGGTTTGGGCGGGGTGTACGCGGCCCAGTCAAAACCGGTGGCCGGGGCAAAGCCGTTGGCGCGGGCGGTGGAGATCGGCAGGAATTTGGTGCGATCTTTATTGGCGTGGATGGTACGGATGTTCTCGTATTCCGCGCGCAGTTTGTCCACAAACGCGGGCTTGAGATCGTCGCTCAGCAAGTTGGAGCACACACCCACGGCACGCGACGCATCCGGCACGTACACCACATTGCCTGCCGGGTAGCCCGGCTCAATCTTCACGGCGGTATGCACTTTGGAGGTGGTGGCGCCGCCAATCAGCAGCGGCAGGGTAAAGCCCTGGCGTTGCATTTCTTTGGCCACGTGCGCCATTTCTTCCAGGCTGGGGGTGATCAGGCCAGACAGGCCGATCATATCCGCACCGATTTCTTTGGCGGTATCCAGAATTTTCTGCGCAGGCACCATCACGCCCAGGTCAGTGACTTTGTAGTTGTTACAGCGCAGCACCACGCCGACGATGTTCTTGCCGATGTCATGCACGTCGCCCTTGACCGTTGCCATCACGATATTGCCCTTGGCCGGCGCGTCTTGCAGGCCCATGGCAATTTTTTCTTCCTCGATAAAGGGTTCGAGGTGGGCCACCGCGGCTTTCATCACGCGGGCGGATTTCACCACTTGCGGCAAGAACATCTTGCCTGCGCCGAACAGATCGCCCACATGGTTCATGCCGTTCATGAGCGGGCCTTCGATCACGTGGATCGGGCGTTCGGCGTTCAAGCGGGCTTCTTCTGTGTCTTCCACGATGAAGGTGGTAATGCCTTTGACCAGCGCGTGGGTGATGCGCTCCTGCAATGGCAACTGGCGCCAGCTCAGGTCTTCCCCCTTGGCTTGGCTGGCATCGCCCTTGAAGGACTCCGCCAGCGCGATCAGCACCTCGGTGCTGGCCAGCGGGTCGGATTGGTCACCGCGCATCAACACCACGTCTTCGATCGCGTCACGCAGGGTTTGCGGCACTTCTTCGTACACTTCCAGCGCCCCGGCGTTGACGATACCCATCGTCATGCCTTTTTGAATGGCGTGGTACAGGAATACGGCGTGGATTGCCTCGCGTACTTTGTTGTTGCCGCGGAAGGAGAACGACACGTTAGACACGCCGCCCGAAATCTTGGCGTGCGGCAGGTTCTGTTTGATCCAGCCGGTAGCCTCTATAAAGTCCAAGCCATAGCGGGCGTGTTCTTCAATGCCGGTGGCGACCGCAAAAATGTTCGGGTCAAAGATGATGTCTTCAGGCGGAAAGCCGATCTCGTCCACCAGAATGCGATAGCTCTTTTCGCAAATCTCGATTTTGCGGGCGTAGGTATCGGCCTGGCCGACTTCGTCAAATGCCATCACGATCACCGCTGCGCCGTACATACGCAGCAAGTGGGCGTGGTGCTTGAATTGCTCCACGCCTTCTTTCATGGAGATCGAGTTGACGATGCACTTGCCCTGCACGCACTTCAGGCCCGCTTCGATTACGCTCCATTTGGACGAGTCGATCATAATCGGCACGCGGCTGATATCAGGCTCGGCGGCGATCAGGTTCAGGAAGGTGACCATGGCTTTATGGGCGTCCAGCATGCCCTCGTCCATATTGATGTCGATCACTTGCGCGCCCGCTTCCACCTGCTGACGGGCGACGTCGAGCGCGGTGGCGTAATCGCCGTTCAGAATCAGCCGGGCAAAGGCTTTGGAGCCGGTAACGTTGGTACGCTCGCCCACATTCACAAACAGGTCGCTGTCGCCAATGTTGAATGGCTCCAGGCCAGACAAGCGACACTTGGCTTCAATTTCCGGCAGCTTGCGCGGGGGCAGGTCTTTCACGGCGGCGTAGATGGCGGCGATGTGTTCTGGTGTGGTGCCGCAGCAGCCACCGATCACGTTCACCAGGCCGTGCTCGGCCCATTCCTTGACCTGTGTGGCCATGGTTGCGGCGTCCAGATCGTAACCACCAAAGGCGTTGGGCAAACCGGCGTTGGGGTGGACTGATACGTAGGTGGCAGAAACGCGAGACATCTCTTCCACGTACTGGCGCAGCAAGTCCGGGCCCAGCGCGCAGTTCAAGCCAAAGGTCAGCGCGTCGGCGTGATTCAGGCTGTTGTAGAAGGCCTCGGTGGTCTGGCCGGTGAGCGTGCGGCCAGATTGGTCGGTAATGGTGCCGGAGATCATCACCGGCAGGCGCTCGGCCTCGGGGTGATCATCAAAGTATTTGTGGATGGCAAAGACGGCGGCCTTGGCGTTCAAGGTATCGAACACCGTTTCGACCAGCAGCAAATCTGCGCCACCTTTGACCAGGCCATCAATGGCTTCAGTGTAGCTTTCTACCAGCTCATCAAAAGTGACGTTCCGAAAGCCTGGGTCGTTTACATCGGGCGAGATGGAACAGGTGCGGTTGGTTGGCCCCAACACGCCCGCGCAATAACGTGGTTTGTTTGGTGTTTTGGCGGTTTGCGCCACGCACAGGTCTTTTACCAGCTTGGCGGAGGCGTAGTTCATCTCCCACACCAGTTCTTCCATACCGTAATCGGCCATGGCAATGCGGGTGCCGTTGAAACTGTTGGTTTCAATGATGTCGGCACCGGCATCCAGATACGCCTGGTGGATGTCGCGGATGATGTGTGGCTGGCTCAGCACCAGCAGATCGTTGTTGCCTTTCAGATCGCTGGGCCAGTTGGCAAAACGTTCGCCGCGATAATCGGCCTCTTGCAGCTCATAACGTTGAATCATCGTGCCCATGGCGCCATCCAGGATCAGGATGCGTTGGTCTAGCTGTTTTTGCAGGTCGGCGGCACGGGTCATTGGCTTGATTCTCAAGGTGTTATGGCGAAGCTATTCACGTAGGGTGCGCATTCATGCGCACCGTGGTTCCGCGTTCGCACGTTAAAACGTGCAAACCCTACCAGGTGGAAGGCTAGGGCAAGGCGAATCGGCAATTTTAACATGAGGGCGAACGGTGAAACCCAAAGTGTGTGTTGTGTGGTGCGGGTGGTTTACCGGCGGGTTCTGCACCGGATTGTCACCGCTGCCAATATTTCGGCTTGCGGTGATCCAGCGGCGGGCTCATAACGAAAGCTTGCTACACGCTAGCCGCGAGAGGAAATCCATCCATGTCTGAACAAACACTGGCCGGGCAAGTTGCCTTGGTTACCGGTATTGCCAATGCCAACTCGATTGCCTACGGCGTCGCGAAGGCGCTCAAAGCACGCGGGGCGGAGCTGGTGCTGACCTATCTGAACGGCCGCACGCGGGACTTTGTGGCGCCATTGCTGGACGAACTGAAACCCGCGCTGTTTCTGGAGTGCGATGTGCAAGTGCCCGGCAGCATGGAGGCTGTGTTTGCCGAGATCGACGGGCGCTTTGGCAAGCTGGATATCGGCATTCATTCCATTGCTTTTGCGCCGATGGATGATCTGCATGGCCGCATTGTCGATACCTCACGCGAGGGCTTTTTGCAGGCGATGGATATTTCCTGCCACTCATTCGTGCGACTGGCGGCACTCGCTGAGCCCTTGATGAAAACGGGCGGCACCCTCATCACCATGAGTTACTACGGCGCGGAAAAGGTTGTGCCCAACTACGGCGTGATGGGGCCGGTAAAGGCGGCGCTGGAATCCACTGTGCGCTATATGGCCAACGAACTCGGCCCCAAAAAGATACGCGTGCACGCCGTTTCGCCCGGTCCGGTGCGTACCCGCGCGGCCAGCGGCATCCGTGAGTTTGATTTGTTGATTGATGAAGCCGCCCGCAAAGCGCCGCTGGGTGAGCTGATTGATATTGATGACGTGGGCGCTGCGACGGCGTTTCTGTGCGAACCTGGCGCGCGGCGCATGACCGGCACGACCTTGCACGTGGATGGCGGCATGCACATCCTGGCATGATCGTTGCATGAATGGGCGGCTGGTCGAAGTGAGCATGTAGCCCGGATGAAGTGCAGCGAGAGTCCGGGAGCAATATTTGCGAGGTGCGCGTTGTTGATCTGGTCTCCTCGGCAGCCCCGGATTCTCGCTGCCCCACTGCGACTGTTCCATGTGGCATCTGATGGCTGTGTGGGGGTACCCCCGAGGGGCAACGCTACATCCGGGCTACCGACGGGCATTACGCGATGCGGACTGGTTACCGGGCAATCTCACCCGGCCATCTGGCAAACGCTATGATGAAAGCAGTCTGGGTCATCAAGACCCAGGCGCCAATAACAAGAACGAAAGCAGTAAAAGGAGAAACGAAATGACGAAAGCCCATGCCATCCGTTTTGAGCAGACCGGCGATGCCTCTGTTCTGCGTTATAGCGAAGTCACTCTGCCCGAGCTGGCGCCAGGCGAAGTCCGTCTGCGCCACACCGCCGTCGGGGTGAACTTTGTGGATACCTATCACCGCAGCGGTTTGTATCCGGTGCCGTTGCCGTCGGGTCTGGGCCAAGAGGCCGCAGGCGTGGTCGAAGCGCTGGGGCCGGATGTCACCGAGTTCAAAGTCGGTGATCGCGTGGCATATGCGGGCGGGCCGATTGGTTCGTATTCCACCCACCGCAATATCCCGGCAGCGCGGCTGGTGCCGGTGCCAGAGGCCGTGCCGGATGAAATCGCCGCCGGTACCTTGCTGCGCGGCATGACTTGCCAATACTTGCTCAAGCGCACCTTCAAGGTTGAGGCAGACATGACGATTTTGATCCACGCCGCAGCGGGTGGCGTGGGCCAGATTGCTACACAGTGGGCCAAGGCGCTGGGCGCCACGGTGATTGGTACGGTGGGTTCGGCGCAAAAGGCCGAGCTGGCCAAGCCGCATTGCGATCACGTCATTAATTATTCCAGCGAACATTTTGCCGAACGTGTGCGCGAAATCACCGCAGGCAAAGGCGTGCCGGTGGTGTATGACGGCGTGGGTGCAGCCACCTTCAATGGCTCGCTCGATAGTCTGGCGCTGCGTGGCATGCTGGTGAGCTTTGGCAATGCGTCTGGCCCGGTGCCGCCGTTTCCACCGGGGATTTTGTCGCAAAAGGGCTCGCTGTACTTCACTCGTCCCTCGCTGGCCCATTACACCGCCACCCGCGAGGAATTGCTGGCCACGGCGGCGGATTACTTTGCGGTGCTGGCCAGCGGCCAGGTCACCGCGCAGGTGCATCAGCGTTATGCCCTGGCTGACGCTGCCAAGGCCCAGCGTGACCTGGAAGGGCGCCAGACCACCGGTTCAATTGTTCTACTGCCGTAAGCGCCAATAATCTGCCGCTCTGGCCGATTTGCCCGGCATGCCTGACTACGGCATGCCGGTGTGCAAAGCGCTGCAGCGGCTTCTGGAACAGTTTTGCCAGCGCGCCTAACCGGGCGTTTGAACTGGTCTTGCCGAGGTTCCACCATGGTTCACCTGATGTATCTCCACGGATTTTTATCCAGCCCGTTCTCACAAAAAGCCAATGAAAGCGCTGTCTGGATGGCCGAGCACGGCTATTCGGATTATTTTCACTGCCCGCAATTGCCCATGGAACCGTACGAGGCCGGCAAAGAAATCCAGGCCGCGCTGGAACGCCTGCACGGCGAGCAGGTCTGCTTTATTGGCAGTTCACTGGGCGGTTACTTTGCCAATTGGGCGGTCGAGGAATTTGGCGGCAAAGCGGTACTGGTTAATCCGGCAGTACACCCGTACATCATGATCAAGCAGTATGTCGGGCAACAGCGCAATTACCAGACGGGTGAAATCCATATGATTGATGCCGCATTTGGCGAGCATCTGAAAACATACGAGCGCAGCGTCAGCGATCCATCGCGTTACTGGTTAATGGTGCAAACCGGCGATGAAACGCTGGATTACCGGGAATCGGTGACCAAATACGCGGGCTGCGCACAAACCGTCATCGAAGGCGGGGATCATTCGTTCCAGGGGTTTGGCGAGTATCTGCCGCTCGTTTGGGACTTTGCACAAGGAGGAAGTTAGTTATGTCTACGCCACAGCGCGGTGTTTTGCCTGCCGCGTCCACGCACGCTATTTTTCTGACGATGCGGCGCCGCCTTGGCCGGCGTGGCGATCAAGCATTACGGGCCATTCTGGGCAAGTTTCCGGAACAGATCGACGTACTGGCTGCGGGTAATCCGGATGCGCAAATCAGCGCGGTGGTGGCCATTGGCAGCGATTGCTGGGCAGAAATTTTTGAGCACGGTCGCCCGGCCGGTTTGCGGCAGTTTCCACGTATTCCGGGTGCCATCCACCCGGCTCCCGCTACGGATGGCGACTTGCTGCTGCATATTCGCGGTGAGCGCTACGATCTGATATTTGAATTTGCCGATCACTTTGCCTCGCAAATGGGCGAGTGGTTTGAAGTGGTGGAGTCGATCAGCGGGTTCCGCTACCGCGACCGGCGCGATCTGACCGGTTTTGTCGATGGCACCGAAAACCCGGAAGGCGATGAAGATCGCACCCACGCTGCAGTAGTCGGTGAAGAAGACCCCAACTGGTTGGGTGGGAGCTATGTGCATACCCAGCGTTACGTGCACCGGCTGGAGCAGTGGCACAAGCTGCCGGTGAAGCAGCAAGAAGCAACCATTGGCCGTACCAAAGCCCACAATGTTGAACTGGAAGACGAGCACAAACCGCTCACCGCGCATATCTCGCGCGTGGTGATTGAAGAGAACGGCGAAGAACTGGAAATGCTCCGCCACTCTTTGCCCTACGGCACGCCGGGAGGGGATCGGGGTTTGATGTTTACCTCTTACTGCCGCACGCCAGAGGTATTCGAAAAAATGCTGACCCGCATGGTCGCCCCGACGTTTGATGGCCGGGTGGATCACATGCTCAATTACACGCGGGCGGTGACGGGCGGATCGTTCTTTGCCCCAAGCCGGGAGGCTTTGGCACGGTTGGGGTGAGCGCTATGAGTAGTGTGTAATACGCCAGCTTGGGTATTGCACCAGCCACTTCGTAGCCCGGATGAACCGTAGCGATAATCCGGGGTGGAATATCGGTAAATTCAACCGTCCGTGACCTGTTGAACCGTTGCAACCCCGGATTCCCGTTGCACTCCATCCGGGCTACGGACTTGGGTATTGCGCCAGCGATTTTGTAGCCCGAATGAAGCCGTAGGCGGGAATCCGGGGCGCCATATTGGCAAATCAGATGCGTTTACCCATGGCCACATTGTCACCCCGGATTCTCGTTACACTTCATCCGGGCTACAGGTTGGGTTAACTGGCTCAGCCCATCTCCACATAGCCAGGCTGCGATGCAACGCGCTCCAGCCAACCGCGCACCGCCGGGAACGGCTCCAGATCAATCAGCCCTTCATGTGCCTTGTGCGTGTAGGCATACAGCGCGATATCGGCGATCGAGTAGCGCTCGCCAACAAAATAACGGCGCTCGCTCAAGTGCTGTTCCATCACGCGTAACACACTCTCGCTATTGCGGATTTTCTGCTGCAACTCGGCTTCGCGCTCGGCTGGGCGACCGGCAAAGTGCACGATAAACCGCGCCACGGCAATTTGCGGCTCATGGCTGTATTGCTCAAAAAACAGCCACTGCATGACCTGGGCTTGTTCCAGCCGGTCTTCCGGGAACAGCGTGGAGCCTTGTGCCAGGTAATACAGAATGGCGTTCGACTGCGGCAAAAAGCTGGTCGCCGAAATCTGCAATACCGGCACCTGGCCGGCCGGGTTCATCGCCAGAAACTCCGGGCTGCGGGTGGCGCCACCCATCATGTCCACTTCGTTCCAGGTGAATGGTTTTTCCAGCTGGGCGAGGGTGAGTTTGACCTTGTAACAGTTACCCGACTGGGCAACGCCGTGAACGGTATACATGCAGGACTCCGGAATTAGCCGAACTTGCGGCTGGCATCAATGGCCAGACCGGCACCAATACTGCCGAACAAATCACCTTCTACATGGCGCGCTGCTGGCAACAAAGCGGAAACGCGCTGACGCAGCAAAGGCACGCCACTGGAACCACCGGTAAAGAACACGGTGTCGACCTGATCGGCGCGCACGCCCGCATCGGTCAGCAGGTTGTTCACGGTTTGTTCAATGCGGGTGATCTGACCCTCAATGGCGCCTTCAAATTCGTCACGCGTCACGTCGTGATACAGCCCGTCTTCGATGCGATCCAGTTCCAGGTGGTGAATGGATGCATCTGATAGCGCAATTTTCGTTTCTTCCGCGCGCATGGCCAGCCAGTGGCCGGTGCGGCGCTGGATCAGATTCAACAAGCGATCCAGCGAGGTGCGGGTCTGGTCGCCCGAATCGCGGAACACATCCTGCAGTTCGGTCCAGATTTTGCGGGTGTAAACAAAGTTGATGGTGTGCCAGGTCGCCAGGTTGAAGTAATAGCTGGACGGTACTTCCGAGTTGTTCTTCAGGCGGCTGTGATAACCCAGCAGCGGCATGATGGAACTCAGGCTCAGCGATTTATCAAAGTCCGTACCGCCAATATGCACGCCGCCATTGGCCAGAATGTCGCCACGGCGCTCCAGCTGGCGCGCGCGTTCTGGCGATAAACGCAGCAGCGAGAAGTCAGATGTACCACCGCCGATATCCACAATCAGCGTCAATTCTTCGCGTTGTAGTGTGCTTTCAAAGTCGAACGCGGCGGCGATCGGTTCAAACTGGAATTCCACATGTTTCAGGCCGTTGGCGCGGGCGATATCGGCGAGGATGTCTTGCGCCAGTTGGTCGGCGGCAGGGTTGTCATCGACAAAATGCACCGGGCGACCCAGCACCGCGCTATCAAAGCCACGACCGGCCGATGTTTCCGCGCGGCGTTTCAGTTCACCAATGAAATGACCCAGAATGGTGCGAAAAGACAACGAGCGCCCTTGCACTTCGGTCTGCAAATCCATCAAACCGGTGCCCAGAATGCTCTTGAGCGAGCGCATCAGACGGCCTTCGTAGCCTTCCAGGTACTCGCCCAGCGCGGCGCGGCCAAAGCTGACGGTGTCTTCTTCCATATTGAAGAACAACATCGAAGGCAGGGTGGTTTTGCCGTCTTCCAGCGCCAGCAGATTTGGCGCGCCCGGGCGAACCCAGCCGACGGTGGAGTTGGACGTACCAAAATCGATACCGCAAGCGTTGGCGGCGGTAACGGCAAGGTTGTGTTGTTCTGCTGCGGTGACTGAGTGATTCAAGGTGCTTCCTGACTAATCTGAGAGCCGTTAACAAAACCGCCCCAGCTGTGTTGAACGCATTGCCGGGACGATTTTGTTAACGACTCGAGTGCTATTTACTGACTTACTTACCAATGCAAAACCGGCTGAAAATTACGCCCAGCAAGTCGTCCGAGCTGAATTCGCCGGTAATTTCGTTCAATGCCAGCTGCGCCAGGCGCAGTTCTTCGGCAAACAGTTCCAGTGCATAAAACGCTTTACCGGCGTTTTCCAGATGTTCCGCGCCACGGCGGATGGAATCCAGATGGCGCTCGCGGGCGATAAACACACCTTCACTGGCGCCATGCCAGCCAGCCATTTGCAACAGCCTGCCACGTAACGCATCCAGTCCGCTGCCAGACTGGGCGGAAACATGCACTTCGTTTTCGCCGACAACACCGGCGCTTTCCCCGGTCAGGTCGATCTTGTTGAAAACGCGCAAGACCGGCAGCGTAGCAGGCAGACGTTGCAAAATAGCTTCGTCGTGCGCGGTGATGCCCTCGCGGGAATCAAGCAATAACAGGGCCAGATCGGCTTTGTCGAGCGCTCGCCATGTGCGCTCAATGCCAATTTGCTCCACCGTATCGGTGGTTTCGCGCAAACCGGCGGTATCAATAATATGCAACGGCACGCCATCGAGCTGAATCAGTTCACGCACTGTGTCGCGCGTGGTGCCGGCGATCTCGGTCACGATGGCGACTTCTTCACCCGCCAGCGCATTCATCAGGCTGGATTTCCCAACATTGGGCTGGCCGATCAGCACCACGTGCATGCCTTCGCGCAGCAAGCGGCCCTGGCTGGCGGTGGCCAGCACTCGTGCCAGTTGCGCTTGCAGATCATTCAGCTTGCCGCGGGCGTTGGCCGCTTCGAGGAAGTCGATGTCTTCCTCAGGAAAATCAATTGTTGCCTCAACCAGCATGCGCAGGTTGATCAGTTGTTCCACCAGCGTGTTGATCTCACGCGAGAATGCGCCATCCAGCGATTTGAGCGCTGAGCGCGCCGCAGCCTCGGATTGCGCATCGATCAGATCGGCCACGGCTTCGGCCTGTGCCAGATCGAGCTTGCCGTTCAGGAACGCACGTTTGGTGAACTCGCCTGGCTCGGCATGGCGCGCACCCAGTTCGACGCAGCGCGCCAGCAACATGCGCAACACCACCGGGCCACCGTGGCCTTGCAATTCCAGCACGTTTTCACCGGTGAACGATTGTGGGTTGGGGAAGTACAACGCCAGACCTTCGTCGATCACTTCGGCATCCGCCGCTTTGAACTTGGCAAAATGCGCGTGGCGCGGTGCGAGTTCACGCCCGATCAACCCGGCCACAATCGCGCCCAAATCCTGCCCGGATACACGGATCACGCCCACGCCGCCCCGACCGGGAGCAGTGGCAATAGCAGCGATGGTATCAGGGTGATAAAGCACGGTTTGTGAGTCTTTGCTGACAGCTAAGTGGTTGATCATACATGGATTGCCACCTCATGCCCCGGTCATGCCCGGTGCGCGAAGGGCAGGCATTTTAAATCGAAGCGGCCGCTTTGCGATGTTTAATCTGCTACACGGCGCTTCAGACGTGTTTTAGTTCGGTCATTTTTGCAGCAATGGCCTGTTTGCGGGCCGCGGCGACCAGGTCGGGAATCTGCGCTTTATCGGGTGCGGACTGTGCAATGGCACCCGCATCCACGCCACGCGCCGCAGCCAGCAAATCCCGCAAATAAGCGGCTTGCGGATAGGCGCGACTCTCAAAACCCAAGCGCCCACGGGCGTCGGCTTCGCAGGCATCCAGCATCTGGCCAAAGCGATCCGGCTTGCGCAGCCCATCGCAGCGCTGCAACAAGGCCAGCACGGTTTCAGCGCGTAATTCCAGCGCCCGATGCACATTGGTGTGATCACGGCAGACCATGATTGCCAGATCGCGACAATCTGATGGCGCCCGAATGCGCTCGCAGAATTTCTCCACCAGCGGCACACCCTTGGCTTCATGCGCGATATGCGAGGGCAGAATGTGCTCTGGCGTAATCGCCTTGCCCAGATCATGGCACAGCGCGGCAAAGCGCACGGTCAGCGGGTGCTTTTGCTGCGCGGCGTAGTCGACCACCATCATCACATGCACGCCGGTATCGACTTCCGGGTGGTGATCGGCCCGTTGTGGCACGCCAAACAAGGCGTCGATCTCTGGCATAACGCGCGCCAATGCGCCGCATTCACGCAGGATATTGAACATGCGCGAGGGTTTGTCTTCCGTCAGCCCCTTTGCGACTTCCTGCCACACACGCTCGGGCACCAGATGATCTGCTTCACCATTGGCCACCATCTGGCGCATCAAGTCCATGGTTTCGGGCGCGACATCAAAATCAAAACGCGCGGCAAAACGCGCCAGCCGCAAAATACGCACCGGGTCTTCGATGAACGCAGCGGATACGTGTCGCAGCAAGCGCGCCTGCAGGTCTGCCTGGCCATTGAACGGATCGGTAATCTGGCCAGATTCATCCTCGGCCATGGCGTTGATGGTCAGATCACGGCGCAGCAGGTCTTCTTCCAGTGTCACATCGGGCGCGGCGTAGACGGCAAAACCGGTATAGCCGTGGCCGGATTTGCGCTCGGTGCGGGCTAGCGCGTATTCCTCGTAGGTTTTCGGGTGCAGAAACACCGGGAAATCCTTGCCGACCGGTTTGTAACCGGCAGCCAGCATTTCATCCGGCGTGGCGCCCACGACGACCCAATCCACATCTTTCACTGGCAAACCCAACAAGCGGTCGCGCACTGCGCCGCCGACACGATAAACCTTCATGGTTGCCTTCTTCGCTCGACCCACAACGCAAAATTAGCTTGAACAAAAACGCAAAGCCACCGGCAATGCGACTTGTGATTGTAGCGCGGGTAGCAGATTCCGGCGGGCAGACCGCTCATCCCATTTATTTACAAGGATATTGATCTGGCTGCGGTCGCATTCGCTGGCCCTTTGTCCAAAGCGCATATGGTGGATTTACCGATTGCATTAGCAAAGGAGATTTTCATGAAAGCACTTATCTACGGCGGCCCTGGCAAAATCACGCTGGAAGAACGCGCTCGCCCGGAGCTCAAGGCTAACGATGATGCCATCGTGCGCATCACCAAAACCACTATCTGTGGCACCGATTTACATATCATCAAGGGCGACGTGCCCACCTGCACGCCGGGGCGCATTCTGGGGCACGAAGGTGTGGGCGTGGTCGACGAAGTAGGCGCCGGCGTTACGGCGTTCAAGCCGGGTGATCGGGTGCTGATCTCCTGCATTACCTCTTGCGGCAAATGCGATTTCTGCAAAAAGGGCATGTACTCGCATTGCACTACTGGTGGCTGGATTCTGGGGAATGAAATCGACGGCACCCAAGCTGAGTTTGTGCGCATTCCACATGCCGATACCAGCTTGTATCCGCTCCCGGCGGGCGTGGAAGAAGAAGCGCTGGTGATGCTCAGCGACATTCTCCCGACCGGTTTCGAGTGCGGTGTACTCAACGGCAAGGTGGAGCCCGGTTCGACCGTAGCCATTGTCGGTGCCGGGCCGGTCGGTTTGGCGGCGCTGCTCACGGCACAGTTCTATTCACCAGCCCGGATCATCATGGTTGATCTGGACGATAACCGCCTGCAGGTGGCCAAGGGCTTTGGCGCGACCGATACCGTCAACAGCGGCAGTACAGACGCAGTAGCGGTCATCATGGCGCTGACTGACGGCAAAGGTGTGGATACAGCGATTGAAGCCGTGGGCGTACCGCCGACGTTTGCCTTGTGTGAAAGCATCATCGCTCCCGGCGGCAATATCGCGGTGCTGGGCGTGCATGGGGTGAAAGTCGATTTGCATCTGGAAAAACTGTGGAGTCACAACATCACCTTGCGCACGCGGCTGGTGGATACAGTAACCACGCCGATGCTGCTCAAGACCGTGGTCGCGGGCAAGATCGACCCCAAGCGCTTGATTACGCACCACTTCAAACTCACGGATATGCTGGCGGCCTACGAGACCTTTGGTAAAGCGGCTGATAACCGGGCGTTGAAGGTAATTATCGAAGCCTGATCTGCGGCATGGCGCATAAAAAAAGCGAGGACATTTGCCCTCGCTTTTTTGTTTTGCCGTTACTGCGCACTCACCCCAGGAACAACTTATACGCCGCGTTATCCGTTTCAATCCAATGTGGATAACCCAGTTTTTCCAGGAAGCTGGCAAATGCGGCGTCGTCTTCTGCCGGCACCTGAATACCTACCAGCGTGCGGCCATAATCGGCGCCGTGATTGCGGTAGTGGAACAACGAAATATTCCACGACCCAACCATGCTGTTCAAAAAGTTGAGCAGCGCGCCCGGCCGCTCCGGAAACTCGAAGCGCAACACGCGTTCGTTATCCACTTGCGGTGCATGGCCACCTACCAAATGGCGCACGTGCAGCTTGGCCAGTTCGTTATCGGTGAGATCAACCGCTGCTAACTTTTCCGCGGCCAGTTTCTCGATCAACTCCGTGACTTCCGCCCGGTTCTGGATTTGCAGTCCGACAAACACGTGTGCCTGGTCTTTGTCGCTGTAGCGGTAGTTGAACTCGGTGATATTGCGCGAGCCAATGGCACTGCACAGCGCGCGGAACGCACCTGGGCGCTCGGGCAGCGTGACCGCAATTACCGCTTCGCGCTCTTCGCCTAGCTCGGCTTGTTCGGCCACATAACGCAAACGGTCGAAGTTCATGTTCGCGCCTGAGGTGATGGCGACAAAGGTTTGTTCGGTGATTTTCTCGCGTGCTGCCCAAGCCTTCATCCCGGCAATCGCCAACGCGCCGGACGGTTCCAGGATCGAGCGGGTTTCTTCGAACATGTCTTTGATCGCCGCACACATGGCATCGGTATCGACCAGGATCACTTCATCCACCAGATCGCGACACAGGCGGAACGTTTCTTCGCCCACCTGTTTCACCGCCACGCCATCGGCAAAAATGCCCACTTGTGGCAGCACCACGCGCTCGCCCAGTTTGAGCGAGAGGTACATGGCGTTGGCATCAGTCGGCTCTACACCG
This sequence comes from Silvimonas soli, assembly GCF_030035605.1. NCBI lineage: Bacteria > Pseudomonadati > Pseudomonadota > Betaproteobacteria > Neisseriales > Chitinibacteraceae > Silvimonas > Silvimonas soli. Next base: position 2,127,716 of record NZ_CP106736.1, on the reverse strand, counting down.
ATGATTTTCACGTTCGGGCGCAGACGTTTCACATACGCAGCCACGCCCGCAATCAGGCCGCCACCACCAATCGGGATAAAGATGGCATCCAGTTTGCCGGAATGTTGGCGCAGGATTTCCATGCCGATCGTACCTTGCCCGGCAATGACGTCGGGATGGTCGTATGGGTGGATGAAAGTGGCGCCGGTTTCTTCGGCCAGATTCACCGCGCTCTGATAACAGTCGCTGAACGAATCGCCGACCAACACGGCTTCTGCGCCGCGACGGGTGACTGAATCGACCTTGATGTTGGGCGTGGTGGTCGGCATGAAAATGGTGGCGCGGCATTTGAGCAATTGCGCTGAGTGCGCCACGCCTTGAGCATGGTTACCGGCCGATGCCGTCACCACGCCGCGTTCCAGTTCGGCAGGCGTCAGTTGGGCCATGCGGTTGTAGGCACCACGAATCTTGAACGAAAACACCGGCTGCATATCCTCGCGTTTAATCAACACGTGGTTCCCAATACGGCGCGAAATGTTCGGCGCAATATCCAGCGGGGTCTCAATGGCGGCTTCGTACACGCGCGCGGTGAGGATTCGTTCCAGATAATCGTTCGTGGTGTCTGACATATGTAGTGCCCAACTAATTAAGAGTGGGTAGGGCCTTGCATTGTAGCCATAAGCGCATGCATCAGTCATGGCGCAATCAGCGTGGATTTTGCGCAGTACAGTGGGGAAATCCGCGATGGGGTGTTGGCGAGGGTAATTGGGCGAAGGTAAGGCCGGGTCACCGTGCTGATTTCACAACCACTTTCGTCATCCCCGACCTGGGCGGTCCCTTTGACGGGAATCCAGTGGCAATGCCAACCGGGCACCCGCAGCTTGCGTTGTCCCCCACACATTTCGGATCTGGTTCTCGTAGCCGGCCAAGCAAGCACAATCATCCGTTTCCAGTTTCGTAGCCCGGATGAAGCCGCAGGCGGGAATCCGGGGACCACCCTGTGCCAACGGACCACGCGCCGCCCCTGGCCCACCCAATATTGCCCCCGGATTCTCGCTAATGCTTCATCCGGGCTACATGGCCACTTGGGACTCTGCCAGAATACGCACTTCACCGCTTCGCTCCGGATTTGCGCCATGCCCCGCTTTTTTGTAGATCACCCGCTTGCTGTAGATACCGCTTTCAACCTGCCTGAAGGCCCCGCCCGGCATGTGCAGGTGGTGCGCATGCAACCGGGTGAGACGATCACCTTGTTCAATGGTCAGGGCGGCGAGTACGAAGCGCGCATTACCTTGATGGGCAAGCGCGATGTAGCGGTGATTGTGACCGGTTTTAGCGCCGCTGAACGCGAATCGCCGCTGCGCACCGTGCTGATCCAGGCGGTGTCGGCAGCCGAGCGCATGGATTACACCATCCAGAAAGCCACCGAGCTTGGCGTGACCGAAATCCGCCCGATTCATGGCACGCATAGCCAGCAACGCTTGAGCGGTGAGCGGGCGGCCAAGCGACTGGCGCACTGGGAGGCGGTGGCGCAAGCCGCCTGCGAACAAAGTGGGCGTACGCGGGTGCCGGTGATTCATGGCGTGGCGACGCTGGAAGATGTGTTGGCTGATTTGCCGGCTGGTATGACGCGGTTATTGCTGGCTCCCGAGGCCGATGCGCGCCTGGCCACGCTGGCCAAACCGGCTGCGGGCGTTGTGATTCTGGTGGGGCCGGAAGGGGGCTTGAGCGAGGCGGAAGAAGCCACGGCGCGGGAGGCTGGGTTCACTGGCGTGGTGTTGGGACCGCGAATTTTGCGGACTGAGACGGCTGGGCCGGCGGTGCTGGCGGTGTTGCAGGTGATGTTTGGGGATTGTTGAGGGGGCGCTTTTGCGGAGAGGGTGAGGCAAGCGGTGCTGGTGTGTTGGCGTTAATTTCAACTTCAACATCTGAAGCTATTTTGTTAGTGCCTTTGGCACGTTTGTGAAAAGCGTTTGATACCCCGGGGTGCCGGGGAGCACGTTTCTTTCTTTTGCGTCGCCAAAAGAAAGAAACCAAAGAAAAGGCGACCCGGGACGCGAGCGTCCGACGGGGCCCAAGGTCAAAAGCCGAAACGAACAGACTGCCTATCTAGTGTCTTTGCGCGCATCCTGCGTTCCCTCGGTCGGCCGGAGCCTGAGGTCTCCGGCTCTCGGTCGGCGTGATCAGCTGCTTTGTTTGCCCGGTAAAAATCAAAAGTATCAACTGCGGGGTGGATTCGGCGCGCAGCGCCAACCCACCATTTGCGGACCTAAACGGCAACAGCCTCCTATATACCAATCCTCTCGTCATTCCCGACCTCGGCGGCTCCCTTGGCGGGAATCCAGCGTGACGGCGCTTTCCAGCACGCGCAACAACAAACAGAGCAACTCGGCCAATAGACGAAGTGCTTTTCCTCCAAGGTCACTACCGGGCATTCCCGTATACCCAAAACAAGCAAAACACTCGTAAGTACCCAGGCCGTTTATAATCAGCGTTTTGCGCCGAGCGAAGTCGCCCGAATGAGCAACAGCAACACCAGTCGTAACCTCTATTTCCGCATCCTGCGCCAGATCAAGCCGTACTGGGGCATGGTGATCATTTCCATGGTGGGCTTGGCGGTGTCTGCCGGGGTGGATGCCACGCTTACCCGCATGCTGCAGCCGTTGGTAGACCACAATTTGCGAGCCGATTCACTGGCACGGCGCGATGCGTGGATTCTGCCTGCCATCATTCTGGGTCTGGCCGTGCTGCGGCTGGTGTCCAATTTCTCCAGTGATTACTCCAGCGCCTGGTTGTCTTCCCGCGTCATGCACGACTTGCGCGAGCGCATGTTCAATCGCTTCATGCAATTGCCGGTGAAATATTTCGATCAGTCGTCCGTCGGCGTATTGGTGTCGCGCGTGACCTATGACGTGAACCAGATCATGGACGCTGGCGTGCAGGTGCTCACGGTGCTGGTGCGTGATTCCATGCTGGCGATCTTTTTGCTGGGCGTAATGGTTTCCACCGACTGGCAACTGACATTGCTGTGCCTGATTCTGCTGCCAGGTGTGGCGCTGAGTATCCGCTTTGTCGGCAAGCGCCAGCGCAAATTGTCGCGCGCTACGCAGTCATCAATGGGCGAGATGACCAGCATTCTGGATGAATCCCTTTCCGGCCAACGCATCGTCAAGATTTTCGGCGGCTTTAAATATGAAACGGCCCGCTTCTTCAACGTGAATAACCGTGTGCGCTCGCTGGCGGTGAAACGTGCGGCCACGTCTAGCACCAACTCGGGCCTGATCATGTTGCTGATCGGGATCACGTTGGCGGTCATCATTTATTACGCCAGTTTGCGGGCGCAATCGGGCGTGCTGACGGCGGGTTCGTTCGTGTCGTTCATGGTGGCGATGATGGCGTTGCAACAGCCGATCAAGAACATCACCAAGATCAACGAAAGCCTGCATCGCGGGCTGGCGGCGGCGGAGTCGGTGTTTGCGGTGCTGGATGAAGAAATCGAGAACGATACCGGCACGCATGCTATTGAGCGTGCTCGTGGCGAGTTGCAGATCGACAGGCTGTTGTTCCACTACGGCGACGATACCCGCCCGGCGCTGGATCACATTTCGTTGAATGTGGCGCCAGGCGAGTCGGTAGCGCTGGTCGGCAGTTCCGGCAGCGGCAAGACTACGCTGGCCAATCTGTTGCCGCGCTTTTACGACCCGGTTGGCGGCGCAATCCGCCTGGATGGCGTGTCGTTGGCCGATTACAAACTGCTCGACTTGCGCCGCCAGTTTGCGATGGTGAGCCAGGACGTCGTGCTGTTTAACGATACGGTCGCGGCCAATATTGCCTACGGCGATGCGCAACCCTCGCGTGAGCGCATCCATGCGGCGGCCCAAGCGGCGTTTGCGCTGGACTTCGTCGAGGCCATGCCGAACGGGTTTGACACCATGCTCGGCGAGAACGGTGTGCGTTTGAGCGGTGGCCAACGCCAGCGTCTGGCCATTGCCCGCGCCATTTACAAAGATGCGCCGATCCTGATTCTGGACGAAGCCACCAGCGCGCTGGATACCGAATCAGAACGCAAAGTGCAGGCGGCGCTAGAGAACCTCATGCGCAATCGCACTACCATCGTGATTGCGCACCGCTTGTCCACCATTGAAAACGTGGATCGCATTGTGGTGATGCAACAAGGCCGCATTATTGAAACTGGTCGCCACGCCGATCTGATCGGCAAAGGCGGCCCGTATGCGCATATGCATGCCGTGCAGTTTGCCAGCGAAGAAAGCGTGCCACAGGCCAAGCCAGAACAGCTGTAACGAGCGAATGACGAACGGTTTTAACGTCGGGTGCCGTGCCAGACACCCGACGAGCCAGTCAGAACAAGAATATTGCCAACAGGACCGACCCATGACCAACCCGTCAAGCGTAGGGATTGTGACTGCCCAGAAGGCGGTTTTCGATCAGCCCATCGCTTTGTCCAGCGGTGTGACCTTGCCGCGCTATGAGCTGATGTACGAAACCTACGGCACGCTCAATGCCAATCGCTCCAACGCCATCCTGATCTGCCACGCGCTGTCGGGGCATCACCATGTGGCCGGCCGTTACGAAGAAACCGATAAAGCGCCGGGCTGGTGGGATAACATGATCGGGCCGGGCAAGCCGATCGATACCAATCGCTTTTTTGTGATTGGCGTAAACAACCTGGGCGGCTGTCATGGCTCGACCGGGCCGTCGTCGATTGATCCGGAAACCGGCACGCCGTTCGGTTCGCGTTTTCCGCTGGTGCTGGTTCGCGACTGGGTAGAAACCCAGGCGCGGCTGGCCGATCAGTTGGGTATTCATCAGTTTGCGGCGATCATCGGCGGCAGCTTGGGTGGCATGCAGGCGCTGCGCTGGACCATCACCTATCCGCAACGCGTGCGCCATGCGCTGGTGATTGCCTCCGCGCCCAAGCTGACTGCGCAGAATATCGCCTTCAACGATGTTGCTCGCCAGGCTATCCTCACCGACCCGGATTTTCATGGCGGCGACTTCTACGCCCACAACACCGTACCACGGCGCGGTCTGCGGCTGGCGCGCATGTTGGGGCATATCACGTATCTGTCTGATGATGGCATGGGCGAGAAATTTGGCCGCTTGTTACGCAGCGGTGAATATCGCTACAGCTACGAGGTGGAGTTCGAGATCGAATCGTACCTGCGTTATCAGGGCGACAAATTCTCGGATTACTTTGACGCGAATACCTATCTACTGATGACCAAAGCGCTGGATTATTTCGATCCGGCGCGTCATTACGGCGGCGATCTGGCCGTGGCGATGAAAGAAGCCATTGCCAAATTCCTGGTTATTTCGTTCACCACCGACTGGCGGTTTGCGCCGGAGCGCTCACGCGAGATCGTCAAAGCGTTGTTGGATGCCCGCAAACACGTGAGTTACGCCGAGATTGAATCTGCCCACGGTCACGATGCTTTCCTGATGGAGGATGAGCCGTATCACAAGATCATGCGGGCGTATCTGAACCGCGTGGCAGAGGAGGTCGGCGCATGAATGCACCAATGAACACGCAAAGCCTGCGCCCCGATTTGCGCAATGTGGCCGAATGGATCAAGCCCGATTCCACCGTGCTGGATCTGGGTTGCGGCGATGGTTCGCTGCTGTCCTGGCTGGCGGCCAACAAACGCGTGCAGGGTTATGGCGTGGAAATTGACGTCGATAGCGTCACCGCGTGCATTGAAAAGCACGTGGATGTGATCCAGACCGATCTGGAAAGCGGCCTTGGCACGTTTGAAGACAATACCTTCGATTTTGTGGTGCTGTCGCTGACCATTCAGGCCATGCACAACATTGAAAACATCCTGGCTGAAATGCTGCGGGTGGGCAAAACCGGCATCGTCACCTTTCCCAACTTTGGCTTCTGGGAAAACCGCTGGCAACTGGCGCTGGGCCGCATGCCGGTGTCGGAAACCATTCCCTACGAGTGGTACAACACGCCCAATATCCACTTATGCACCATTTATGACTTTGGGTTGCTACTGAACAAGCTGGGTATGCAAAGCACGGGTCAGATCGTGATGCATCAGGGTGCCACGGTGCATTTCTTGCCCAATCTGCGCGGTAGCCTGGCGCTGGTGCGGTTCGATAAAGTCTGAACTCACTCAGACTTGGAATAGCTATGAAAAAGGCCGCAAAGATGCGGCCTTTTTGCGTAACGAACCGGCGTTGGGATCAACTTCGGTCGTTATCTGCCAGGTGGTTCAATCATCGTCACTGTCGCTGTTACCACAGCCGCAACCGGATTCGTCTTTCAGGCCGAGTTCGGGCCATTTGACCTCAACCAATGGCGCGCCGGATTTCGGAGCAACTTTGATGGCGGCGTTCTTTCTCCAGCTATCGAACGGGTCATTGAAGTGGCGTTGGCTGCGAGCTTCCAGCGTCTCCTTCAAATCATCGTGCATTTCGGCCAGCGACGGCAGTTGTTCCGGATAAACCCGGCGCAATCTCAACACTTCCCAGCCCGATACCGTTTTCAGCACGCCAGTGTTTTCACCCGTTTTGAGTGCGAGCACGGCTTTAGCAACGCCTGCGTCATATTCCTGCATTTGCGGCAGGGTGACTTCAACGGAGTCCCGTATGTCACGAGAAGACTCAGGCTGTAACGGGTTGGGTCTTTCGGAAAAGGCGCGTTTGTTGGTTTGCAGCGAGGCCAGAAAATGGTCTGCCGCAGCTTTGTTGCTGAATAGGACGCGTTGCAGTTCGAATTGACGATTCTTGCTGTTTTCCTCGACTTTCTGTTTGTAGAGATCCGCGATTTGCTGCTCCGTGACCGCTTGCGGTACCGGCTGGGCCAGTGCAGCAGCGTACCAATAGCCATTTTGCCCGGCCAGCCGCATGAAGGTGGCAAATTCCGGCAGTTTTTCCAGCGAACGATCTTTAGTGAGTTGTTCAAAATGCTGGCGGTCGAGCACATTGTGGATTGCGGTTTTGAGCAAGCGGCTACGGGCGCATTCGCGCTCTTGCGATGAGATGTCGGCCCCTGTTCCGCAAGTACCTAATCCGAGCTCGGCCTTTTTGAAGGCCTCCAGATCAGATTCGTTGATGATTTCACCATTCACGCTGGCCGCCGGGGCCGCCAGTAGGTGACCACTCATCAGTGCAGCGAGCAGCGCGAGTGCAGGCTTGAAGTTACGCATGACATTTGTTCTTTGTGATTCAAGGGAACAGGCATAGTGCAGTGCATCGTTTTGATCTTCGCGGTAACAAGTCTGAAAATATTGTGGAAAAATCTGAAAAGCTAATGGGTAATGTTTTGACGCAACCACAGGACTTAAGGCGCGGAGATGTATCCGGGTTGAGTCACCACTTATGATGGTCAGAGGCGGATAAGGCGCATACCCACTCTGGTCCGGTTGTTCAGTGCAGTATCATTCCGGACAAATACGTCGCGTTTGCTTGCTGGCAGAATCGCCGTCTCATATTTACTTCGTCTTTTGGCCTGGAACTACCATGACTACTTCGCAGGAAATCCGCTTTGGCATTATCGGCAGCGGCGGCATTGCGCGTCGCTTTGCTCAAGGGCTGGCCCATGTTGATGGCGCCAAATTGACGCAGGTGTGGAATCGCTCAGCACAAAAATCGCAGGATTTTGTCGGCGATTTTGGCGGCCACGTGGCTGAGTCGGTTGAAAGCTTGCTCGCTAGCGACATCGACGCCGTTTATATCGCCACGCCGCACACCAGCCATGCGCAATACAGCATTGCCGCGCTGGCTGCCGGTAAAGCCGTGCTGTGCGAGAAGCCGGCGGCGGTCAGCCTCGGTGAGCTGGAAGCCGTGCTGGCGCAGGCTGCGGTGAGCGGCAAGCTGTTTATGGAGGCGATGAAGCCGCCGTTCTACCCGCTGTATCGCAAGCTGCGTGAGACGTTGCTGGCAGACCCGATCGGGCCGGTGCAATTTGTCCGCACCGGGTTTTCCATTCCCGACGTTGAACCTGACAGCCGCTTGTATCAACCCGATCTGGCTGGTGGTGGTTTGCTGGATGTCGGCGTGTACGGCGTGTTCTTGTCGGTAGACTGGCTGGGTGCGGCGAAAGACGTACAGGTGCAAGGCCGCGTTGCCGCTGGTGTGGATACCTTTGCTGCCATCAACAGCCAGCATCACGGTGGCTGGTCACAGGTTTATTGCGGCTTGGGATTGTCTGGCGCGGGCGATGCCATGTTGGCGGCGGCCAATGGTCATGTGGTGATCCACGAAAAATGGTGGCACCCGGAGCGCGCCACCATTTGCTACACCGATGGCCGCAAGGTGGAACTGCATGAACCGGCTGAAGGCGGTGGCTTGAATTACGAGACTGCGCATTTCTGCGAGTTGCTGCGCACGGGCAAACTGCAAAGTCCGGTGCTGTCGCATGAAACCTCACGCTCGATGATCCGCTTGCTGGACCACGCCCGCGAAGGTCTGGGCGTGGTTTATCCATTTGAGCGCGGCATTATCGGTTCAATCTGACCCAGTCACGCCAAGGGCCGAACAGTGCAGGGGTGCGGGCGGCAATGGCCGAGCGTTGCATCACGCGGTCGGCCCAGTAGTCATCCAGATTGAGCGTGGCCAGCTGGCAACCGGCTTCTTCGGCGATCAGCGCGCCGGCCGCGTAATCCCATAGTTTTTGTGAGCCGTGCAGCATGATATCCACACGCCCGGCAGCCAGGTAACACCAGTCAATGGTCGATGCGCCAAAATTGCGCAGGCTGTTGAACGGTGCCACCGAGACCACACGCGTGGGCAGGCGGCCGGTGAGATGCTTGGTTTCGACAATGGCGACGCCGTCTCCGGTTTTGATATCGGGTGCGATTAGTGGCAGCGGTTCGCCATTGCACCATGCGCCGTGGCCCGCTGCGGCGTAATAGCATTCATTCAGTACCGGCAGGTACACCACACCTAGCGCCGATCGGCCTTGCCGCATCAGGGCAATGGAAATGGCAAAGTACGGTAAACCGTGGACAAAGTTGGTGGTGCCGTCGATAGGATCAACAATCCACAAGCCGTCCGGGTTTTGTTCCAGCAGCGCCAATTGTTCGGCGGTGGTCATCTCTTCGCCCAGCACCGGGCAGTCGACAATCTTTGGCAATCCGTCGACCAATGCGGCCTGGCTGGCCAGATCAGCTTCGGTAAATGTGCTGCCATCCTGTTTGCGCCCGCTGGCCACTTTCAGGAAACGTGGCATGACCTCTCGCGCGGCGACTTCCCGGGCGAGATCACAGATTTGGGCCAGCAGTTCCAGGTCAGACACGGGGTGCTCCAGCTAGGTTGCTTCGAGGTGATTGTATGCGAGCCAATGCAAATGGTCTTTCGGAATTTGCCGCGCCGCAATAATGGTTTTCCATGGGAGTAGCGTTGGACAACGTGGCCTGCCCCATTTCAACGTGGCCGCGCCAGCCAGTCGCAGACCATGAGGATGACTGGATGGATATAACCATCCCATAAAAAACGGCCCGCATTTGCGGGCCGTTCTGTTCAACAACCACTTGCTATCTGATGGCTTAGTAAGGCCACTTCCAGTCACGTACTTCCGGCATGTCGTCGCCGTACTCGTTGATGTAGTGCTTGTGTTCAACGAGCTTGTCTTCGAACTTCTGCCGAACGTGCGCACCCTTCACTGCCAGAGCTGGAACGCGGTCGATCACATCAATCGCCAGCGAGTAACGGTCAACCTGGTTCATCACCACCATATCGAACGGTGTGGAGGTGGTGCCGTTTTCCACATAGCCACGTACGTGCAGATTGTCGTGACCGTTGCGGCGATAGCAGATGCGGTGAATCAGCCATGGGTAGCCGTGGAAGGCAAACACAATGGGTTTGTCGGTGGTGAAGACCGAATCAAACTCATGGTCATCCAGACCGTGTGGGTGTTCGACCTTGGGTTGCAGCGTCATCAAGTCGACCACGTTCACAAAGCGGATTTTCAGGTCCGGGAAGTGCTGGCGCAGCAAGTCGGTTGCGGCCAATGCTTCCATCGTCGGCACGTCACCGGCGCAAGCCACCACGACGTCGGGCTCGGTGCCTTGGTCATTGGACGCCCAATCCCAGATACCCACGCCCTTGGTGCAATGCTTGATGGCCTGATCCATGGTCAGGTATTGCAGCGCTGGCTGCTTACCCGCAACCACCACGTTCACATAATGACGTGAGCGCAGGCAGTGGTCGGTTACCGACAACAAGGTGTTGGCATCAGCGGGCAGATACACGCGGATGACTTCGGACTTCTTGTTGACCACGTGGTCAAGGAAGCCAGGATCCTGGTGCGAGAAGCCGTTGTGATCCTGACGCCAGACGTGGCTGGTCAGCAGGTAGTTCAGCGACGGAATCTGTTTGCGCCAATGGATGTCACGTGTGGTTTTGAGCCACTTGGCGTGCTGGTTGAACATGGAGTCGATCACGTGAATGAACGCTTCATAGCAACTAAAGAAGCCGTGACGACCAGTCAATAGATAACCTTCGAGCCAGCCTTGGCAGGTGTGCTCAGACAGGATTTCCATCACGCGGCCATCTTGTGCCAGATAGTCGTTGTTGGCGTCTTCTGGCTTGTGTTCGGCCATCCAGTCTTTGCCGGTCACGTCATACACGTCTTGCCAGCGGTTGGATGCAGTTTCATCCGGGCCAAAGATACGGAAGTTCTTGGCGTCCAGATTTTCTTTCATCACGTCGCGCAGGAACTTGCCCATAACGCGGGTGGCTTCGGCGTTGACGGTGCCCGGCTTTTTGACTTCAACCGCATATTTGCGGAAGTCCGGCATTTTCAGGTCTTGCGAAACCAGACCATGCACATGTTTGTTGGCACCCATGCGCAGGTCGCCCTTCGGCGCCAGTTCACGCAGTTCTGGCTTGAGGGCGCCGTCATCGGTGAACAGTTCTTTTGGTTTGTAGCTCTTGAGCCAGTCTTCCAGATTCTTGACGTGCTCTGGCGTCATGTCGGAGAACGGCACCTGGTGGCTGCGCCAGTAATCCTCAACCTTCTTGCCGTCGATTTCCACCGGGCCAGTCCAGCCTTTAGGGCTGCGCAGAACGATCATCGGCCATTGCGGACGAGTCAGTTCTTTACCGGCTTTTTGTTCTTTCAGGGCTTTCTCGCGGATCGCCTTGAATTCGTCCAGCACGGTGTCCATGGTGGCGGCAAAACGCTGGTGCATCTCGGTGTAGTCATGGACATCTTTACCCACTTCAACAAAGTGCGGCTTGTAGCCATAACCTTCGAACAGTTTTTGCAGTTCTTCTTTGGGGATACGGGCCAGCAAGGTCGGATTGGCGATCTTGTAACCGTTCAGATGCAGAATTGGCAGCACCAGACCGTCATTGATTGGGTGCAGATACTTGTTGGAGTGCCAGCTGGTGGCCAGCGGGCCGGTTTCTGCTTCGCCGTCGCCGACAACGCAGGCAACCAGCAGATCCGGGTTATCAAACGCAGCGCCAAAAGCGTGGGAAACCGAATAACCCAGCTCACCACCTTCGTGCATCGAGCCCGGTGTTTCCGGTGCCACGTGCGAAGGAATGCCGCCAGGGAAAGAGAACTGCTTGAACAGACGCTGGATACCATCAGTGGTCTGGCCGATGCTCGGATAGATCTCACCGTAAGTGCCTTCGAGCCAGGTGTTGGCAACCAGACCAGGGCCACCGTGGCCAGGGCCGGCAATATAAGCCACCGACAAATTGCGTTCTTTGATCACTCGATTCAAATGCACGTACACAAAGTTCAGACCCGGCGTGGTCCCCCAGTGACCCAGCAGGCGCGGCTTGACGTGTTCGCGCTTGAGAGGCTTTTTCAGAAGGGGATTGTCGAGCAGGTAGATCTGACCAACTGAGAGATAGTTGGCGGCACGCCAGTACGCGTGCATCTTGTCGATGAGGTCCTTAGGGAGAGCTTTTTGAGCCACGGTTCACCTCGTTTCCTGGTTGTGATTGCAAAAACTTTTTTGACAGTGATGACCTTTGCCCTGCTGACAAGACAAAGGTGCCGGGTTGAAGTCAGTCTATGCCGTTTACATAAGAGTCATCTGATGCAGATCAACACGAAGAGTTGCGTTTCTGCTTGCTGTGACAAAATTACCGAGTAACCACCGAGAAATCTCTAGCCGAAGATGAAGAAAGACAGCTCATGGTCTTTACCAGTTCCACCGCTGCAAAAAGAAAGCACTGTGCAAATTATCATGGCATAAATTTAAAAATATGCACGGTAGGACGGCGTGATTTCAGCTGGCTGACCAAATAAAAAAGGACCGCAGCAGCGGTCCTTTTTGACAGGCGAAAATCGTCATCAGAAATGAAAGAAAATCAGTGTCACCAGCAGGTATAACGGCATTAGAATGGCACCGGACCAGAGCATGTAACCGAAGAACCCCGGCATCTTGACCTTGCCTTGCTCGGCAATCGCCTTGACCATGAAATTGGGCGCGTTACCAATATAGGTGTTGGCGCCCATGAACACGGCACCCATGGAAATCGCCAGTAGCGTGGATGCCATTGGCCCCATCATGTGCGCCGCATCGCCGTGGGCCAGGTTGAAAAACACCAGGTAGGTCGGGGCGTTATCCAGAAAGCTCGACAGCAGGCCGGTCATCCAGAAATACATGCCATCAATGGGCTCGCCGTTGCTGTTGCTGACCACTTTGACCAGCGCCGCCAGATGCCCGGCCTCGCCCGCGCGCAGGATGGCAATGGCGGGCGCGATGGTAATGAAGATCGCCAGAAACAATTTGGCGACTTCCAGAATCGGAAACCAGTTGAACTCGTTGCCAGCGCGGATTTGCTTGGGCGTTAACCACAACGAGATCAGCGCAAAGACCAGCAGCAAGACATCGCGCACCACGCTTTGCAGATCAACCGGCGTGCCATACACGTCAAACTGCACGCCGCTATTCCACACGCCGGACATCAACACTGCGGCAACCACGCCGCCAATCAATGCCATGTTCCACAAGCCGTAGAGCTTGATCGGTTGCGGCTTTTCGGTGGCCACGGGTGCGGGATCACGCTGCCAGAAGCGCCGGTCCAGCACGTAGAACACAGCCAGTAACACAGCCGAGCAGAACAACACGGACGGGAACATGTGTTTCACCGTCCACATGAAGCTCACGCCCTGCAAGAAGCCGAGGAACAGCGGTGGATCGCCCAGCGGGGTCAAGCCGCCACCGATATTGGCTACCAGAAAAATAAAGAACACCACCACATGCACGTTGTGCTGACGGTGTGCGTTGGCTTTGAGGATGGGCCGGATCAACAGCATGGCTGCGCCGGTGGTCCCCATGATCGAGGCCAGTGCTGTGCCCAAAGCCAGCAGACCGGTGTTCAGACCGGCCGAACCGCGCAGCGTGCCCCAGACCAGAATGCCGCCGGAAATCGTGTAGAGCGCAAACAGCAGCAAGATGAACGGGATGTACTCGCCCACCAGCGCATGCACCACGCTATGCAGCGCCGCATCCGGACCGAAAACCATGGCAAATGGCACGAGAAAAACCGCAATCCAGAAGGCGGCGATCTTGCCAAAGTGGTCATGCCAGAAATGCGGTGCCAGCAAGGGAAAAACAGCAATGGACAACAGCATGCCGGCAAACGGAATCGTCCACGCCAATGACAAATTGGCGCCGTCGGGGCTAGCGGCAAAGGCGGCGGCAGGGAGCAAAAAGGTAAGTAAAGCGGCAAAGCGGTGGATAGTCATGAGCGGGATGGCTGTCCTGAAGAGATGGTAAGTGTCACCGAACAGACGGTGGCATGAGTGTTTTTTTAAGTGTCCGGTGACCCGGCAGCGCTCGTCGCGCCAAGCGGGTAAACAAAGGCGGGCACAATATTGATTTAGACGGTATTGGTTAGATAGCTACATGGTTATAGCCAGGCGGCCATGCAGTGCAGTATGTTTCGGGTTTTCCCCGCTTAATGCCAGCAGCCAAGCCGGTTTTGTCCTGCCCTGCAGAGGACAAGGACAAAACGGACCAAGCCAAAACTGTGCCTGTTACCAGGTGCCCACGTTAGCGCGGGAAGCCCATGGTTCTGCAGCGGGTAGTGCAGCGCCGGCTTGCAGCAGTTCGATAGAAATACCATCTGGCGAACGTACGAAAGCCATGTGGCCGTCACGCGGAGGACGCAATACCGCTGCGCCGTGTGCTTCCAGCCGGGCACAAGCGGCGTAGATGTCTTCGACCTCATAGGCCAGATGCCCAAAATTGCGCCCGCCAGTGTAAACCTCCGGGTCCCAATTAAACGTGAGTTCGACTTGCGCGTCGGTATCACCAGGCGCGGCTAGGTAGATCAAGGTAAAGCGGCCGCGCTCGCTTTCTTTGCGCGAGACTTCTTCCAGACCCAGCGCGTCGCGATAAAAACGCATGGATTCTTCCACGTCGGTGACGCGAACCATCGTATGTAGATACTTCATTTTTTTCTCCTTGTTCATTGCTCTGGCTGCGGGGGCAAACTCAGTCGACCCTTATCCGGGCAATCAGCCAGCTCGCCATTATCGGTTGATTGGATGACACACCCGAATTTTTCTTGAGCGTATGCCAGCGCCAGGCCGGTCAGACAAGCCATGGCGAGATGTGTTCCGTACAGCTTGTCATGCGTACCGGCACGTTACTTCACGGCAACCGTAGTGGTCTTAGCCATGGTTGATATGCGTACGGGTATGCAAAGAGCGAAACGCACCCGGCGTCATGCCCTGGTTGCGTTTGAATATCCGCCGGAAATACACGGTGTCGGCAAATCCGCACTGGCGCGCAATCTCGTCGATGCCGCTGCGGGTTTCGGCCAGCAACGCGGCGGCGTGACGTGTGCGGCGTTCGTTAATGGCATCGGTCAGCGTCTTGCCATATTCGGCGCGAAATACCCGGCCCAGATAATCGGGATTGCAACGCAGTTCGGCAGCAATACTGGATGACGAAATCGCGTCCTGAAACTTGGTTTGTATAACCACGTCGGCTTTGCCCGCCAGCACGGATGCCGCGCCTTCTTCGGTTCGGGCGGACTGACTGGAGCGCGCCAGCTCGCACAATATCAGCATCATCAGCAGGCTCAACGTGGCCGAACGCGCGCCGAATAACTCCTGGTCGTCCAGCAGGCGCCGGAATAAAGCGGTGACATGATCCGGCCGCGCCACGGCGGCGTGCTGGCGCGCTTGTAACTGGCCTTCTTGCGACATGACCGCGAGCGCATCGTGGGTAAAGTGTGCCCAGTAGAACTTGAGATCACGCGAGCTGGGTCGCGTGCCTCGATGATGACGGCCTGGCCACAGCAACAGCGCTTCACCGGCGCGAACCTCGAAGTCGTTTCCTTCCTCGCTCAGATACAGCACGCCCTCTTTGACGAAAACCAGCTCATAAGAATTGAGGATGCGTTCCGGGTGCGTCCACGTCGCGCAGGTGGAGACGAACAAGCCGCCATTCTGCGCATGTAGTGGCAAAGAGGGATCAAACCGCAGCATGCGATGTGTCCTTATAAGTGTCTGAATTATCCATATCTGGCTATCCAGCCTAAACAGTTCCGACTAAGCGTACCGGTATCGATGTCGGAATAGTCCTGTTTTGTGTGGTTTGATTGCTTGTCGCCGCATTGGCGGTCTGTAGTATTGCGGCCAGCACTACATAACGTCCAGTACACAGGTGCAGGTCCATTCAATGTGCTGGCAATGCCGATGGCCAATCTGCCATCCCCTGATCACGGAGCCAAAAAATGAATACCTCTGGAAGGGCAACTCTGCTTTTGGGCGCGAGCCTGATATTTGCTGCGTCGGCCTGCGCCGTTGCAGATGATGCAAACAACGCGACGTTCTGGGTCCGCATGCAGGATTCGTCGGTCGCCACGCCTCTGGTCAAGGCCTGGAACGCCAGCCACAAAGACCAGATCAGCCTTACCGTCGTTCCCAACGATGATTTCATGACCAAGTTTGGCACTGCCGCCGCCTCAGGCAACGTGCCGGATATCCTGGCGGTGGATTTGATCTACGTGCCGCAACTGGCCAAAGCCGGGCAACTGACCGATATCACTGACAAAGCCAAAGCACTGCCATTTGCCGGAACGCTGTCCAAAGCACATATGCGTCTGGCCAATTCCGGTGGGCGCCAATATGCCTTGCCATTCAGTGCCGAAGGCTCCTTGCTGGTTTACAACAAAGGGCTGTTCAAGAAGGCCGGGCTGGACCCCAACAGCCCACCCAAAGACTGGGCCGGGATCGAGGCTGATGCCAAGAAAATCACCGCACTCGGCGGCGGTGTAAAAGGGTTCTATTTCTCCGGCGCGTGTGGCGGTTGCCAGATTTTCACCTTCACGCCGTACATCTGGGCATCGGGCGGCGACATTTTGAGTGCCGATGGCAAAACCCCGACGCTGGACAAACCCGAAGTCAAAAACGCGCTTAATTTTTACCATCGCATGTGGAGCACCGGGCAAATCTCGGCTGGCTCTAAAACAGATGCGGGCCAGAACTTTATCAACACCTTCCTCACCGGCAAGGTCGGCATGGTGGGCACCGGTGCCTTTGCCATTGGCCTGCTCAAACGTGAACATCCGGAAATCGACTTTGGTGTGACGCCATTCCCCGGTGAAAAAGGCGGCACCGCCAGCTTTGCCGGTGGCGATTCGATTGGTATCCCCAAGGGCTCGAAACACCCGGGCACTGCATTTGAGTTCATTAGCTGGTGTCTGACCGAGCCAGTGCAGGTGGAATACTTTGCCAAAAACGGCAGCATCCCGGTGCGCTCCGATCTGGGCAAAGCCTATGTCAATGGCGATCCACGACTGCAAGTCGCGTTTGATGCGTTCAGCAAAGGCCAGGCTCCCTACAGCGACAAGTTCAACCAGTTGATCAACGACAACAACGGGCCGTGGGCGACGATGGTGCAAGAAGCGGTGTATGGCGGCAACGTCGATGCCGCCGTCAAGAAAGCACAAACGCGCTTTACCGAAATTCTGGCCGGTAAGTAATCGCACCAAAGCCGCACTGCGCTGCCACGCGGAGCGGCTTTCCCTCGGGGGATTGCCATGGCTGCCCAAGCCAGTTTGACCACGCGCAACGCATGGGCCGGTTATTTGTTTGTCGCGCCGTGTCTGTTGATGATTGCCACCTTCTTTTTCATTCCGCTGGGTATGACCTTGTGGATGTCGCTGCACGACTGGCCATTATTTGGCGCACGCAGTTTCAATGGCCTGGATAACTACGTGCAGTTGGCACACGACGATTCGTTCTGGCAAAGCCTGCTGTTCACCACCAAGTACACGCTGCTGGTGACGCCAGCGCTGTTTATTGCGGCCTTTATCCTGGCATTGGTCGTACAACGCCCGGGGCGCTGGTCAGGATTGTTTCGCACTGCGTACTTTCTGCCGGTGGTGATTGGCATGAGTGCAGCCAGCCTGTTGTGGGTATGGCTGTACAACGATCAGGTGGGCGTTTTCAGCGCCATTCTGATGAAAGTGGGGCTGCTGGATGAGCCACTGGAATGGTTCGATACCGCCAACGGCGCGTTGTTTTCCATCGTCGCCATGGTTACTTGGAAGATGACCGGCTTCACCATGGTGCTGCTGCTGGTAGGCATGCAGGCCATTCCGGAAGACCTCTACGAGGCGGCGCGCATCGATGGCGCCAATCGCTGGAACCAGCTGCGCTACATCACCTTGCCGCTGATGCGGCAGACCTTTGCGCTGGCGCTGACGGTATCGGTGATCGGCTCGTATCTGGCGTTTGACCAGTTCTACATCATGACCCATGGCGGGCCGCAGAACAGCACCATCTCGGTGGTGTACTGGATCTACCGCGCCGCGTTTACCTATTCCAAAGTGGGCTATGCCTCGGCCATGTCGGTGGTGTTGCTGCTGATCCTGATCGTAATGAGTTTTGTGCAGCTGTATTTGCTGCGCAGTGACGACAACGCCTGAGAGACCGATCATGAATCAACCTTCCCTCACGCTCCCGACCATGGAACACGCAGCCATGCCGGATGACGATGTAGCGGTCGTGGTGCCGCGCGCATTGCGCTGGCGTAGCGGCCTGGTGCTGGCCTTTGCCTTCCTGGTGATGCTGCTGTTTTTGTTCCCGGTGTTCTGGTCGATTGTGACGTCATTCAAGCCAGCGGCAGAAGCTTCGGCCTCGCCACCCACGTTCTGGCCCAGCCGGATGTCGCTGCAAAACTACGAAGAACTGCTGCATTTTGGCGCGGGTTTGTGGCGCTATCTGTGGAACAGCACCTGCGTGGCCCTAATGACGGTAGCGGGCGTAGTAGTGCTGTCGGTACTGGGCGGCTACGGCTTTTCGCGCTTTCGCTTCCCGTACAAGAAGCTGATTTTCATGCTGGTGCTGGCCACCATGATGATCCCGTTTCAATCCATCCTCACGCCGCTATTCATCCTGCTTAATTTTCTGCATCTGCATAACACGCTGGGTGGGCTGGCGCTGGTGTACATCACCTTCCAGCTGCCGTTTTCCATTTTCATGATGCGCAACTCGTTTGACTGCGTGCCACGTGAACTCGAAGAAGCCGCCACGCTGGATGGCTGCAATGTGCTCAGTTCGTTGTGGCGAGTGATGTTGCCGATCGTGAAGCCTGGCATCGTCACCGTGGCGCTATTTGCCTTCTTTACTGCCTGGAATGAGTTGCTGGTCGCGCTGGTGCTGATCTCGGACGCCGACAAATTCACCCTGCCAGTGCTGCTGCAAAGTGCGCAATCCCAGTTTATGGGCGGCGTGAACTGGGGAGTGATGCAGGCCGGTATCACCATCAGCATTTTGCCCTGCGCCGCGCTGTTTCTTTTGCTGCAACGTTTTTATATCAACGGTTTGATCGCCGGTGCGGTCAAGGCCTAACCCACTCTCAATCCAGGAAAAACATGATGATGACCGAGAAACAGAGCGACCAGCCGCGAGTGGTGGACTTGTCGAAAAGCCCGCATGCGCGCATTACACCGGTATCGCCGCTGGCGGTGACGTTGGGCGGCGAATTCTGGGGGCCGCGGCAGGAACGCAATACCCGCGTTTCCTTGCTGTCGCAGTACCAGCAAATGGAAGAGTGGGGCAATTTTGATAACTTCCGCCGCATCCGCAACCCGCAACTGGGGCCGTTCCGGGGCAAGGTATTTAACGACTCGGACGTTTACAAATGGATCGAAGCCACCAGTTGGGCGCTGGCGTTACGTGCCGACGCGCAGCTGCAGGAAAAGCTCGATACAGCGCTGGGCCTGATTGAAGCCGCGCAGTGCGACGATGGCTATCTCAACACGTATTACGCGGTGGAACGGGCGCACGAACGCTGGAGCAATCTGCGCGATAACCATGAACTCTATTGCGCGGGCCATTTGCTGCAAGCGGCGGTCGCGCATCATCGCACCCAAAAAAACCGGCGGCTGCTTGATGTGGCGGTCCGCTTTGCGGACCTGATCTGCGAGGTGTTCGGCACAGTGATCGAAGGCAAGAACCCGGGGATTGATGGCCACGAAGAGATCGAGCTGGCACTGGTCGAGCTTTATCGCGAGACCGGCAGCATCAAATATTTGCGTCTGGCCGAACACTTTATCGATGCGCGTGGCTATGGGCATTTGACCGGTGGCTGGTTCGGCCTGGAGTACTTTCAGGATCACGCGCCATTGCGTAAACAAAGCGCCATGGCCGGTCATGCGGTGCGGGCTTTGTATTACAACACCGGTGCCGCTGACGTGTTTCTGGAAACCGGCGACCGCTCTTTGCTTAACACCCTGGAAACCATGTGGTCACACATGCAGGGCCACCAGATTTATATCTCCGGCGGTTTGGGCTCGCGTCACCACGGCGAAGCGCTTGGCGCGGATTATGAACTGCCCAATGCGCAGGCTTATACCGAAACCTGCGCGGCCATCGGCAGCATGATGTGGAACCAGCGCATGCTGGCCGCCACTGCCGATGCCCGCTATGCCGATCTGCTGGAACACACGCTGTATAACGCCATGCTGCCAGGCTGGTCGCTGGACGGAAAGCGCTACTTTTACGTGAATCCGCTCGCTAACGACGGCAATCACAAACGCCAGGCCTGGTATGAATGCGCCTGCTGCCCGCCCAATGTGGCGCGTACTGTCGCGGCGCTCAGCGGGTCGGTTTACAGCACCAGCGCCGCGGCTGTTTGGGTGCATTTGTATGCCAGTTGCGATGCGCAGATTGAACTTGATGGCAAAGTGATCGGCCTGCACCAGCAAACCCGTTACCCGTGGGATGGTGATATTGAAATCACCATTGATGCCGAACATACCTTTGACCTGATGCTGCGCATCCCGAGTTGGGCCGCCACGCAAACGCAATTGAGCATTAACGGCAAGGTGGTGGGCGAAGAGCTGACGCCAGGCAGTTATATCAAGCTCAATCGTGCCTGGCGCGCTGGTGACCAGATTCGGCTGTCGCTGCCGATGCCGGTCCGGGTCATGGAAAGCCATCCGCATGTGCTGGAAAACACCGGACGCGTGGCTTTGATGCGCGGGCCGCTGCTGTATTGCATTGAAGCCGCCGACCACCCCGGCGTAAATTTGCAGGATATCGAACTGGCCAACAGCAGCGTACAGGCGCAATGGGAGCCTGAATTGCTGGATGGCGTGATTGCATTGCGCGCGGTGGGCAAGTTACCGGTGCCGGAGCGGCGCTGGTCCAATGTCTTGTATCAAGAGCGAAACGGTGCCGGCCGCCAGTCTTCGCGCGACGTCGCGCTGGTCGCCATTCCCTATTTTACCTGGCATAACCGCAACGCGGGTCCCATGCAGGTCTGGCTCAAACAAGCGGTGACGGAGGCAACCTATGGCTAGCTTGGTGATGCGCAATCTGCGCAAAAGCTTTGATACCACCCATGTCATCAAAGGCCTGGATATGGAAGTAAAACAGGGCGAATTCGTGGTGTTTGTCGGGCCATCCGGTTGCGGCAAATCTACCTTGTTGCGGATGATTGCCGGTCTGGAAGACATCACCTCCGGCACGCTGGAAATTGAAGGGAAACTGGCCAACAATTTGCCAGCGGCGCAGCGCGGTATTGCCATGGTGTTCCAGAGCTACGCCCTCTATCCGCATATGACCGTCGCCGAAAACATGGGCTTTGCGCTGAAGATGGCCAAAGTACCTGCCGCCGAGATAGACCGCGCAGTGCGGCGTGCCGCCGAGGTGCTCGACATTACCCGCCTGCTGGCCCGCAAACCCGGCGCGCTTTCCGGCGGGCAAAGGCAGCGTGTGGCCATCGGTCGCGCCATCGTGCGTGAGCCCAAGGTGTTTTTGTTTGACGAACCGTTGTCCAATCTGGACGCTGCTTTGCGTGTGCAAATGCGCATGGAACTGGCTCGGCTGCATAAAGAGCTTGGAACGACCATGGTTTACGTCACCCACGATCAGGTAGAAGCCATGACGCTGGGCGACCGGATTGCTGTGTTCAACGATGGCTATCTGGAACAGATCGGCACGCCGACTGAACTCTACAACGCGCCGCGCAATACCTTCGTGGCCGGGTTTCTGGGCTCGCCCAAGATCAATCTCCTGCCATGTACCCATGTCGAAGCAACCCGCCAAGGTAATCTGGCGACGACCGCCGGCGGGCAGAAACTGAACATTGAGGGCATCGCCTTGCCGGAAGGCTTTGGCCAGGCAGCTACGCTCGCAGTGCGGCCAGACCATTGGCGCCTGGTTACGCCAGATCAAGGGCTGGCGGCGAATGTGGAACTCACCGAGAACCTGGGTGACGCTTTGCTACTGCATACCGCCGCGCAAGATGGCACGCGCATCACCGTAAAAATTTCTCCTGATTTACCTACCCCGCTCGCCGGCGAATCTGTGTTCTTGCAACCCGTGCCGGGAAAAGCCATCTGGTTTGGAACAGATGGCAATGCATTGAATCGGCCCGGATAACTACGCATCTCACTCCATCGCAGCAAATGCCAGGCGCAACAGAGGGCAAGATCATCTGTTTGGCCTGGCATTCGCATTTCTCAAATCGCGTACCCCAAAATACAGAAAAGCAAGTCAGAAACGCCCAGTATTGCCCTCGCGCAGCACCCAACGTCGCAAACGCGTGGATAATTACGCATTGGTTAACCCAAATCACAGACAGGGTTAGCTGCATGGCAGCCGGGTTCCCCGGACGAATACTGGTCAGTCGTTCCAATAAACAAGGAAGCACCCGATGAGTTCCCCGCAACGCATTGCCTTGATCGGTGAATGCATGATTGAACTGCAGGAAGAAGGGAGCGGCCTGCTGCGCCGCACCTTTGGTGGCGACACACTCAACACCGCCGTATATTTGTCCCGCCTGCTGCAAACGCACGGCGTACAAGTCAATTACGTCACCGCTTTAGGCGATGACCCGCACAGCGAAGCCATGCTGCAGGCGTGGCAGGCGGAGGGCATCCAGACCGGTCTGGTGCAACGCCTGGCAGGCCGAGTGCCTGGCTTGTATATGATCCAGGTTGATCCCGATGGCGAACGCCATTTCAGCTATTGGCGCGACACCAGTGCTGCCAAAGCGTATTTTGCTGCCGCAGAGACTCCGCTTGAACAAACGCTGGATCAACTGGATGTGCTGTATTTCAGCGGCATCAGCCTGGCCATCCTGCCCGATGCTGGCCGCGAACGCTTGCTGAGCGCCGCCGCCAAAGTGCGGGCCAATGGCGGCAAGGTCATCTTCGACAACAACTATCGTCCACGCTTGTGGCAAGGGGCAGACCAGGCCCGTCAATGGTATCGCCGCGCCTATGAGGGCTGCGATATCGCCCTGATCACCCTGGACGACGAAATTGCCATGCTCCCGCCAGGCACCCACGCACAAACCGCACTGGCCGCAGCGCTGGCGTTGCCGGTACCCGAGGTCGTGGTCAAACAAGGCGGCAACGACACTGTGGTCCGCGTTGTGAACCAGCAACCTCAATCTATCCCGCCGACTCGCGTCGCCAAAGTGGTTGATACCACCGCTGCAGGCGATTCGTTTGGTGCCGGCTACGTGGCTGCACGTCTCACCGGGCATACCCCGGAACAAGCTGCCGCCACCGGCAACACACTGGCCGGCACCGTCATCCAGCACCGCGGCGCCATCATCCCGACCACCGCCATGCCTGCCATCAAACTGTAAAAAAGTACGGCCCGGTGCTTGACAGCTTTTAAGGCCATATATAATATTGCGGCCTCGTTGGGTTGTTAGCTCAGTTGGTAGAGCAGCGGACTCTTAATCCGTAGGTCGAGTGTTCGAGCCACTCACAACCCACCAATAGATACAAGCACTTAGGCCACTCCTCGGAGTGGCCTTTTTGTTTTTCGGCGTTTGTGTAGGCACTGTGTAGGCTTTTCCGGTAGCCACAAAGCGCAAACGCGACTGCCAGAAAAAAGCCGCCACGTAAGTTTGGCGGCTTGGGTGGGGTGGCCGGGGTCAGGCTAACCGGCCTGCACACGACCGAACCAGCGCCCGCAGCGTGCGCAGTTCATCCTGTATCGCCCGAGAGCGCATGCCATGTTTCCAGGCATTGCGGGCACTTGTCTGTTTGCCGGTCGCTGTCTGCGGCCCTGTGGCGTTCTGCCATGGCTTCCATTGCTGGATTAACGCTGCACGCAAGGCCCGGTGTTCCGGCGTTCGCTGGTAGCTCATGCTTTTTCCTACTTAACTTTTCAGCGCATCGGAAAATATATTGTCGCGCGTCTGAAACTATTTTCCATTTTTTCTTATCGGTGACTATCAATAATCTACAGCACCGCGAGGAAAGGAAATCAACATGGCTCGTCTGGCATTTGCATCTATTGCCCTTCTCATTTTTACCGGCTGCGCGACCTCCAAAGAGGTACATCTGGCAGATGGTTCAAAGGGTTACAACATAAGCTGTGACGGAACCGTTCAGAATTTCGGTGCCTGCATCGAAAAGGCCGGTGAAATTTGTGGCTCAAGGGGGTATATCGTGCTCACCCAGCAAGGCGAGGCGGCCCCTTTCTCAACGACAACGGGTGGATACACCGCCGACTCTGTCTCGGCATCTGGTGGGGTCGTTTCACAATCAGGAATGATGGTAACGCGTAACCTCTTTGTGAAATGCAAATAGGTTGCGCAATACACATGGCCTTGATAGCTGATAAAACGGTCCGTCATCGGCAGACGGTTTGAACGGTTTTTTACGGTTGGCTATGTGTTACGGAAGCGCCGTGTTCTGCCCTTCGTTGATAACTCACGACCAACTCCTGATAGTTCGTTTGATATTTTTTCCATTTTTCCGTGCGCGAACGCTACGCCACCATCAGCGCCAGCCTGGGCGCGTTCACTCGTAGCGGTGCCTTGGGGCGGGGCATTGTTCACCTGTTGCGGGCCGTGGGCGATGTTAGCCTGTTTCACGAACGCTACCGGGCGCGGGTTCTTGATGTCGGCCAGTGCTTCCAGGGTGGAGCGGCATTGTGACTGTGCCTTGAGCGCCAGCCGCAGTAGCGTATCCATTTGCTGCATGAGCGGGCTTTGAATGGCCTGCATAGCCAAGCGGTTGAAAACCATGTCCAGCGTATTGGCTTGGGTCATCAGCATGGTTTCAACGCCTGACATATCGCCCGCCTTTACCGCGTCGGCCTGCCGCTGAAGCAGGCCCATGTAGGCGGTCGGGTCGATACCCGCGCCAAAGAGCGGTTTGCCGAACTCACAGCCTGCCGCCGTACCGCGTACAACGGCGCTGGCGGCGGTGCGGGCCATCGCCATGGTGTTTCTTCACCCGGTTGGCGTACGACCTGCAGCGCCCCCGCAGGCGAGCTTGAGGGCGCATTTGGGGCTTGGCTCGCGGGCGGGGCTGGAATATCACGCGGTCGTGTGTCGGTTTTTCTGCCTGCTGCCATGTTGTCGCCCTGTCATGCCGGGGTATCGCCCCAAGCCTTGATTATGGCAAAACGCTGGTGGGCTGGTCCGGTAAACAGCGCCAGCAGATGCCCGATACATTAATCAGAGACGGGCACCCGGCTACAGGGCTACACCAATATGGTGGGGTTCTTGCCTGGGTTGTAGAGCGCATCTGTGCGCAGGCTATCGCTGTAAAGCCCTCGCTGGTCATGTAGTGCACAGGGCCAGCCGCTGAAGTGAGCTACCGAGTCGTGTACGTGCTGGCTCATGAAACGATATATCGTCATGGGCACCGGCGCAGGGTCATCCCAGGCAGCCAGTAACTTCGTTTCATAATCAGTCAGTGCACGCGGGCCGGGTCGCTGGTTTACCTCTTCGGCTTGCGGGTTGCGCAGGTATTGCACCCGGTTTTCCAGTTGTTTTTGCGCGGCAATAAGCTGCTGCGCCTGTTCTACCTGGGGTGCCGACATGTTGTCGCGCCACTGCTGGTCAGGCAGGTTGGCTTTTTCTGCGGCAGGTGACATGCCCTCATACACGCTGGCGGGTACGGCCTGCCCCAAGCTGCCAAGCAAATACATACGATTGCGTGCCTCAGTCACCAGACGGCGGTAACGGAAGAACGGTGCACGGTGGGCCTGAATAAGGTTTTCCAGGCCTTCTCCCCCGTTGGGTAGTGCGCCCATATAGGCATTGTAGTTAGCAGCTACAGGGGAATCTGGCGGTAAAGTGAAGTGCATTTGCACGTCGTTTTTCAAGCGTGCAAATGGGGTCAGCATGACCCCAGCCTCAAGCGCGGCCTTATACATCTCGCGCAGCGGAATGCGGGAGAGCTGGTTGTCTCGCCCTTGAGCGTCGCTGGAATAACCGCCACCCACGTCGCAATGAACACCAGGGTAAACCACTTCGTCACAATTGCCTGGGCAAGTCTGGCCGACCCGTACCGAGTCCAGCGGGAACGCCTTGCGTACCTCATGCGCAGAGACCAGATGCAGGCAGCGTTCTACTTCTCGCGGTATCGCCAGTTTGCTGGCGTAACCCCGGTGGGCACCAGGCGCACCGACCGAGGCCACCGTATCAAATAGCCCCATAAAGTTGATACGTAGCCGTACCGGGTCACGGCCCTTAATCTTCAATCCCAACCCGTCTTTGACGCTGGTGCAGTCTTTTTCCATCAACTGCTGCAAAAAAGCGCGAGCGATAGTTGCTCCGCGAGAGAAACCGAATATGGACAGGGTAATAAATTCTATCGGCTTGGAGTCGCTATATTCACGTGTGACAATACGGCACAGTTCCATGCGGGCCGCCCGGACGCGCAAGTCACCACCCGCGCCAAAGCCCAGACCAAGATTGCCGCCCGTATCGTCACTGAAGCTGCCAAACCCATCTAACGGCTGGTCGACCTTGAAGGGCGTGCCTACACCGGAAAAATAACGCGGAAAGGCCTCCCTTTCCTTCTCATTAATAGCCGACCGATACAACGTGGCAATATTGGTCAGCTCCTGTTTCGACGCTTCCTTTTTCAGTTCGATATCCATGTTGTTGCTGGTGCCGTCAAAGAAAAAGGCCACTTTGGGAAACAGGCGGCACTTGAACTTGTCGGCCTTGTCCGCGACGGTCTGCCGCCAGCCCTCTTCGCGGTTGGTGCGAACAAGAATATTTTCGTCAGCGGCTGCGGCCAGTTCCGCATCGGTAACGGGTGCACCGGCTTGTCTGATTGTCATGATGAATGCTCTTTGGATTATTTGTTGGCGCAGCCGCTACCAACTGGGGAATACGCAAGCTCAACCGTGTCGCGGTCGCGCAGGATGACGCATAGATACGCTTCATCTTTGCTTGGGTCGGGGTCGTCGTGTATCGGGCCAGGCAGCTTTACCCAGATGTCGTGGGGCTCACGTTCTTTAGTTACTGCTTTGGTTTGAGGGTCAACCTCACTACCCCATTTCCAGCGAACCCTGACCGGTTTGGTCCAGTCCTTGTACCCTGCGTAACAACACGCTGCGCCACCACCACCTGACGGCCTGCCATCCTCGTGTGGTTCGTTAGCATCACCTGCCCAGTTTTTGCCAACCAGAATATCGACCGCATAGCGCTCGTAATGGTTGATGGGCACCATCATCAGCGAGGGCCCATCCGGGGCTGGGCCGTTATCTGCTACTTGCGAGCCGGTGGGTGGATGGTCGTAAAACGTGCTGCCGCAGCCGCTGAGCAACCCCGCAGACAGTGCCAGTAGCAACGGAACGGAAAACAAGCGGCACTTGAACTTGTCGGCCTTGTTGGTGACGGTCTGTCGCCAGCCCTCTTCGCGGTTGGTGCGAACATGGATATTTTCTTCAGCAGCGGCGGCCAGTTCGGTATCGGTGACTGGGGTACCAGCTTGTCTTATGGTCATGGCCATGTATCCCGTGAGTTTATTTGTCAGCACACCCGGTGCTGGTGCGTGAATAAGCCAGCTCTACCTTGTCGCGGTCGCGCAGGATGATGCATAGATAGGCGTCACTATCGAGCGGGTCCGGGGCGCTGCGTGGCTGGCTTGGTAGCTTCACCATGGCTTCGTGCCACTCGCTTTCGCGCACAATCTGTTTCGTCTGTTTATCGCGCTCATAGCCCCAAACCCAGCGTACCTTGACCGGTTTGCTCCAGTCTTTGTAACCCTGGTAGCAGCACACGGCTTTGCCGCCACCAGCCGGGGTGCCGTCTTCATGTTGCCTGGTGACATTTCCCGCCCAATATTTGTCGACAAAAACTGAGTCGGCATAGCGCCCGTAATGGTTGATGGGCACCATCATCAGTGAAGGGCCATCCGGGGCGGAGGCGGTATCGGTTACTTGCGGGCTGGCGGGTGGATGGCCGTAAAACGTGCTGCCGCAGCCGGTCAGTAATGCAGCCGCCAGCGCCAGCAACGCAGGTAACAAGAGGTGGCGCGGCTTCATCGTGCTTGCTCCTGGCTGGGCAATGCGGGGAGTTGCTGCCAGGTCATTTCGCCGTCATGAATGCGTTTCAGGTGCGCCGCCCAGTTGACCGGTAGCTGGCTTGTTTCGCCCAGGGCGGTCATGAGTCGGGTTACCCGTACGTAATCGTCAAACACGTTAAACCCGGTTTTCTGGGCTATCTGGCGGGCCGCGTTGGCGGTGTCGTGGCGGTCTTGCAACGACAGCTCGCCGAAGGTGTCGGGGTAGTTGTCGCAGCAATGACTGATGAGTTGGCCCAGTTCTGACATATCCATCAGCGCATCGGCCTGGGTATCGTCAAAAACCAGCGTGTAGCTGTGTGGGTCATACCCTGTTGCTCCGGGCAGCTCAATGGTTTGCAGCCTGTGGCTCAGGTCGAAATAAAGCCACTGCGTACCCAGCGCCTGCCAAGGTGTGCGCTGCCTGCCGTACATGACCTTCATGAGACCGGGCAGCACACGCGGGTCGTAATAGCGCAGCAGCATTTCGCTGCCCATTACCGACGCTTTAAGGCGGTTTTGCAGGCGCATGCCCAGTTCGTCGGGTGGTAGTGTGGACTGGAGCCAGGTCACAAACGGTGCGCGCCAGGACTGGGTATAAAAGGTTTCAAGCACATAACGGCGGGTGTCCGGGTCTCTGACCGGGGGTACCATCCACGCCACATATTGTTCGTGGTTGGCTTCACGCGCCGTACCAAACAGATTGACTGCACCAACGCGTTTGAGAAAGTGAACCAGTTCGTCGGCTTGTTCCGGTGCGGCGGCGGCATCGACCAGCGTATAAAGCTCGCCGGTTTCATTCAGTTCATGCAGGTGTTCAAAGTCGGGGGTTGGCTGGTTGCGCTGGGCGGGGATATCAAGTTGCATGGTCGGGCCGTCTGGACTTGAAACGGCCTGTATAGCAACTGGTGTAAGCGAAACGATAGGCTTGGTAGTTGCGTTGCCACATGCTGTCGGCATTGATAAATGCTGAAGCCAGGATTGATTACGAGAATATCGAGTGAACAGGACTTTTAGTACTGGGCTTGGAGTGAGCCAGGAATGGTTTGGCGTAGAACAACCGGCCAAAGGCAAGCCACCATTCAGCTACCTGCAGCACCTAATCTTTAACTCCTAACATGGTAAACATTCATAGATAAGGAAATGCCGTGCTGGATTGCGTTTTGGGCCACGCCCGCACGGAGTTTTAACACCAATTAAATACAAGCACTTGGTCCACTCTGCGGAGTGGCCTTTTTGTTTTCGGTTTGCATATCCGGCAGGTGTGCGATTCACTGGCTCATATTGAGTCCGTGGTCCGCTGGATGATTTCCACGGCTGTCAGAAATCTATCAAAACGCCCGCCGCCCTTATCTCGCCGCCCGCCACGACACAAATCAGGTGCAATGTTGCGGCGCAGTAGGGCTTCAGTTACGATCCAGACCCCTTCCGCGCTGCTGCCATCGTCATGTCCTCATTGCCCTCTGCTCCCGCTGGAGTGACCCGCTACGCGGAACTTGAAAGCCTGCGCGGGCTGGCGGCGTTGCTGGTAGTGCTGTTCCATATTCCGGGCTGGAATAGCTGGTTGCATGACGTAGCGATCATCCGCAATGGCGCGCTGATGGTGCAGTTGTTTTTTGTGTTGTCCGGCTTTGTGATGTACACCGCGTATGGCCAGAAACTGCAATCGGGAGGCGCCGTATTGCGCTTTCAGTTTTTGCGGCTGGGGCGTTTATACCCGGTACATCTGGTGATGTTGGCCGCATTTCTGCTGATGGAATTCCTTAAATATCCGTTGCTGCAGATGGGCTACAACCTGGGCGATCCATTTGTCGCCAACACTTGGCACGCATTCTTCCAGCAACTGTTGCTGATCCAGGCCATTGGCCCGAATAACGCCGGCTTCACTTTTAATGGGCCAGCATGGTCGATCAGCGTGGAGTTTTATACTTACCTGCTGTTTGCGGGCGTGGTGTGCCTGTTACCGCGCTTCAAGCTTTGGGTATGTGCCGCGCTGGCGCTCGGCGCGATGTACATGATGTGGGCAAAGGTTGGCGCGGATTACGTCAACCTGGTGTGGTGCGTGGCCGGATTCTTTCTGGGCTGCCTGATTGCCGCGCTGGTGCAGGCGCGGGCGCCGGTTTTACCCGCCTTTACGCCGTGGCTGGCCTTGGCGTTATTGCTGGCGTTTCTGCAGTTTAACCATAGCGTGCGCAACGATGTGGCGATCTTCCCTTTATCCGGGTTGCTGATTCTTGGCATTGTCTGCGGCCGCCCTGGCGCGTTTCAACGCGTGTTGCGCGCGCGTGCGCTGCAATGGCTGGGCGAGCACTCTTATGCCATCTATATGGTGCATGCCTTTGTGCTGAATCTGTTCTTGCTCGCGTTATTTTACGGCTTGCCGCAACGTATTCAGGATGATGGCACCAATTTGCCGCATCTATATCTGGCCGAAGCATTAGTCGTATATCTCGTCTTCCTGGCCGTCACCTTGGGTGCGGCTGTCGTATTGCATCGCTATGTTGAAACACCGTGGCGCGCCCGCAGCCGGAAGTGGGTGCAGCATGGGTCGGCCCAGTGGTGGGTGTGGGGAGCGCTGGCGCTGTTTTGCGGCATGCAATATTTGAACAGGTGATTGTATCGGTCAATCTGGATTCAAGCGGCTTGCTTGAAACAGAAAAACCACATCACGGGCACCCCGGTTTTGAAGAACGCCTGCCATCCATGCGTTCCCCCCCACATTTTTCCAGGCACCAGCCCGCTTCCGGATTTCACATCCTTATGGCACGCGCATATGCCGGATACCGTCTGACAAGTTCATCTGCCAGTTGCGTTTCAACTGCTCTGTCGACGTCAACAAACTCCATGCCGATCCTGAAGCAACGAGCGGCAGAGTCGTGAACGGTATGGATTACCCGCGCCTTGAACCGGAGCACCAAGGGTTGGCCACCCATGGCAGCGGGTACCTGGGGCGGAATTTCCAGGTAAAGTTCGTTGAAGCTGCCGGGTTGCATCGTGTGTTCGCCGTGTACCGAAATGCCAAAGAGCGAGACGTTCACGGTGCGCCCAAGATGTTTGCGGCTTTCCTCAAGTACCGCAACGCGCCAGCGCGCGGGGCAACTGGCCGCCCGGCCTTGATCCAGTTCCGGGCTTCTCGAATAGCTGCTGACTGCATCCATGTTTTTGTTTTATTCAATGCCAGACTCAGTCCGGGCTTAATATTTTTGACTGCGAAGAGCGCACCAGCAGGCGCACGGCCTGGCTGATTTGACCGGGCCGATGCGCAAATTTATGCCTGGCCTGGTGCGCGAGTGTGGCCTCCCCTAACCAGCCACAAGAGATCAATCATTCACTAGTTATGCCGCCTGAAGCAAACGCAATGCAGGCTTTTAATGGCGTTGGCATAAATACGCGGGTTGCCCGTTGTTTTTTTGTCTCTCCCTCGCAATCGGATATGACCTATGTCATGGCGCGGGTAAGCAGCGCTCTGCTAGTTACGCCAGCGCTTTAACCCATGACGATGGCGCTCTTTTCCACGCTTTTGCCAGACTCAGATTTTGAAGTAGTGCTCTGATTGCTGCAGGTCGGCCAGCAACCTAGGCTGCGCTGGCTGCCAACCCAGTTGCTCTCGAGTCCGCTCGCTAGAGGCAGGCCCGTCGATTTGGGCGAACGCGGCAAGCCAGCCAAAGTGCTCCGCGGCTTCGCCTGGCGACTTGCTGACTACCGGCACGTTCAGACGTTTGCCGATGACTTCTGCGATGTCCCGGAACGCAATTTCTTGCTCATCAACGCCGTGATACCTCGCCCCGGGAGTGCCTTTTTCAAGTGCGAGACGGTAAAGGCGTGCTGCATCCAGCCGATGTACCGCAGTCCAGCGATTCAGCCCGTCACCCACATAGGCCGACACGCCTTTTTCGCGGGCGATATTGATCAGCATGGGGACAAACCCGTGGTCAGTGTCCCCGTGCACCGAAGGCGAAAGACGTACGCCCGCTACATTGACGCCCTGTGCTGTGAGCGCCTGGGCAGCTTCTTCCGTGGCAACGCGAGGCATCTCTCTGGAGGTCATGGCCAGCACGGTGTCTTCGGTAGCAAGGCGGCCCGGCGAAAGTAGCAAGGTGCCGGAGGTTACGATCAAACGACGCTCAGAACCTACCAGTGCTGCGCCTAGTGCTTCAATGGCGTGCCGCTCGATCTCGCAGACGGCTTTGAAGTTATGGAAATCATGAATGAAACCGGTGTGGATCACGCCCTCGGCGGCCGCCGCCCCGCTGCGCAGGCTGTCCAGATCTTGCAAGTCGCCACGATGCACCTGAGCTCCCGCTGCGCCCAGCGACTGTGCCGCAGCATCGCTGCGCGCCAGCCCCAACACCTGATGGCCTGCGCCGATCAGCTCCCGTACCACGGCAGAGCCAACAAACCCAGTAGCTCCTGTCACGAATACACGCATGAAATAACCCCTCTTATGCACAAATGGATGACTGCCAAGGCAGTCGCGTATGGGCAAGATAGGCCGTTGAAGAAATACGGTCCATAAGATAGAGTCCGTTTTTTCTTTGTGATCGTCCGGGTTTATCATGGATGCGTTATCAGATGTGTTGTCTTTACTGAAATTGCGCAGCTATGCATCAGGTGGCTTTGAGATGGGCGGAGACTGGTCTATCCGGTTCTCCGCCTACGAGGGCATCAAGTGTTATGCCGTGGTTTCGGGCCAATGCTGGCTGGCGCTTGATGGCGAAGCCGAGCCGGTATTGCTGACTGCTGGCGACTGCTTTTTGCTGCCGCGTGGGCGGCCTTTCCGTTTGGCGAGTGATTTGAGCTTGCCTTCAATTGATGCCAGTACCATTACGCCAGCCACGCGCAACGGCAACATTGTGTCGTGGAACGGCGGTCGGGATTTCCTCGGGGTGGGCGGGCACTTCGCCCTCGCGGCGAACCATGCCAGCCTGCTGCTGGGTGTGTTGCCATCTATCGTGCATATCCGCAAAGAGTCGGACAGGGCGGCCTTGCGCTGGTCGCTGGAACGGATGCGGCTGGAGTTGCGTGAGCGCCAACCTGGCGGCTTTTTGGTGGCCCAGCATCTGGCCAGCATGCTGCTGGTCCAGGCATTGCGCCTGTATCTGGCCGAAGGGGTCAGCGGCGGCGTTGGTTGGCTGTTCGCGCTGGCCGACAAACAAATGAGTGCCGCCATCAACGCCCTGCATACCGACCCGGCGCATCGCTGGACGTTGCAAGAACTGGCCGGACATGCGGGCATGTCCCGCTCAACCTTTGCGCTGCGCTTCAAAGAGACGGTCGGCGAAGCGCCCATGGAATACCTGACTCGTTGGCGCATGTTGCTGGCGGGCGACCGGCTGTTGAATTCACGCGAAGCGGTATCCACCATTGCGCTGTCGCTGGGCTACGAATCCGATAGTGCTTTCAGCACCGCATTCAAGCGGGTAATGGGCTGTTCGCCGCGACAATATGGCCGTGGTCAGGAGCCGGTGCGCCGGTCCACGGCCGCAGCCGGGTAATTCGTACCCATCAGCAAAGAGGGTGGATCAGCCCGGTGAAGGGCTAATGCCCAAGCCCTTTACTTGCACAGATCAACATCCAGCGCGCGCTGCACAGACGTTGAGTCAATGCCAGACGCTTTGGGTGGCGCGAGCGTTCGTGCGACGGCTAACTGATACCACGGGGATGGATGCGCCTGGTCTTCAGCCCAGGCAGACCACGTCAATTTGATCACGTGGTCATCGGTTTGCCCGATCACTTGGGCAAACAGCTCGGGCCATGTGGGCAGCGCGAACTGGTCATCTGCGACCACTTCAGGCACTGCGGGTGCGCCAAACGTCGCCCAGGCTGCGCAGAAGGCAATCCAGGCAGCGGGTAACAAACTGCGGGCAGTCGGCGGGGGGAGATGATCGCAAATCACGCGCAGCGCGTGGGTGCTGGTCACCAGATGCAAGGCGGTAAAGTCACGCGTGCAAGCGTAGATGGCGATAGCGGCATGCGCCATTTCCTGCATCAATTGGCTGCTGTCGGGCGCAACGGTGAGCGTGTCGATAAAGCGCCGGTCTGCTGCCACCCCCTGCACTTTGCTGGTGATCATCCGGCCTTCGGGCTTGAGCTCGCGCAATGGTCCGGACATCTCGGCCAGCTGCAGATTGACGTTCGCGGAACGCGCAGCAGGTAAGGCGCCCGCATTGATCGGCAGATAGTCCCTGACGTAGGTCGCGAGGCCCGCCGCAATTTCGCCGGTATGTCCGACGTCCAGTCCGTGTGCAATGCGGATAATGGCGTGAAAAGCGACGGTAGCAGGGGCGAAGGGCAGGCTGCCAAAAACTTCTGCCATGACGACCGCGGCACCTTCGCGAGCCAGCCGTTGTTCAAAGTACAAGCTGACCGACAAAAACCGGCCCGGTTGATTTAAATGTTCGCGCCAGCCGTTAACTGGCTGTCCGGTTTCCATTTCCAGAAACGGCAGGCGTGCGATATGTCTGGCGTTGAAAGATTCGAGTTGCGCTGCATCGGCCCCCAGTCGGTAAAGCGCGGCCAGCGCCATCGGTAGGTGATTGCTGGTGCCGCGTGCCGCCAGCCAACCGCGATTGGCATCCAGCAAGCGAAACAAGGTTTGGGTCGTTGCGGTTTGTGGTGTTGTCATGGCCGTCTCCAGTTGAGATGCGGCCAGTATGAAAGTTCAAGTTAACTTGAATGCAAGGCATTCTTTGCTTAGGTCATTGGCTGTGGAGATACGCATGCGGGCCATCAGGATCGCCGCTCATGGCTATCGTTTCATGCCTTCCCGGCAGGCTGCGCTAACTAACGCGCCGGGTGCGACGGCGGCAGCCCAAACCACGGCAGTACGCTGCTTTCAAAGCGGGTTATCGCCTGGATCTGCTCACCCGCAAGCGTCAGGACGAACAGGCCGACCCCCGGCTGAATGCCCGTGGGCGTGGGCAGATAAAGACCGAACGCTGGCTGACCGTTGGCCCGCGTCGGTACGAGCTGGAAGCGCCGCCCCGCACCGAATATCGCGGCGCAGAAGCGGGCTGCATCGGCGCGGCCCAGATATTCGAAAGGCATCGGCGGCATCGAAATGAACGCATCGTCGGTCAGCATTGCAACCAGCGCGTCCAGATCGGCGGCCTCGTAGGCACTGACGAATTTCGCCACCACCGCATTCTCGGCGGATGAATTCGGGGCGGGCGGCAGTTGGCTATCCGCAGGTGGAGCCCAGCGGCGCTGCAAGCTGGATCGGGCCCGCTTGAGCGCACTGTTGGTCGATTCGATGGTGGCATCCAGCATCTGGGCGACCTCATCTGCCTGAAATCCGAGGACGTCGCGCAAGATCAAGACCGCAATCTGGCGCGGCGGCAGCAACTGCAGGGCTGTCACAAAGGCCAGCGAAATGGATTCGCTCTGCTCGTAGCGGGCCTCCGGACCAAGGATCACGCCGGTTGTTTCCTCAAGCTCGGCGTCCGGGATGGGTTCGAGCCAGACCACTTCGCCCAGCCGCGTGGGTTCAGGCCGCGCCACGCCGGGCACATCCCATTCTTTGGGCGGACGTCGACTGGCCGCGCGCAGCACATTGAGGCACCTGTTGGTGGCAATCCGGTAGAGCCAGGTGCGCAGTGACGAACGCCCCTCGAATCCGCTCAGGCCTTGCCACGCAGCCACCAGCGTTTCTTGCATAGCGTCTTCGGAATCCTGAAATGATCCGAGCATCCGGTAGCAATGCACGCGCAGTTCCCGGTGATGCGGGCCGGTTAATGTGCCGAACGCATCACCATCGCCCGCTCGCGCTTTTAGGAGCAGTTCGGCGGTCGCGTCGTCTTTTGCCAGCGTCTTGCCATTCTGCATGCCCGTTCCTTGTCGCGGTCCTGTCCTGTTATAGCCCATCGCGTTGCAGAGAAAACTTCTGCTACGGCACCGCCCAGTTCTGGCATGTCGCGGTGTCTATACGGTCGACGGCGCCAACTATCCACATGCGGATTGTGAAAGCGGCAGCCAGATGCGGGTGCGCTCGGTCGTCGGTCACAACCCTTGAATGGAAAGGAGTTTGCAATGCTGAAGAATAAAGTTGCGGTGATTTATGGCGCTGGCGGTGCAATCGGTGGCGCAGTTGCCCGCGCGTTTGCGCGCGAAGGTGCCAAGGTGTTTCTGAGCGGCCATCAACTGGCACCCGTCGAGGCGCTTGCCAGCGAGATCGTTGCCAGTGACCGATTTGCCGAAGCAGCTGCGGTGGATGCACTGGATGAGAAGGCGCTGGAGCAGCATATGCAGTCGGTGATTGCCAAGGCGGGGCGTGTCGATATCTCGTTCAATGCCATCGGCGTTGCCCCGAAGGAGATTCTGGGCGTACCGCTGGCCGATATGGATACCGAGCATTTCCTGCTACCGATTACGCGCTATACGAAGTCGTATTTCCTGACCGCCCGTATCGCCGCCCGGTACATGATTCCCAACAAATCGGGCGTGATCATGACGGTGACCGCAATCCCGGCGCGCAGTGGTACGCCAACCAACGGCGGCTATGGCGCGGCTCAGGCGGCGAAGGAGGCGCTGACTCGCGATCTGTCATGCGAACTTGCCCGCCACGGCATCCGGGTGCTCAGCCTGCGACCGCACGGTATTCCCGAGACAGCAACAATGAGGGAGGTCTTTGATGCCAAATTCAAGGCAGCGGAAATGAGTTGGGAGCAGTTTGGGAACTATCTCGCGAGTACGACCCACCCGCGCCGGACCATGGTGCTGGCGGAGGTGGCAAATGTGGCGGCATTTATGGCATCTGACGGCGCAAGCGGGATGACCGGAACCGCCGTGAACCTAAGCATGGGCGCACTGGATGATTAGCGATTGGCGATGAGTGGAGTGATTCACTAACTTGAGCCGTGGTTCATCCGGAGCTAATGGAATGGTCCGCCCCTCCCTCTGCAGGAACATACTTTGATTGGGCTTCACCTTTCAGCAAGGAGACGATCATGAGAAACAAACCTGTTGGCGCAACCGTGTACGGGATCGATCTGGGTAAGACCACTTTTCATGTCGTGGGTCTGGACGCTGCGGGTCATCCTGTTCAGCGCATTACGCTCAGTCGTAACACCATCTTCACTTTCTTTTCGAATGCCACTGCGGCGCTGATCGGCATGGAGGCCTGCCCCGGATCACAATGGCTTGCCAGGAAACTTGAATCTATGGGGCATACAGTCAGAATCATCCCGGCCCAGTTCGTCAAACCCTATGTCAAATCCAACAAGAATGACCTGATCGATGCAGCAGCCATTGCCGAAGCCGTGACGCGCCCCACCATGCGTTTTGTGCAGGCACGTTCCGTGGAGCAAGTGGAATTGCAGGCCCGGCATCGGATCCGGGACCGGTTGATTGCCAGCAGGACTCGCTTAATTAACCAGGCTCGCGCATTCTGCCTTGAGTTTGGCATCCCCATCCGGGCCGGTAGCAGTGCATTCAAGCTCGGCTTGCCGCAGGTGCTGGCTGATGAAACAAATGATCTCACGCCTCCCATGCGCGACATGCTCCGAGACCTGGCAAATGAGCTGGGGCAGATCGAGCAGCGCATCAACGACGTCACCGAACACATCAATGCCGTTGCAACCCGTTCAGAGATGGCAAGGCGCCTGACCAGCATTCCCGGTATCGGTAATCTCGGTGCTACTGCCATTCTGGCGGCCGTCGGGGATGGTCATCAGTTTCATAAGGCCAGAGATCTTGCCGCCTGGCTGGGGCTCGTGCCTGCGCAATACTCCACCGGTGGCAAATCGACCCTTCTCGGTGTCAGCAAGCGCGGCAACAGCTACATCCGGCGTTTACTCATTCATGGCGCGCGCTCTTGTGTCCTGCATCTGGACAGCTCAAAGGACCGGCTGGGCGAGTGGATCGCCGGGCTGGAAGCACGCATGCATGCGAACAAGGTGGTCGTGGCACTGGCCAACAAACTGGCCAGAATCGTGTGGGCGATCCTGAACCACCCTGGCACACTCTATTTACGTGACGGCCGGATCAGCACACGAACACCACAGCAGGAAGGAGAAATTGCCTGACCCATTCCCAGTTTGCTGGATTCTGTATTGATGACAAAACAGCCAAACGGCGCACGGTAAATCTTGCAAAAAAAGCGGGTTCTGAGCCCGAACCGCTATTTAGAAACCGTACGCGCGTATTTCATCATGGCCTGGCTGTAACAACAGCCCACTCGCGAGAGGCCGGATACATTAAGGCAAACTGTTCTGTCATGGATACACCATCTTGCAAAGCCGGGGCGGACCATACATTGCAAAGCCGGGGCGGACCATACATTTTTTTTAAAACAAAACCGGATGAATCCTTTTTCCACGTCAGCTGGCCCGCGCGGTCCGCAACCCAATATCGCAGCGGAAGTGGGCAACCCATGGCTGGTGCGCCGCCAGTCGCACGCCTGCCACAAACCCGCCAGTCATCGGCATTCGCCGACATATGGCATCCTCGCCAACGGCAAGCCACCTATCTTGAAAGCTGGCTCGAAGAAGAAATCCAGGCGTCACGGTAGACATTCAGTTCTGCTGACAATGGAGCTCCCCCATGTCAATCCAGCCGGTCAAAGCGTGGTTGATCGCCATCGCTGGCGCGCTTTCCGCTTGCCTCTCGCTCGCTGCGCCACCACCTGCGGCGACCACTGCCTCAGCGCCCGGTCAAGAGCGCATTTTTGGTGAGTTGCCCTACAAAAATCCGGTTTATCACGGTGACCTCGACGGCATGGTCAAGCGGCGCATCATCCGGGTACTGGTGGTACCTTCGAAGACCAATTACTGGGTTGAAAACGGCAAGCAACGCGGCGCAACGTATGAGGCGCTGAAAGTCTACGAAGACAGCCTGAATGCGCAACTCAAGACCAAAAAAATCAAGGTGATGGTCTTCTTTGTGCCAACCCGCCGCGACCAGATCATTCCGGCGCTGCTGGCCGGACGGGCCGACATTGCCGCCGCCGCCCTGACCATTACGCCGGAGCGGCTCAAACACGTCGACTTCACTGCGCCGACCTACGAGAACGTCAACGAGATCATCGTTACCGGCCCCGATGCGCCCAAACTGGGCAAGATCGAAGACCTGGCTGGCCAGTCTTTATACGTGCGCAAATCATCCAGTTACTGGCAACACTTGCAGGAGCTTAACCAGCGCTTCGCCAGGGAAAAGCGCCCGCAAATCAAATTGATCCCTGCCGCCGAGCAGCTTGAGGATGAAGACCTGCTGGAAATGGTCGGCAGCGGGCTACTCAAAATGACGGTGGTTGACGACTACAAGGCCAAACTGTGGGCGCGCGTGCTGCCCAAACTGCAATTGCGCCCGGAGCTTGCGGTGAATACGGGGGGCCAGATCGCGCTGATGATGCGCAAGAACAGCCCGCAACTGAAAGCCAGCCTGGATGACTTTATCAAAACGCACGGGCAGGGCACATCGTTTGGCAACACGATCTTCAAGCGTTACCTGTCCGAGCAGAACTTCGTCAAAAATGCGCTTGAAGATGATGATCTTGGCCGGTTTGAGGCCATCAAGCCCATCTTTATCAAGTACGGCAAGCAGTACCACATGAACTATCTTTTGATGATGGCGCAGGGCTACCAGGAGTCCAGACTTGATCAAAAGGCGCGCAGCCATGTCGGGGCGATTGGCGTCATGCAGCTGATGCCGGCCACGGGCAAGTCGATGAATGTGGGGGACATACGCAAGCTTGATGCGAACGTGCACGCCGGGGTCAAGTACATCCGCTTCATGATCGACCAGTATTACGCCAATGAGCCCATGGACACGCTCAACAAAGGACTATTTGCCTTCGCCTCGTACAACGCCGGTGCTGGCCGTATCCAGCAAATGCGCAGTTTGGCAAAACAGCGCGGGCTTGATCCGAATAAATGGTTTAACAATGTTGAAACTGTGGTCGCAGAAAAAGTCGGGGCCGAGACCGTTACCTACGTCAGCAACATCTTCAAGTACTACATCGCCTACACCTTGTTGATAAAGGCCGAGGAAGAACGCGACACGGCGAAAAAGACCGTTGCGCCACCGGCAGCGGCTTAGCAGACGCTGTTCTTCGCCCGAACATCAAGCGCCCTTCCAACGCGGGGTTGTTGTTCAGCCACGCCCATCCAGGCCGGTGGATAAAACCCGCGCCAGTTATCCTGAGTTTTTATCCCGGTTGTGTGCCGATGCTGTGAAAGTTAAAGTTAACTTCAGTGCGGTTGGCTGGTGCGACAGCCCTTTGTCGCCGCTACCTGCAAGAGACTAGCCATGCAGCCAAATGGATTGATCAGTATCGGCGAAGTAGCCCGACGTTCTGGTGTAGCCGCCAGTGCATTGCGCTTTTACGAAGAAGAAGGGCTGATCCACAGTACCCGATTACCCGGTCAGCAAAGGCAGTTTTCGCGAGATGTACTGCGCCGGGTGGCGTTTATCCGGGTGGCGCAAGGCGTGGGGCTGAGCTTGCAGGAAATCGCCGCCGCTCTGGCTACCTTGCCAGCGCAACGCACGCCAACACCAGCCGACTGGAATGAACTGGCGCAAGGTTGGCGCGGGCGGCTGCAAGAGCGCATCGACACCCTGACCGCGTTGCGCGACCAGCTCGGCGCTTGCATCGGCTGCGGCTGCCTGTCTTTGCAGTCGTGCGCGCTGTACAACCCGGGAGATATCGCAGCAAGCAAAGGCAATGGCCCGCGCTATTTGCTGGGTGACCGGCCGGGCATCGCGCCGCCCGGCAAGGGGCGCTGACTGTTTGCGTGGCTTGTGAGCCGTCGCAGCACCGGCCAGACACCGCCGTAATACCGGCGTTGCGCCCGTTCGGCACCAATTGAAGATTGAAACGGGTCGGGGACTCAGCATAAAGCCTGCGCGATCAGGCTCTGGCGAAATGGGCATCCACCAGTGGTGCCAGTTCTTGCGCGTGTACCTGCGCCAGATCGTGCATGCCGCCCGCCACAACATGCAGCTGTGCATTGGGCAGCAGTTGTTCCAGCTTTTGTCCCACTGCCACCGGGCTGATCGGGTCGGCATCACCCCACAGCAGTAACACCGGAGCACTGATGTGCCGCAGCCTGGCCGTCAGATCGTGCCTGGAAGCGACAAACCAGTTCGGCCTGTGCGGATTGGCCTTGATGAAGTCTTCCCGCCAGTCCACTGCACCCAGCCTGCGTGTATCCAGCCCGCCTGAAGTCACCGTCAGCACTAGATGCGTTACCAACTGCGGGCGCTTGAGCGCCGCAAGAATCGCGATAACCCCACCCATGGATTGGGCAATTAGCGCAGTGGGTTGATCAATGCGCTGCACCACCCTTGTGGCCAGATCATCCAGCCCCTTGATATCCGGGTCGGCCGGAATGGCGCCGAACCCTGGATAGCCCACAAATTCTCTGCTCGCCGGATGTAGCAGCCGTGTGCCCAGTGGCTCCCAAAATGCAGCAATACCGGACGCGCCGGGCAGGAAAAGCAGTTTGGACGGTGAGGACACGACGGGTCTCCAGGAGAACTTTGGGCGGGTTTGCCCATGCATCTGCATGGCACGGTACGGACGGCAGGTTTTTGATCAGGGTGATATCCGCGTCACAGGGGCTTACCCGGCGAGCGTGTCTGTCGGCACTCAGGCCGAAAACCTGCCCGGATGCGGCGTTGGCGCTGTGCGCTCATTACTGATTCACCGATTGTTAACCTTACGTGAAAAACTGTTATTCCTATGTTTTGTGACATTTATTTAAATTAAATCCGACAAACGGCATATAAAGTGTAAGCATTTAACTTACTCATTGCTGTAAGTTTTCCTGCTATTAATTCTTTATTCTTACAAAAATTAAGCAAAGTCATACGTGACAATCAGTTTAAATGGTTGTTAAATAACAGTTATTTGTGAATTGGTTGCGATCAAAGCGTCAACCAATCATATGTTGCAAGGCAGCAAATATGAGACGCTTGTTTATTTACTTACATTTAATTTTGGGTTAAGTTCAGCTTAACAATAAATGTATGAAAGAATATTTCTTACATAATTAGGCTAGGCGTTGTTCAAGGCAAGCATCCAGAAACAGAACTCTGCACGTCGCAAAACCCTCACGGGGCGATGATTCACGCGCTAAAGACTTCGTCGAACCACCGCCACGGGGAGATTGGCCCGAGGTTTTTGTCTCGCTTTCTGCCCGGAAGCGCTGACCGCTTTTAACTCACTCTGGGCACATAGCGAGACCCGTTCAGCTCACGGTCTTATCGCACCACTAAAATCAGGAAAAGTGAGTCTCATGAAAATACGTCACCTTGTAACAAGCCTTGCCTTCGTCGGCGCATCCGCAGGCGCTTTGGCCATCCCGACAGTCAGAGCCCAGAACAGCCTCGATTTGGGGGTTGTTCATTCGCCGACCAATTTCATCATCGACAACACGGTCACCTCGAGCACTTTTGATGACTTCATCAAATTTGGCGTCACCCCTACTTCTTACGCGGACAATGTTTTCTTCAGCCAGCTCTCGCTAGGTAACCTGCAGAAAATTGCCACGGCTACCTTGTCGCTGTGGGACATCACCAGCGGGAATCCACTCACCTACACATTTTTTGGTAGCGTGCCGTTGAATGAGCCAGCTTTTACCGCTGCCGAGATGTTCCTCGCCGGTCATACCTACGCGCTTGAAGTAAAAGGCACGTTGCAGGACGGCGCAGTGCAGGGCGTGTACGGCATTCTGGGTACTTTGACTCCGGTGCCGGAGCCAGAAACCTATGCCTTGCTCGGCTTGGGGATGGTGGCATTGGTGGCGGCACGCATGCGTCGCCGCAAGTCCGGCCTGGGTGGCAGCTTTAACTCATTGGCGGCAGTGGCAGTTTGAGTTTTGCCGCAGCGGCCTTGTTTCGCCTTTTACGGTGACACGGGCAGAGGGGCTAACTGCCAGCGATAACAGAAAGGTCCATAACCCAGGTTGTGGACCTTTTTGCGTTCGTCGCAGGTGGATGCGTTGAGCGGGGCGGTTACAGCGCGCTGTTGTTGGCGGTGGCCGACTGAGCGCGCAGGCAGGCCAGTTCCATGATCGAGTCTATAAACAAGCCAAGCACCGCTTCGGCCTGGGCATCGCTGGTTTCGGCTGGGCTGGACAACATGAACAGCTTGACGCCTTCGACCAGGCTCATCAGACCCATCGCCATGTCGTCGGTAGAGGTGGGTGGAGTGACGCCGAGGCGCTGATAGAAATAGCCGATGAATTGCGCAATCTGCGCCCGCTTCTCGCTCATCAGGGCCGACAGCTTGGTCGCGAAATCGGCATCACGCGCCGCCAGCATGCGGGCTTCGGTCCAGTTCATGAAGCATTCGTTATCGCGGTACAAACGGCCGTAAATCTCGCGGGTACGGGCACGGATTTGTTCTACCGGCGTTTCGTCGGTGAAGACCGCCACGAATTCGTCATTGGCTTTTTGATGATCACGCCGCAGCAGTTCGATAAACAAATCGTTCTTGCTGCCGAAATTTGAATAAAACGCGCCCCGCGTATAACCGGCCGCATCGGCGATATCTTCCACGCTGGTGGCCACCAGACCCTTCTCGGCGATCAGCGGCTGCGCAGCGTCCAGCAACCGCTGGCGCGTCTGGTCGCGACTTTCTTCTCGAGTAAGGCGTTGGCGGGTCATATATTGATGTTATCACATGGGTCAGGATATCCAAATTCTCAGTTGTATTCGGATACAAGTATGTATTAGGATGCGACAACGAATGAAAAACTAACCCGGATTTCCAGGAGTTGTCGTGAACGCGCTAAACCGACTATCCCTTGCACTGGCCTGGCCCGCGCCGTGGCGCTCGCTAGCTTTGATGACTACCGCCGTGTTCGGGCTGAGCGCTTGTCAGCGTGAACAAGCGCCGGCGGCGCCGGTGGCAGTGGTGGTGGCACAAACGGTGCATCCCCAAGCGGCTGGCGCGGTGGCTGGCGATTCAATGCGCTACCCGGTTGAGGTGGCGTCGCGCTACACCACGGTGATGTCGTTCCGGGTGGCCGGTAAGGTCATCGAACGTTCCGTGCGGCTGGGCGATACGGTGCACAAAGGGCAGGTGCTGGCGCGGCTTGATCCCATCGACGCGCAAAAGCAGGTCGCCAGTTCTCAGGCGGCGCTGGATGCGGCCAGTCACAAGGTGGTGTTTGCCAAGCAGCAACTGGATCGGGATCACGCGCAAAGCGCACGCAACCTGATCGCCAAAAACGAACTGGAACAAAGCCAGGACAATTACACCGCCGCCGTTGCCGGGCGCGATCAGGCCGCCGCCCAGTTGCTGCTGGCGCAAAACAACCTGCAATACAACTCGCTGCTGGCCGATCACGATGGCGTGATTACCAGTGAGAACGCCGATACCGGCGCCGTGGTGACCGCTGGCCAGGCTATCTACGGGCTGGCCTGGGATGGCGATGTTGATGTCACGCTGGATGCCGCCGACACCGATCTGGCGCGGATTGAAATCCGCCAGAACGCCAGCGTTACCTTCCCGTCGCTACCCGGCCATCGTTACGACGCCCGGGTGCGCGAGATTTCCCCTGCTGCTGATCCGCAAAGCCGTACTTATCGCGTCAAACTGACCTTGCTGCATCCTGGTGATGAAGTGCATATCGGCATGACAGGCGACGCGGTCCTGTTGCCGCCAGGCGTGAGCGATGCGGATAACAGTGTGGCCAGCTCCGTTGCGGTGGCCGACCACCCCAACTTCAAGATTCCCGCGACGGCGATCTTTCATCAAGGTAAAGATCCTGCGGTGTGGGTGGTCAAGCCGGGCAGCGCCATTCTGGAATTGCGCACCGTGGCAGTG
Source organism: Silvimonas soli (assembly GCF_030035605.1). Classification (NCBI taxonomy): domain Bacteria; kingdom Pseudomonadati; phylum Pseudomonadota; class Betaproteobacteria; order Neisseriales; family Chitinibacteraceae; genus Silvimonas; species Silvimonas soli. The sequence goes on along the minus strand of NZ_CP106736.1, from coordinate 2,083,228 downwards.
GCCAGTTATGGCGAGCGCACCGCAACGGTCACCAGCGGTTTGAAAGATGGCGAGCAAATTGTGCTGGCAGGCGTGCACACTGTTTTTGCCGGGCAGCACGTAAAACCGGTCGGCCCCTTGTTTCAGAACGAGGCCGACGCTGACGGCGCAACCACCAAGGCGCCAGGCGCGGGTACCGGAGCCGCGCAATGAGCGAGCAGCAACCGGATCACCCCAATCAGCCTGCTCCCGATGCTCATGCAGCGGCCAGCCAACCCACACCCACTGAGTCGGCGGCGCATGTTCCCGCAGATACGCCACCTGCCTCGGCGGTCGAAGATGCACATGGCGGGCAGACCGCTGAGCCTCCCGCCCGCCGGGAAGGATTCAATCTGTCCAGCTGGACGCTCAAACATCAGGCGCTGGTGACCTTTTTGCTGGTGCTGATCACGCTGTTTGGCGTGCTGTCCTACAGCAAGCTGGCACAGTCCGAAGACCCACCGTTTACCTTCAAGGTGATGGTCATCAAAACCCTGTGGCCCGGCGCCACCGCGCGCCAGGTGCAGGAACAAGTGACTGACCGCATCGCCCGCAAACTCCAGGAAACGCCGGATGTCGATTTCCTGAACAGTTATTCCCGGCCTGGCGAGTCATTGCTGTTCTTCACCATCAAAGACGCCGCGCCGCCCGCGCAAGTGCCGGACACCTGGTATCAGGTGCGCAAGAAAGTGGGCGATATCGCCTATACGCTGCCGTCCGGGGTGCAAGGGCCGTACTTTGATGATGAATTTGGCGACGTGTACACCAATCTGTATGCGCTGCAGGGTGATGGTTTCTCCTTTGCGCAGATGCACGATTACGCCGAACGTTTGCGCGTGGAGTTATTGCGCGTGCCCGGTGTAAACAAGGTCGATTTCATTGCTGACCAGGAACAGCGGATTTACGTCGAGATCGCCAATGCGCAACTGGCCAAACTGGGACTGACCCCGCAGCAAATTGCCGACGCCGTTAACGCACAGAACACGGTCGCCGCCGCCGGCGTGTTCACTACCGCAGATGACCGCGTCTTTGTGCGGCCGAGCGGTCAATTCCAGAGTGTCGAGCAACTGGCGGACACCTTGATTCGGGTAAATGGCCGCGTGATCCGGCTGGGCGATATCGCGAAAATCAAGCGCGGTTATACCGATCCGCCCACCGAATACATGCGCGTCAATAACCAGAATGCGTTGGGCATGGGCATCACCATGGCGCCGACTGCGGACGTCATCGCCCTCGGTAAAGCGCTGGATGCCAAGACCAAACGCTTGCAGGAGTTATTGCCAGCAGGTCTGAAGCTGGTGGAAGTCTCCAGCATGCCGCACGCGGTATCGCACTCGATTGATGACTTTGTTGAAGCCGTGGCCGAAGCCATCGGCATTGTGCTGGTCGTCAGCCTGATCAGCCTGGGTTTGCGCACCGGCATGGTGGTGGTGATCTCCATTCCGCTGGTGCTCGCGGCCACGGTCTTGTTCATGCACTTGTTTGGCATCGGCCTGCACAAGGTATCGCTGGGCACGCTGATTCTGGCGCTGGGTTTGCTGGTTGACGATGCCATCATCGCCGTGGAAATGATGGCGGTGAAGCTGGAGCAAGGCTACGACCGCATGCGCGCCGCCGCATTTGCCTATACCAGCACGGCTTTTCCGATGCTGACCGGAACGCTGGTTACTGTGGCTGGCTTCTTGCCGATTGCGCTGGCCGAATCGGCCACCGGCGAATACACGCGTTCAATCTTTGAGGTGTCGGCCATTGCGCTGCTGTTGTCGTGGCTGGCGGCGGTGGTGGTCATCCCGTTATTTGGCTACCGTATTTTGTCTGAGCACCCTAACCGGCGCGCTTTCGGGCATCACGACGATGCCAATCAAGCCGCGCATCACGACATTTACGACACGCGCTTTTACAAACGGCTGCGCGGCTGGATCGGCTGGTGTGTGGATCGGCGCGGGCTGGTGTTGCTGATTACGCTGGCGCTGTTTGTCGCTGCCATGGCTGCGTTCACGCTGGTGCCGCAGCAGTTCTTCCCCAGTTCTGACCGTACCGAACTGCTGGTGGATCTGAGCCTGCCGGATGGCGCGTCGTTTGCCGCCACCCTGCGTGAAACCCAGCGCTTCGAAGCCACTCTGGCCAAACGCCCGGAGATTGACCACTTTGTCGATTTTGTCGGCTCAGGCGCGCCGCGTTTTTATCTGCCGCTGGATGAACAACTGGCCAAGCCCAACTTCGCCCAGGTGGTGATCACCGCCAAAACCATTGCGGATCGGGAAAAGCTGGCGGCGGATCTGGAGCCGGTCCTGCATAACGAATTCCCCACCATTCGTTCGCGCATCAGCCGCCTGGAAAACGGCCCGCCGATTGGGTTTCCGGTGCAATTCCGGGTAACCGGCCCGGAAATTGCCACCGTGCGCCAGTTGGCCGAACAAGTCGCCGCTGTGATGCGGGCCAATCCGGATACCACGAATGTGCAGTTTGACTGGGATGAGCCGGGTGAGCGGTCTGTGCGCTTTGAACTGGACCAGACCAAAGCGCGGGCGCTGAATGTGTCGTCGCAGGATGTCGCCAATTATCTGCAAATGTCGCTCACTGGTTACACCATCACCCAGTTTCGTGAACGCGATCAGTTGATAGGCGTCGATCTGCGCGCGCCAGAGCATGACCGTATCGATCCCTCGCAAATTGAACGGCTGGCGTTGCCTTCGAGCAATGGCACCGCCGTGCCGCTGGCGGCGCTCGGGCGCTTTACCTATGGCCTGGAATACGCGGTGGTGTGGGAGCGTGATCGCCAGCCGACCATTACCGTGCAATCGGACGTGCAACACGGAGCGCAAGGCATCAATGTGACCGATGCCATTGATCCCAAACTGGCCAGTTTGCGGGCGCAACTGCCCATTGGTTATCGCATTGAGGTCGGCGGCGCGGTGGAAGAAAACGCCAAGGCACAGGCCTCCATCAATGTGCAGATGCCGATTCTGGTCATCGTGGTGCTGGTGCTGCTGATGGTGCAATTACAAAGCTTCAGCCGGGTGTTGATGGTGGTGCTGACTGCGCCGCTGGGTTTGATTGGCGTGGTGCTGGCGCTGTTGTTGTTCCGCATGCCGTTTGGCTTTGTGGCCATGCTGGGTACGATCGCCATGTTCGGCATCATCATGCGTAACTCGGTGATTCTGGTGGACCAGATCGAGCAGGATATCCGCGCCGGGCACAACCGTTTTGACGCCATCATTGGCGCCACGGTGCGGCGCTTCCGGCCGATCACGCTCACTGCCGCTGCGGCAGTGCTGGCGTTGATTCCGCTGCTGCACAGCAACTTCTTTGGCCCGATGGCGACCGCTTTGATGGGCGGCATTACCGTGGCCACGATCCTCACACTGTTTTATCTGCCCGCACTGTACGCCTTGTGGTTCCGCGTCAAACGCGATGAAGCGCGGCAGGAGACCACACCATGAACAAGTCTTCGATCCAGCGTTTTAGTCTGGCCACGCTGGCACTCAGCCTGGCCGCTTGCGGCGCGTTTGGGCCGGACCGTAATCCGCCGGTGATGCCTGCTCCCGAGCACTATTCTGCGGCCCCAGTCACTGCAAGTCAGCCCGCAGCATTGCCTATGGCCGATGGCGTAGCGCAAACCCTGGAGATTGGTGCAACACCGGTACCTGAATGGTGGCAGGCGTACCAGTCCGAGGCATTGAATGCACTGGTGGCCGAAGGGCTGGAAAACAATCAGTCGCTGGCTGCCGCCCAGCACACACTCCAAGCCGCTCGTGAAGCGCTGCGCTCGCAAATTGGCGATTCGTTATATCCGACGGTCGATGTGGGCTTCAGTCCAACGCGCGAGCGCACCTTGATTCCGCTACTGACCCAGCAAACCTTTATCGAGAATGTCTTCGCCGCGCAGATTCAGGCGTCATACACCTTTGACTTCTTCGGCGCTGCCATCCTCGCCGACCGGGCGCTGGCCGGGCAAGTGCAACAACAAGCGTTCCAGCTGGAAGCCACCCGCCGCGCGCTGGCGACCAATATCGTGGTTGCGACTATCAACGCGGCTTCGCTACAAGAACAACTGAACGCCACCACGCAACTGGTGGCGCTGGGTGAACAGCGCGCCCAACAAATGGCGGCGCGCTTCGAGCTAGGCAGTGCTTCGCGTGACGATATGCTGTCGGCGGAACAGGACGCCGCCAATGCCGCCGCCACCTTGCCCACTTTGCGCCAGCAATTGCTGGCCGTGCGCCATGCTCAGGCCGTGCTGCTGGGCCGCACGCCGGACCAGGCGCCGCAACCGCTGGCGTTGAGTGAGCTGCATCTGCCTGCCAATGTTCCGCTGGCGGTGCCGACCACCTTGTTACATCAGCGCCCGGATATCCTGGCGGCCGAGGCTGCGGTGCGACTGACCGCCGATGAAGCCGGAGCTGCGACGGCATCGATGTTTCCTTCGCTGACATTATCCGCCGCCTATGGGCGCGGCGGCTTTGACTGGTCCAGTTTCACTTCGCCTGCCGGAGTGATCTGGAGCGTGGGCGCCACGCTGACGCAACCGCTGTTTCACGGTGGCGCGCTGGTTGCGCGCAAGCATCAATATGAGTCCACCAACGAAGCCGCCGTCGCGCAATACCGGCAGACCGTTTTGTCGGCATTCCAGAATGTGGCCGATACGCTGGTTTCGCTGGAGGAAGACGCTAATCTGCTCAACCAGACCCAGCGCGCCGCCAATGCCGCCCGCGAGATGTCCAGCAACACGCAAGCGCGTTACCAACTGGGCGCGTTGCCGTTCTACGCCACGCTTACCGCCGGACAACAGTACCAAAGTGCGCACGTGCAGTTTGTGCGGGCACGAGCAGCGCGCCTGGCCGACACCGCTGCCCTGTTCGACGCCATGGGCAATCCACCGGAGGACTACGAAGGCAACAGCCTGCATGAGACTGTGGTGGGCAAATCGACCAGTAATACGGCAAAACCATAAGGCATGGTTCCGCTGGTGCCAGCAAGCGAAAAAGGGCCGTGTCTTTGCGGCCCTTTTGGTATCTGCAGCACTGCGCTTTTACTCGTCCTGATGATCGCCTCCACGGTCGGGTGATGGCATTGGCGCCACAGTCTGTGGCTTGGCAATCCACTGCCAGTTGCACCTCATATCCCGCCTTGACCGCCCAAGCTAAACTACCGCCCACCTCAGCTCTGGACGTTATCCCATGCCCCTTGCCCACCTATCCCGTTTCGCCCGGCTCAATCCGCGGACGGTGACCTCAAAACGCGAACTCATCATTTTGTGGATCGCCATTCTGGGCTTGTTCCTGATCGCCGGGGGCTTGCTGGTGTGGCTGGTAGAGCCCGCACCGCCCAAGACCATTGTGATGAGCGCCGGGCCGCAAGACAGTTCGTTCATGCCGACGGCAATGGCCTACAAGAAGATCCTCGCGCGCAATGGCATCACGCTCAAGGTGCTGCCGTCAGGGGGCTCGGTGCAGAATCTGCAACGCTTGCTCGACCCCAAACAGCCTGTGGACATCGCGCTGGTGCAAGGCGGCGTCGCGGGTGGTCTGGATACCTCTTCGCTGATGTCTCTGGGCAGCGTGTTTCATGCGCCGATTCTGGTTTTGTATCGTGGCGAAAACATTACGCAATTGTCGCAATTTACCGGGATGCGGATCGGCGTGGGCGAAGAGGGCAGCGGCACGCGGGTGATCGCACTGGATTTGCTCAAGGCCAACGGCATCGTGCCAGGCGGCCCGACCACGCTGGTGCCGGTGGATGGTGAACAAGCCGCCAACGAGCTGGCTGCTGGCAATCTTGATGCCGCGTTCTTTGACGGTGGCTCTGCCTCACGCGCCACCATGGTGAGCGTGTTGCATCGGCCAGGCATTTCCACCATGGATTTCGCCCAAGCCGCTGCCTATACCCGGCGCTTCACTTATCTGGATGAAATCGACCTGCCGCCGGGCGTGCTGAATCTGGGCAAAAATGAGCCGCCCAATACCGTCCATTTGATCAGCCCGATGGTGGAGCTGGTGGCGCGTTCCAGTTTGCATCCGGCTATCTCCGATTTGCTGATTGAGGCAGCGCAAGAAGTCCACGGCAAATCTGGCTTGTTGCAACACGCGGGCGAATTTCCCAACCCCGAGGCACATGAATACCGCATCAGCGATGATGCGGCGCGCTATTACAAGTCGGGCAAAAGCTTTTTGTATCGCAGTTTGCCGTTCTGGGTGGCCAGCTTGCTGGATCGGCTGGTCGTACTGCTGGTGCCTATCGCCGTGTTGCTGGTGCCGGCGATGCGCGCTTTGCCGGCGTTGTATCGCTGGCGCGTGCGCTCGCGGATTTACCGCTGGTATGGCTTGTTGATTGCCATTGAGCGTGGCGCCATGAGCAACACCCAGGGCGCCGAGCGCGAGGCGCTGGTGAAAGAGCTGGATGCCATCGAAGAGAGCGTGAACCGCATGAAGATGCCACTGGCCTATGCCGATGCGTTTTATGTGCTGCGAGAACACGTGAGCTTTGTGCGCGAACGGCTCAGCGATGCATCCCGCCGCGAAGCTGCGACGCCTGCTTAGTGCGCCAGACGTAACAAGGCCGCGACGCTGTTACTGTCGCGGCCTTGTTGCTGGATATCTCTCCGGGCGAAGACCAGGCTACACGCGCTTGGGAATACCCAATCCGCGGACCACTGCCGGGCGTGCGAGGAAAGCTTGCAAGACCCGGTTTACCTCGGTGAAGTCGGCAAAGCCGACCAGATCACCCGCTTCATAAAATCCAATCAGATTATTCACCCACGGGAAAACGGCGATGTCGGCAATGCTGTAGTCGTCGCCCATCAGCCACTGACGCCCGGCCAGGCGTTGATTGAGCACGCCCAGCAAACGCCGTGATTCCGCGACGTAACGATCACGCGGGCGTTTGTCTTCGTAGTCTTTGCCAGCAAATTTGTTGAAGAATCCCAACTGCCCAAACATCGGGCCAATCCCGCCCATCTGGAACATCACCCACTGCAAGGTTTCGTAGCGCGCTGCCGGATCGCTGGGCATCAGTTGTCCGGTTTTGTCGGCCAGGTAAACCAGAATGGCGCCCGATTCAAACAAGGGCAGCGGTTTGCCACCCGGGCCATTGGGGTCAAGGATGGCCGGGATCTTGTTATTGGGATTGAGCGAAAGGAACTCCGCCGACATCTGGTCATTGGTATCAAAACGCACCAGATGCGGCTCGTAGGCCAGGCCGGTTTCTTCCAGCATGATCGACACTTTCACGCCGTTGGGAGTCGGCAGTGAGTACAACTGCAGCAGGTCGGGCTGCTGTGGCGGCCATTTGTGGGTAATCGGGAACGCGGAAAGATCAGCCATGGTCGGTCCTTTGCAAAGCAGAAAAACCCGCGAGGCTGGCTCCCGGGTAACGGGGATGACACATCAGTCAACAAGCCCGCGCAATACGCGGGAGACTTGCCTGGTTGGTAGCAAACACAGTGCGGGCCGGATCACCATTTCTCAAGCCAATGCGGCTAATCAATCTACCAGCGTGCCAAAAACCGGCCATTTGGAACCCGCAAACCAGTATGTAGGTAAAGACGGACAGCATTTTGGGCGTTTTCAGCCGTGGCTCGCCGCGCCCACCGACAGTTACATAGGCCGACGCGCTCAACAATCGGGAATCGATATTTGTTATAGCGCCAGATGCTGTCTGGCGATCGTGAAGGAGTTCATCATGATCCGGTTACCCCGATTTGTTCCCTGCCTGCTCCCCGCGCTGCTGTTATGGACGAGCGCCAATTTTAGTCAGGCGGCCGATGCGCCGGTGGCTTCTCCCGCCAGCGCCGCTGCGGTGCGTACCCCGGTGGCACCGCTGGAGGCCACATTTATCGACAACGCCGCGCGCGCCAATCTGGCCGAAATCCGTCTGGGCGAACTGGTGCTGAAAAAAACCGCCGTGCCGGAGGTGAAATTCTTTGCCCAGCGCATGATGGATGAGCATCGCACCAATCAGGACAGCCTGCGCCAACTGGCTGAACTCAAAGGCGTGAAACTGCCCGATGGTTTGAGTGTGCAAGACCAGCAGTTGTATGACCGCTTGAGCCAGCTTCCAGCACCACAGCTGGAACATGACTATATCGGCATCGCCGGTTTGAAAGGGCATCTGGATGCCCAGAAGTTGTTCACAGCGTATGTGAAAGATGGCAAAGACAAAGACCTGGTCAGCTATGCCCAGATGACCTTGCCGACCATCAATGACCATCTGGAAATGGCGCGCCATATGCTGGCCAACTCAAAAAGTGAGTAGTGATTCTCGCTGCTGGTGCTGGTTTACGGCTTGCTGTTCTGGGCGGCGATGCACGGTGCTTGTGTTGACGAGGTTCGCTCCCTATAATTGAGTACTTACTCAGTTAATATTCAAGCGCCAAAATTCCGCCATGGCCCGACCCAGAAGTGAAGACAAACGCAATGCCATTCTTGCCGCCGCTGAACAAGTGATCGCGCAGGAAGGCCTGAGTGCGCCCACTTCAAAAATCGCCAAAGCGGCGGGCGTGGCCGAAGGCACGCTGTTCACCTACTTTGCCAACAAAGATGACCTGCTTAATCAGTTGTATTTGCAGATCAAATCCACCATGCGTGACACCATGATGGATTCATACCCGCACAAAAGTGACGCCAAAACCCGCGCCAGTCATTTCTGGCACAAGTATGTGGAATGGGGCGTCGCTTTTCCGGCCAGCCGCAAAACGTTGTCGCAATTGTCGGTGTCCGACCGGGTCACCGAAGACAGCAAAGCGCAGGGTATGCGGTCGTTTGCTGATATCAACACGCTGGTGCAGCACAGTATTGCCGCTGGCGTATTACGCGCCCAGCCACCGGCGTTTGTCGGCGCCATCATGGGTTCGCTGGCGGAAACCACCATGGATTTCATGAGCCGCGAACCGGCACAGGCGCAGATGTATGCCGACGCCGGGTTTCAATCATTCTGGAACGCCATCGCCGCCAAGTAATGAGAGCAGGTCATTGTTTGCGTGCGATTTTTGTATTGATCAATTAATGAGTGATTAAACGCTCATAAACTTGGTCATCTCAGCAAAAGGATCACATCATGTACAAAGTCTGGTTAGTAACCGGTAGCGCCAGTGGCTTGGGTCGGGCGATTGCCGAAGAGGCGCTGGCGGCGGGCGATCAAGTGGTTGCCACCGCGCGCGATCCGCAACAACTGGCCGATCTGCGCGAACGCTATGGCGATCAGGTCAGGGTCGCCGCGCTAGATGTTACTGATCAACAAGCGGCCATCGCCGCAGTGCAACTGGCTGTGGATGAATTCGGGCGGCTGGATGTGGTGATCAACAACGCGGGCTACGGCCACATCGCTCCGTTCGAACAAACCAGCGCCGCAGACTTTACCGCGCAGATCGACACCAATTTTTTCGGCGTGGTGAATGTGAGCCGCGCCGCAGTGCCGATGATGCGGGCGCAACGTTCGGGCCACATTATCCAGGTGTCATCAGTCGGCGGGCGTATGGGCACGCCGGGCTTGAGCGCTTATCAAGCGGCCAAATGGGCGGTGGGCGGGTTTACCGAAGTATTGGCGCAAGAACTGACGCCGCTGGGTATCAAGGTGTGCGCGCTCGAACCCGGTGGCATGCGCACCAACTGGGGTCAGCGTGCCAGCCAGTACATCCCTCAGTTGTGGCCTGAATATGAAGCCTCGGTCGGCGGCTTGTTGGCTTTGCTCAAGCCGCATATCGGTCATGAGAACAGTGACCCGGCGCGCATTGCCCAAGTGGTGTTGCGTCTGGCCTATCACGACGCACCGCCAGCGCATCTCTTGCTGGGGAGCGATGCGCTGCATTATGCCGGGCTGGTCGAGGCAGATCGTGCTGCCGCCGGGGAACGTTGGCGCGCAGTGAGTGCCACCGCAGATGCGACCGAAACCGGCCCGATTCCACCTTTGCCGCTGCATTGACGAGCTATGGCGCGTGGCACTCATCGACCAGCATCATCCGAAAGTGGCGTGGTGTGCCATATCTGCCCGGGCATCGGCGGCAGTTTGCCGGGCAGGGGGCGGGTCGCTATCATGCGCCACGCCCTCGTTTTCAAGCAGAAATCATGACTCACCCGTGTCTGGAATGCGGCGCCTGTTGCGCGTCTTTCCGGGTCTCGTTTTACTGGGCCGAAACAGACGCCCACCCGTTCGGCTCAGTGCCGCAGCAACTGACGACCACCATTAGCCCACATCACGTTGCCATGCGCGGTACCGAGAACAAGCCAGTGCGCTGTGTGGCGCTGACTGGCGAGATCGGTCAGCCGGTCAGTTGCAGCATCTATACCCAGCGTTCCAGCACTTGCCGTGAGTTCGCGGCTGGCAGCGAATACTGCAACAAGGCGCGTGGCATGCATGGCTTGCCGGTGCTTGCGCCAGGTAACTACGACGCCTGAACGCGGCGCGTCAGGTATCCGGACAGCTCCGGCCAGTGGTATGCCAGAATGAGTCGATCAAGACTCATCAAGATAGCCACCGCATGGACATCCATATCAGCATTGCCGGGCGTCACGACCTGATCGGGCAAATTTACCGGCAATTGCGCGCCGGAATCCTGGATGGCCGTCTGGCCGCTGGCGAGCGCTTGCCCTCTACGCGTGATCTGGCGGTGCAATTGGGCGTCTCGCGCAAAACCACGCTGGATGCATTTGAGCGCTTGATCGCAGAAGGCTATCTACGCACCCGCACTGGAGAAGGCACCTTTGTCGCCGACTCACTTAACCGCGTGCCAGTGACGTCAACAGAAGCGCAAAGCGAACCGGTGCAACTGGATTCCATCTGGGACGACATGCCGGACGCACTAGCCATGCCCAAGGCGGGCACCGCGCTGGCGCTGGATTTCAAAGGTGGCATGACCGACAAAAGCGCCTTTCCCTTTGAATCCTGGCGGCGTTGCATCAACCATGCCTTGCGGCTGCAAGCGCGGGGCCGCGGCGAGTATCACGATCCGGCGGGTGAACAGGAACTACGACTGGCGGTGTCGCGGTATCTGGCATTTAACCGGGCAGTGGTCAGCAATTGGCAGGACGTCATCATCACCCAAGGTGCGCAGCAAGCGCTGGACTTGCTCGCCCGGGTGCTGATTCGCCCCGGCGATACCGTGGCCATGGAAGACCCCGGTTATCCGCCCGCCCGCGCCTGTTTTACCGCAATAGGCGCCAGAGTAGTGAGTGTGCCGGTGGATGAACAGGGGCTGGTGACCGCCAAACTGCCTGCGCAAGCCAGGCTGGTTTACGTGACGCCATCGCACCAGTTTCCGCTAGGTATGCCAATGAGCCTGGAGCGGCGGGTGGAGTTGCTGGAATGGGCACAGCAAAACAAAGTGGTGATTGTGGAAGACGACTACGACGGCGAGTTCCGTTTTGAAGGGCGTCCCATGGAGTCGCTCAAAAGTCTGGATCGCGCGGGACTGGTGGCCTATGTCTGGACGTTTTCCAAGACCATCTTTCCCGAGTTGCGCGTGGGTTATGTGGTGCCGCCGCTGTCGCTGAAGCCGGCGCTACAAAAAGCCAAGCAAATTGGCGATTGCCACTCTTGCACGCTGACCCAGGCGGCAGTCGGCCGGTTTATCCTCAATGGGGACTTCACCAAGCATTTGCGGCGCATGCACAAACACTACGAAACCCGCCGCGCCATGCTACTGGCGCATCTGCACGGTGATCTCGCAACGTGGTTTGAACCAATTGTGCCTGCGGCGGGCATCCATTTAACCGCTTTGCTTAAACCCGGACTGGCCGAAGAAACGATTATTGCGGCGGGGCGTGAAGTGGCAGTGGGCTTGTACGGCATATCCGGCTTTCATACGGCGCGGCCCAAACGGCCCGGCATTTTGTTTGGTTATGGTGGCATTAGCGCTGCCGATATCGATCAAGCACTGGGCAAGCTGGCGCACGTATTGCGCTCGCGCGGGGTTTGAGCGCTCGCCCTTCAGCGGCGCAGCAACCAGAGATTGCGGTCCCACGACAACGCGTAGTGAATAACCAGCGCCGCGGCCAGGCACCGCCCTTGCGTAACCGCGCCGGTGGCAAATAGCGCCCATACCGCAAAGCCGAAAATGACCGCTTCGATGGCCAGCCGCACCATGCCAGGCACCGCCACCAAGGCATCGCCGGAGCGGCTGTGGTCCCCGGGTACATTGAAAATGCCCCAGATGGTTGCCGCCAGCAGCGGATCCATCAGCGCCAGGGCATAGCGCGCCAGTCCGTCATGCTGCGTCCAGCCCCAAAAGCTCATCGCTACCAGCGCGACCAGTTCGAGGATAAACCGGAACAGCAGATTGACCGGGTGATAGCCCATGGCGCCTCTCACAGCAGAAGGTAGTCAGCCGCAGTGTAGATCACCGCCAGAAAAATACCGGCTGCGCGGGTACAGTTCGGCGGCTGGGCAACTACAGTTAATCGCGGTTGGTCCGTGGGGTAATTGGCAAATGCCAATGCGGACTGGTCGGCTTTTTGCTTGCCTTCAACCGAACTGCGGCATCACCGTCCTGCTTGATACCGATAACCCATGCGGCCTCTGAACATGCTAAACGCATATCCATCGATGAATGAATCCGGTTAATCTGCAGCCTGTTTGCCATGACTTGGCTCTTTTGTTGCAACAAGGAACCCCATGAAAACTGTGAATCTGCCTGGTGTTCTCAGCGCTACCGGCGGTTATGTCGATACGGCTGGTTTTCTGGCGCTGCAAGGGCTGTTTACGGCTCATGTCACCGGCAACTTCGTCACCTTGGGCGCGGCGCTGGCATTTGGCACTTCAGGCGTGATTGCCAAGCTGGCGGCGTTGCCCTTGTTCTGCGTGGTGGTGGGGCTGGTACGAGTTGGCGGCGCGGTGCTTACTCAACGGCAGATTGCAGAAATACCGTTTCTGCTGGGACTGCAAACACTGCTGCTACTCGTTGCCGCAGTGTTTGCAATCGGCTTGGGGCCGTTTCCCAATGGCGATCACTGGCCAGCGTTGCTCACAGGCATGACGCTGGTCGCGGCAATGGCAATCCAGAACGCGGTGCACCGGATATATCTATCCAGCGCGCCGCCAACGACCTTGATGACCGGCAGTACCACCCAGATTGTCATTGATGCGGTGGATCTGTTGGGCGGTTTACCGGCCGAGCAGCAGGCCCTGGTCAAAAACCGCATCTCGCGCCTGGCAGCCACGGTGCTGGCCTTCGCTGTTGGTTGTGCCGCTGCCGCAGTGCTGTTCCATTTGATCGGCCTTTGGTGCTTTGCACTGCCACCCTGGCTGGCGCTCGCCGCTACTTGTCTGGCGCGCCAGACAGTGGCATTTCCTTTACCTGCTCATTAGATTTGCCGTGCTTTGACAGACCAAGCCCGCGCCAAATGCACACAGCCGGGCACGGCTGGCGTTTGACGGTTTAAGGTTTCTTCCTGAGCCGAAAATGGGCACAGGCAAATCTGTGTTGATGTATATGTCGATACTTCCCGAATATTAGAAATATCTTATTGTTTCAATATCCAGATTAATCAGGGCAAATAAATTGCCTTTAACAACAAACATGAAAACGGAACCGGTTTCATATTCAAATAATTGACGCTGATATATCGGAAAGAATCCAGGTTTTTTCAAAACATATCGCTTTTCGGCTCATGCGATATTGGGAATGGGTAGTGCAATTTGCACGCGGCTGGTGCAATTGAACGCCCAAACCGGTGCAACCATCGGCGCGAACTTGAGCTTGCAATAAACGAGCGGCTCTGGTTGTTTTTATGAGTGCCATTGTCATTTGGTTCTTGACAAATTTCTTATTAAATAAGACGATGCACGCAGGGTTACCCGCCCTGTCCTTCGCTTGCCTTGGTAAACCATACCAGGATTTTTATCTTTATGGTTTGTTGCCGGGGTAGGTGTCTCGCGTTTTTTGTCCGGCACTTTCGTTTCTTACACATCGCAAATATTTTGGGGTTGCTACGGCGATGAATGAAAGTCTGTACGTGCTTCAATACAGTGTTGAAAGCCAGAATTTCCACGTTGAAAAATTGTACGTAATGCTGGATAAAAACGTCCGCGCTTTTACCAGTGGAATCAAGGTCGGGTACGTGCCTTTAGGCATGTTCGAAAACCTGGATGATTTGCTGGAAGCAAAAGCCCGTTTGATGAAATCCAGGCCAAAGAAACTGGCTTGATTTGAATTCCCATTAGCTATTTCCTTACATCGCGTATTTAAAATAGCGAGGTATGGGCATATCTGGCACTTTTGTTATCGCGCGCAATTGGTGTTGGCTGGCATATGTATATTCCGGATCGGTCTATATATTGCCGAGCCATTCTGCTGAGTCGGGGTGGATGGCTTTCGTCGCCAAAGTGTCGCGCCGGCGGCACGCCACGGTGTCACCGGGTTTGCAGTGGTGCGGCTGGGTCTAGAATTGTCGCTTGACCAAATAGTGGCCGGATTAGCCGAATGACTGCCAGGAAAGTGATGTCGCTGGTGCTGATGTGCCTGTTTACGGGACTGATGCTGTATTCAAGCTACAGCGTGCAACAAAAGCGGCGGGAGGCGCAGGAAACCTGCGGACCGCTGAAATCGATTGCTACGGTCGAAGCGCTGCAAACGTATATCGCCCGCCAGAATATGCTGGGCACGATTGCGGCCTCCGGGGTCAGCTTTGTGCAAATGAAAAACGGCTACGGTTATCGTGGCTGCCGTATTGAAACGGCGGGTGGGGTGGTCAAAAGCGTGTTTGCCAGCTACGGGGCGCAAGACACTTCTGCTCGCTAAATAAACGGGGCGATTACCAGTCTTATGCCGCGTAATAGAAAAAGCCCCGCACACTACGGGGCTTTTCGCGTTAGGGCATTGTGCAGGCGAGGTCAGAGGTCGTAATCCAGCACGATCACATCGTTCAGGCACGGTTGTAGCTGTGCCACAAAGGCCAGATGTGCCGGATGCACCATATAGGTATCCCGCGCGGCGGCATCCACAAAAGTGAAGTTGAAAACATGCGTAAAGCCTTTGCCCAAGCCTTCCACGCTGTGATTGATACCCCAATCGAAGGCAGTGATGCCATCGATCTGCAGCGACAACGCCACGAATGCGGTTTCCAGTTCGGTCCGGGTTGCCGGGGAAAGGTCATCTTTAAAGTTCAGTAAAACCAGGTGGCGGATAGCCATGAGAGTGCATCCTTGTTCGGGTTAAGCCTGCTGGATCAAACCACGGCGGGATAGCGCCCGCCGTTTTCCAGTGCGGGTTGGTCGATGATCTGGCGGATCGCGCGGGCAACCGCATCGGCGGAACGCAATTCGCCTGCTTGTTTGCGTTGGACAAAACGCGCTACATCCGGAAAGTCGGCAACAGTGCTGCTGCGAATCAGCGCCTGCATACCGGTATCCATTACGCCGGGGTCAATGTTGATGGCAAAGAAAGGCTGGCTCTGGGCAATCTGTTCCAGCGCGACTGAACGGATGAAATTCTCCACACCTGCTTTGGCGGCGCAATACAGCGACCAGCCGGCATAACCCTTCAACGCGGCACCGGACGAAACGCTGGCGATGATTTTGCGGGCAGCGTGCCCCTGAAATGCACCAACAACTTCACTGATAAACACAATGGCGGAAGCAAAGTTGGTGTTGATATTTGCCAGTACCGCCTGCGGGTCTTTGACGGAAGTGGGGCCGATTGGGTCGAGTACGCCCGCGTTGTTGATCACCACAATTTCATCCCACTTTTGCCCGGCCAACGCTCGCAGTGTGGTCGCCACCGTTTGCTGCGTGGTGACTGGGTCGGCCAGATCAACCTGGATCGAATAATCGTGCGGGGCCGAGCGGGAAAACTCCACCACGGTAAAACCCGCGGCAAGATATTGATTACACAGACTGGCTCCCAGACCTTTAGAGCCGCCACTGATGATTGCGAGACGCATGAATGCTTCCTGTGATGGTCGCTGCCGGGACGGAAACTGCCGATTGGGTCCGCAAACCGGTTTATCTACCCGCAAGTACATGAGGCCAAAAAAAACCACCGCAAGAGGCGGTGGTCGCTTGGCGCTTATCGCAGTGTGCTCATGTTCTGACATGCACCGCACCGCTGGCGATGCTGGTGGCGCCGCCTCACCACGGTAGCGTCACATACTGGCTACCCATGGCCGTCAACTGGCCCGGTCCGCTCAGCAAATTGATAAACAAGGGATTACCGGACAAGCGACTGGTGTACCAGGCGTAGCGATACACGTCGCTGCGCGTTTCCAGGATATTAGTCATCTGGGCCTGCTGCGCCAGTGCCTTGCTCAGGCTATCAATCTGCAGCCCGTCGTTGCCGGTATGAAAGTTGTCGAATTCGGTGACCCAGATCTGCTTGCCGTATTTGTCCATCCGGTCCAGTGCCGCCGCCAGTCCGTAGTCATACCAGTGAAAAGCCAGAAAATCGATCTTGGGATCGCGTTGATACAGTGCCCGAAAATCTTCGTAAAAACTGTCCAGCCAATACACCGGATCGCCATAGTGCAGCGTGTTGCCGTTAGTCATGGCCGGCCCGACCAGTTTCACACCGGTTTTGGCCGCAATGTTCTCAAACCGTGGCCACACCGCCACGGCTTGCCACGGCGTCATATTGGCTTGTGTGGTGCGGTTGGGTTCGTTGAGAACCAGCAGGAACTTGACCGAAGGGTGAGCCAGCAACCAGTTGATCACGTCGGCATCGACAAAGTCTCCGGTCTTGATCATGGGCACGAATTCCATGCCGTACATGGCCTGGTAGTCTGAAGGGAGATTACTGGTGGGGGTGAGATTCCAGTTGTACCACCAGCTCACGCCCGGCGAGACTGCGGCCAGATCGAGCATTGAATAGCCGCCGAGATTGTCGGCAATACCGCGTTTGGTGCTCTTGGTGGTGTTTTTCGGCACAGGCGTAACCGCGACGACTGGCTGTTGCGGCAGCACTGTGGTGGTCTGTTTGATGCTGGCGGATGCAGTGCTGGGCATGGCGGAACTACTGCTGTCCTGACCATCGCCGCAGCCGCCCAGCACCAGCGCGGCACCCAGTGCCAGCAGGGAGCCCAGGCAGCGCAAGCTGTCTCGTTGTTTCTGGATTGGCATAACCGGATTCCTCTTTTGCGAGCACGATGTGTGCGGAACCCCCCCCAAGGGCAGCGGCACAGTGCAGCATCAGGCGCAGGCGGACATGCCCGGTACACCATATTGCCGATGCAGTTGACTGTGCTTATTCAGATCTTTATCTGGTTGTAGACCAACGTCATATTGGCGCGTTCTGGCAACAACGACAGGGCGCGCAAATTACCGACAAGCGTGGCTTTATGCAGAGTAGTCGAGTATTTGATCCTGAAGCCGCTGATCCGTGCCACCCACGTCAGCGCCTGTTTACCAAGGTTGGGTGAGGTACTTGCTACCCAAGTCGCTCAATATGCCACTGCCTGCCAGCAAGCTGTCGAAATGCGGATCTGGATTAATGCGCCCAGTGAACCAGGCATAGCGGAAAACATCGCTGCGTGTTTCGCAGGTGGCAACCATGTCGGCCATTTGCGCCTCTTGTTTGGCCAGCGTATCAATCTGCGCGCCGTCGTTTGAGCTATGCCAGTTGGCAAATTCGGTCACCCAGAATGGCTTGCCGTATTTGGTCAGCCGATCCAGCTGCGCGCCCAGGCCGTAGTCGTACCAGTGAAAAGCCAGGTAATCGATCTGCGGATTGCGATTGCCATTGGCCGCCTGGTAGGCCGCGTAAAACGCATCCAGCCACACCACCGGATCGCTATATCCGGCCATGGTGCCCCAGTTCATCGCCGGGCCAACAAGCTTGACGCCGGTCGCGGCGGAGATCGCCTCATACCGCGGCCACAATGCCGCCGCCTGAGCGGGCGTCATATTGGCTTGATCGACCAGATTGGGCTCGTTAAGCACGAGCAGATATTTGACCGACGGGTGTACTTGCAGCCAGCTAATGACATTGGCGTCGACAAAGTTGCCGTTCCACAGCATGGGATAAAAATCCATGCCATAGCGGGCTTGGTAATCCGTGGGAATGCCGCTGTTGGGAGTCTGCCCCCAGTTGTACCACCAGCTCGCACCCGTCGCGACAGCCGCCATGTCTTGCGACGAGGCCAGATCATAAGCAATACCGCGCTTGGCGCTTTTGCTGGCTGGCGCCGATGTTGGGGTAGGGGAGGGGGTTGGGGTGAGCGCCGGTGCGGGAGTGGGCGTGATTGGGGCTGCATTCGAGCTATTGTTGCCAGTACTACCTGCAGACCCACCGCCGCCGCCACAACTTGCAAGACCGAGGCAAACGCTTACAAGCAGGAAGGCAAATGCGCGCCTGCAGTCACCAATCAAATTGAAATTAGGCATATCTGCTGTTTATTCCTGCTGCGGCGCTTTGCCGCACCCTGTCTGCTGTGGTGGGAGATAGAACCGTTCCCGATCGTTGTTGAATACTGATCGGAACGCATCCTGACATTTACCAGGCAGGGCGGCAAGGCATAGCGCACGTGCAGTCATTTAGTCGCGATAAACGGTAAACAGAGCACAATTGCACTCAAAGTACACAATACTGCATCTTCGTCAGGCTCTTAGCGATAACAGGAAATCGTCACCATTGCGTGTTCCAGATTCCCGGAAATTGCGCTTTGCGAAACCGGCTGAGTTGCGGTGGCCATGAGTGGATCGATGTTGTATGCCTTCAGAAAGGCGATGATTTCGGTGTTTTTGATAGCTGGACTTTGATGGTCGGTACTCGATACATCTATGGTGTGCGAAGCGGTTTCGGTATTCGTGTTCACTCCAACCATGCCAATCAAGTGCCCGGCCTGGTCTAGTACGGGGCCGCCGCGGGCGCCCGGGACGATTTTGCCTGAGAGTTCAAACATATGCGGATCATTGCCTGCCGCCTTGCCCTGAACCTGCGCCGGACTAAGCAAAAAGCTATCTGTGGGCTGGTTGGGCAGCATGTAGCCCCCAACAAAAACCGGCTCACCCAAGACTGGTTCGTCTGAGCGGAACTTTATCAGCGAACCTGTACCCCAGCCGTCGCGCAACAAGGCCAGATCGCTGGCACCACTCAAGGCAACCTGCAAAGCGGCGCGCTGATTATTGATCATGACCTGACTGCAATCGTGTACCAGGTGTTTGCTGGTCACAATCAGGCTGTTGGCAACCCGAAACCCGCTGCCGGACGCGATAGATCGGCTTCTAACTTGATAGGTTTGCGTGGTCCGGTAACTGGCCCATGCGCCAAAACGGGAATAGGCATAGTTGGTTACCGTGCGTGTGGAACTTACAGTGCCACCCTGATTGCCATTGCCTGAGTAAACCTGGCCACCGCTAGAAGGATCAACATTGGAAAACGTCACATTCCCGGCTGCATCCTTTGATTTATAAACCTCGGCCGGGCAATGGGCAGAGAGGATCAAGAGGGCTAGAACGCCAGGCAACCGGATTTTCATGATTGATTTTATTATTGAAATGAGGGCTGCCATCATTTCAAATGGTAAGAATTGCGTCAACTTCATGATGGAAATTGACATAATCAAGATACATATTTGCAACGCAAATGCGGCTTGGGGTAATTGGGTTTAAGCCGTCTGGTTCCAGGCTGGAGGTTGCGAATCGCGGCAGCTGTGTTTGATTGGCGTGCCGGCTACGGGCACCGCAACATGAAATACCTTTCCCTTGGAGGGAATGAAGCCCTGGCTGCAGGGCAACACAGCATTACGCAGTACTAAAGCGGTCAGAGCGGGAGAGCCCACCCGCATCTGACCACACGGGCCAATCACAAGTGGAATTTACCCAGTTCGTTACGCAGGCTCTCGCCAATATTCAGCACTTCACGACTTTCGGCGTGGGCCGAAGCGGACATGTCGTTTACCTGATGCGCCAGCCGCTGGATGGATTCCACATTGCTGCTGATGCCAGAGATGGTGCGGCTTTGCTGTTCTGCGGCGGCGGCCACGTGCACGTTCATGTCGTCAATGATGTCGATATTGTCGCGGATGCGCTCCAGCGAAACGCCGGCTTCTTGCGAGCGCTGTACGGTGTCATCCACGCGGGCGTGGCTGCGGTCCATCGCTTCACCGGCATTGCGCGCGGCCGATTGCAGTTTGTCGACCATCTCGGCGATTTCGCTGGTGGAAGCACCGGTCAGTTGGGCCAGTTTGCGCACTTCATCGGCCACGACTGCAAAACCCCGGCCCGCCTCGCCCGCACGGGCGGCTTCGATGGCGGCGTTCAAGGCCAGCAGATTGGTTTGTTCAGCGATATTGCGGATCACGTCCAGCACGCGCGTGACGGCATTGCAGTCGTTGCGCAGATCAATAATGCGATCCCGCGTATCGGTAATCTCGGCACCCAGCTGGCCGACTTGTTCAACCGTGTTGGTGACCACGCTAACGCCGGATTGGGTCTGTTGCTTGGCCTCGTGCGTGCTGGTGGCCGAACGCGTGGCGCTGCTGGCCACGTCTTGCGCCACTTTGGACATCTCGGCCAGTGATTGTGCGGTTTCTTCCGCGCCTTCCAGCTGTTTGCGGCTGGCGGCGGAGACTTCGCTGGTGCGTGCGGCCAGGCCATCTGCGGCCACCGACAACTGTTTGGCCGAACCCACCACCGTACTGAGCAGGGTGTGCAGGTTTTCCACAAAGCGGTTGAAGCTGCCCGCCAGTTCGCCCAGTTCGTCATGGCTGGAAATAGTCAGCCGTTTGGTCAGATCGCCGCCACCGGCCGCGATTTCGCCCAGTGCCCGGTTGATGCGTTTGACCGGGCTGGTCACAAAGGTGCGCATCATGATGGCCAGGCTGAACATCACCCCTGCCAGCACACACAACACGGCGCCCACCACGTACAGCGAGGTAACGCGGATTTGCTGACCGACCGAATCGGTACGGAAATCCACCACCACCTGACCCAACGCATTGCCATCTTCGCCGACCAGTTTGATGGTCTGGCTTTGCAACAAGCTGTCAGACACCGTTTGCTCTTGCTTGATCTCGCCCAGCACCTTGCCGCGTTGGTCTGCCACGTGCAGCCGGTAAACGTGATTCTGTTTGATGAACGACGCCAGAATCGCGCTGATCTGGCCGTTGTCGTAGGTGAACACCGGATCACGCAAGACGATGCCCAGCACGTCTGAGCTTTCGCCGATTTTTTCCTGCAGGTCTTGCTGCGCCTGGTGTGAAACCAGCGCATAGCTTACCCCCAGCACCAGGATGGTGATGACCAGCACCACGACGCTCACGGTGCCGATCAGGCGGGTACTGATTGATCTTGTTGTCATGCCCATAGACTTCCCCTCACTGGTAGTTGCAACCGGCGCCTGCTTGCACAAGCGCTACGCTGCTTAGTATTTGGTGATATCCAGCCACAGTTCGGGCCGATTGACCGGGGTTTCCGGCGACATGTACGGATTGGGAATACGGAACACCAGCCGGTCTTTCAGATGCCCGCGTGACAGCGCATCGGACACCAGCGGGTTGCTGTAAAACAGCTTGTCGTAGCTGCCGTCCTTGATGGCTGCTTCCATGCCGCGCGTGATGGCATCCGCCAGCGGTTTGTTGTCTTTGGCGACAAAGAAATACATGGCAAACGGGTAGACCAGCAGGATGTGTTTTTCCACTTCCAGATTCAGGTCTTTGTATTTTTCCACCTCGCTCCACGGTTCGTGGATGGCGCGGGGAAAGTAATCAAAGCGCTCGCCTTCCAGCATCGGGAACATGCTGGCGTATTTGACCGGCGTCACCACTGGGAGATTGGCCGATTTGAGCACTGCGGTATCGCCCCAGAAACGGCCCTGACCGGCTTTGAGTTTTTTCAGGTCGTCCAGCGTTTTCACCTGATCAAACTTGGGTTGATCGCCTTTGCGGATGATGAAAATCCGGTAGCCGAGCATGCCTTTTTCCAGCGGGATGCGGATCGGCGTCAGTTCTTGCTCGTACGAAGGTTGAGTGCCGGCCCACATCACAGACATCTTGCCTTCCTTGAGGTATTCGACCGAGCGCGCTTCTTCCGAGAACTGCGGCAGCGCCTGGAAAGTGGCATCCGGCATGGATTTGGACAAAGCCAGCTTGAGCACCGACAGCGCCAGTTGCTCTTTGGGCTCGGTGGCCGGATTGGTGATGATGACTTGTGCGGCGAGCTGGGGTGCCAGACACAGCAGTCCCAGCAACAAAAGCGCCCCTGCGGCGCGCTGGATATGCAAACCCATCAGATACTCCCCCATTGTCCTGCATTTGTTATACCGGACCGGCGTGTGCATCAGTCCGGGCAATGCAGTGTTACATGCGCTGATACATTGCCGTTATAGGGTATGCCAGTTAGCTAAGCCACCTCACTTCGGCCCTATTGAAAGGACACACAGCCCAACCGTCAGGGTTCGCTGCGAAAACCGGCTTTGACATGGCTACCGTCGCAGTACGGTTTGTTGCCAGAGTGGCCGCAACGGCATAACCAGGCATCGGTGACGCGGTTAATGGTTTTGCCGGTGCCGGTCACCACTTCCAGACAGCCGGTGACATGCAACGGGCCATTGGGTGTGGGTTCAATTTGCAGATCACCGTTGCGTTGCGCCAGCGGTTCGCTGGTCGCGGCGGGTGCTTCACCGCTGGCGGTAAACCCGGCCCCGGCATGACTGCCATCACAGAATGGCTTATGGCTGGAAGCCCCGCAGCGGCAGAATGTGGCGCGATAACCTTGCGTCTGACCGTTGATATAAATTGGCCCATGCATCGCCAAAGGGCCGTTCTCGCGCACCCGTACGGTGTTCACCAGCGGCGCCGCCTCCAGCAAAGTGCCGTCCAGACCTTGGCACTGAATGGCACCGGACGGGCAGTTGCGGGCCAGCTCCAGTAGTTCGGCCGTGCTGGCCTGGTCAGGGTGTATCCATTCTCCGGCCACATTGGGCACAAAGACATCTGGCCTATCCAGTACGCAGTGGCGAGAGTGAATGCAGCGCTCGCTATCAAACTCGATAACGGCACTGCTACCGCGAACGATTTCCTTGCTCATATTGGTCTCCTGCTAAAACCAGGCGCGTGGGCGCAGTCGAACTGGTTTATCTGCCCTGATACCGGTGGTTGACCGGATTTACTGGCGAGCTTCAAAACTCATTCTAGGCGGCAACGCGCGCTTTGCCGGGAAGTGGCTTGCAGGCTGCTATCTGGCCACCTCAGCCGGATGGTAAGGGAGAGCCATGCTGCGGGTGGTGTGTTCACAACATATTGATAAATATCAACTTACAACGGAGCCCGTTCGCAGAAATTTCTCACAAGTCTCATAATTCATGCACTTACCTTTTGTACTTTCACACGTTCAACAGGAGTGCATCATGGGCAACTTATCCGCCGGTACCACCCTTAAATTCCGAACCAAACCCGCCCCCTTGCCAGTCAACATGGCAACCCGGCCCGGCCGCCCATCCTTTGCTCAACGCAATCCGTCCGCGTTCTCGTGGTTGTTGCAATTGCAGGAACACAAATAAGTTCTACGGCACGGTGACGCCGGTTTATTTCCATCTGCCACCGAATGTCTCGTTTACCGAACGCCTGACCGCTTGCCGCTACTCAGACTGGGGCTCGCGAAGTAGGCTATTGCGCAGTATCGAGGGTGGTACATACCGGGCCTCGCGCTGGTGTGTACCCGGACAACGAGACAATAACCACTGGCACTGACCAGGGAGGCGGATGGAAACGCAAAATCAGACAACACCGCGGGTTGTGGTGGATCACGAATGGCGACGCTGGATTGCCGAAAACCTGCTGCTGGGCGGTGCGCCGCAGGATTTGACCAAGGTGATGGTGGCGGCCGGGGCCGACCCGGAAGACGCACTGCGTGAGGTTCAGGCTGCGCTGGCCAGCCCGTATCTGGCGGGCGCCGAACGACTGAAAAACCGCCTCGCCAAGCACGATTGGGTGCTGGACAACCAGCGGCGGCTGGAGCAACTACGCTCGCCGGAAATCCCGCGGCGCCAGCGGTTATCCAGCGCCGAGTTTTTCAACGATTACTACACCGCCGGGCGCCCGGTGATCATCACCGGCATGATGGATCAATGGCCTGCCATGCAGAAATGGAGCCTGGATTACTTCGCCGATCGCTGTGGCGAGCGCGCGGTGGAGGTCCAGTTTGGCCGCAACAGTAACGAGCACTATGAACTGGACAAACGCCGGCACGAAAAGAGCATGCGCTTTGCCGAATTCGTGCAACTGGTTCGCACCCACAGTCCGACCAACGATTTTTACATGACGGCCTATAACGATTCGCACAATCGGCAGGCCCTGGCCGAATTGTGGCGCGACATCTTGCCGTTGCCGGAGTATCTGAATCCGGGCTCAACGGATCAAGGTTTCCTGTGGTTCGGCCCGGCGGGCACCATCACGCCGTTTCACCATGACCTGACCAACAACTTCATGGCCCAGGTGATCGGCCGCAAACGCATTTTGCTGGTGCCCGCCAACGAAATTGCCAGCATGTACAACCATGAACACTGTTTCACCTATGTTGACGCCCGCAATATCGACTACAACCGCTTCCCCGCCATGCGCAATGTGCAGGTGCGCGAGTGCATTCTGAACCCGGGTGAAATCCTGTTCCTGCCGGTGGGCTGCTGGCATTTTGTGGAAGGGCTGGAAGTCTCGGTAACGATGTCGTTCATCAACTTTCGCTGGGGCAATGATTTCACCAGCACTTACCCGGCGGCGCGTACTTTCTAGCGCATCCTGGCCTGGTCGCGACCGATCGCCGCGCCCTGCCGGATACGCAGGGGCGGCGATTTGCTTTATGGTAGACAGCTTGTTGTCCACCTGTGAGTAGTGCAAATGACTAGCAGTAATACCAACGAAGCGGAAGAGGTCGTCGCTGGGCAGCTTGCGGCGTACAACGCCCGCGATATCGACGCCTTTATGGCGTACTGGCATGACGATGCTTTGTATTATGAGCACCCTGCAACGTTGCTGGCCGAGGGCGCTGCGGCGATTCGCCAGCGCCACGAAATCCGTTTTGCCGAGCCGCTGTTGTTTGGGCAATTGCTGACGCGGGTGTCGGTAGGCAATCTGGTGGTGGATCGCGAAGTGGTCCGGCGCACGTTTGCGGGTGGTGTGGGCACGGTGGACGTGATTGCCATTTACGAAGTGAGCGACGGCAAAATCGCCAAGGCGTGGTTCAAGCTGGGCACGCCAAAGCTGGATACGGCGACTGATCACTGAAGCAGCCAGACGATTGATCGTCCGCCTGGCATTTCGCAGTCCGATACCGCTGATAACAGCTTGAAATTGCCCACATTGCCGCCACAGTTAGCTGAACCTTCAAGGAGCAATCAAGCCATGGCAGTTTCGATGTATCGCCTTTCCATTCCGGTGTTTCAGCGCGGCCTGCGAGTGCTGTCCAGCTATCTGGATAAAGCGCTGGCCCACGCCCAAGCCACCGGCTTGCCGCCGGAAATGCTGGTACATGCCAGGCTGGCGACCGACATGCTGCCATTGGCCGGGCAGATTCAGCGAGCTTCAGACACTTCCAAAAACGCCATTGGCCGCCTTGCGGGCGTTGAAGTGCCGCGATTTATTGATTGCGAAAACAGCTTTGCTGAACTGCAAACGCGCATCCAGAAGACCTTGGCGTTTTTTGACAGCATTGCGCCCGAACAAATGGAAGGCACTGAAGCCACTGAAGTCACGCTGGATTTCAGCACCATCAAAACCACGTTCAGCGGCGATGAGTATCTGGTGACCTTTGTGCTGCCCAACTTCTTTTTCCATATCGCGACGGCACACGACATCCTGCGCCAGCACGGGCTGGATATTGGCAAGACCGACTACCTGGGACCGTTTGGCGAGTAAGCACACTGGCTAGCTGCCGCCGGGTTTGAGTGGCAGCACCCCATCCCGATTAAGCTACGGTGAAATAATCGCCAGGGCTCGATCGGGATTTTCATTTGCGGCGTTATCGGCAAGGCAACGCCATCAACGCGTCACACTGGCTGGTTCGCCGCACTGCGCCCGTTCGGTCGCAAAGTACAACAGCGCAGCAATGGGCAAGGTTAAACCGATTGCCGAGGCCAGCGCCCAGCCACCGTGGGCAAAGGCCCAGCCTCCAGCAGCGGAGCCCACGGCGCCGGCGCCAAAAAAGGTCGCCATGTATAAACCATTGAGTCGCCCGCGGTACTCGGCCCCCAGCGTAAAAATGGCGCGATAGCCCAGCACCACATTGGCCTGAACGCCAAAATCGATCAGGATCGCCGCCACTACCAGCAAGCCCAACGCCATGGGCGAGCCAGCCGGAACCAAGTGCGTCAGGCCAAACGCCAGTGCCACGCTGATCATTGCGATGCCGGTGGCAGGTCGGCTCCAGCCGCGATCCGCCACCCGCCCGGCAATGGGGGCGGCAATGGCACCGGCCACGCCCGCCAGGGCAAACAAAGCGATGCCACGCTGCGACAGATGAAATGCCGGGCCAGCGAGCAGTAGTGGAGTGGTGGTCCAGAACAAGCTGAACGCAGCGAACAAACAAGCTTGATACAGCGCGCGGCGTCGCAATAACGGCGTGTTTAGCGCCAGATGCGCCATCGAAGCAAGCAGCTTGCGATAGTGTGGGCGATTCGTTGGGGTACGCGACGGCAAGGCGCGGGCGAGCACCAGCGACAGTAGCAACATCACGAAGGCAGAAACCAGAAAAACCACGT
The DNA here is from genome assembly GCF_030035605.1 of Silvimonas soli. Classification (NCBI taxonomy): domain Bacteria; kingdom Pseudomonadati; phylum Pseudomonadota; class Betaproteobacteria; order Neisseriales; family Chitinibacteraceae; genus Silvimonas; species Silvimonas soli. The sequence continues at coordinate 2,056,596 of NZ_CP106736.1, read as the reverse complement.
GCCACGACGATATAGAGGTAATGAAGCTCGCCCCCGGTCGCGCCAGCATCACACCTAACATCAGTCCGATCATCACGTTACCGACCACTCGCCCGCGCATGGCTTCCGGGGCCAGATGCGCGGCATAGGGCACGAGCACCTGCACGGCAACAGAGCCAATGCCGATCAGCAATGCGGCCAGCAAAAACGAAAGTGGCTGGTTAGCAAACGCCGCGCCCAGCAAGGCCAGGATGGCGATACCCAGCACGCTTAACACTAGCCGCCGGTTTTCCAGCAAATCTGCCAGCGGCACAATCAGGATCAGCCCCGCGCCGTAGCCAATTTGCGTCATTGTCACGATCAAACCCGCCGCGGCAGGTGTCAGTCCCAGCGCGGCCGCGATCGGCCCGATCAGTGGCTGCGCGTAATAGATATTGGCCACGATCAGACCGCAAGCCGTCGCCAGCAACCAGGTCATGCCGTGGGAAATGCCGTTGTTATCTGGAACATTGGCGGGCGTAGAGGACGTGGTCATCGTGCTGGCTCCAGAAAGGGAGTGATCGTTTCCTAAATAAGCAAAAAACGGGATGGCTTGAGTCAATCCAGCCATTTCATGGCAATTGCAACCGCCGCAGCGGCGTCCAGTCGGGTGCCGCCGGTTTTGCCCACCACCCGCAGCCCTTGGGTCAGGCAGACCAGTAACTGCGAGGTCGCCTCGCTGTCTATATGGGCCGCAATGGAACCATCCAGCCGCCCGGCTTCAATCAAGCTGGCCAGAAAAGCGCCGTTCTTGCGCAATGATCCACGCACCCGCAGGGCGATTTCGGGGTCCAGAATTGCCAGCTCCACCGCGCTGCCGACCACCAGACAACCGCTGCGTCCCTCATCGCCTTGCGATGTCTGCACATAAGCGGTCAGCACATCACACAAGCGTTCCCGCCCGGTTTTATTGGTTGCGGCAATCTGGCGTATCTGCCGCGAGCGCAAGGTGGCGTAACGATCCAGTGCCGCCAGAAAAATCGCCCGCTTGTCTTTGAATGCCTTGTACAAACTGCCGGGCGTGAGCCGCATGGCCCGCGCCAGATCGTCCACCGAGGTCGCGTGATAGCCCTGTTGCCGAAAAACCAGAATCGCCCGATCCAGTACGTCGTCCATGACAAACTCGCGCGGACGCCCACGCGGTCTGGTGCTGGCTGGCAATGTCATTGGCATGTCTGTCATGTCGCAAAATATAGGAAACGGTTGTTTCCTAATCAAGTCTGGCAGGATCAGCGGTGGGTCGGGTTATTCACTGCGAGTGTGACGAGCTGCGCGTGAGTGGCAAGCCAGTTCCGCCTGGATGCGCGCTGAGGGTTTTGGCCGGCCACGTATCGTCAGCCCTAAACCACCAGATTGTCATTCTCATCAAACACCCAGCCCTCTTCGTACAGCACTTCAAACAGATGCCCATCCAGATCGCGAAAGTATCCGGCAATGCCCCAGGTATTGGTCGTGGCGGGTTTGACGATGGTGGCGCCCAGCGCAGCTGCTTTGGCCAGAACGCGCGGTACATCCTCGGCGGAGCGGGCGATATAGGCTAGTGCCATGGCAGAAAAACCGCTGCTTTCACTGGTGTCACTATGGGCATCCATCGCAAATGCCTTGCGCGACTGGATTCCCGGCACTACACCTCCAAGATCGAACTTGGCAAAGCCATCGTGACTGCTGTCCGCTTTGGGCCAGCCCAGCGCTTCGTAAAAAGCGACGGTTTTGGCGATAACGGCTACACCCAGCAAGATGAGATTAAGGCGGGGACGCATGGCGCTGCGGTCTCTGGTGACTAAGGTAGCCGATAAAGTACACGATGCCCGCGCCGGTCAACACCGTAACGAGCGGCGGCGCGGTAACCGTTGTATTTGTCTGCGCTTTGCCCTGGCGTTGATGCATTTGAATGCATAGGCAACGCCGACAATGTACGACTTGGGAGCACCGCAATGACTGAAGCAGAATCACCTGTCCTGCCGATACTGGCGGCATACAAGGCTGCGGTATACGCCAAAGATGTCGATGCCTTTCTGGCCATTTATGACCAGGACATCAGCATTTTTGATATGTGGGCCGAGTGGGAATATCGCGGCATTGTTGCCTGGCGCAAGATCGTTCAAGGCTGGTTCGGCTCCTTGCAAGAAGAGCGGGTGCTGGTCGATTTCTCCAATATCCAGACAACCTCAGACGCAGACATGGCAATGGCCTATCTGTTCGTCTCATACCAGGCAATCGCGCAAGACGGCACCCGATTGCGCGGCATGCAAAACCGCATGACGTTGGCGCTGCGCCGCAGGCAAGGCGTCTGGCAGATTGTGCACCAGCACACTTCGTCGCCCATCGAGTTCGAGACCACCAAGGCCATCTTCCTGCCTTGAGTTCGCACAGGTTTACCTTTATTCCCAACACGTGGGGTCACGTCCGCGTTGGGCAGGTGCACACCCGAAGTGTTGAAAAAATATGTAAAGTTAGCGAACCAATGCACTGTTCGCTAACATGATGAAAGCAGTAGTCTGACAAGACATATTGCATGTGCTGCACATATGCGGTGCCAAAGCCTTCGATTGGATTGATTCGGCAAAATAATTTTGCGATTTTCAGGTCAGGTTTGATTATGAGATGTGAAATCTGACGGCAGGTATTGGATAGTAGCGGCACAGTACAAGATCAAAACAAGATTAGAGGATAAAACGAAATGACATTGCGCCAGAAAGCGTGGGGATTAACCGCGATAGTGTTGGTGTTCTTGCTGGGCACCATGGTCACCGGGCTGTACGTATTGCGCAGTGCCAGCAATATCGACAACAAGGCGCGCATCCAGCAGTTGGTGAAAAGCACTTACAACACCATTGTGCAGCTGGAAAACCAGGCGGCCGCGGGCAAGATGAGCGAGGCCGATGCCAAAGCGCTGGCGACGCAGATTCTGCGGGAAAACAAATATCACGAGTCCGAATACGTTTACGTCACCGACGACAAACTGGTGTTTGTCGCCACGCCGCTGGACCCTCAACTGAATGGCACCAGCTTTAACGATTTCAAAGATGCCAAGGGCAATAGCGTGGGCGCCATTGCGGCCAAAGCGCTGGACCAATCCGGTGGCGCATTTACCGAATACTGGTGGGATTCCACACGTAACGGCAAAACAGTAGACCTGTTGTCGGTGGCAGTGCGCACGCCGCATTGGGGCTGGGTAGTGGGCAGCGGCATCAGCTTTGCCGAAGCCGATGCCCGCTTCTGGAGTAACGCCCGCTGGCAGGTGCTGGTGTGTCTGGTACTGGCCGGGATTGTCGGCGCCATGCTGGTGCTGGCTGTGCGCCGTCTGCTGCAAACGCTGGGCGGCGAGCCCGAGCAAGTGGTGAATCTGGTGACGCGGGTGGCGCAGGGTAACCTCGCCGCAGATCGCAGTACGCACAATGCTTCTACAGACAGCATTCTGGGCGCGGTTGAGAAAATGCGGGCATCGCTCGGCTCGGTACTGGCTGAAGTGCAGCGTGATGCGCGCCAGCTGGAACAGCATTCCGGACTGATCGCCAATGCCAGCAAGGAGATTTCCTCCGCTGCCGGTCGCCAGTCCGATGCGACTGCTTCGATGGCCTCGGCCATGGAAGAACTCACGGTCAGCATCAATCATATTTCGGATAACACTGCCGATACCGAGCGCACCTCGCAAACGGCGACCGAACTGGCTGGCGAAGGCGTGGTGCAGGTCAACACGGCGTCAGTTGCCATGCAGGAACTGGCAGAAAGCGTGTCCAGTGCCTCGGCACGTATTCGCGACCTGGATACCAAATCGCGCGAGATTTCGTCCGTTGCGGCCGTGATCAAAGACATTGCCGGGCAAACCAACTTGCTGGCGCTGAATGCCGCCATTGAAGCGGCGCGTGCGGGCGAACAAGGTCGTGGCTTTGCCGTGGTGGCCGATGAGGTCCGTAAACTGGCCGAGCGCACCAGCGCAGCGACCGTGGATATCGGTCACATGCTCGAGTCCGTATTGTCCGAAACCGACGCCGCTGTGGCGGGTATGGAAGGCGCGTTACCGCAAGTGAACAACAGCGTCGCAGCAGCGAAAGCAGTGGCGGAGTCGCTCGGGCGCATTCATGAAGGTGCGCAGAACACCCTCAAAAGCTTGAGCGAAATGGCCATATCCACGCGTGAGCAAAGCAATGCCAGCACCAGCATTGCGGTGCGGGTGGAAGACATTGCGCAGATGGTTGAAGAAACCACGGCGTCGATTCACCGTTCCAGCGAAACCGCTAACGAAATTGCCCAGATTGCTCAGCGGTTGAACACGATGGTGCAACGCTTCCAGCTTTAATCTGATCAGTAGCTGGCAAAACAAACGGGATGCTCAATGGGCATCCCGTTTGTTTTTCAGCCATCCACCCGGTCAGGGCGAATGGCGAGAACGTCGACCTAAAAGATCAGAAGTGGCTGGCCACCACCGTGTACAAACGGTCCAGAATCAGCGCGCCAAACACCCACGCCAGATACTTGATCGAATACAAAAACAGATTGCGGGCGACGGCGTCATCGGCGGTGCGATACAGCTTGATGGAGCGAGCCAGAAAACCGCTGTTGAACCACACCGCAATGGCCAGATAGACCCAGCCGCTCATGCCAATCACAAACGGCAGCAAGGCCACGGCGAACAGCATCACTGCGTACAGCACGATGGTCTGGCGGGTGAACGCCGCGCCATGGGTGACGGGCAGCATCGGCAGGCCAGCTTTCTGATAATCCAGCTCGCGATACAGTGCCAGCGCCCAGAAATGCGGCGGCGTCCAGGTGTAGATCAGCAAAAACAGCACGGCGGCTTCGGCGGGCACGCTGCCAGTGACCGCCGCCCAGCCCAGCACCGGCGGCATAGCACCTGCTGCGCCACCAATTACGATGTTTTGTGGCGTGGCCGGTTTGAGCCAGCGGGTATACACCACGGCGTAGCCAAAGAAGGTGGCCAGTGTCAGCCACATGGCCAGCACATTACCGAAAGTCAGCAACAGCCACAGGCCCGAGAGCGTTAGCGTGGCGGCGTATAAACCGGCCTCCAGCGGTGTGAGGGTGCCTTTAACCAGCGGGCGACGCTCCGTGCGGCGCATGACCGAATCCCGATCGCGCTCCACCAGACAATTGACTGCCGCCGCGCCCATGGCCACCAGCGCAATGCCCAGCAAGCACATCACCACATTGGGCAAGGCCGACCATTGCGGCGTCGCCATCAAGGCACCCGCTGCCGCACAGAACACAATCAGACTGACGACTTTGGGTTTCCCCAGTCGCCAGAATTCAACGACCCGCGAAGGCGTGACGAGCGTTTGCGTAGACATGTTGCGTCCTTTGCCCGCTACTACGGGCGATCACACTGACGAGGGAAAACAGCAAAAGCGCCGCGCCACCGTTATGGGCGACGGCGAGCGGCAGAGGCAGCGAGAACAACACATTGGCAATACCGAGCAACACTTGCAGCGTTAGCGCCGCCAGTAACAGCAACGCCAGCCGCCGCTGATATCCAGCCAGTTTCAATGCCAGAACCACGGTGAGCAGCGTGACGATCAACGCGCCGACACGATGCAACCAGTGAATCGCCGCCAGGTTGGCGATGGTCAGCGGCGCGCCTTCGGCCGTCAGCCCCAACTGGCGACCCGGTCGCAACATTTGCGCCAGGCCATCCGGGGCCGCAAAGCTGCCGCGGCAGGTCGGGAAACCATCACAGGCCAACCCGGCGTAATTGCTGGACACCAGCCCGCCCACCGCCAGTTGCGCCAGCAAGGCCGCCAGCGCAATCCACGCCAGCGTGCGAGTAGCGCCTCTGATATTGATGCTCGGGAGCGTGCCTTTCACCGCAATCGCACCCAGCAAGGCCAGCATGGTCATGCCGCCGAGCAAATGCGCGGTGACCACAGCGGGCATCAGTTTGAGCGTGACCGTCCACATCCCCAGCAGTGCCTGAAACACGATCACCAGCAAAGGCGCAAAGACCAGCAAGGCCGGAATGCGATATTTGCGGCGATTACGCGCCAGCAACACGGTGAGCGCCAGCACGATCACTACCAAGCCACCGGCTACGTAACGGTGGATCATCTCTTTCCAGCCTTTTTCCGGCTCCACCATCGCGCCGAATGTGGCGGCGGCGTGCGCCAGTTCGTGCGGTTTTTCCGGCACGGTCAGATGACCGTAACAGCCAGGCCAATCCGGACAGCCCAAGCCCGCATCAGACAAGCGTACAAACGCGCCCAGCATCACCAGGGCGAAAGTCCAGATCACGGCTAGCCAGACCAGATAACGCAAACGTGAGTTCGCCATGATCAGCCCAGCGCTTCGTTGTTTTTGAGGATCTTGCCGATCTCCGCCATCGCTTTTTTGCGGCCTTCGTTGTCGTCGATCTGGCCGGGGCGATACCGCATCACCAGATTGCCGTGCGGGTCGATCAGATACAGGCCGCTTTCCTGCAAATGGGTGGTTGGCGCCAGCACCGCCACGTCGCTATCCAGCGCCGGGCAAACAGTGGTGGAACCACGCTGAATACGATGGCTTTCCTGACCTTGTGCCAGGCGCATCTGGCGGGTGGCAAACAGCAGTTGTTTCTGGTTGTCGGTGCAGCCGGATGGATCGGCCGCCACCAGCCGCCAGAAACCGTTGGCCGGGACCACTGACTCGGTCGCCAGCAATTCGCCATAGCTTTTGACGTGATTGGGTTGCCACCAGGAATAAAACGCCTGCGCGGCGAGGATGGGGGCGAGCGTAATGCCAAACATCGTGAGAAGTGTTTTTTGCCCGCTATTCATATTCGTATGTCTCCGTGCGATCTTGTTGATCTTGTTTTATTTGGACTGCGATTGCGGTTGAGTCGAACGGCGAAAATGTCGCCACAGAAAGATTCCGGCAATGCTCATGCCCCACCAGGTCAGCATGTAACCGATATGGCGGGCGGGGTTGAAGTCAGGCGTGGCGCTGTCGTGGGCCAGGCCATCTTGCGCGGGCGAGCGCAAACGGCCGTACCACAGCGGCTTGGGTAGATGCGACCACTCGGCAAAGCGGGCGGCGGTGATGTTCTGGAACAGATTGCCTTGCGGCGGGGTTTTGGCCAGTTCAAAGAAGCGCGGCCAGGCGAGCACTTCCACTTGGGGCGCAATCAGCGCGGGGGCGCTTTCGACGGTATTGTGTGCTTTCCAGCCGCGATTGATCAGCGCAATGCCGCCATCATCCAGCTGAAACGGAGTGATGACTTCCACGCCAATCTCGCCCTGGTAATCCCGGTGATCCAGATACAAGGTCTGGCCGGCGAGCCAGTGACCTTTGAGAGTGAGGCGCCGGAACAACGGTGGTTCATCGTTGCTGCCCCATGGCAAAGCGGGCGCAGCGATGCTGGCGGCGTAGTGATCGGCCAACCGTTGCTTGTAAACCGCGCGAGCGGCTTGCCAGCAACCGAGTGCCACAGTCAGCAACACCAGCCCGGCCAGACCGAGCAAAGCACCGCGTCGCTGGTGGGCGACCGGCAGCTTTATGACGTTTGTGCTACCGTTGCCAATATCAGGAGGAGATGCCATGAAAATCGTCATAGTGCTGTTTTTGCTGATCATTCTGGTTGCACTGGGCCGTGCTTTGCTGCAACTGGTACGCGGCCCGGCAGGGTCTGAAAAACTGGCGAAATCGCTCACTTTGCGGATCGCGGTTTCGGTCGCACTGTTTATCCTGTTGTTGCTGGCGTGGTACTTCGGTTATCTGCAACCCCACGGCCCTGCTGTGTGAGGGATAGGGAAAGGCATCCCTGCCTTTCCCTTCTCCTCTTATAAGCCCCTGCACTGCACCCGCCTGCCGTACAACTGGTTGTGTGAGGTACCTCGCCGCCTTTATCCCGATAAATCGGGGCAAGCCTCACAAGCAATAAACAAACACGAACAAACCCAGCCACACCACATCTACAAAGTGCCAATACCAGGCGGCGGCTTCAAAGCCGAAATGATGCGCGGGGGTGAAGTGGCCCTTGAGCACGCGGCCCAGCATGGTGGACAGCATCAGCACGCCCACCAACACATGCATGCCGTGAAAGCCGGTCAGCATGAAGAAGGTCATGCCATACGCGCCAGAGGCCAGCGTCAGGTTCATCTGCGTATAAGCGTGGTGGTATTCAAAACCCTGCAAGAACAAAAAGCAGATACCCAAGGCCACGGTGAACGCCAGGCCCAGCGCCATTTGCGTGCGGTTGTTCTTGAGAAAGCCCCAGTGCGCCCAAGTCACGGTCACGCCAGACGACAACAACAAGCCGGTGTTGATCGCCGGAATGCCAAAGGCTTCCATGGGTGTGTAGCCGCCGGTCTTGGGGCCGCTTACCGCGGGCCACGCAGCGTTGAACTGCGGCCATAGCAAGGAGTGCGTGTCCGAGAACCAGCCCAGTTCCGGTACCGAGATCACCCGGGTGTAGAACAGCGCGCCAAAGAACGCGGCAAAGAACATGACTTCCGAGAAGATGAACCAGCTCATGCCCCAGCGGAACGAGTGGTCCACCTGCTGGCCGTAATCGCCGTGTTGGGACTCTTGAATGACATCATGAAACCAGCCGAACAGCATGCGAATCAGGATCAAGAACCCAAGCAGCAAGACCCACTTGCCGAACTGCATGTTGTTGATCCAGAACGCGGTACCGCAGGTCATGCAGAACAGCGCGATAGAGCCGGTTATAGGCCAGCGGGAAGGCTGCGGCACGAAGTAGTGCGGATCGTGGATGCCGTTTTCTACGTTCATGTTTCTCTCCAGGGCTGCCACCGAAGTGGCCTTGCGTGGTGCTTGTGAGTGGCGGGTTAGCCCGCCTTTTATTGGGTTGCAACCATGGGTTGCAGCCTCCTCCAGTAATGCGTTTGCCGGTATTTCTGTCTGCTTTCAACTCATCATGTAGCCCGGATGAAGCGTTAGCGAGAATCCGGGGCTGCGACGTTTACCATTCATTGCGGTGCGATTCTTTTACGCATTGCTCCCGGATTCCCGCTGCGCTTCATCCGGGCTACGAACTCTCGGGCTTGAATGTCCACTACGTCCTGCTTGCCACCAGAAAATGCACCAGCGTAAATACGCCCAATGCCAGTAATAGCGCCAACACAATCGCCGTCACAATCAATTGCCGCGGCTTGAGTTTTTCGGCCTCGGCACCTTTACGGCCACGGACGCCAAAAAATGCGGCCAGCACGGTTTTGATGGTGGCGATCATGAGCCGCTCACCTTGCCGTCTGCCGAGCTATCTGCAGCGTTGAACAACGTGTACGACAAGGTGATCGGCCCCAGCGACTCGGGTAGTTCTTTTTTCAACAGCATCACCACCGTGACATCGCGTGTTTCATGCGGGGCCAGATCGATGGCATCAAAACAGAAACATTGCAGCTTTTGCACAAACCGCACCGCGTTGCTGGGCGCGTAGCTGGGAATCGCCCGTAACTGCAACGGCTTGTCGGTCGGGTTTTCCAGCCGGAAATGCGCTTTTACCAACTGGCCGGCTTTACCGCTGGCGGTGTGATCCAGCGGAATCAGCTTCGCCAACACGCCAGGCGCTTCATTGGCGTCCAGATCAATGCGTTGCGACCACGCTGGCACCACGTCGTTTTCATTGACGATGCGGTCTTGCTGAATGCCCACGGCGCGGCAGAACACCTCATACATCGGCACCATGGCAAAGCAGAACCCGAACATCGCCAGCACGATCACCCCCAGCTTTATCGCCGTTTTGCGATTGCCTTGCCGGGTTTGATTGAGCGTGGCGGTATTCATGGTGTCAGTTACCAAACAACCAATGCCGAACCATGATCCCGGCAAAAAACACCAGGGCAATGCTGGCCAGGATCAATGCCGTCCGGATGTTGCGGCGGCGCTCAGGTTGTTCGTGGGTCATTGCGTTCTCCATCTCATTCATCCCCGCTCAGCGCCGTAGGGTTTGCAAGCTTCGCTTGCGAACGCGTTCAGTTGCTGTTGCCCTCATGGTGCGCATGAATGCGCACCCTACAACTACACATCCTCACGCCTCAGTTATGTTCCAACCCTTGCGCCACCAGACCACGCTGGACCAGTGCTGCATCCGGCGGGGTTTCCCAGGTGTGGTGCGGAGCGGGCGAGGCGACTTCCCATTCCAGCGTGGTGCCGCCGTCCCATGGTTTGGCCGGAGCAGGGCCGACGCCGCCACGAATGGTGTGGATCACGTTGTAGAGGAAGAAAATCTGTGCAAAGCCGAACAGGAACGCGCCAACCGAAGCAACTTCATTAAAGAAGGTGAACTGCAGCGCGTAATCCGGAATCCGCCGTGGCATGCCGGCCAGACCCAGAAAGTGCATCGGGAAGAAAGTGATGTTGAAAGCAATCATCGACCACCAGAAGTGGATCTTGCCCATGCGCTCGTTGTACATATAGCCGGACCATTTGGGCAGCCAGTAGTAGGTGGCGCCAAACAGGCTGAACAGCGCACCGGCCACCAGCACGTAGTGGAAGTGCGCCACCACGTAGTACGTACCGTGCAACTGGATATCGACCGGCGCCAGCGACAACACCAGGCCGGACATGCCGCCAATGGTGAACAGACACAAGAAGCCAATCGCGAACAGCATTGGCGTTTCCAGCGTCATCGAGCCTTGCCACATGGTGGCGATCCAGTTGAACACCTTCACGCCGGTTGGCACAGCAATCAGCATGGTCATGAACATGTAGAACAACTGCGCCGTGGCCGGGAAGCCCACCGCGAACATGTGATGGCCCCACACCATAAAGCTGAGGATGGCGATGGCACACACGGCGTAGACCATAGACACATAACCAAACAGCGGCTTGCGGCTGAAGGTCGGCAGAATCTGGCTCACCACGCCGAACGCGGGCAGCGCCATGATGTAGACCTCGGGGTGGCCGAAGAACCAGAACACGTGCTGGAACAGGATCGGATCACCACCGCCAGCCGCGTTGAAGAAGTGCGTGCCAAAGTGTCGATCCGTCAGCAGCATCGTCACCGCACCAGCCAGCACGGGCGCTACGGCAATCAGCAAATAGGCAGTGACCAGTGATGTCCAGGCGAACATCGGCATTTTCAGCAGCGTCATGCCCGGTGCGCGCATGTTCAGGATGGTGGTGACGATGTTGATCGAGCCCATGATGGAAGACAGCCCCATCAAGTGAATGGCGAAGATACCGAAGTCCATCCCCGCACCCAGTTGCACCGACAGCGGCGGGTAGAAGGTCCAGCCCGCGCCGGGGCCGCCGCCTGGCACAAACAGCGAGATGATCAGCAACAGCGCCGCCGGTGGCAGCAGCCAGAAGCTCCAGTTGTTCATGCGGGCAAACGCCATATCCGGCGCGCCGATCATGAGCGGAATCATCCAGTTCATCAGCCCGGTAAACGCCGGCATGATGGCGCCGAACACCATGATCACGCCATGCAGCGTGGTCAGCTGGTTAAAGAACTCCGGTTGCCAGAACTGCAAACCTGGCTGGAACAACTCGGCGCGGATGCCCAAGGCAAAGGTGCCGCCCAGCAAGAACATGCTGAAGGCAAACCACAGGTACATGGTGCCAATGTCTTTATGGTTGGTGGCGTACACCCAGCGGCGCCAGCCTGCTTGCGCGCCGTGGTGATGATCTTCGTGGCCAGTGTGGCCATGCGCGGTGTCATGAGGAGCGGCATCGCGCGGTAGAACGTGTTCAGTGGTCATGGTGTTGTGTCCCTGATTCCCTGATTACTTGCGGGCCGCTTTGACTTCAGCCGGCAACACAAAGTCGCCGTCCGTATTGCCAAAGCTGTTGCGTTCGTAGGTGATGACGGCGGCGATCTCGGTGTCGGACAAACCCGCCCACGAAGGCATCGCATTTTTGCCAGTCAGCACGATATGGATGTGGCCATCTTTCGGTCCGGTGGCGATCTTGCTGCCAGCCAGTGCCGGGAACGCGCCACCGCCCTTGCCGTCAATCTTGTGACACGCCGCGCAGTTGGATTCGAACACCGTTTTGCCGCGAGCCATCAACTCGTCTTTGGTCCACTTCTTGTTCGGGTCATCCGCTGCTGCTTTGGCTTTTGCCTGTTGTACGCCTACCCACGTCTTGAAGTCGGCGTCGCTCACCACTTTCACGACGATCGGCATATAGCCATGGTCACGCCCGCACAGCTCGGTACATTGGCCGCGATAGGTGCCAATGTGGTCGGCAGTGAACCAGGTGTCACGGATAAACCCGGGAATGGCGTCTTGTTTGACACCCAGCGCCGGCACATACCAGCTGTGGATCACATCGTTGGCGGTGGTCAGCACACGTACGCGCTTGCCGACAGGTACCACCACCGGTTCATCCACTTCCAGCAGGTATTGCTGGTTTTTGGCGACGTCGCCGGTGTAGTTGTCGATCTGCAACCGCGGCGTAGCCAGATGGCTGCGAAAACCGAAACCATAGTCCAGATAGTCGTAGCCCCATTGCCACTGGTAGCCGGTGGCCTTGATGGTGACGTCCGGGTCGCGAGTGTCTTTCTGGTCCAGCACCAGTTTGGCGGCAGGCCAGGCCATAACGGCCAGGATCAGCGCCGGAATGATGGTCCAGGCAATTTCGACGGCGGTGTTTTCGTGGAAATGTTTGGCAGCGTGGCCAGTCGATTTCCGGTGTTTGAAAATCGAGTAGAACATCAGACCGAACACGATCACGAAGATCACAACGATGATCAACATGATCCACGTGTGAAGGTCGCTGATGCGGCTGGCGATGGAGGATTGCGGAGTCTGGAACGTGTACAAACTTTCAGCAAATGCAAACGCCGGCGTACAGGCCAGCGCGACACAAAGTCGCCTGAGCAGCATCTAAAACCTCCAGTAGTGCGTTTCTCGCCTGATGGCAGATGAATGGCAAAGCAACTGAAGGTAATGAGTGTCTCAGTAGAGCAACAGCTCACTGCGCTGTTACCGAACTTTAAAACGGGCACTACTACCGATGGTTCGTGCTTGCGTTCACTTGCGGACAGGCTCTTGTAGGTACTGACTTTGTTTTCAGCCAGCTTTCCCGGGTTTTGTTTACAAAAGGTAGCAAATTTTTAATCTGCCGCAAACCATTGATGCAAAACGCACCTTTTTGCTGCACCGCTCATCGGACAAGTGTCTCTTTTTGTGCGGGGTTGACGTAATCATGAATTACGGGTGAAGGGAAATGCCCGCAAAGAGGAGACAAAAATCATGGACTTGCACTTGCACGGACTCGACGATCATTTCTCCATGCCCGAAACCGGCAAGGTGGGTGCGTTGCGGTCTTTTTACTGGTTAAAACAAGGCTGGATCGACTTCAAGGCGCACCCGCTACCCAGTTTAGGTTACGGCGTCGTAATTGCACTGATTGGTTTTCTTGTGATGAAAATTGCGGCGAACTACGCCTATTTGTCGTCAACTGCGATTACCGGTTTTCTGCTGCTGGCACCGTTGGGTGCGGCGGGCATTTACGAACTCACGAAGGAACGTGAAGAAGGACGGGAGACCTCCTTTGCGCAATCCATTCGTGATCTGCTGCGCAACGTGGGCCAGATTGCCTTCATGGGCGTCATTCTGGGTTTTATCGCCATGTGCTGGGAGCGCATTTCGGCCATTCTGTTTGCGCTGTTTTATGGTGGTGAAGCGGTTGGCATGCAGTTCTTCACCCATGCGCTGACCTCGGAATACCTTGGGTTCACCATTGCCTGGTCGCTGACCGGCCTGGTGCTGGCCTGTGTGGTATTCGCCATCGCAGCCGTGTCGATTCCGATGCTGGCTGATCGTGAAGTCGACAGCATTACCGCCCTGGTGACGAGCGTACGGGTGGTGGCAGAAAACATCCCTGCCATGCTGGTCTGGGCCGCGATCATTGTGGTGCTGACCGCCATCGGATTCGCCACTTACCTGGTAGGTCTGGTCGTGATTTTCCCGCTTTTGGGGCACGCAACCTGGTGTGCTTATCGCGATCTGGTGCACTGATCTGGTGCGTTTTTGAGGCGGGTTCACCGGGATTTTCCCGGTTGGCTCGCGACTTCACGCGGTAACTAGTGTCATGAAGATGGAAAACCGTGGTAAGCCTGCTGGCAGCCACGGTTTTTTGCATTTGCTCCTGCCGCTGCTAGTCTGGTTTGATAACCATCAACAAATATTGCCCAATAGGGGTTATTCCGAATGGTGTCGTAGCGCTGCGTGTCTACGATTTGCGCCCACTGTCCTTGTTATTGGGGCTTTTCTTTTTAAACCGGAGGTGGAGCTAACATGAAGCAGATCAAAGCAGGTATTGCACTTGCATCGGTGCTGGCACTGAGCGCAGGTGGCGTAATGGCCGCAGGCAAAACACTGATTTACTGCTCCGAAGGCAGTCCGGCGGGCTTTGATCCGGCGCGCTACACAACCGGTACCGACTTTGATGCCTCGGCTGAAACCATCTACAACCGTCTGGTTGAGTTTGTGCCGGGTTCCACCCAGATTCGCCCAGGTCTGGCGGACAAATGGGAAGTCAGCAGCGATGGTCTGACTTATACATTCCAGCTGCACAAGGGTGTGAAGTTCCATACCACCAGCTATTTCAAGCCCACGCGTGACTTCAACGCGGACGACGTGATTTTTACCTTTGCCCGGCTGACCGACAAAAACCTGCCTTTCAACAAGGCGACTAACGCCTCGTATCCTTATGCATCTGACATGGGCATGGATACCAACATTACGAAGGTAGAGAAGGTTGACCCGTACACGGTCAAGATCACGCTGAAGAAGGGTGACGCCGCTTTCCTGCAGAACATTGCAATGTCTTTTGCCTCGGTGGTGTCGGCTGAATACGCTGACCAGTTGCTCAAGGCAGGCAAGGCAGACCAGATCAACACCCAGCCGATCGGCACCGGCCCATTCATCTTCAACGCTTATCAAAAAGACAGCGTGATCCGTTACAGCGGCAATACCGAATACTGGCGTAAAGGCGAAGTGAAGCTGGACAAGCTGATCTTTGCTATTACCACCGACCCGTCCGTGCGCTATCAGAAGCTGCAAAAGGGCGAGTGCCAGATCATGTCTTACCCGCGTCCGGCTGATCTGAAAGCCATGCAAGCCAATACGGCGCTGAAAGTGCCAAGCCAGGCTGGTTTCAACCTGGGTTATGTGAGCTACAACGTTACCCACAAGCCGCTGGACAAGCTGGAAGTGCGCCAGGCGCTGGATATGGCCATCAACAAGAAAGCCATTATCGACGCCGTCTATCAAGGTGCTGGCCAGCTGGCTACCAACCCGATGCCGCCGACCCAGTGGTCTTACAACAAGACCCTGAAAGACGCGCCGAACGATGTGACCAAGGCCAAGGCGCTGCTGGCCAAGGCGGGTATGCCTAACGGTTTTGAAATCACCCTGTGGGCCATGCCGGTACAACGCCCGTACAACCCCAACGCCAAGCTGATGGCCGAAATGATCCAGAATGACTGGGCCAAGATCGGCGTCAAAGCCAAGATCGTGACTTACGAATGGGGCGAATACATCAAGCGCGCTCACGCTGGTGAAGACGATGCAATGCTGATCGGCTGGACTGGTGACAATGGTGATCCGGACAACTGGCTGGGAACATTGCTGGGTTGCGAAGCGGTGGACGGCAATAACTTTGGCAAATGGTGCGAAAAAGACTTCAACGATCTGATCGTGAAGGCGCGCACTGAACCAAGCCAGGCCGCACGGACCAAGCTGTACGAGCAAGCCCAGGTGATTTTCAAGCAGCAAGTGCCGTTTACCCCGGTGGCCCACTCGACTGTTTATGAGCCGATGCGCAAAGAAGTGGATGGCTTCAAAATCAGCCCGTTTGGTCTGAATTCGTTCTACGGTGTGAGCCTGAAGTAACGGCTTTGGGTAATACGCGACAGGCCGGCCCGGTGCTTCTGCGGGGCCGGCTTTGTCGTCCATGGGCCGCCCGAAAAACCTGTATAAATGAATTGAACAAACTCATATGACAGCGGGCGGCCAACCGGCTATAACCCGACGTTCTGGTTAGTCAGCGATGTTGAAAAAACGCTTTGTGCTGGCCGGATTTCCGGTTTCTGTATTTTCTGTATCTGCGAGTACGCACACATGATCCGATTTTTGCTGCGTCGCATAGGCGTGGTGATTCCGACTTTTCTGGGCATCACCTTGCTGGCGTTTTCGCTGATTCACCTGATTCCGGGCGACCCGATTCTGGTAATGATGGGCGAGCGTCACGTTGACCCGGTGTTCTACCGCGAGGCCATGCAGCGCCTCGGGCTGGATCAACCGCTTTATCTTCAATACTGGCATTACCTGGTCCATGCCGTGCATGGTGATCTGGGCCTTTCGGTACGCTCTCAAGTGCCGGTGATGCATGAGTTTCTGACGCTGTTCCCCGCCACGGTGGAGTTATCCATTTGCGCCATGATCTTTGCACTGATCGTGGGCTTGGGCGCGGGCATCATCGCCGCAGTACGTCGTGGCACGGTGGCGGACCATGGCGTGATGGGCGTGGCGCTGGCCGGTTACTCCATGCCTATTTTCTGGTGGGGTCTGATCCTGATCATGCTGTTCTCGGTGCAACTGGGCTGGACGCCGGTTTCGGGCCGCATCGATCTGCTCTATGACGTGCCGCCAGTCACCGGCCTGATGCTGGTCGACACTTTGCTGGCGCACGACATGGACGCCTTCAAATCTGCGCTGGAGCATTTGATCTTGCCGTCGATTGTGCTGGGTACGATCCCGATGGCGGTGATCGCCCGCATGACGCGTTCATCCATGCTGGAAGTGCTGCGTGAGGATTACATCCGAACCGCGCGCGCCAAGGGTTTGTCGATGACCCGCATCGTGCTGGTTCACGCACTGCGCAATGCACTGATGCCGGTGGTGACGGTGATTGGTTTGCAGGTCGGCACATTGCTGGCCGGTGCCGTACTGACCGAAACCATCTTCTCCTGGCCGGGTGTGGGTTCATGGCTGATCAACGCCATTGGCGCCCGCGATTACCCGGTGGTACAGGGCGGCATCTTGCTGATCGCCACACTGATCATTTTTGTAAACCTGCTGGTTGATGTGCTGTACGGCGTCATCAACCCGCGCATTCGCCACGCGAGGTAACAGGGCATGGCCGAAACAACAACTCAAACCGTGGCAGAAACCGCAGCAGCGGTGCCGGTGGCAGAGGTACTGCACCACCCCACGCCAATCCGCGAATTCTGGCTGGCCTATAAAGCCAATCGCGGCGCGCTGATTGCGCTGATCTATCTGGTGATTCTGGTTCTGGCCGCTGTGCTGGCGCCGCTGATTGCACCGCACAGCCCCAGCGAACAATTCCGCGATTTCATGCTGACCCCGCCGTCGTGGACGCACGATGGCCACGCCACGTTCTTCCTCGGTACCGATGAATTGGGTCGCGACATCCTCTCGCGCTTGATGCACGGCGCCAGGTTGTCGCTCATGATTGGTCTGGTGTCGGTGGTCGTCTCGCTGATCCCGGGCATTGCGCTGGGCTTGCTGGCGGCGTTTTATCCGGGCTGGCTGGGCACGGCCATCATGCGCTTGATGGATATCATGCTGGCGCTGCCGTCTTTGCTGCTGGCCATTGCCATTGTGGCGGTACTCGGGCCGGGGTTGGTCAACACCATGCTGGCGCTATCGATTGTGACCTTGCCATCGTATGTGCGGCTGACGCGTGCGTCGGCCATGACTGAACTGGGCAAGGATTACGTGGTTGCGGCGCGGTTGTCGGGCGCGGGCAAGCTGCGGTTGATGTTCAACACGGTGCTGCCCAACTGCATGGCCCCGCTGATCGTGCAGGCCACGCTGGGTTTCTCTTCCGCCATTCTCGATACCGCTGCGTTGGGTTTTCTGGGCTTGGGCGTGCAACCGCCACTGCCGGAGTGGGGCACCATGCTGGCCGCCGCGCGTGACTATATCGAGCGCGCCTGGTGGGTGGTGACCATGCCTGGTTTGTCCATTCTGATTACCGTGCTGGCGCTCAATCTGATGGGCGACGGTCTGCGCGATGCGCTGGACCCGAAACTGAAGAGGCTCGCGTAATGGCACTGCTTGAAATCAAAAATCTGTCTGTTGAATTTGGCAGTGCGGCCAACCCGTTCCGCGCCGTATCCAACGTGAGCTTGAGTGTGGATGCGGGCGAGATCGTCGGCATTGTCGGTGAATCCGGTTCCGGCAAGAGCGTGACCATGCTGGCGCTGATGGGGCTGATCGACGCTCCGGGTCGCGTTACTGCGGATTCACTGGTGTTTGATGGCAAAGACCTGCTGAATATGAAGCCACGCGACAAACGCAAGATTGTCGGTCGCGATATCAGCATGATCTTCCAGGACGCCCTGTCGAGCCTGAACCCGGCCTACACGGTGGGTTATCAGATTATCGAAACGCTCAAGCAACACACCGAACTGCGGGGCGACGCGCTCAAGAAACGCGCGCTGGAATTGCTGGAACTGGTCGAAATCCCCGACGCCAAATCGCGCCTCACTGCGTATCCGCATCAGTTGTCCGGCGGCATGAGCCAGCGTGTGATGATCGCCATGGCCATCGCCTGTAATCCCAAGTTTCTGATTGCGGATGAACCAACCACCGCGCTCGATGTGACCGTGCAGGCGCAGATCATGGAACTGCTGGTGAATCTGCAAAAGAGTCAGGGCATGGGTCTTATTCTGATCACCCACGATCTGGCCGTGGTGGCCGAAGTGGCGCAGCGTGTGGTGGTGATGTACGCCGGTGAAGTGGTCGAACAGAGCCCGATTCCGACCATCTTTGACTTGCCGCGCCATCCATACACTCAGGCGTTGCTGTCATCCATTCCAGAACACAGCCAGGGTGCGGCGCGTCTGAACACGCTGCCCGGCGTGGTACCCGGTCAATATGATCGCCCGGCTGGCTGTTTGTTGTCTCCGCGCTGCCCGTATGTGCAAGACCGTTGCCGCACCCAGCACCCGGAGCTTATTCCCGCCCAAGCTGCGTTAACGCGCTGTTTCTTCCCGCTTGATGACGCAGGAAAACCGATTTATGGCTAATCAACCCACTCAAACCTGGCATCAATCGCATCCAGGCGCACCCGCCCCCACTGGCGAAGCGCCGATTCTGATCGCGCGTGAACTCTCGCGCCATTACCAGGTATCACGGGGCTTTTTGCGCGGTCACGCGACAGTGAAAGCCCTCAATAGCGTGAGCTTCGAACTCGCCGCGCATCGTACGCTGGCGGTGGTCGGAGAATCGGGCTGTGGCAAGTCCACGCTGGCGCGGCAACTGACCATGGTGGAAACGCCGTCGGCCGGATCGCTCAATATTGCTGGGGTGGAAGTCGCAACTGCCGACAAAACCACCCTGCGTGGCCTGCGTCCACGGGTGCAGATGGTGTTCCAGAACCCATACGCATCACTCAATCCGCGCAAGAAAGTGGGCACGCAACTGGAAGAACCGTTGCTGCTCAATACCAGTCTGGACGCCAAAGCGCGTGAAGCCAAAGTGCGCGACATGATGCGACGGGTTGGTTTGCGCCCGGAACACTATCACCGCTATCCGCATATGTTCTCTGGCGGCCAACGCCAGCGTATCGCCGTCGCCCGCGCGATGATCCTCAACCCGGCAGTGCTGGTGGCCGATGAGCCGACCTCGGCGCTGGATGTCTCCATCCAGGCGCAGATTCTCAATCTGTTTATGGATCTGCAAGAAGAGTTCGGCACCGCGTACGTGTTTGTCAGCCACAACCTGGCTGTGGTGGAGCACGTAGCTGACGATGTGATGGTGATGTACTTCGGTTCTACCGTGGAATACGGAGCCAACGCGGCGGTCTTTGACAACCCGCTGCACCCGTACACCCGCGCGCTAATGCAAGCCACCCCGGCCATCCGTCATGAAGACCGGCAGACGCGGGTGAAGCTGACCGGCGAGTTGCCCTCGCCAATCAACCCTCCTGGTGGCTGCAGCTTTCATACCCGCTGCCCCTATGCCCAGGCGCGTTGTAAAGCAGAAGTGCCGCTGCTGCGCCCGTTTGCCGGTCGGCAGATTGCCTGTCATCGGGTAGAAGAAATTTCTGCGGGAACGGCTAGTCCAAACACATAAGGGTGGAGGCGTTGAACAAGAGCTATAAAACTAAAAGTCATGTAGGTGTTGACGCATTGCAATATCCATGACATACTCTTCTTCTCTGTCGCGGGATGGAGCAGTTGGCAGCTCGTCGGGCTCATAACCCGAAGGTCACAGGTTCGAGTCCTGTTCCCGCAACCAGTTTCAAAGCGAAAGCCCAACCAGTGATGGTTGGGCTTTTTGCATATCTGGGTCCGTTATCGCTGGTGTGGTAACAGGGCTCCGGATCAGAGAGATGCTGTCCGAAGCCATTACTACGGTCAGCCTACTGGCCCTTGGTGGCGGCGGGAGTGACCGATATCGCGATCGCTTCGGTGACCACGGCGACGATCTGATCGCCTTTTTTCACTACCTTCATGACTTCCGGGTCTTCTACCGCGGCGTCAATGACGTGTCCTTGCGGCCCCTTGAGGGTGATCGTATGTGCTTTCTTGTTTACCGCCAGCACGTCGCACACCACGGTATGTTGCCGGACCTCACTACCACCCGGTTTTTCACCCACTTCAGCTGTGCTGGAGGCCATGGTCGACATAACGGTGCGGGCTTTGCCGCCGCCTTTTTGCAGGGTGAGCGCGATGGAGCGTTGGTAAACCACGCCCACCAGGTCACCGACATGCAGCTGATCAAAATTGCGCACCCTGTCGTCTGCCACGATATCGAAGACACGTCCGCGGTCGCCTTTGATGGTGACTGTGCGGGTAGCTGCATCAATGGCGGTGATGGTGCCGGTGGCGTGAGCGCTGGCGGCCATGAACTTGGACGGGGCGCTCGCCGCTGCCGCGGTGTCTTCGGCATGAAGTGGTGCTGACAAGAAGCCAAACAGCAATAATCCAGCAGGTATCAGCGCGAGACAGGCTTTCATGGTGTTCTCCTGATGCAGGTAGCAAGAGCGTGTGGGAAATGGGCTGGGTGGCGGCCGGGACCAGCTCCGGTTTTCATCCCTTGAGTTATTCGTTATCGGCTTTATGGGGCTATGGGTTGTTCTTGAGTTCGCTCCAGCCTTCGCCTGGATTGAAAGTACGAATGCCACGGGCAAGCCGGTCTGTGGCCGAGCCAAGATTGGCCTCGTAAACCACTCCGTCCTGATTGACCATAAAGCTCATGATGCTGGTTTTGCCATAGCTGGCAGGCCAGGCGATCAGGGCGAACCCGTCCACCATCCGCCCATCCTTGATGTAGTTCCTCGCGCCACCGGCAGCGGCATCACCTTGCGCCGTCAGAATGCGGAACCGGTAACCGTGGTATGGCTCACCCGCTTTGGCATCGGCAAAGCGCGGGCCCAGCGGGCAGGGATCTTCGCCGGGCTGGGTGGGCCAATACAGGCCATCTTTTTTGCCAGGAGTGGACAACAGCTTTTGGGCGTAGGCGGCCTGGCCTTGGGCTTGCGACCAGTTCCAGTAGTCATGCTGGGCATCGGCGTACGCCAGCGTTGCCTGGATGGCGGCCAGTTCGTTGCGACCTATGGCCCGCGTGCGCATTTCGTCGGCACCCGCTTTGGTATCGAAATACCAGCCAGCTTTGCCGTGGACGATCGGCACTGGCAAAGTCCAGCCCGCCGTGCCCGCAGAAAGCAGTGCCTTGTGTTCATCCACCTGCACGATCTCATGCGCTTGCGCCCAAGCCGCGAGGAAGCGGGTGATGTCTTCAGGCGCTATGCCGCCGGTGGGAATAAAGGTGCGGTAGTTGCTGCCAAGAATGACACTGAGTGCGTCATCGTCATGGGTGGCGATGCTGTCAACCAAGGCGTCTGCAGCGGCCTCTGGCGTTGGAAAAATACGTGGTGCTGTTGCTGCCATGGCCCCGATCGACGCGCAGAGCATGATCTGGATCAGCACAGCCTTGAATAGACGCGTTGCATGCATGATTAACCCTCGTTATTCAACGACCACGGCCACCGCCACCACTGCGCGCCGGGCGATTGGTGGAGGAGCGGGCTGCCGGAGCAGAGCGGTTTGAAGCGCCAGCTCGGCTGGTGCCTTGCATGCTGGGCGAGGCGCGGCTTTCCCGACCGCGCGAGGACTCTGTTCGTGATTGCATATCGTTGACGCCGGTGAGGGCATTGTTACGTGATCCCGCCTGGCTGCGGTTGTCGCCACGGGCTCCGTTGTTATTGCCCAGGCCACTGTTGGCGCCGCCGCGATTGTGATCCATTTGCCCGGCCTGTGCCCCGCCGGTTCTGCCGCCACGCGACGAGTTGCTGATGCCGCGGCTTTCCATGGTGTTCGCAGCTCGCTCGCGGTTAGCGTCACGGGTATTTGCCCGACCGTTATCGCGTCCATTGTCTCTGCCATTGTCACGGGCGTTGTCGCGTCCATTATCTCGAGCGTTGTCTCGTCCATTATCACGCCCATTTTCCCGACCAGCGTCATCACGACCGCGGAATTGTTCGCGCTGGTTGGTTTTGAAATCGTTGTTCAGGCGATCACGTTCGGCAGCACCGCCCCGGTAGTCCGAGGTGCGATGGCCGGGGTCGTGTTTCCAGGAAGCGCGATCACCGCCCCCTTCAAATTTGCGGTTGGAATTGATGTTGTTGTACTTGTTTACGTTGATGTTGACGTTACTTGAACCCCAGTTGCAGCCGCCCCACAGCGCGTTGCCCACGGCAATGCCGACACCCCACGCCAGGCCAGTCATCACCGCAGTGGAAAACCAGTATCCAGCAGGTGGTGGGTAGTAATAGGGAGGATAAGTTGGGTACGCCCAAGGACCGTACACCACGGCAGGGTTATAAGTCGGCACATACACCACCGACGGTTGGGCCGGCTCGATCACAATGACTTGCTGTTTGGGGCCAGGTTGCGTGGTCACGGTAACCTGCTCGTTCGATTGCAGGTTGCCCGCTTTTTGCGCCTGATTCCGCAAGCGCTGGACCGCGTCCATCACGTCGGCAGTCTGGGTCAGAAAGGCATCGCCCATGTCCTTTACCCATTTGGGCTGACCGCCAAGCGTGATCAGCACATCCGGGAAGGCCACCATAGAGGCAACAGCTGGGTCCCAGTTTTGCGCTTCAACCATTTTTACGGCGGAATCGCCCTTGGAGTCGGGGTGGGCTTTGGACCACTGATACGCTTTTTCAAACTCGTCAGGATACGTCGTTGCCATCAGCAACTGGGAAAGCAGCGAGTCTGGATATAAAGCGATGGGCGCCACCAGCTGATCAAGCTGGGCATTGGACAACGGTGGATCATCTGCGGCCAGCGCTGGCCAGGCGGCACAGAGCAACCATAGGGGTAACGCCAGCATCAATGCGTACTGACGCAGAGTCTTGAGCACTGCCACCATTGCAGAGGTCCCCGGGCGGAATCATGCAGATCACTGATCTGCTGGTTATGACTTCATTTTTAGATGTCCGGGTTTCCTCGCTTGGCGGCTGAGCCAAAGCACTGATACCGGATTATCTTGCCCTTTAGCAAAGAGGAGTCTTGCGTTGTTAGCAAGTTTTTCCCGGACAGACGGCGGTCTGCTTTCGCTGCTTAACCGCTCGTGCCAGGATTCGGTCGCGGGCAACAGGGGCGCATCAAATGGGCAACAGCCCTTCCAGCCCGGGCAAATAGCGCAGCGAGAAAAACACGCTGTCACCGCCGCATGCCGCGCGTTGCTTGAGTAGTTGCCGGGCTTCCTCTGGTGTCCGGCGCTCGGCGGTAAAGTTGTCGTCGGTGCCGGTCTGGCGGAACAACTCAAACACGATGCCTTGGGCCGCCGGGCCGTCGCAGTGCGTGACAGCGCCCACGTACAAGCCGCGTTCAGCTTCGTTCAGTTTGGCGGTGCCAGCACCATCTTGAACCCAGATATGCACGCCACTGCCGTGACCGAGTTGCTCCAGCATGGCGGCATATTGCGTGGGTGCCATATTGCCGGCAAAAAAACTGCTGACATACACCGGCTTGTCGCCCTGCGCGTGCAGCAGTTTCTGACTGCGATTGAGCCAGTTTTGCAACTGGCTGCGGCTGTCCGGTTCGCGCCAGCGCATGTCGTCAATTTCCGACCCTAAATACCAGCCGCTAATGGCATCAGTCCCCAGCTGTTTGATCCAGTATTGGGCGAGTTTTGCATCGGTTCTGGCCATGCCGTTGAAGTAGCTATCCAGCAAGCGTGCGGGTTGTTGCTGCTTGATGAAAAAATCAGGATCAGAACTCAAGCCGATAACCAGTTTCAAACCGGCGGCGTGCGCCTCGTTCAGGCGAGCGGTGAGCCAGGCTTGCTGTTCCGGCGCCGTAAAGGCGTCGCCCTGGCGGGTCCACTGCATGACCAGCGTATCAAATCCGCTCTGCCGTGCCGTAGCAAAGATGCGCGGCCAGCTGGCGGCGGCGATGCTCAGATCGCGTAACTGCGGCTGATAAAAAATGGCGTTCATGGCCTGGGCCAGCCCCGGCAAGCAAAGCAGCCCGAGCAGCAGAAGTTTTATCAGACGCATCACCAGAGTCCTCCAAAAGTCAGGAACACGGTGTTAGTGTCACCGAGATAAGTTTCGAAAGCGTGCTGGAACTCCAGTCCGACGCTGATCTTGCTCGGATAGGCATCGTAACGGGTTTCGCCATACCAGTGATTCCAGCGCATACCCAAGCCCGCCCGTACATCGCGGCTATACCCTTGCTGGTCCAACAGGTTGTATTGCATATGGGCGTACGGCTCGAGGGTCTGGCCCCGCACCAGTTTCTTGTGATAACTCAGGCGATAGTCCGCAGTGGCGGCAGCGCGCTCCTGATGCAGGTAATAAGCGGCGTCCAGATACAGGTTCTGCGCCATCCAGCCCGTGCCGGATTCGTGCCATTCATCACTGAACTTGCCATCGTTGAACAGCGATGCGCTGGCCCGGAACATGACGTCCGAAACCGTATCCTGGGTGCGATCCAGTGGCGTCTGATATTCGGCGGCCAGGTAGAAGGTCCAGTCACGCAACGGCTTCCAGCGCAGGCCAGTGCCCAACATCGGCGCGTAAATGGGTAAGGCGGCATATTGGTCGCCCTCGGTACCACTACCGGCAAAAATGCGAGCATAGGCTTCCAGCGTTTTGCCGTCGCGAATCGCCGGGTCACCCAGGCGGTAGTCTGCCTCAACTTGCGAATAACTGCGGTAGGCCGTGCCCGGCTCCGGTGAGTTGGCAATTGAACCGGCGTTGGTCCCCATAAACGCGCCAGCGGAAAAGCTCCAGCGACGGCCCAGATCTTCATGCAGGCGTCTGAAGCCAAATTGCTGCTCCAGATCGGCGTCGGTTTTATCGGCAGGATCAATAGTCAGGTCGTAATCGATCACCTCGCGGGCATAGGCGCGAGCGGCCGTGTTATCGCTCATGCGCTGGCTGGAATAAACCAGTTGCCGGGTGATGGCAATGTCGCCTGGCGCTTGTTGATGCGCGGCCTGCAATGCTGTTCGCGATTTGGCCGCGTTTCCGGCAAACCACCAAGCGTAGCCCAGTGTTGCCTGTAACTCGGCATCGTCTGGAGCAAGCGCCTGGGCCCGCTGCAACGAGACCACAGCCTCTTGATATTGCTTGTCGGCGCTCTGCAGCGTGGCCAGTCGCTGGTAATAGCGGGCGTCTTCGCGCTGGGCCAGAGCACGTTCCAGCGCTGCGCGTTCGGCGGTGGCATCGGGGGCGGTTTGTGCGCGCAACCACCAGTATTCATCGTCACGCACGGCGCCGCGGTCTTCGTATTCATCCAGCCATTGCGCTGCACCGGGTTTGTCGCCCGCGACCAGGTCGGTATTAGCGGCGGAGATCAACTCGCCGGGCAGCAAGTCCGCCTTGCGCAGCGAGCGCCACGCTTGTGCCGCGCTGGCGTAATCTTTGGTGGCGAATGCCTGGTAGGCTACGGCGCGCGTCGCGTAGCCATCGTCGGGTTGCCGCTGCCGGGCTTGCTGATAGCTGTATTGCGCCAGACCCGGCAGGTTGTCACTGCTATAGCAGTCGCCCAGCCGCATCCAGTCGTCATGGCTGTAGCCGCTGGAAAGATCACCCAGCAAATCATGGACTTGTTTGCAGTCCTTGAGGCCGGCAAACAGCGCTGCCTGATGCCCGCGCGGACCCGGTGTAGCCAGAGGATTTGCCAGCCGGGCCTTGTCTTCAGCGGTCAGCAATGCCGGGGTTTCGCCGATCAAGCCGGTGAGGCGTTGCAACAAAATCCCACGGCGTGCGGGCTGCGCGGCGGTGAAGGGATAGTTATCCAGCAACAAGCGGGCGGCTTGTGCCTGGCCATCATGAGCAATCAGTTGCCAGGTCAGTGAATCGAGCAACGCCGGATCGTTATCGTGTTGCCGTAGCAGGGCTGCTGCCTGTTTTTCGGCCAGATCAAGCTGATTTGCTTTCACGCTCAGGGTAAAACGCTCGCGGAGCATTTCGTCGGCGGGCAAACGTTCCAGCATGCGCTGGGCGGCATTGTCGCTGCCGCTGGCGATCAGGCGCGGTACCAGCGCCTGCGCCTGGGCGCGGCGGTTGACGCTAAAGGTGGGTGTGTATTCCGCATAGAGCGTGTCGCGTTCTATGCCCGGCATTTGTTCCAGCAAGCTCAGCCATTGCTGCTCATCGGCGGCGTTCTGGAAGTCAGGCTGTTTGCCGACCATGTAACGGACGAGCGCTGCGCGCTCACCACGCCGGGCCAATGCCTGTGCATAGGCCAGCTGATCACGTCCACGTACGGCAGGACTCTGGTTCAGCAGACGCTCGGCATCGCTCAGGCGTCCCTGTGTCAGCAGCAGATTAAGCCACTGGCTGCGCTCGTTGGCCGTGAGTTGGCCTGCGGCATTGAGTGCGGCAAACTGGCTTTCGGCTCGCGGCCAGTCGCGTAAAAAGATCGCCCGTTGTGCCAGTGAGTGGCGCAGCTCCAGGCCTTGCGGACTGGCCGCAAAACCATCGTCAGCATCCAGTTCGGCTTGCGCCTTGGCCAACTGACCCGCGCGTAATGCGGCATTGCCGGCTATGGCCTTGCACACTGGCGTTTCTTTGGGCTGGCAAGTGGTGTCTGTAGCGGCTGGGGCTTGCGCGGCGCCCCCGGCTTCGCTGACCTCTTCAGGCGCTTGTGTTGCCTGGGCACCTTGCAGCGTCGCCAGTGCTTCGGCAATGCGCATGTCTTTGGGCGTGCGCTGGGCCGCTTGCTTGAGCACCGCTTCGGCCCGATCAGGCTGGCCATTGCGTTGATAGGCATCGGCCAGATAAAGCGCAACGGTGGCATTTTTAGGTACCAGCTTTTGCGCGGCCAGGAATTCGCTGATGGCTTGCTGGTTTTCGCCGCGCTGCTGCAGCGCGAAGGCCTTCTGCAAATGCGGATAAATAATGAATCGCCGGTAGCCGCTCACTTCGTCGCCAAGGTCCAGCCTGCTGTCCGTTGCACTCAACGCCGGTGCCGCAAGGGCCAGTGCCAACAAGGCAGGGAGTACTCTCAAAGACGTATTCATACGGCCGCCGCCGGGCGCAGGTGGTCCAGCTGTTCCATGGTCACGCCAGCGCGTTGCAGCAGTTGCGGCATTGAGGGCTGCAGCTGATCTTGCAGCTGCAATGCCTCTTGCAGGGTGTGCTGGCTAATCACGCCTTCATCCACCAGAAATTCACGCAGACTTTGGCTGGAGCGCTCATGGCGCAGCAGCAGGGCTTTAAGAGCGGCGGTATCCAGATGACCCAGTGACATCAATATCTCGGCAAATAATACTTGTTGAGGTACGTATTCCTGCCAGATGGCCTGGCCTTGCGCGGGTGTGATCAAACCTTGGTCGATGGCCGCGTCCAGCAGTTCGCGCGGGTCGGCTTGCAGTTTGGGCAGATACCAGCGGCGCAATCCTACCGTGACCTCGCCACGGCGGGCGATCACATAACGCACCGGGCGTTCCAGCTTGCGTTCCAGTGCCGCCAGCGATACCGGGTCAATATCGGATTCACTGGCCACCACCAGGGTTTTGCCCTCTTCGCGCAGCGGCAAGATGGCATAGTGCATGGCCATTGCAGCGGGAACGCGGCCAATTAGCTGGGGCGACAGACTGTAGGCATCGACCGCTTCGGTGCTGACATGACTCTGCGTAGCAACCGCCTCTGCCAGTGCTTGCGCGCTAACGACCCCTGTTTGTACCAGCCAGCTTCCCAGGCGCAGACCCTGGCTGCGGTGTTGCGCCAGAGCGCTGGCCAGTTGGGCTTCGGTAATGGCGCCTTGCTCGATCAGGATGCTGCCCAGCGGTCGGCGGGCGCGATTTTCGCCACCCACGCTGGGGAAGTCATGCGTGGTTTTGTCCCACGCCACGCGACGCGGATCGCCTTGGGCAATGATCTGGCTCAGCGCACGCCAGTTCGCCAGGAAGTTGATGATGTTGCCCCAGAACAAGCGTGGAATCGCCATCAAACCTTGGCCAATGCCGTAATAACCGGAGACAAAGATAATCCGCTGCAGCATGCGGTTGGCCATCAGGAAGAAGTTGACCCACAGCAGCAGCACCAGTCCATGGTCGCCTTCAAAAATCGACAAGAAGCGGTAGGCATTTGGCCAGTAATGCTGGTACAGCCATAACGCCGACAACTGGATCAGGATCAGCGAAGCGATAAAGCTCACAAAGTTACTGATGGCGCCTTTGCGGTCACGCCAGAGAAAATAATTGAGCGTCCAGTTGCCTGTCCAGCCGTGGGTTTTGAAGCCCTGATAAACAATGCCGATAATCCAGCGCGATTTTTGCCTTACCGCCGTGTGCAAGGTATCCGGAAAATACTCGCGTACGCAGATCACGGTGGACGAGCGCCGACTTTGCCCCAGCAGGCGTTTGCCCAGCGAATGCGTAGGCGTATCGCGGATCACCGGGAAGCGCACAAACACCTCGGTCATGCCCTTGGCTTTCAGCCGAAAGCCAATGTCGTAGTCTTCGGTCAAACTTTGTACGTCAAAGGCAATGCCATCGCCATCGGCCAACAAGGCCAGTACTGCACGGCGGCTGAAACACGTGCCAACGCCAGCGCTGGGCACCTGACCGGCGACGGCTTCGCGCACCGGCACGTCTTTACCATGCAGTTCGGCAAACTCATCCAGATAAGAAAGGCTGGTGAAGTTGGTCCACGGCCGTTCAAACGGATAAACCGGAATCTGGATCAGATCTTTACGCGCCACCAGAAAATTGAACAGCCGCAATTCCATATCCGAGATCACATCTTCGGCGTCGTGCAGGATAAAACCGGCAAATTCGAAATTGGCTCGGCGCTCGAATTGCAAAATGGCGTCGAGTACGTTGTTCAGGCAATCGGCCTTGCTGGTTGGCCCGGGGCGGGCGCAGACCACTTTATGTACATTGGGAAAGCGCGCACAGACTTCATCCACGTCGCGCTGGGTATCCGGATCATTGGGATAAGTGCCGACAAAGATGTGGTAATTCTCGTAATCCAGCGTGGTGGCGGCCAGTTCGGCCATCTTGCCGATCACTCCGGTTTCTTGCCACGCGGGCACCATGATGGCCAACGGC
The DNA here is from genome assembly GCF_030035605.1 of Silvimonas soli. NCBI lineage: Bacteria > Pseudomonadati > Pseudomonadota > Betaproteobacteria > Neisseriales > Chitinibacteraceae > Silvimonas > Silvimonas soli. The sequence goes on along the minus strand of NZ_CP106736.1, from coordinate 2,027,119 downwards.
TTTTCGTCCGGCTCGTACAGCGCGGTGTAATCCAGATACGGGTGGTTGCGATAAATGGTCAGCAGGCGCCAGATACGGCGGCCCCAGTAAACCACATCGATAAACAAATCATCGATGCCGCTGACCAGCATCATCACCGCCACCGCAATGGCAAGCAGCTTCAGGCCGTAAAGGTAGGTTGAAAATATATCCAGCAAAGACATCAATGCACTCCCGGCTTAGGCAAAGTCCGGAGCCGGATCGGCTTTATGCGCGAGGCCTTTCTTGAGTGTTGCCACAATGTATTCGCACGACTTGCCATCGCCAAACGGATTGCCCGCCTGCTGCATGGCTTGATACGCCGCTTTGTTCTGCCACAGTGCTTCAACCTGCTCGACGATGGTCGCCCGTTTCGTGCCCACCAGCCGGGCGCAGCCTGCATCAATGGCTTCGGGACGCTCGGTTTCTTCACGCAATACCAGCAGCGGTACGCCAAATGTGGGAGCTTCTTCCTGCAAACCACCGGAGTCAGTCAGTACCAGCCAGGCATCGACCAGCGCTTGCTGCATCTGCAGGTAATCCAGCGGCGGCACCAGTTGCACGTTGGCAATATGGCCAAGGATGTCATGCACCGGTTTTTGCACCACCGGGTTCAAATGCACCGGAAACAGTACCGGTAGATCCGGATGCGCGGTGGCGATGTCGGCAATGGCGTGGCAGATTTCCTCAACATCGTGACCCCAGTTTTCGCGCCGGTGCACGGTGACCAACATATGCCCGCGATCGCTGGCCTGGCGTGAAATGCCGCGATGGGCAATGACCCACTGCTGGGCATCCACCACGGTATTGCCACTAAGCGTGATGTGACTGTTGGCGATGTTCTCTTTCAACAAGGCATCGCGTGCCCGTTCGGTGGGCGCAAAGTGAAAGCGTGCCACCCGGCCGATCATCTGCCGCAAGCCTTCTTCCGGGAACGGCCGGTCCGGATTGTAAGTGCGCAAGCCTGCTTCAACGTGAGCCACCGGCACCCGGTGGTAAAACCCGGCCAGCGCTCCCAGAAAAGCACTTTCGGTATCACCTTGCACGACTACCAACGACCAGGCGCGGCTAAGCATCACCGCCTCCAGTTGCTCCCGACAACCGATGCTGAAGTCGGCCAGACTGCTGCCACGGCGCTCCAGCGTGATATCGGGCGTGATGTCAAAACACGCCAGAATCTGCTGCGCCATTTCACCATGCTGCCCGGTATGCAACCAATACACACGTGCCCATTGCTGTGAGCGCAATGCATGATAAAGCGGGGCAATCTTGATGATTTCGGGACGGGTGCCGGAGACAAGCAGGATGTCACGCATGGTTACTTCCAGTGAAAGCGTTATTGATAAAGCTCTACATATATAACCGCATCGCTGACAAATAACCAACAATATGAAGTCAGGGTATTGATAGGTATTTTTTGACTTTACAAGAAATTGGCGGATGACAATTACGAGAAGGCAGCGTGACCTTGATGAACGCGCAAAAAAAAGCGTCGTGGGTGGTTCAACTGATTGCCAAGAGACGGTCTGGCTCCGGTCTGACCATATACGACGACGCTCCCAAGCTAGATATTTCGCACAATCAGCAATAGCCCCCCCACGACAGCGACGATGCCAATTGCGTATGCCACCGTTTTGCCACGTGCGGCCAGGCGTTCGGCGCTAATGGCGGCAGTGACGATGGCCATCATGCGCAGGTCCATTACACCGCCGACCAGCAAGATTGCGGTGAGTCCGGCGCAGCACTGGCAGCAGTGGCTACCCAGTTGCAGGCCATAGCGCCACGCATTGCTGGCATTGGCCGGCCCGAACTCGCCGCCATGGCCGGAGCTGCCTCGGCAGCAGGCCAGCAAATGCGCTTTCCAGCGGGTGAATTGCAGCGCGCCAGCCATCAGCACCACGGTTCCTGCCAGACTTGGCACGGCGCGCGCCAACACGGGTTGCTGCATCGCCAGGGTTGCCAGCGTGATCCCGACCAGGAAGGCAGCCAGACCAACCATCGTCCACACGCTAAAGTAAGCCAGACCCACCAGGATGGTGAGCCGGGCTGGCCGGGCATGGGCTGAACGGCTTGCCCATTGCTGGTAGCGCCACAGCACGGGGGCGAGCGCTGGCAGCATCATGGCCACCATCATCATCACCCACATGCCAAGGAACACCGCCCCGGCGCGCAACCAGGTCTGGCCCGGCATGCGCATCCAGGTCATGGACATGGTCCAGTCGCCTGGCATAGTCATGCCATCCATATCCGCCATCGAACGGCACCAGATGATGGTCATAGCCGCGCTCACCACAAACAGCAGTGCCAGGCTGCCGAAGAAGACACCACGGGAAGCGGGAACGGGAGATGGGCGGGTTGCAGCCGCCCGCTTCCCGCGTACGGCCACAACGCTGCTGCCATGCCTTAGCACTTTTCGTACTCGTCATGACGGCGCCACCAGATGCCCGTCTCGTTGCGGCCCAGCGGCGCGCGATCGAGCCATTGGTACATGCCCCAGATGCCGTCCAGCCCGCGGGCATAGGTGGAATAGGTGTGATAGATCACTCCATCTTCCATGACGAAGGCGCTCAATCCCGGGCGATCGCGCGCATACGTAGCCGCGTCGGTACCGCAACTGTTGGCAAACTGCACCACCGGTTCTGGTGCCGGAACGGCGTCCATGGCATGCGCACCGCGCATATAGTTGTATTCAATATCGCCCTTGCGTTGTTCCTCCTCAGTGAATGACACGTTGAAGTCAAAGTTGAAATCGCCGCCCTGCGAAGAGGCCCACGGAAACGACCAACCCATGCGCTCTTTGTAGGCGCTCAGTTTGGCAATCGGTGCGCGGGAAACCGCCGCCAGCGTCACGTCGTGATTGGCCAGATGGGAGACAAAGCCGTCGAAGCTATCAGCAATGGCCGAGCAAGACGGGCAACCGGCGGTGTAGTCCGGCCCGAACATGAAGTGATACACCAGCAATTGCGAGCGACCCTGAAACAGGTCTTTCAGTGTTGCGCTGCCCTTGTCGGTTTCAAAGCGGTAGGTCTTGTCCACGCGAACCCACGGCAGTGCCTGGCGTTGTTGCGCCAGCAGATCGCTGTGATGCGTGAGCTGTTTTTCAGCCGCCAGCAATTTCAGTCGCGCGGCCAGCCATTCTTCGTGAGTTCCAGTTACGTGCGTCGTCATCATGATGATCTCCGTTGAGAAGCCTCGCCGTTCGGTCAGAACTGCCTGCGACAAGGTGGTTGAGTGACGTGTGCTAGATTAGTACCGGGCCTGAAACGCGAGGGAGTGACAAGTTTGGCGGGATTTGCATGGACTCACTGATCACGGCGGCGGCGGGCGCGCTGGCGGCGGGAGACCCGCTGGGTGCTCTGAATTTTGTGGCCTTGCGCAACGACCCACCGGCGTTGGCGCTGCGCGGAATTGCTCTCGCGCAATTGGGCGATTTCGTGCGGGCGAAGGCGCTGGTGCGTAGTGCAGCGCGTGCATTTGGCGCGAAAGAGGCAGTGGCACGGGCGCGTTGCGTGGTGGCTGAGGCAGAAATCGCACTCGCCTCGCGTGATCTGGGCTGGCCCGCCAAGGCGCTCGCCACCGCGCGGGCAACGCTGGCCGCACACGGTGACCAGATCAACGCCGCGCATGCGCAGTATCTGGAAGTGCGACACCAATTGTTGATCGGGCAACTGGACGCCGCCGAGATGCTGCTAGCCAGCCTTGATCCAACCGGATTGCCGCCGGTTTTAAGCACTGCACATGAACTGATGGTGGCGGGCATCGCCATGCGGCGGCTGCAGGCGACCGCTGCCCGCGCTGCGTTGGCCCGGGCTGAAAGCGCCGCCCGCCGCGCCCGTATTCCCGCTCTGTCGGCAGAAGTGGGCAGTGCAATGTTTATGCTGAACACACCTGCCGCCCGCTTGATCGTGCGAGGTGAAGAACGGCCCATCCTGCTCGATGAGGTCGAAGTATTATTGGCTTCAAAGGCGCTGATCGTGGATGCCTGCCGCCACGTGGTGTGCGATACCAACACAGTAATCGCGCTGGCAAGGCGTCCGGTGTTGTTCGTGCTGGCGCGCGCGTTGGCTGAAGCGTGGCCAGCCGATGTGCCCAGAGACACGCTGGTCGCGCGGGCGTTTCGGGCCAGGCATGCCGACGAATCACATCGGGCGCGGTTGCGGGTTGAAATCGGCCGTTTGCGCGCTGTGCTGGGCACGCTGGCAGAGGTTAGCGCTACGCCCCGCGGATTCACGCTGGTGCCGCATTCATCGGAGGTGGTTGTGCTTGCGCGGCCGGTAGAAGAGAAGCATGCGGCGGTGCTGGCCTGCCTGGCCGATGGCGAAGCGTGGTCCAGTTCTGCGCTGGCGCTAGCACTTGGGGCGAGTCAGCGCACAATCCAGCGCTCGCTCGACGTGCTGTCAGAGGCGGGCAAGGTGCAGGCCTTGGGCCACGGTCGTGCCAGACGCTGGTTGACGCCGCCCGCACCGGGATTCACGACAACGTTGTTACTCTCTGCGCCGTTGCCAGGTGGCTAACATGGTACTCATCCGCACCCAGTAACCAGGATACAAACATGAAGCGACTACCAGCAGAAATCATCCGCGAGTACGGCCCTTTTCCTGGTGTGAGCCAGATTGGTGGGGTGACGTACGACGGCCAACAAGTCTGGATTGCGACCGGTGAAACCCTCACCGCGCTGGACCCGGCCAGTGGCGAGCCGAAACGTGCGCTGAACATTTCCGCCCACGCGGGCACGGCGTTCGATGGCCAGCATTTGTTCCAGATTTCCGGCGACCGCATCCTCAAGCTTGACCCGCAAACGGGCGACACCCTGGCCACCATTCCTGCGCCTGGCGGCGGTGGTGACTCGGGCATGGCCTGGGCCGAGGGCACGCTGTGGGTAGGCGCGTATCGCGAACGCAAAATCCACCAGATCGACCCCGAAACCGGTGCGATCTTGCGCAGCATTGAATCCAACCGTTTTGTGACGGGCGTAACCTGGGTGGATTCCGAACTGTGGCACGGCACCTGGGAAAACGACGCCAGCGAACTGCGCCACATCGACCCGCAAACCGGCGAAGTGCTGGAACGGCTGGAGATGCCGGAAGGTGTAGGCGTGTCTGGTCTGGAATCAGACGGCGCGGATCAGTTTTTCTGCGGCGGCGGCGGCAGTGGCAAGTTGCGGACGGTACGGCGGCCCAAGCGGGCCGCTGGTTGATCTTTCAGCTCAGACTCAGATGTAGCCCGGATGAAGCGAAGCGAGAATCCGGGGCCAAATATTGGCAAAGGCGAATGCCAGTTATTGGTTGATGCATTGCAATCCCCCGGATTCTCGCCACCCCGCTGCAACCGTTATATGCGATATCCAGGCGCCTTGTGAGGGTACCCCGAGGGGCACGCTTCATCCGGGCTACATGATGGCAATCGGCGCAGCAGAGTCCAGGGTTAAATGCGTGCCGATTCGATCCGGTTGCGGCCATTTTGTTTGGCGCTATAAAGGCATTTGTCTACGGCCTGAATGAAGTCCGTGGCTTCCATGCCTGCGCTCGGGACGATAGTTCCGACGCCCATGCTGACTGTGAGCACCTGAACGTCGTCCGCTTTCTCATGCAGAATCTGCAGTTTTTCAATTAGCCGCTGACACCGCTCCGCCACCTCACGCGCCCCGTTTTCGTCGGTTTCTGGCAGTAAAATCACGAACTCCTCACCGCCAAATCGCGCCGCAATGTCTCTGGGGCCGGCAATGGCCAGGCTCAATGTCTGGGCCACGCGGGTCAGACATTTGTCGCCCAGGATATGCCCGTAACGGTCGTTGTATTGTTTGAAGAAATCGATATCGAGCAAAATGAGCGAGAGCGGTTGCCCAGTACGCTGGGCGTTGGTCCATTCCACATCCAGGCTGGAGTCGAAGCGGCGCCGGTTAGCGATGCCGGTCAGCCCGTCTTTGAATGACAACGCTTCCAGTTCTTTTTGCAGGCTGATCAGTTTTTCTTCGGTCTTTTTGCGCTCGCTGATATCAAACATGAACCCGACCAGCGATTGCGCCTCGCCATTCTCGTCTCGCACCACGTGCACGACATCGCGTATCCACACGTAGCCGTTGTCTTTGGTCAGCGCGCGGTAGTCTGCTTCATGGTCTATCCCGGCTTTGGATTGCGAAATGCAGAAATTCACCACGTAATCGCGGTCATCCGGGTGAATGCGCATCGCCCAGTCTTCGGCGGAAACCCAGCTGTCCTGGCTCCAGCCCAGCAATGGCTCAATCTGCGGTCCGATATAGGCAAATTGCATGCTGGCCCAGTCAATTTTCCAGGGAATGGCTTGGGTGGATTCCAGCAGCGTTTTGTAAACCGCGCTATCGCTATCAAGATCGTGGATATCAGACATGCCGGGGTTTCCTGAATTGTTTGTTGGACCGAATGGCGGTTGTTTTGATTAACGCACCGCGGTCAGGTTGGTATGCACCGTAGGCGCGGCGTTCCAGTACCAGTAAAAGAAGCCGTTTTCGGTTTGCAGCAGTGTTTTGGTCACCACCGAACTGTGTTTGATATCGCCCCAGCATGCCCGGGCCGAGTTACGGTTGTTATGCAGATCAATGCATTCCGGGTTGTCGTGGGCTGGTTTGGGTGGGATATAAAGCGCACAACCACGCCGTACCCACAAGTCTGCCACGCGGATTTTTGAGAGCTTGGGCCAGTATCTGGCTACCGAAATCACCAACGGAAATTCGGGATCGGTAGAGGCAAAAACATGCGGAAAGTCGTGATGTTCCAGGTCTGTGCACACCACGGTGAGTAGATTGTTGCCGGTGTTCTGATAAGGCGACCAATGTCCGGCAAAGACGCCGTATTCATATTCGACTTGGGAGAGCGTGTGTACCGGGCTACTTAGCGGAACGCCCTGACCGGGTTCGACCAGCGTGATGCCAAATGCGGCGGCAATATCGCGCGTGGCCCACATCGGTTCATACACCACTTCTTTGGCGATAAATCCCAACTGGGTTTCCACGCCATAGGGTGGCGTCGGTTTAATGCCCATGACCTCGGCGACGACGTATTCATTGCCAATGGCTACTGCCGGATTAGTTGTCGCCGGTTCCAGCGGTGTGACCCCGGCTGGCAGCGCATTCAGATAAACCGGCTGTCCGCCATCGTTATAGAAGAAGGGGGTATCTGTGATGTTGACCGTTGTTTCATACAACTCCTTGATAAACACCGGCGCATCAAAATGTCCTTCTGCCATGGTCCAGCCAACCCATAAGTAATTGATAAAAGACTGATATTCTAACCACGGCCCGGCATTGCCGTGGTCAGGAAGCTCTGAACGGATATCTAGCTGTATGTTGAAAGCGACAATGACCGGGTTTGGGCAGCAAAAACGCGATCGGCATTGCGCTCAGTCACAGGTGTGCAGTGACTTGTAGCGGGATGGCGAAGTGCCGCTTTGCTCGGAGAAGAACCTTGAGAACACGGATACCGACGAAAACCCCAGCATGTCGCTGATGTTCGAGACTGACATCTCGTTTTGCAGGAGCAATTCTTTGGCCTTTTCGAGCCGGACCTGATTCATGATCCGCCGAAGGTTGGTTCCTTCTTTTTGCAGCCGCCGATGCAGGCTGAAGCGCGACATATTCAAGCCGCCGCATACCATTTCCAGCGTGGTGTGTTCCTCGGCCAGGAACGACATATTGCGGGCCTGTTCTTCGACCAGTCCTTCAACTCGGGCAGCAAACGAGTGCCGTTTATAAAGTGCCTTGAGATCGTGAACGGCCTGGCCGTGAATGGCATCAAACGCGGTGCGATTGTGCAGGTGATAGCGGGCATTGGCCGTCGGCAGATTCAGAACCAGCCGATTGTGGCTTTGCCCGAAGCGCACTTTGCATTTTTCAACATCCTGCAGCTTTTGTTCAGAGGCAAAGGGCTTGCCAGTCAGTTCAAGCATGACGGGCAGATCGTCGTCTTCAGTGTATTGGCGGGCCAGCTTGGCCATCGTTATGAGATTGCCAAAAGCACTCAGGGAAGTGCGGTTATGATCGCCGTCCAGCACGTATTCAAATTCGAAGCGGCCGTTTTCTTCCTTGATGCGCAGATCGTCAACATCGCCAATCAATGCCCTGAAGCGGAGGTAATTCAGATAGGCATCTTTGAGCGTGGGCGAGTTGGCAACGATGCCAATCACTGTGCTGAATGGCGCGGCCAGGGGAATAGCCAGCAGGCTTTGATTTTCTGAGGTCGATGGCAGCGAACGCTCCATCAGATTCAGCATTGCGATGTGTTTGGCTGCGGCAATCCGGCCCTGCGGATCTTTGGTTTCGAGTTCCGTGATGCCGGTGATACGGCGAAACTCGGCCGGGCTGATGCCTCTGGCTTTTGCGGATTCCAGACCAAGAAGTGCCAATCGGCTGGTGACTGTTTTAGGCCAAACTGCCATTTTTAACCTCACAACGCATGCTGGCCGCGTTTGCGTAGCGGCGCAACGTCGCGCTCATTCCACCAAAGGTGGCAAACGCGAAGTTGTATTCCAGCAGTTATGGAATGATCGATGCGCTGGCAACGCCCATACGCAGGCGTTACACAGACATACAAAGCATCTGGTACATCGGGAACGTGATGGCAGCACGAACCTGAAGCCCGGCACTGTCTGGCCGGGAGATCATGCGGCAACGATTTCCACTCGTTGCGCATGACGGTGTTTAATCTAACACAGCTTGTTACATCGTCCTGGCAGGGTTTACCCCACCTTCATCCTGTTCTGGCCTGACCGCTAACACGGTGTTTGGTCAGTTGTTTCTATCAAGCCTTTTTATAAATGCACGCGGCGAAAACCGGGATAAACCGCGTCTTGCAACAAACGCTGCGGTTTATCCCGGTTGAACAGACGTTAGTGCGTCAGCGCAAGCACTTTTCCGGCAAAGGGTTGTTTGCTTGCCAATGCCAGCGGGTCACGCGAGGAGCCACCCACGGTAAACGAGAACGTCCCCGCCGGAATGCGCCACTGATGCAGCGTGATATCCCAGATGGCAAGGCGTTCAGCCGTTGCGCTCACAGTGACCTTGGTGCTGGCGCCTGGCGCCAGTTGCACCTTTTGCCAGCCAATCAAGCGTTGCGGTGGTTCACCCGCAGCGGCAGGCAGCGCGGCGTAAATCTGCGCGACCTCAGCCCCGGCGACCAAGCCGGTGTTCTTGAGCGTAAAGCTGGCTGTGAGATTGCCATTGGCATCCACTGCGGTGGTCAGACCGGAATACGCAAAGCTGGTGTACGACAAGCCGTGCCCGAAGGGGAACAGTGGCGTAATGTTTTGCGAGTCGTACCAGCGGTAGCCCATGTTCAGCCCTTCACTGTAAACCACATTCAGATCAGTCGAGGAAATCGCCTTTTGCGGTTGATCCGTGTCGTTAACCGGGAAGGTGATCGGCAACTTGCCCGACGGATTAACCGTGCCAAACAACACATCGGCAATCGCTGCGCCACCCTGAATACCAGGATACCAGGCCTCAAGCACGGAATGGACACTGTTCACCCACGGCATGGTCACGGCTGTGCCGCTTTCCAGCACAACCACACTGCGCTTGGCGCTGGCCGCTACGGCAGCAATCAGGGCATTCTGGTCGTAAGACTGGTTGGCCGGATCGGCTACAGCGTCAGGCAGGCTGAGCGATGCCAGATCACCGCCTTCGGTTTCCCACTGCGTACCAAAGACGATTGCGACATCTGCGTTGGCAGCAGCGGTTGCGGCGGCCGCAGCGTCGGAGCCATCCAGATAAGTAACGGTGGCGTTCGGTGCCTTGGCCTTGATTGCATCCAGCGGCGACGATTTATACCAGGTGGCGCAGCCGGTCACTTGCCCGCCAATCGTGGCTGTCGGGTTCAGACACGTTACTGCATTGCCGCCACGGGGAGGGGTCAGCGCTGAACCGCCGCCGGTCATTACGCCGACATCGGCATGACCGCCAATAACCACAATCCGCTGGATAGTTGCAGCGTTCAGCGGCAGAGCCGGGGTCGTAGTGCCGGTTGGCGTGGCGTTTTTCAGCAAGACCATGGATTGCTCTGCCGCCGCCTTGGCTGCGACATCGCCAGCAGCTTGGTCAATGGTGCCGCCCAAGGGTGCGGGAGAATCCATGATGCCCAGCCGGATCATCGTGCGCAGCTTGCGTTGCACCATGTCGTTAAGACGTGACAGGGGCACGGTGCCGGCGGCGATGGCGGCTTTCAGCTTCTGGTTGAAGAAGGTGGGCACGCCATAGAACCCGGCGCTATCGTCGGTCGAACCGCCTTCTTCTTCATCCAGCCCGGCGTTGGCTCCGCGTACCGTGTCGGTCAGCGCCATGAACCAGTCAGATTGCACCTTGCCCTGGTAGCCCCACTCGGTCTTGAGCACATCGGTCAGCAGGTAGGTGTTCTCGCAAGATTTGATCCCGTTGAGCAGGTTGTACGCGCACATCACGTTGCCGGGCTTGCCCTGTTTGATGCCAATTTCAAACGGCAACAATTGCAGCTCGCGCAGCGTGCGCTCGTCAATAATTGAATTGGAAGTAAAGCGATTGGTTTCCTGATCGTTGGCGGCAAAATGCTTGATGGTCGCGACCACCTTTTGATCTTGCGTACCGGTAGTGCGGGAGGCAATCAGATAACCCGCCAGTACCGGGTCTTCGCCCATGTATTCAAAAATGCGGCCATTGCGCAATTCGCGCGCCAGATCTACGCCGCCACCCAAACCTTCGGTATATCCGATGGTTCTCAATTCTTTGCCAATCTGCGAGCCGTAGTTGTAGGCCAGTTGCGTGTCCCAACTGGCGGCCAGCGCGATATTTGATGGCATTGCGGTAGCGCCGTTATCCACCGTTACGCCGTTTTTGGCCTGATAAACGCCAGTTGCTGAGTCCGCAGTGTAGTAATCAGGAATGCCCAGGCGCGGAATACCGGGGATATATCCGGCGCCACCCAGCGGCCCCGTTTGGGTACCGACGCCATGAACCAGCTGGATTTTTTCATCCAGCGTCATTTGCGCTACCAACGCCGATGCGCGCTGATCCGCAACCGTATCTGGATCGGTCACCGTTGTGGTTGTGGCGGGTTTGCTATCGTCGCTGCCGCCGCAGGCAGACAGCAGACCGGCCGCTGCAAACAGCAAGGCCAATGTTGTGCGAGTCGTCATGTTTATCTCTACTCCATACTCCCTGTCGGCCGATTTATTACTCGGTCGCGGGATTTGTTATCGGAGCAAACATGGTAGTCGGGTCAACCAAAACGCTCTTTGCACGCCGTTGCGGCATTTGGCACCCGGTTGCGCAAAATTGCGTAAAGGTAGCCAGAAAAAGACGAAATGTGACGCGCGTGTGACGACTCTAGGGTGAACCAGGTAAGGGTTAGATATTACGGTTACTGCTTGAAACGGCTGGGTTTTTCTGAGAGGCGACAAGATGTGGCGCGGATAACCCGCCACCTTCTGGTTTTCGCAGATGGCCACATCGGGTGGAGTCAAAACACACCTTTTCGAGGGGAGGAACACCACGCCGGAGGTTGTCGAAAAAGGGGAAGGTAAAACCGAAGAACCACCGGATGCGGCTTTTGTTGAGTGCAGCGGCAAAGCCACTGAAAGAGTGTGAGTTTCGCGGCAACCACAGCGGGCGGGCCTGTATTTGTTCGTCCCGAAATTGGTCAGGCAGAACCCGCTGCGCCAGTCATGAACCTGTTTACTTGAGCTTGCTGAGCACATCGTTGATGTTGATTTCATCTTCCGAAAAGCAATAACTGCCATTCTGGCTCGTTTCAATATGCAGGTATTTTGTTGTGGCGGACCGTCTTTGTTTTCGTGCGAGATAAGCACTGACCACACCGGCAATCAGCAACGAAAACATGCCTCCAAGATAGTTATTTTCTTGCTGGCTAGTCCGGATTTTCTGTTCCTCTGCGGACTCACAATCAACCCAGTATTTTTTTATATCCTGCAAATTCAGATGCCTGCTGCCAATTTCCAAAACATGCTTATCCATACCAACGCCCCTTGATCATCAGGTGTTTTCAAGCTTTCGTTTTTGGCCGACTGCTGGCTGTCGATGGCCAATTGTCTGCCCGTTCACCAACTGACACAAAAGTAAGATAGCAGGTGTTGGCACAGACGCACAGGAGTGGTGGCTTTGGTTCGCCAAGAAAAGTCCCGAGCGAGCCGGGCGTTTTTTCTGAACCGGTCGAACTTTGCGTCTTTCTAAGCTAGCTCGTGGTTCGTAGCGCGGATGAAGGCCGATTCTCGGCATAAACGTTAGCGGAAATCCGGGGGCGCAATATATCACTCGGACCAGTGAAGGTGTTTTGCGATATGGCTCCCGGATTATCGCGCCGTTTCATTCAGGCTCCTTGCCGACCAACTGACCACGCCTAAGTAACAGCAAAGCAATCACCATTGTTCAACCAGAGTGATTACATACCGTTAGTACCGCCGCCTTTGGCTCTTTCTCGCCTTAACGACAGGAAGTGATCGTGGCCCTCGTAGTGTTGCCTGGGTCGGTTTTCACAACGAGCAACAGAGTTTTGCCGCCCACGATCACTGGCATTAACAAATTGGGTGAAAGTGGGAGGCTTCCCGAAGATTTTGCGCCCACATTTCTGTGCATCCACTAAATTAATACCAGCTCGCCAATCACTTTCATGGAGGGAGACCACGTCATGCAAGCAAGAAATCCTGGACTTATCGCACTGGTACTTGCAATGGCCCTGGGCGCAGGGTCAGTCCAGTCCGCCGTAACGGAGCAAGCACAACAGCGTCGCGACGCACGTGACGTCCGGCAAGACACACGACAAGGTTCGCGCGACACCAAACAAGCCTGCCGGGCCGCCAACCAGAAAAGCAACGCGAGTTGCCGTCACGATAAGCGCGAAACCAAGCAACAAGGCCGTCAGACTGCTCGTGATATCAAGTATTGAGGGATGAAAAGCTAGCAAGTAGGTGGGATTCCCGCTGCGCTTCATCCGGGCTACTTGCTTTGTCTAGCTGGAGTACAAGGTCAATCGATCTTACGTATGTGCAACCGAGTCAGGCACCGGATGGGCTGCTGCCCGTTTTATGGACATCCTGTTAATGGGCGTGAATCTCCCCAAGTGAAGCAGGGAATCTGGCCTATGAAGATGAAACGGGAGATGATTTATAGGTTGCAGCCATCAAAACATAACAAACGCAAAGTGATGATGACCTTCGCTTGAGGATTGCCGTGCAGCGTGAAAGAGAAAAGGCCACCTTGGAAAGGTGGCCTTTTCTCTTTGCCGGTCTTGTAGGCTAGGCGCCATAGAACCACGCTATTGAAGCGAAGCATCCATAAATATCTCAATAGATGCCTCCCAAAATCTCAGCTTATGGTTCCTGCTACAACACAAATCAAATATCAATATTCCGAGCCACCAGCGCATTCTGCTCAATGAAATGCCGACGCGGTTCAACCTGGTCGCCCATCAGCGTGGTGAACACTTCATCCGCCGCAATGGCGTCTTCCACGTTCACTTTCAGCAGGCGGCGGACGGTGATGTCCATGGTGGTTTCCCACAGCTGTTCCGGGTTCATTTCGCCCAGGCCTTTGTAGCGCTGGATAGTGACGCCGCGGCGCACTTCGTTTAGCAGCCAGTCCAGGCCTTCCTTGAAGGTGTTGATGGCGATGTCGTGGTCCCCACGGCGGGCTTTGGCGCCTTCGGTGATCAGGCCAGACAGCATGTCGCCGGTCTTTTTCAGCTGGGCGTAGTCGCCAGACAACACAAAGTCTTCATCGATGTACTGGATGGTCACCACGCCGTGCAGGTGGCGTTCGATCTTCAGCACGCTGCCAGCGTCTTCAAAGGTGCTGGCGTGGACGATGAAGGCCGGATGCTTGAGCGCGGCGGTCAGGCGGGCGGCGGAGTCTTCTGCCGCTGCGTGGGTGGATAGGTCCATTGCGCCGCTGTAGAGCAGGGCGTTGAGCACCATCGGGTCGATAAAGCGGCTGCAGCGCGCGATCACGGCGTTGGTGATCAAATACTGGCGCGACAGGCTTTCCAGTTGTTCCTGGGCGATGGCTGGTTTGTCGGTGCCGGGGATGATTTCGGCGCCGTTCACGGCCAGTTTCAACAGGTACTGGTCCAGTTCCTGATCGTCTTTCAGATACGCTTCGCTCTTGCCGCGCGCTGCACGGTACAGCGGCGGCTGGGCGATGTAGATGTAACCACGCTCAACCAGTTCTGGCAGCTGGCGGTAGAAGAACGTCAGCAACAGCGTACGGATGTGCGAACCGTCCACGTCGGCATCGGTCATGATGATGATGCGGTGGTAGCGCAGTTTTTCGATATTGAAATCGTCTTTGCCGATACCGCAACCCAGTGCGGTAATCAGCGTGCCCACTTCCTGGCTGCCCAGCATCTTGTCGAAACGCGCGCGTTCGACGTTCAGGATTTTACCCTTGAGCGGCAGAATGGCCTGGAACTTGCGGTCACGGCCTTGCTTGGCAGAACCACCGGCGGAATCACCCTCGACCAGGTAGATTTCAGATAGCGCCGGGTCTTTTTCCTGGCAATCGGCCAGCTTACCTGGCAGGCCCAAGCCATCCAGAATGCCTTTACGACGGGTGAGGTCGCGCGCTTTGCGGGCGGCTTCACGGGCGCGGGCGGCTTCAACCACTTTGCCGCTGATGATCTTGGCGTCAGCCGGGTTTTCCAGCAGGTAGTCGTTCAGTGCCTGGCCCAGTACTTCTTGCACGACCGGGCTGATTTCGCTGGAAACCAGCTTGTCTTTGGTCTGGCTGCTGAACTTGGGGTCTGGCAGTTTCACGCTCAGCACGCAGGTCAGGCCTTCGCGCATGTCGTCACCGCTGGTTTCCACCTTGGCTTTCTTGGCGACTTCGTTCGCCTCAATGTAATTATTGAGGGTACGGGTCAGCGCCATACGCAGCGCGGTCAGGTGAGTGCCACCGTCGCGCTGCGGAATGTTGTTGGTGAAACACTGCACGGATTCTTGATAGGTATCGTTCCACTGCATGGCCACTTCAACGGTCATGCCATCGCGCTCACCCACAGAGTGAAAGATGTGCGGGTGCAGCACGGTCTTGCTGCGGTTCATGTATTCCACAAAGCCGCTCACGCCGCCGACGTAGGCAAAGTTTTCTTCTTTGCCGCTGCGACGGTCGATCAGCGTAATGCCCACGCCATTGTTCAGGAACGACAGTTCGCGAATCCGCTTGGCGAGGATTTCGTAGTGGAATTCGATCAAACCAAAGGTTTCAATCGAGGCAAAAAAGTGGACTTCAGTACCGCGACGATCGGTGTCGCCAGTGATTTCCAGCGGCTTGACGCGTTCACCCTGACGGAACTCCATAGTGTGCACTTTGCCGTCACGGCGCACGGTGAGCTTGAGCCAGTCCGACAGCGCATTCACCACCGACACACCCACGCCGTGCAGGCCGCCAGACACCTTGTAGCTGTTCTGGTCAAACTTGCCGCCGGCGTGCAGTTCGGTCATGACGATTTCAGCGGCAGAGCGCTTGAACTCGTCGTCTTCTTTGATCTGCGTAGGAATACCACGGCCGTTATCTTCCACGCTGATGGAGTTGTCGGCGTGGATGATGACGCGAATGGTGTCGCAATGGCCGGCCAAAGCTTCGTCAATTGCGTTGTCCAGGACTTCGAACACCATATGATGCAGACCGGTACCGTCGCCGGTATCGCCGATATACATGCCGGGGCGTTTGCGTACGGCTTCCAGACCCTTGAGGATCTTGATGCTATCGGCGCCGTATTCCTGGCTGGTACTGGAAATTTGCGGGGCTTGCGGGTCGATATTTTCGCTCATGTCGATGCTTGTTCCTGGACTGCAATAAAAGACGAAAGGCCGGGGAAGCCCCAGCCTGACGGTGATTTCAACGGCGTACGTTAGATACGCATCGGCATCACGATGTACTTGAAGTGTTCATTGTCTGGAATGTTGACCAGTACGCTGGAGGTCACATCGCCGAACACAAAGTCGAGGGTTTCGACTTGCAGGTTGGTCAGCACATCCAGCAGATACTGAATGTTGAAGCCGATATCCAGCGGCGCGCCGGTGTAGTCGATCTCGACTTCTTCCTGCGCTTCTTCTTGCTCGTTGTTGTTACACAGGATCTTGATCACGCCATCGGTCAGCACCAAGCGCACGCCACGGAATTTCTCGTTGGAGAGAATTGCGGCACGTTGCAGGGCAGACAACAGAGTCTGGCGTTCAATCTTCAGGAATTTGTCGTTGTTCTGCGGAATAACGCGTTGGTAATCCGGGAACTTGCCGTCAACCACCTTGGAGTGGATCACGATATTGCCAAAGGCAAAGCGTACCTGGTTGCTGGCGATATCAATGGTGACTTCGTCATCCACTTCGGCCAGCAGTTTGTACAGTTCCAGAATGGTTTTGCGCGGCAGGATCACTTCGTTTTTCTCGAAGCTGGAATCCAGCTCGGCCGAAGCAAACGCCAGACGGTGACCGTCAGTGGCAACCAGTTTCAGGTGGCTGCCTTCAGTCACAAAGAACAAACCATTGAGGTAATAGCGGATGTCTTGATGCGCCATCGCAAACTGCACGCGGCCCAACAGTGCTTTGAGCTGGCCTTGCGGCATGCGGATGGTGGCTTTCAGGTTGGTATCCACCGCCAGTGTCGGGAAATCGCCCGCTGGCAGGGTTTGCAACTGGAAGCGGCTCTTGCCGGCTTTGAGCGTCAAACGGCCTTCGTTGTCTTCAAACGTCACCACGGCGCGGTCCGGAATGGCGCGCAGGATGTCGGAGAGCTTCTTGGCCGAAACGGTGATGGCGAAATCTTCGCCAGAGAAACCTTCGTTTTGCTGGCTGGCGATCTGGATTTCCAGATCAGTCCCGGTAAAGGCGAGGGTGTCGCCTTGTTTGCGGATCAGCACATTAGACAGAATTGGCAGCGTATGACGGCGCTCGACGATACCGGTCACGGTGGCGAGCGGCTTCAGCAGGGCATCACGTTCGGCTTGCAACAAGGGCATGGCTACAGGTCCGCAAAAGTGGGTTCAAATAGGAAAAGATTTTACCCGAAACCGGGCCTCAAGACACGTGCAAGCTACCTTTACCGCCCTGCCATGTTTGCCAGAGGACGGTTAACGGCTGCAAGCCTTCGTTTAGCGGGCAGAAAGGCGGTGCAAGGTGGCTGGGGAAAGGTGAACGTAGCCCGGATGGAGCAAAGCGAGAATCCGGGGATGCCGTTGGCAAGTTAAAAGCTAATTGCCCGCGGAAGCATTGCAATCCCGGATTCCCGCTCACGCTCCATCCGGGCTACGAAGTCACTTACCGCTTCAAACACCCGCCTGCGGGTTTGGCCCAATCGTCTGTTGCAATGCACCACGCTAACGTGGTCCCACGCAATCGGCAGTACCGCCCTAAACTGGACTGAACACGAACCGAGCGTTGTGGAGGTTGTATGGGACACCTGGAGCAAGCTGTTGTCGCGCCGTCGGTGAGCGATATCGCCGCAAATGGTGATGCCGCTGAACTGGCGCTGGCGATTCTGCAAGGCTTTGATTTCCACTACCGGCTGTTTCGTGAGTGTACCCAGTCGGCCAAGGGGCATTTTGAGTCCGGCGACATTGCCGCGCTACGGGAGACGGTACGCCAGCGGATTGCCTTTTACGATGCGCGGGTGGATGAGGCCGTTGCCCGCATCGAACAACGTTTTGCGCTGCAAAACCTGCCCGACGAACTGTGGGCCAGCGCCAAAACCGCCTATATCGCGCTGCTGATCAACCACAAGCAGCCGGAGCTGGCCGAGACCTTCTTCAACTCGGTCTGCTGTCGCATCCTGCATCGCACGTATTTTCACAACGATTTCATCTTCTACCGGCCAGCGGTGTCCACCGAATACATCGAGGCGCATCACCCGCAGGTTTATCGCACCTACTATCCGTCGCGTAGCTGGCTGGAAGACACCATTGAAAAACTGCTGACGGATTTTGGCTGGAGCCTGCCGTTTGAAGACCTCAAGCGTGATGTGCGCTACATTCTGCGGGCGGTACACGCGCATCTGGGACACTGGCCCAAGCTGGCGTTCAACGCGCACATCCAGGTCATGGCCTCGCCGTTTTATCGCGGCAAAACTGCGTACATCATTGGCCGGGCGATCAATGGCGATGTAGAAATCCCCTTTGCGCTGCCACTGTTCCGCAATGCTGCCGGGCAATTGTATGTGGACGCCGCGCTGTTCAATCACTATCACATCCGCCATTTGTTCTCGCTCTCGCGGGCATATTTCCTGGTGGATATGGAAGTCCCCTCCGCTACCGTGCAGTTCTTGCACGAAGTGTTGCCGGATTGCTCACGCGCCGAGCTGTACACCATGCTGGGCTTGGGCAAGCAGGGTAAAACCATGTTTTACCGCGAGCTGTTTCACCACCTGCGCCATTCCACCGACCGCTTTACCGTCGCGCCGGGGATCAAAGGCATGGTGATGATCGTGTTCACGCTGCCGTCGTTCCCGTTCGTATTCAAGGTCATCAAAGACGTGATCCCGCCGCCCAAAGAGGTCGACCGCAAACTGGTGCGCGCCAAGTATCAGATGGTGAAGCAACACGATCGGGTAGGGCGCATGGCCGACTCGTGGGAGTTCTCCAATGTGGCCTTGCCGCGTAACCGTTGCGATCCGGAGCTACTGGAAGAACTGGCCCGGCTGGCGCCGACCATGTACGAGGAAGATGGCGACACCGTGGTGATCCGCCATCTATACATCGAGCGCCGCATGGTGCCGCTGAATATTCTGCTGGATAACAATCGCGGCGAGATCGTCGAAACCGTCATCCGCGATTACGGCAACGCGCTGCGCGAACTGGCCATAGCCAATATCTTCCCCGGCGACATGCTGTTCAAGAATTTCGGCCTGACCCGCGCCGGACGCGTGGTGTTTTACGATTACGACGAAATCGAATACATGACCGACTGCGACTTCCGCCGCATTCCACCACCTTTGGCACCGGAATACGAGTTGAGCGGCGAGGCTTGGTATACCGGCCATAAAAACGAGGTCTATCCGGAAGAGTTCGGCGACTTCTTGCTCAACCGCGCCGACATGCGCGAAGCTTTCCTCAAATACCACGCCGATTTGCTCAAGCCCGAGTTCTGGCAGCAAACCAAAGCACGTATCCAGCAGGGGATTGTGGAGGACTTCTATCCTTACCCGCAGGACGCGCGGTTTTGTAACCGCTTTAAGGCGGTAGCGGCTTCAGATGCGGCAGATGGGTTGGCTCTACACCCAAACCCATTCCCGTAGCCCGGATGGAGCGCAGCGGGAATCCGGGATTGCTGTGTTTGCCGTGTCCGCCGCAATCGATCCGGCCACTGGGTTTGCCCCGGATTCCCGCCTGATGGCTTCATCCGGGCTACATGTTTTAAATCCATGTGGGCTAAAACAACCGCTCCGCATACAACGCCGGTGGGAAGGTATTCTCCCAACCGTGCTCGCCATATGGCATGCCGTTCATTTCATCGCACACTCGGGCGAGCGAGCCGAAGAACTGGCCTTGGCGCTCAGTGGTTTGAGCCAGTTGCGATGACATGCACAGCAGCGGTTTACCGGTCATATTGTCGGCCATCTCGCCCGCCAATTTCTTTTGCTTGCCGACGTACTTCACCAGCACCGGAATGCTGCCGCGTTCGGCCAGTTGTTCGGGAGACAGGCGTGGTACAAAACGGAAGTCTTCATTGCGCTCGCCCGCACTGGCGAACAGGTTGTTGCTCAGCACACCGTCGCGATTGAACACGGCGGTCAGGCCGGGTTTGTGATCGCCAAACACCACAATCAACAATGGCCGTTTGCGCTTGGTTGCGGCCTTTTGCAGGTTGGTCACAAAGCTCTGCATGTCGGCGATGGATTTATCCAGGCGGTTGCGGTAATCCGCTTCGCCGTTGTCATCATTGGCGCCGACGTATTTGCCATGGGTCATTACCGTGGCCAGGAACATCATCGTTTTTTGCTTGCGCGGACTCTTGCCGTACAGGTCCAGCACCTTGTTAAACAACAAGGAGTCATCCGGCCAGCCTTCTTCGCTCCAGTCCATTTCATCGACAAAATGCGTCTCGTCAAAGCCGAACTTTGGATAAATGATGTTGCGCTTCCAGAAGGTCGAGTAATAGTCATGCAGGCCGTAGGTGTGATACCCCTCGTGGCGGAAGTGGCTGACGATGGTATGCGCATCGCTGCGATACTGGTTGGCAAAGTTCTGGTAATCCACCCCCGGGAAAACCTTGCTGGACAGGCCCGTTAGCACTTCAAATTCGGCCTCCGCTGTGCCGCCGCCGTATACCGGGCTCACCATGTGAGTCAGTGCAAAGCCCTGGTCTTTGAGCTTGAGCACAGACGTGGGAAAGCGCTGGTCTTCGGTGGTGAAGCAAGACTCACACAGGACCACGAATACATCTGGCGTGGAGGCATCAAATTGGCGCAGTGGCGCGGCGGCGTAGAAATTATGCGGGCCATGCTCCGGCGGCGGCACGGTTTCGGCGTTCAGGTACAAGTGCCCCAGAATGCCGTTGCTGCGCGCGTTTTCACGGAAGTTGTATGACAGATACTGGGTATCGAGGGCATCGGTCAGGCGCGGGGTAATGTAGTCATCCAGCCGGGCCGGGTTATCCATGCGGATAAAAAACAGGGCGGGCAGGATGGTGGCCGGTAATAGCCGCCACGACAGTATTTTGGGATGCCGATACAGGCCATAGCCCACAGCCAGCAAAGTCAGCACCACGTAGAACACCAGATGCCAGTCGGCATAACCAGTCAGCGCGGCGCCCTGCGACACTTCAAACAGATCCCGCGTCAGCAACGGCTCGCCCGTCGCGTCTTCCTTGATCCAGCTACCGTTCAGCAACGCGCCTTCCAGCCCGATGGTGGCGGCTACCGCGGACCAGCGTTCCAGAAAAGCAAAAAAGAAGCAGAACAACAGCAATTGAAACAGCACGCGCGGGGCGGCCCAATCGGTATCGACCAGAATGCGCATGGCCAACAACAGAAGCACTGGCGCGACGGGGCTGACTTTTTTCCAGGCAGGCGCTAGCCATGCCGGCACGGTGGCCGGGCGCAGTTTGCGGAATCCAATATCCGCAATGGCGGCGGGGCTGAGCAATTTCATGGGCGCAATGAGGTGGGTGGCAGCGGCAAAACCCCCGACCTTAGACCGAGAGCCGGGGCCACGCAAACGGCAATTTTTACATTTTTGTGAAAATCCTGAAGAGAGACTGACGAAAAGCATGGCGGGTTCCCCTGCTTGCAGGTTTTTTTGCGCATCCTTATCATCTTTTCCAGCTTATCCAGCCGCAAACGCATTCCGGTTCGAGACCCAGCCCGCGGCACATCCGCCGCCCGTTGTGTCCTGGTGCAAATTCGCACCCGTCGTCCGCCCGTTTGCCAGACTCTCCCCATACATACCTGACGGCATGACTGGAGGATGGCGGCTGCTGGATCAGCAACTGGCATTCTCTGCCACGCAGTGTCATAAAAATACAGAGAACCAGCCATGACGACTTCTGCGATCAGCCCGCCTGCCAATTCCACGGCGCGGGTTGCGGTGGCCAGCTTTATCGGTACCGCCATCGAATTTTTTGATTTCTACATCTTTGCCACGGCCGCCGCGCTGATCATTGGCCCGACGTTTTTCCCCAAAGAATCCAGCACCGCCCAGGCGCTCAATGCGTTTGTCACTTTCGGCATCGCCTTTCTGGCGCGGCCGATTGGTTCTGCGCTGTTTGGTCACTTTGGCGACCGCATCGGGCGTAAATCCACGTTGGTGGCTTCATTGCTGGTAATGGGCGTATCGACCACGCTGATTGGCTTCTTGCCGGGCTATGACAGTATTGGCACGCTCGCGCCGATTCTGTTGTGCGTGCTGCGCTTTGGTCAGGGCATTGGCCTTGGCGGCGAGTGGGGCGGTGCCGCATTGCTGGCTACCGAAAACGCCCCTGCCGGCAAGCGCGCGTGGTTTGGCATGTTTCCGCAGATGGGGCCGTCGATTGGTTTTCTGTTTGCCAATGGCTTGTTCTTTGGTTTGGCGGTGCTGCTTAGCGATGACCAGTTCAAAAGCTGGGGCTGGCGCGTGCCGTTTATTTTCAGCGCCGCGCTGGTGATGGTCGGCTTGTATGTGCGCCTCAAGCTGCACGAAACCCCGGTGTTCGCCCAAGCCATGCAACGCAATGAACGCGTGAAAGTGCCGCTGTTCGAGACTTTCTCTGGCCATCTGGTGCCAGTGGTGCAAGGCGCTTTCTCGATGGTGGTGTGTTACGCGCTGTTTTACATTTCAACCGTGTTCTCGCTGTCTTATGGCGTGAAAGTGCTGCATTTCTCCAAGCCCGAATTCCTGGCGCTGTTGTGCTTTGCCGTGCTGTTTATGGCATTGGGCACGCCACTGTCAGCCTGGGCTAGCGATAAATGGGGGCGCCGTCCGGTGCTGTTGCTGGGTACTGCGCTGGCGATGTTGTCTGGCTTCACCATGGCGCCGCTGCTTGGCGGTGGCACCACCGTTTCGGTCGGGCTGTTCCTGGTGATCGAGCTGTTCCTGATGGGCTTTACCTTTGGACCGATGGGCGCGTTGCTGCCGGAAATCTTCCCGACCCGCGTGCGTTATACCGGGGCGTCCATTGCCTATAACGTCGGCGGGATCATCGGGGCCTCGATTGCACCGTTTATTGCGCAGGTGCTGGTGGAAAAAGGCGGTCTGAGCTGGGTGGGAGGATATGTATCGGTGGCGGCGTTGTTGAGCTTCCTGGCCGTATTGTCGATGCGTGAAACCAAAGGGGCTGATCTCGTGAGCGATGTGGTTACCAGTGAGGCTGCAGAAGTGGGTGCGCAGCCAGTGGCTCAGCGGGGCTAGTTCAATTGCATAGGGTGCAATACCCCAAAAGGGCGTTGCACAGATCAAAGTCATCTGCCCCAACAAGCCAAGGTTATGTGGTGCTGTCATTGAGGCGGCATTGCCGGTGGGTTACGCCGGGTCGGCTAACCCACCCTATGTGCTCATTGAGTGTCGTGTCTAGTAGGGTGGGTACAGCGCCGCCGCGTGCTTTGGGCGGATACTGATTCGGGCGGAGCGCGGCGGGTTGTAGCCGCCCTGCATATGTTTATGCGAAGGGGTGAAGCTAGCCG